>JADGEJ010000005.1:77566-110687 GCA_016744435.1 Lentibacter sp. | reverse complement strand
TTTGCGCCTTGGCTTCGCCAAGTCGCCCCGCCGGGTGGCGCTGTGTCAGCTTTGCTGACACAGCGCCACCCGGCCATGCCCAACATCGGCGTTTGCATTTTAATGCAAAGCGTCGAGGGCGGGAGACCATGATAATTCTGGTTGCGGGCCTCCAGCTAGTGGCTGGCTTTTCTGCCAAAAACGTCGCCTTGAGAAAACTCCTGTCGCAGTGAGGAAAGTGACGCGCTGATTCTACTCTACGCTTTTGACAGTCACAACTCACACCCGCAGGGAGACACGCAGATGAGCAAAGACCTGTCCGGCGTCATGCGCCCGGTTGCTACGGCCAATGGCCTGCCAAACGAACACTACGTTAACGAGCGCACGTTTCTGGAAGAGCGCGATGCCGTGCTCTACAACAACTGGTCAGGTATTGCCGTAACTGCAGAGGTGCACGAAAACGGCGATGCCGTCCCGATAGAGTTTGTCGGCATGCCGCTCCTGCTTATTCGCGACAAAGACGGCGATGTGCGCGTGTTTCAGAATACCTGTCGCCATCGCGGAATGATCCTTGTCAGCGAGCCCAAGAAGATCGAAGGCGCAATTCGCTGCCCTTATCACTCGTGGTGCTACTCAACCAAAGGCGCTCTGGTTGCCACTCCACACGTGGGCGGCCCGGGGATGAACACCCACAAAGACATGCCCAAAAGCGAGCTCGGCCTATTCGAAGTGCCAAGCTATATCTGGATGGGCGTTGTCTTTGTGAACGCCTCCGGCACGGCCGCCCCCTTTGAAACCGTCCATGCCGAGCTTCTGGACCGCTGGAAAGAGTTCGACGTACCGCTCCACCATGGCGGCGAAGACAGCACCTTCCAGCTTGAGGTTGATACCAACTGGAAGCTGGCTGTCGAAAACTACTGTGAGAGCTATCACCTCCCTTGGGTTCACCCCGGCCTCAACAGCTACTCGCGGCTGGAGGATCACTACAACATCGAAGAATATGGCCGTTACTCTGGCCAAGGCACGCTCGTCTACCGCCAACTTACAGGCCAAGAAGGCGAGACTTTCCCCGACTTCGCGGACCTGTCTGACAAATGGGACACTGGTGGCGAATACATCACCGTTTACCCCAACGTTCTGCTGGGCGTGCAGCGTGACCATGCCTTTGCGATCATCCTTGAGCCGAAAGCTGTCGACAAGACCCTTGAGCACGTGCATATTTTTTACGCCGAGCCCAAAGTTAACGAAGCCCTGCGCGCCAAGAATTCCACTCAGTGGAAGACTGTATTCATCGAAGACATCTTCGTGGTCGAGGGTATGCAAAAGGGCCGCTACGGCCAAGTCTTTGACGGCGGGCGCTTTTCCCCCGCGATGGACGGGCCAACGCATTGCTTCCATGACTGGGTTGCCAACCAAGTCACCAGTCATCGCCAAAAAATCGCGCCAGTGTGAGGCCCGCGTGAGCGCACTTGACGCAAAACTGCTTGAGGCCCATGCGCGCGATGACCGCACAGCCTTGATAGCGCTCTACGCCGAAGCCTCGGCGCTCTCAAACGAAGCCGTCGAGAGCGCCTTTTTCCTCACCCATGCCTTTGTCTTTGCGCTAGAAGCCGGTGACCCACGCGCTTCAGGCCTGCACAGGCGCCTCAAAGACATGGGCCGTGTTTAGGCTGAAGCATCAGCCTAAACACGCACAACTAGCCTAACACTGCTGGTTGATCGGTGCTGTCTAGCAGCACAAGGTTGCCTTTATCGCCGCGCCCGCGCCCCGGGATGGCGTGGCGGTCCATCTCGCCGCGAATGGTGTAGTAAACATCTTCAAAAAAGCGGCTGTCGTAGAAATACCAAACATGTGAGGCATTCGCGATGCCCGCAAAGTCGCCTGCGTGAGCTTGGTAGTAGTTGCCACAGTTGATGTCGACAGCCTTGCTCGGCGCGTTCTCGGGCAGGCCCACGCGCCCTGTCCGCGGCGAAACGCCGACGCGCTTGACGTTGGACAGCGACAGCGCGTCATCAAACGGGTTGAAGTAGTTGGTCAGCCGCACGCAGTGGCGGTAGAGCGATGAAGATTTCGAACTGCCCGCTGCCATGCCACTCGCTGAAACATCGCCAGAGATCACCATCAGCTGGCTAACAGACCAGCTATGCGAGGCCACACCGGGCCTGTCGTCAGCGTCGTCAAACGCCTCTCGCAACACGTAAGCGCCCATCGAATGCGCTAGCACATGCAGGTTGATATGGCAGTCTGGCCGCTGCAGTGCCGCGAAGCTTTGGATGCCTTCGGTGACCAGCCGGAACGCGGTTTGCTTGGCATCGACACGGTCTTCCAGATAGTTGAGCGCTTTGTTGTCAGAGGGCCAATCAAAGCTGATAACGACGCCCTCATAGCCCAAGCTGTCAAGTTCGGTGCGGATTTTGCGTTGACGCTCAAGCATGACGTCCATCGGGGTGTTAAACCCGTGAATATAAATAAGAATATCGCCAACTGGCCCGTCGTCTTGCGGCCCGTGGCGCGCGGCCTCTATCACCTCATTCACCCAAGCTGTCTTGGTGATCTTATGCGCTGGCGTCGGCATGCTGGCGCTGTTTGGCACCTTCAGAAAATGCGAAGCGCCGGGTTCTGGCTCAAACTCGTTGCCGCTCCGGCGGCGCACCGTAAATACATAGTCCATCAGCTTCCTCCATGTGGTTTTTTCCCAGCATGGCAGAAGATCATCGATGCGCATAGTCAGGTATCGCCTACCCCAAGCGTCAAAACAGGCCCTTTTCGCGCGCGCAAAGCTGTGCGAAAAGGCCTCATGCTAGACAAGCCTGATGACATACACCCGCTGTTCTACGGCGCGCCCAAAACCACCGAGTTCAAGAAACTTCGCAAGCGCATTATACAGAACGCGCGCGAGGCAATAGAGCAATACGGCATGGTCGAAGACGGCGCCAAGTGGCTCGTCTGCCTGTCAGGCGGCAAAGACAGCTACACGCTGCTGGCCGTGCTCCACGAGCTAAAATGGCGCGGGCTTCTGCCCGTCGAGCTGCTGGCCTGCAACCTTGATCAGGGCCAGCCCGGCTTTCCCGCCACGGTGTTGCCCGAGTTCCTTGAGCGGATGCAGGTGCCCCACCGTATCGAGTATCAAGACACCTACTCGATCGTGATGGACAAAGTGCCCGAGGGGCGCACTTTCTGCGCGCTTTGCTCGCGCTTGCGACGTGGTAATCTTTACCGCATCGCGCGTGAGGAAGGCTGCACAGCTGTCGTGCTCGGCCACCACCGTGACGACATTCTTGAGACATTCTTCATGAACCTGTTTCACGGCGGGCGCCTTGCCACGATGCCGCCAAAGCTGGTCAACGAGGAAGGCGACTTGTTTCTCTATCGCCCTCTCGCCCATGTCTCTGAGCAAGATTGCGAAAAATTCTCCCGGGCAATGGCCTATCCGATCATCCCCTGTGACCTGTGCGGAAGCCAAGATGGGTTGCAGCGCCAGCAGGTTAAGCAGATTTTGGATGGCTGGGAAAAGAACAGCCCGGGGCGGCGTGGAGTTATGTTCAAGGCTCTTATGAATACGCGCCCAAGCCATTTACTTGATCCAAAAATATTTAACTTTCAAGGCCTTAACATATCCCCCAACAGTGAACCGTCAGAAAAACCCGCACCCCTCGTTCTGCGTTAATCACCTATTGAGACTATCCGTTTAGCGTCCTCTCAAGATAATCTGAGGGGATATCACATGGCCAAATCTCATGCGCGTTCTGCATTTGCATTCTGCCAACAACTTGGCAGTTGGCTCACCGGCCCACATATGCTCGCTTTTGTGCCCGCTCTGGCGCTTGGCGCTTTTTGGGTCGCTGGCGAGTTGGCCTTGGTCAGTGTCGCCCTCGGCCTGCCCCTGCTGTTTTTGGTGTCCGGCACCCTTAAGGAGGCGCGCGGCGACCGGCTGCATGGGCTTGATCCGGTGACAGGCCTTGCACTGCAAACCGCTCTTGAGCCCGAGATGCAAAAGTCTCTGGATATCTGCGAAAATCACAACCGCAAATCTGCGCTGTTTCTCATTCAACTCGAAGAGTTTGAAGCGCTCTCACAGCGCTATGGTCAAACCGCAACCAACACGCTGCTCGAGCGGATCGGCCAGCGCTTCAAAACCACCCTGCGCGAGCACGATCAGGTGTTCTGGATGGGCGGCGCACGTTACGCTATTTTGCTCGCGCCCGTGCCTCATTTCGAGCTTGAGAGCGGCATCCAACTGGCGGCGAGACTCCAGTCAGCCGCAGAAGAGCCCGTTTCAGTTGACGCACATACGCTATTCGTCAGCTGTGCAATCGGGTTTTGCCTAAACGCAAGAAGCCCTGCCAATACCGGCCCCGCCCTGTTCAAAGCAACGGAGATTGCCCTCAGCGAAGCCGCCCGCAACGCCCCTTCCGCAATCCGCTCATTCTGCCGCGAAATGGCTGAAACAACAGTACGACGCGCCGCCTTGGTAAATGAAGCGCATTCCGCTCTCGACAACGGGGAGATATCCCCTTGGTTTCAACCACAGATTTCAACCGACACAGGCCGCGTGACGGGCTTTGAAGCCCTCGCTCGCTGGCACCACCCCACACGCGGCACCGTGTCTCCCGCAGATTTCTTACCTGCCCTTGAAGAATCAGGGCAAATGGAGCGGCTTGGCGAAGTCATCCTCTATAGCGCGCTCACAGCGATAAAAGCTTGGGACAAAGCGGGCGTCGACGTGCCCTGCGTCGCTGTCAACTTCACCGCCGAAGAGCTGCGGAACCCCAAACTTGCAGAGAAAATCCGTTGGGATCTGGATCGGTTTGATCTCATGCCTAATCGTCTGACCATCGAAGTTCTCGAAACCATCGTCGCTGGCTCTCCGGAAGATGCAGCAGCGCGCAACCTAGCAAAGCTCGCGGAAATGGGTTGCAGGATCGACTTGGATGATTTCGGCACAGGGCATGCCTCGATCACCGCCATCCGACGGTTTGCGATTGAGCGCATCAAAATAGACCGCTCCTTCATAACACGCGTGGACAAAGACCAAGAGCAGCAGCGCATGGTTTCGGCCATCCAGACAATGGCCGAACGCTTAGGGCTTGAAACTCTCGCTGAAGGCGTCGAAACCGCTGGCGAACATACCATGCTCGGCCAGCTGGGTTGCGCGCATGTGCAGGGTTACGGCCTTGCTCGGCCAATGCCGTTTGAAGAAACCATCACATGGTTGCAATCACACAATGCCAAGCTTGGTGCCCTGCCCAAGATCAGTGGGAAATTGGGCTAGAAACAAAAATGCCTTCATAGCGTGTTGGTTGGATACTGATACTCGAAGAAACAATGTAGCTTCCGCGACCAAATTGCATAGGCGACATAAAACAGCAAACCTTCGAAAGCTTACTGACAAGAGAGGTGGTCCTAGTTATTCGACCAGTTTGCAGCCTTGTTAAGATGGATCAGGGTTTCATTTAGGCTGCTAATCTCATTGGTCTGTTTTACTGGCATAGGGCCGGATTTTATGCTGCGGATGTTTCTTGCTCGTGTTGGGCTCCTGATAAATCGGAATCAACCGCATGAGGCGCATCAACCGACGAACCCGGTGGAGGCCACATTGATGAGTATTGCGCTTCACATGACGTGCCATTTGGCGCGACCCGTACCAGGGCGCCTCCAGAAACTGCTTATCAATGATCGCCATAAACCGGAGGTTCTCGGCGCTCTCACCCTTCGGTTGAGCAGATTCAACTCCCGTTCTCCGCCGCACAAAAAAACCAACACGCTTTATAGACATCACCAAAACACGTGATCCGCAAAACACAACACGCCATCAGCCATGTTCCTTACAAATCCAGGCCTTGTTCTCAATAAAATACCCCTAAATGCGCTGCCTTTTGCCTCGTTTCCCAATAACCGCTTGACCTTCGGGCCCGCACTCTGTTGAACCTGCTGCACTTGCAAAAGCAAAGGTGACAGGGCTCGCAATGGAAGATCAAAACAAGAACCTCATTCTCGCCGTCGCGCTCAGCATGGCTGTCATTTTGGCATGGAGTGTTCTCTTCCCGCCGCCAGAGCCCACGCCAGAGCAGCTCGCAGCAGAAGGCATCAGCACCAGCCAGACTGCAGATGTGACTGTGCCAACGGCAACCGCCGAGGCGGGCGCCGCCCCCCTTGCCGCGGCCCCGACAACAACAGACCCGTCAGCAAACGCCGCCCGCGTGGCCATCGAAACCGACACGCTTTCAGGCACTCTCTCGCTCGCAGGCGGGCGCATTGATGAACTCTCGCTCAAAAACTACCGCCAGACGCTCGATGCTGACAGCGACATCGTTCAGCTGCTCAAGCCCACCAGCCAAGACGAAGCTTACTATGCTCTCTTTGGCTGGGCGCCGGGCACGGGCCTGACACTCGACACAGTTCCCGGCCCAAACACCATCTGGGCTGTTGAAAGCGGCGAAACGCTTACCCCAAGCAGCCCCGTCACGCTCAAATGGGACAATGGCGCAGGCCTCACGTTCCGCCGTGAGATCAGCCTTGATGACGCCTCGATGTTTACCATCAAGCAAACGGTTGAAAACACAGGTGCAGGCACGGTTACGCTGGCCCCCTACGGCACCATCGCGCGCCATGGCGAGCCGTCTGACATGAAAAATTTCTTTGTTTTGCACGAAGGCGCGATCAGCCTCGTCGACACTGAGTATGAAGAAACCGATTATGATGACATTTCACCAAGCAGTGACTACGAACAGCACACGCTTGAAAAAGAAGGCTGGACAGGCTTCACTGATCACTACTGGCAAACAGCTCTGATCGTGAACGACGCGGGTTCAAAGCTCAGCACATTCCACGACACCCGCCGCAACATCTTCCAAACGACGGCCAAACATGCGACGCAGTCACTGGCGGCTGGCCAAACGGCCACGGCCTCAACGCGGCTCTTTGCCGGTGCCAAAGAATGGGAAACCATTCGCAACTATGAAAACAACCAAAGCGTTCCAAAGTTTATCGACAGTATCGATTGGGGCATATTCTTCTTCATCACCAAGCCGATGTTCTGGCTCTTGCACAACATCAACTTGCTGATCGGCAACATGGGTTGGGCGATCATCGGCCTGACTTTCGTGATCAAGCTCATCCTGTTCCCGCTGGCGTACAAGTCTTACGCCTCTATGGCGAAGATGAAAGAGCTGCAGCCGCAAATGGAGATCATCAAAGAAAAGGCCGGAGACGACCGCCAGAAAGTCCAACAGGAGATGATGGCGCTCTACAAGAAAGAGAAGGTCAATCCAGCCGCTGGTTGCTTGCCGATTCTCTTGCAAATTCCGGTGTTCTTCTCGCTCTATAAAGTGATCTTCGTCACCCTTGAACTGCGCCACGCGCCTTGGATCGGCTGGATCAAAGACTTGTCAGCCCCTGACACTTCAACGATCTACAACTTCTATGGCCTGCTCCCGTGGGGCGCGCCCGAGCCTGGCAGCATCCTCGCGCTGGTGTTCATCGGCATTCTGCCGCTGCTTTTGGGCATCACAATGTGGATCCAGCAAAAGCTCAACCCGGCGCCAACAGACCCTGTTCAACAACAGATCTTCGCTTGGATGCCTTGGGTGTTTATGTTCATGCTCGGCGGTTTCGCCAGCGGGCTGGTGATCTACTGGATCGCCAACAACACGATCACTTTCACGCAGCAATACTTGATTATGCGCAGCCATGGCTACAAGCCTGATGTGTTTGGAAACATCCGCTCAAGCTTCAAGAAAAAGGCGAAGGACGCCGAATGAGCCACACCCTCACCGAAATCTGGCGGCATCCGATCAAAAGCCACGGTCGCGAGGCGCTTGATGCGGTGAGGCTCACGGCCGGGCAAACCCTGCCAAACGATCGCCGCTGGGCTGTCGCGCATGTGGCGTCAAAGTTTGACGCCACAGCCCCCGCTTGGCAGTCTTGCAGCCAGTTTGTCATTGGGGCCAAATCCCCAAGCCTGCAGGCCATAGAGGCTGAGCTTGATGACGCGACAGGGCGCATCACACTCACCCATCCGAAGTTGCAAGACATCACGTTTTCGCCTGACAACGCGGAAGAGGCAGAGAGTTTCATCGCGTGGATGGCACCGCTGGCCAACCCGAGCAGGCCCGCGCCCAAGGCACTTGTCACAGCACCTGACCAAGGCATGACTGACACTGACTTCCCGTCTGTTTCGCTGATCAACCTTGCCTCACACCGCGCAGTTGAAGCGCAGTTGGGGCGCGAGATTTCACCGCTGCGTTGGCGTGGAAACTTCATCTTTGATAGCGGCACACCTTGGGAAGAAAACACATGGGTCGGTAAGCGCCTGCGCTTGGGCGAAGCCGAGCTGGAAGGTGTTGAACCCATCCAGCGTTGTCGTGCCACAACCGCCAGCACCCGCACAGGCGAAGTTGATGCAGACACGCTCAAAGCGCTCAACGACGGTTTCGGCCACCAAGACTGCGGCCTCTATGCACGGGTGCGCAAATCCGGCACAGTGCGTGCAGGCGACACACTGAAGGTTCTCTAATGCAACTCCCCTTTCCCTTGGCCGAAGCGCCCGACGAAATTTCCCGCGAGAAAGGCCGCAAAATGTTTGCCGGTGGCGGTGCTGAGTTCCTCAAAGGCGTTGTTGCCATGTCGGGCTTGCCCGAGGGCGACAGGCTTGAAGTTTGCTTTGCGGGGCGCTCAAATGTGGGCAAATCAAGCCTGATCAACGCGCTGACCAACCGCAAGGGGCTTGCGCGCGCCTCCAACACGCCGGGCCGCACCCAAGAGATCAACTTCTTCATGATCGAAGAAAGTCACTACCTCGTTGACTTGCCGGGTTATGGCTATGCCAATGCGCCCGTGGCCGTTGTTGAGAAGTGGCAACGCCTGCTCAAGCAATACCTGTCAGGCCGTCAAAACCTGCGCCGCGCCTTTGTTCTGATTGACGCGCGCCATGGTATCAAAGCCGTCGACGAAGAGATCATGTCACTGCTCGACAGTTCCGCAGTCACGTTCCAATGCGTGCTGACCAAAACGGACAAACTCAAAGTTGGCGAGCTTGACAAAATCCTCGATCAAGTGCGCGGCAAGCTTTCCAAACACCCGGCCGCCTACCCCGAGCTTGTTGTCACCTCGAGTGAAAAGGGCGACGGGATAGATGTGTTGCGCACGATTATCGCGACACTCGTCTAAAGGCAGGCAGGGCCTTGCGCCCAAGCGCGCAATCATGGAAAACTCCCTGAAATTCGGAAGAACAACATGAAGACGCAAGATATGAACCGCGACTGGATCGCCACGGCAAGCACCCTCTCCAACGCCCTGCCCATGTTGCAGCGCTACAATGGCGCGATTGTTGTGGTCAAATTTGGGGGCCACGCCATGGGCGATCAGGCCGCCATGGACACCTTCGCGCGTGACATTGTGCTCATGCAGATGGTCGGTGTGAACCCTGTGATCGTCCACGGTGGTGGCCCGATGATCAACGAAAAGCTCGACGTTCTCGGCATCAAAAGCACTTTCGTTGACGGCAAACGCGTCACCGACGCGGCGACTGTTGAAGTTGTCGAAATGGTGCTCTCGGGCCTTGTCAACAAGCGCATCGTGCAGGCGATCAACGGCCAGGGCGGCAAGGCTGTGGGCCTGTCAGGCAAAGACGCCAACCTTATGGTTTGCGAGCAAACCAACGCTGAGCTCGGCTTCGTCGGCACGCCTACAGACATTGACGCATCCGTGCTGCACGACCTGTTCGAAAAAGACATGATCCCGGTCATCGCCCCACTTGGCGCTGGCAAAAACGGCGAGACATTCAATGTCAACGGCGACACAGCCTCAGGCGCAATCGCCGCCGCTCTCAAGGCCGACAGACTTTTGTTGCTGACTGATGTTGCAGGCGTGAAAAACGCTGAAGGCGAGGTCGTGACCGAGCTTAAAGCCGACACGATCCGCGCCATGATTGCTGACGGAACCATAGCTGGCGGAATGATCCCCAAGACAGAAACCGCGCTCACGGCCATAGATGGCGGCGTGCGCGGCGTAGTGATCCTTGATGGACGCGCGCCCAACGCCTGCCTGCTCGAGCTCTACACAGAGCACGGCGCCGGCTCGCTGATCCGTGGTTAACGGCCACGTGACTTGCACCTGCCCAGCTTCCGGCTCTAACTAAGCGCATGGAAAACGAAACCCTCATTCGCCTCTCTGTCTTCCTCGGGTTGTTCGCACTTTTGGCCATGGCCGAGGCGCTTCTGCCGCGCCGTAAGCGCAACATCCCGCGCTCCAAACGCTGGGTGACAAACTGGAGCATGACGCTTCTCAACACCGCAACGCTCCGGCTTGTCGCGCTGGTCGTTCCCTTGCTCGCCGTCGGCGCCGCCCTCGACGCGGCTAACAACGGTTGGGGGCTGTTCAACGCGCTAGACTTGCCTCTGTGGCTCGAAACACTCCTCGCGGTACTGTTCTTTGACTTCGCGATCTGGGCGCAGCATCTAATCACCCACAAAGTCCCGCTACTCTGGCGGCTGCACCAAGTGCACCATTCCGATACCGAGATCGACGTTACAACAGCGATCAGGTTTCACCCTGTCGAAATCGCCCTCTCGATGCTGCTCAAAATCGGGTTGGTTTACGTGATGGGCCCGTCAGCGCTGGCGATCATCCTGTTTGAGATCATCCTCAATGGCACGGCCATGTTCAACCACGCCAACCTGCGCCTGCCCTTGCCGCTTGACCGCGTGCTGCGTACCTTCCTCGTGACGCCCGACATGCACCGCGTTCACCACTCGGTGCACCGCCATGAGCACGACAGCAACTATGGCTTCTCCCTCTCGATCTGGGATCACATGTTCCGCACCTACATCGCCCAGCCTGCCGAGGGCCACGACGACATGAAAATCGGCCTGCGCTGGCAAGACGCGCGGCCCTCACGCCTTGCTTGGTCCCTATGGCTCCCCTTCAGAAAGCACTGAGCCCTGCCCCCGAATCCGTGCAACTCGCCACATTCGGCGCGCTGCATGACGCGGGTAGCACTATCGTGCTGCTTGGCCCGCATGAGCCAGGGTTTTGGGCCGCCTTTTCGGCCTCAGCCGAGGCCAACGACAGCCTCCCCGACCCGCTTGACCGCTACTCAAAGCGCATTGTCACGCCGCTTGCGCAAAGCTGGGGCGGTCAGGCGCTGTTCCCGTCTGATCCGCCCTATGCGCCCTTTCTTGAGTGGGCGCTCAAAAGCGGCCAAGCTTGGCAGTCCCCCATCGGGATGCTGGTGCATACGCGCGCTGGACTGATGGTCAGCTACCGCGCCGCCGTGCGCCTGCCCGCGCTATATGGCTTGCCGATGCTCGCCCAAAACCCCTGCAACACCTGCGCCGAGAAGCCCTGTCTCACCGCCTGCCCTGTCGGAGCTTTGAACGAAAGCCAAGTCTATGACGTGCCCGCCTGCCGCGCCCATATAGACAGTGCCGCCGGGGCTGACTGCCTTGCAAGCGGCTGTCTTGCACGCCGCGTCTGCCCCCAGTCCCAAAGCTATGGCAGACTGCCCGAACAATCGGCCTTTCACATGCGAGCCTTCCTATGACACTGCGCCTCATCCTCATGCGTCACGCCAAGTCAAGCTGGGATGATCTCACCCTGAGCGACCATGACCGCCCGCTTAACAAACGGGGCCGCACCGCCGCCAAGGCGCTTGGGGTCTGGCTGAAAGAGCAAGGCTTCACCCCCGATCAGGTACTTTGCTCGACAGCCGTGCGCACCCGTGAAACGCTCGCCCGCAGCGTCGGCGCGCTCAGCACAGAATTTCTCCAAGGGCTTTACCATGCCAGCGCGCATAAAATGCTTGATAGCGTGCAAACTCACGGCTCAGGCAAGGCGCTGATGCTGGTGGCCCACAACCCCGGCATTGCCGAATTTGCCGAGAGCATCGTGCAAAGCCCGCCCGCGCACCCGAGGTTCTTTGACTACCCGTCAGGCGCCACGCTGGTTGTTGAGTTTGAAGTTGAGAGCTGGAATGACGTTCGCTTCGGACAAGGGCGTTTGAAAGCCTTCATCGTGCCGCGCGAGCTGACAGACGGTTAGGCCGTCTCAAGCTGGCAACTTCACCCTCGGCAAGCTTGGCGCAATGCCTGCTGCCATTGCCCGCGCATCAACGCTCGGGTGCAGGCTTTCACACACGCCCGCGCCCACACGCCGCCTTGCGCGCAGTAAAAACAGCTTGCCCCAGCCGCTCCACGTGCCCAAAGGCCGCGCAGTTGCATCTTGCGGATAGCGCTCTTGCCAACCGTCCGGCAAAGGCATGCCGCACATCTCGGCCTTTTCCAACATCCAGACCAGTGGGATATTGGCCAACTCCCGCGCAACCTCTAACCCGCCAAGCTGGCCGCCTACATCACTATGCGAGCCGGGAAACCAAACTTGTTCAACCCGCCCGTTCCAGTCTTTCGGGCAGTCCCAAAGCACAGGTTCAAACACCGAACGGGTTTCATGCAGCGCGAGCGCATGAAACCCGTGTTTGATCGTCGCGCCGAGCTGGTGGCTGTGAAACGCGTGGTCGTTCTCCGAGAACCGCCACAGGAGCGGCAACCGCAGGCCAAGCGCCTTCACAGTGTCCCAAACGCCGACCATCTCAACCTCAACTTTCTCATGACAGTGCTCTTGCGCGAAAGCTTGCACAAGGTCGTCAGGTGCCGCGTTCTGATAGAGGCGGTAAGCAGTCTCAACGTTGCGCTCGGTGGCGCAATCGGCGCGCAACAGCCCGACGCGGTCAATCACTCCAGCCAGCGAGCGCACCGCATAAGCGCCGCGTGAATAGCCAAAGAAGAATATCTTGTCACCGGGTCGGTAGCGCGATGCAAGGTAGCCGAAGGCGCGTTTGATCTGACGGTTCATACCCTTGCCCACCAGCACATGGTGCGTGCTGCGCCAGTCGCTCCATTGCACACCGGCCTCGTAAAACACCGACACAGGCGCGCCGATCTCGCTGAGCAAACGATAGGTGCGGCCAGCATTTGTCTCGCAACCGGGCTTGAGAGAAGACATGGTGCCATCAAGAATAATCACATGTGTCATCGGCGTGCGCGTCCGCGTAAGCACTGACTTACCTTGCCTCTGACCGGGCCACAAAAGCCCGTAAAGGCGCTTTCCCATGCGATAAAATGACATTGTTAACTTCTTTCTTTCGCTCCTAATGTTCCGTGTTTACCTGGGTATTACCAAGCAACCTTTCGTGATCTTCACGTGCTTTGAAGCCCATCATACCAACTGAAAATGGCGTCTTGTGGGCTGCATTGTGCCGATCAGGCTAACGCCCCCGGATTGAACAAAAGGTAAGCAAGGATTGGGAAACTTCGCTTAATTTTCCCCAAATGCCGCGCGCTTGACGGTAATAACCTCGCGCGGGCCATAGCCGTTAAAGCGCGTCGCGATCGCCAGCGAGTAGGCCCCCATGCCGTCAAACAACACGTAGTCGCCTTCGCTGATATCCGCGGGGCAGGCCAGCGGTTCAGGCAAAACATCAAGGCTGTCACACGTCGGGCCAAAGGCGCGGCGCGGCGTCAAAGCGCCGGAGCGCTCAGCCCCGTCGGCGCCCAAAAACCGCACCCGCGTTGAGGCCGACATGTCGCGCCACTCCGCGAGCGCGCCATAAATCCCGTCGTTCAAAAAAAGGCTGCCGTCGGCGCGCACCGCTTTCACCCGCGCCGCGAGGCTGAAGCTTTCCGCCACCATGGCGCGCCCCGGCTCGCAGACAAGCTCAGGGGCATCTGGCCCAAAGGCTTGCGCCGTCTCGCGCTCAATCAGCGCAAAGACGCTCTCCAAGTCTTGCCGCGCGCAACCGCGCTGCGACGCAAAGCCGCCGCCCACATTAAGCCGCTTGAGGCACACACCCGCCTGCTGCGCGATCTGCGCACTGGCCCGAATATAGGCCGCCCAGGCCTGCGCATCCTGGCACTGCGTCCCCGGATGAAAGCTCAGCGCCGCTTCATAGCCCTTCGCCTCAGCCGCGCGCAGCAACGCCACCGCCGCGTCAGGCTCAGCGCCAAACTTCTCGCCAAAATCGTAATGCGCACCTGAAATCGACAGCTTAAAGCGCACCGCAACTTCCTCGCCCTGTCGCGCCGCCCCCAGCTTAGCTAGCTCGCCCAAATCATCGACAGACCACGAGCGCACCTGAAGCGCCTTGCCCGCTGCCACCTCAGCAAGCGAGCGCACGGGGTTGTTGTAATGCAAAACCGCGCTTGCCGCCGCCGCGCGCGCTTGGCCGGCCTCCTCCGGTGAGGCCACATCAAAAGCTCGCAGGCCTGCGGCGACAAGGTTCTCAAGAACTTCCGGCGCGGCGTTGGCCTTGACGGCATATGTCACCAAACCGCCAAAGCCACGCTGAAACCGCTCAGCCTCGTCGCGCAGCGCTTTTGGGCTAAAGTAAAGCGTGGCCGTGTCGGGCATACGAGTGCGTATGTGCTCAACGGGGGTGTGATAACAGATCTGCTCAAACATAAAGGGCCTCGGCTTTTCTGTGAGCATGGCCTAGAAAACTGTCGTTTTATCGTGGCACATCTGCCAATATGCCCAAAGTTTCGGACAATTTGACGAGTGCAACATGCAAACCGACGATACAGACACAACCCTGCTCGGCCTTCTGGCGGAGAACGCCCGCGCGCCCGTGGCCACGTTGGCGCGCAAACTTGGCCTTGCGCGCACCACGGTGCAGGCCCGCATCGAGCGGCTAGAAGCCACTGGCGCCATCGCCGGATATACCATCCGCCGTGGTCAGCCGGCGCAAGCCCCTTTGCGCGCCACTGTGCTTGTCTCAATCGAGCCGCGCGCTGGCGCAGCTGTGCTTGCCCGCCTCAAGACCCTGCCCAGTGTCGAGCAGGTGCACACCACCTCTGGCCGCTGGGATCTGATCGTCATTCTGAGCGCGCGCACCACCGAAGGGCTCGACGCCACGCTAGACGATATCGGTGCATCAAAGGGGGTAAAAAGCTCAGAAAGCCTCATTCACCTCACCACCAAGATCAACCGCGCTTGATTTTACATTTACCGCTGACAATTCTCCTGTGGCACGCAAACAGGGGTAATCTGATGGGCAAAGTCAACTTCACCCAGATGAAAGACGGCACCAAGGAGGAGTATGAATGACGACTTGCCGCTGTCGTTCTTCGCGCCGGTGGTGGAAGGGGTTTTAGCCGAGGGCGACAAGATCGTTGAGCACTGGGACGTGCTGCAAGTCATCACCAACACCTCGGCCAACGACAACGGGCTGTTTTAAGTAAGGCTGCACGCGCTGCATTAAGTTAATTTGGGTTAAGACTTCAGAGCAAAACGTCTGCACGCATGCTGCACTGATATATGCACAGCGTTATGCATACCGTAGGCACTAGACCGAGTTGTGCTTGCTTGGGCGGTAACCACAAAGTTCGCAGGGCTTAGGGGGTCCTAAGAGGTTTGTGCTATCTTATTGGTATAAATACGCTTTTACAGCCTCAAGCAAAGCGCACAGGCAGAAGTTCCCCACTCAACAACTTGTAGAGCACCGACAGCTCACCAGCATATTGGCGCAAGACTTTGTAAAAACCTAAGTTTCGCGGTAGAAAGTTAAGGGTTTGGCAACCTCAATTACCAAACCCTTAAGGCCGTTTAGATCTCGGCCAAGCGCGTCAGAGCGGCTTTCATCAGCCCCTCTTCTTCCTCGCGCTCCGCGAGGTTGGCGCGGGTCTCTTCGACCACTTCGTCAGGTGCGCTGGCGACGAACTTGGGGTTGTTCAAACGCCCTTTCATGCCGCCGATCTCTTTGGCGAGCTTGCCAAGAGATTTCTCCAACCGCGCCTTTTCTTCGTCAACGTCGATGATGTCCGCCAGCGGCAATCCGAACTCGGCTCCCGTGATGCCCAGCGCCGCCGTGCCCTTGGGGAAGTCATCCACCACATGCAGCGCATCAATCCGCGCGAGCTTTTTGATGAGCGCTTCGTTGCCCTCATATGCGGCCTTGGCTTCAGGCCCCATGTTGCGCACAACGACAGGCACTTTGAGGCCCGCAGGCACGTGCATTTGCGCACGCACCGAGCGCACTTCTTCGATGAGGCCAATCACCCAGTTCATCTCGGCATCGGCTTTTCCATCAACAAGTTCAGCGCCGTAGGTCGGCCAGTCGGTGTGCGCGAGGATCTTCTGACGCTCGCCCAACGTGCCCCAAAGCTCTTCGGTGATGAACGGCATAATCGGGTGCAGCAGGATCACGCATTGGTCGATCACCCAAGCCATCACAGCCTGTGTTTCGGCCTTTGTTGCGTCGTCTGCGTCCATCAGAAGTGGCTTGGAAAACTCGACATACCAGTCGCAAACCTTGCCCCAAACGAACGCATAAAGCGCGTTGGCAGCGTCGTTGAAACGGTAGGCTTCAAGGGCTTGGTCAACGGTTGCGCGCACCTTGGCTGTCTCGCCGATGATCCACTTGTTGGCCGTTGCATCCGCCGTCGGGATCGTCCCGTCAGAGCCAATCGCTTCATGCATCTCGGCAAATCGCGACGCATTCCAGAGCTTGGTGGTGAAGTTCCGGTAGCCCGTGATCTTCTGCTTGGACAGCTTGAGAACCCCGCCCAAAGCCGCCATCTGCGCATTGGTAAACCGCAACGCATCTGCGCCAAATTCGTCAACGATTTCAAGTGGGTCAATCACGTTGCCCGTTGTCTTGGACATCTTCTTGCCCTTCTCGTCGCGCACGAGCTGGTGCAGGTAAACCGTGTGAAACGGCGCCTGTTTAACAACGGCTTTCTGCATCATGATCATCCGCGCCACCCAGAAAAACAGGATGTCCTGACCCGTGATCAAAACATCTGTCGGGAAGTAGCGCTTCATCTCGTCAGTGTCTTCCGGCCAGCCCAAAGTCCCGATCGGCCAGAGGCCTGAAGAGAACCACGTGTCGAGCACATCGGGGTCGCGATAAATCAGAACCGCTTGCCCCTGCTCCTCTAACTCTTTGAGGTGGTCTTCAGACATGACCCGCGCTGGTAGCCCATAGTAAGCTTCAGCTTGAGAGAGCGCTTCATCTTTTGTGGACGCACAGAATGCCTTAAGATTGTTCCAATCCCAGTACTTCCCAATACTCCAGTTCCCCTCTTCATCTTTGAAACCCGACGCAGACGAAGGCCCATACCAAACAGGTATCTGGTGCCCCCACCAAAGCTGGCGTGAGATGCACCAAGGCTCAATGTTATCAAGCCAATGGTAGTATGTTTTCTCGCCCGACTCCGGCATGATTTTGATCTCGCCAGAGCGTACAGCTTCAAGCGCCGGATCAACGACTTTCTCAGCGTCAACAAACCACTGGTCTGTCAGCATCGGCTCGATAACCACTTTAGAGCGGTCACCAAACGGCTGCATGATCGGCTTGTTTTCAACGTAAGGGACAAGCCGTGTTTGCGCCTCGCCGTCCTCGTCTTCAAACGTCTCAGACACCATGACAGCAAGGCCTTCGGAGGTGATCTGCTCAACAACAGCCTTGCGCGCTTCAAAGCGGTCAAGGCCGCGCAGTTCTTCTGGCACGAGGTTAAGCGCGTCGGCCTCGGCAACGCTCAGCTCCTGCTCGCCCTTAGAGACGGCCATCGCCACAGTCGCGGCTTCGTCATAGGACACGCCGTCAGCGCGCATCGCGCCCTTGGTATCCATCAAACGATACATCGGAATGCCGCCGCGTTTGGCAACTTCATAGTCGTTAAAGTCATGCGCGCCGGTGATCTTCACAGCGCCCGAGCCGAACGTCATGTCAGGGTATTCATCGGTGATGATCGGGATCAGGCGGCGGTGCTCTTTTGGCCCAACAGGGATCTCGCAGAGCTTGCCAATGAGCGGCGCATAACGCGCATCATCAGGGTGCACCGCAACCGCGCCATCGCCCAGCATTGTCTCAGGGCGTGTGGTGGCGATCGAGATGTAGTCGCGCTCTTCCGTGAGGGTCACGTTGCCGTCTTCGTCTTTCTCGACATAGGTATATGTCGCACCATTCGCGAGCGGGTATTTGAAGTGCCACATGTGGCCCGCAACTTCGACGTTCTCAACTTCAAGATCAGAGATCGCAGTTTCAAAATGCGGGTCCCAGTTGACGAGGCGTTTGCCGCGATAGATGAGGCCCTGCTCATACATCTCAACGAAAACCTTGATCACAGCATCGTGGAAATTCGGCGAGTTTTCGTGGCCAACCCGCGGGTCGCCCTCAGCGCCCGCCATGGTGAAAGCGTTGCGCTCCCAGTCGCACGAGCAGCCAAGGCTCTTTTGTTGGCCAACAATTGTGCCGCCGTATTCGCCCTTCCATTCCCAGACTTTCTCAAGGAACTTCTGGCGCCCAAGCTCGGCGCGTTTCGGCTGGCCTGTGGCTGCGAGCATCTTCTCGACTTGCATCTGTGTGGCGATGCCTGCGTGATCTTGGCCGGGCTGCCAGAGCGTGTCAAAGCCGCGCATCCGGTGCCAACGCACAAGGATGTCCTGCAAGGTTAGGTTAAATGCATGCCCGACATGCAAAGCACCTGTCACGTTCGGTGGCGGGATCATGATGGTGAAGCTCTCGTCGCGCGAGCGGTTGGCCCCCGCACGGAACGCGCCGGCCTCCTCCCACATCGTGGTGATGCGCGGTTCGGCTTCGCTTGCATTGAATGTCTTTTCCATCGCCATGATCTGTCGCCCTTGCTTGGGAATTATACTTGCGCAGGGTCTAGCGAATGCGCGGGCCAAGGCCAAGGGGCAATGCAGCCTGCGTCGCGCGCACGTCATTCACGCATCGTGGGCTGCGGCTCACGTATGCGCGCTTGTTTTGTTTGGGTGGCCTGAGGCTTTGTGAGTTCACCGACAAACTCAACACCTAAAGGACACGACATGCTAAACATCATCACCGAGCTTACCGAAACCATGACGAACCTTGTTGCAGGGCCAAACGCTCCGGCCCGCACACGCCGCCTTGTTCAACGGGCCATTGCCGTCGGGGCGCTGGTCGGTTGCGTAACGCTGCTCGGGCCAGTCTTTGGCTACGGGCTGATGGCCATAGTCGGTATGTTTATCATGCTGCTCGCCAACCCCGAGAAGAAGGAGCGCTCATGATGTCGCAGGTTTTCTCAGGTGCGCCCCTTTGGGTCTGGCCGCTTCTTGTGCTTCTGCTGGTGATTGGCTTTAACGCCATGCGAACCCGACAAACACTTGCGCTGCCGATCTACTTTTTGCCATTGCTTGGTTTGCTGTCACTTAACTCGGTCAACAATATCGCGACATCTGCGGGAATTTGGGCTGTCTTCTTACTCGCCTATTTGGGCGGAGCCTTTTTCGGATATCGCTTTCAAGCGAGCCGGTTACTCTCAAAAACAGGCAAGCGGGTTCACCTCACAGGCGAAGGCTTGACGCTCGTTGTCATCCTCATCCTGTTCTCGGCGAACTTTGTTGTTGGCGTGCTAACCGCTGTTGCACCAGACATTCTTGCAAGCGCCTATTTTCAAGGGGGTTTCGCCGCAACTCTGGCGCTCGCTTCTGGCAGCTTTCTCGGGCGCGCGCTGTTCATTCTACGCGCGCCGCAAACGCAAGCTTAGCCGAAGTTCGGCGCCCGCTTTTGCATGTTTGCCATGATAACTTCCATCTGGTGTGGCTTGCCGATCAAGTCAGTCTGTTCGCGGCTTTCTGCGAGCAGCACCGTGTCTTCGTCGGCGCCATTTTCGGCAACTTCGATCAAACGCTTTGCCGCGCGGATGGCCGACGGGCTCTTGGATGCAATCACCTCTGCCAGCTCTGTCGCGCGCTCAAGCGGTGTGTCTGACAGCTCGGTGACCAACCCCCAGACAAGGCCTTGCTGGGCATCGACTTGCTCAGCAGTGTAAGACAGTTGGCGGATCACATCAGAGCGCAGGTAGGCAGGCCAAAGCGCCATACCCCCCATGTCTGGCACGAGGCCCCATTTCATCTCCATGATCGAGAGTTTGGTTTCAGGGTGCGCAATGCGAATGTCGGCCGCCGAGCAAAGCTGGAAACCCGCGCCATAGGCCACTCCATGCAGCGCTGCGATCACAGGAACAGGCAAGCGTCGCCACGCAAGCACCAGTTCTTGATACATGTTGGCATTGCCATAGGTGCGCGGCATGACGATGTCCTCGGCGTTGCCCCCCGCGAGTTTGCCAAAGCTGGCCACATCTAGCCCCGCACAAAAGGCACGCCCTTCGCCTGAAAGCACGACAGCACGCAGGCTTTCGTTGTCTTGCAAGCCATGTGCGGCGGCGATCAGCGCCTCGCCCATATCTTGGTCAACACCGTTCATTTTGTCGCCCCGCGTGAGGGTGACGTAGGCAATGTGATCTTTGATCTCGACTGAAACGCGGGCCATGGCTTTCTCCTTTGGTTGAGAAAAGCCTAGCGCCCTAAGGGCATCAAAAAAAGCCTGACGTTAAGGCACAACGCGCTCAATGGCCCGCATCATGCCAAGCGATTTGTCATAAACCAGCGTCAAAATGCGCCGCCCGCCTTGGCTACTGACAGCTCGGG
Source organism: Lentibacter sp. (assembly GCA_016744435.1). Lineage (GTDB taxonomy): Bacteria > Pseudomonadota > Alphaproteobacteria > Rhodobacterales > Rhodobacteraceae > Lentibacter. The sequence continues at coordinate 90,238 of JADGEJ010000005.1, read as the reverse complement.
GCAAGCTGCGCAACGAGCCTGCGGCAACGGCACTAGACACTGAACTGGCGATAAAACTGCGGCGGGTTAATTTGGACATGATGCGCTCCTCTTGCGAACCATTCTCATGTATGCACGTTTAGCACGTTTTCAAGCCCTTGCCGTATGCGCTTGCTTTGGGTTAACTCCCCCCATGACATATCCTCGCCATACAAAACTCGCCCAAAGCCTGCCCGCAACTGTGCCCTTTGTCGGCCCTGAAGCGCACGAACGTGCCTCTGGGCAAACCTTCATAGCGCGCATTGGTGCCAACGAAAGCGTCTTTGGCCCCTCGCCCAACGCGATTGCGGCCATGCAAGCAGCGGTGCCCGACGTCTGGATGTATGGCGATTCAGAAAACCACGACCTGCGCCACGCCCTTGCAGCGCATCATGGTGTTAGCCCCGACAACATCATGGTCGGCGAGGGCATCGACGGGCTCTTGGGCTATCTTGTGCGCCTGATCGTTGAAGAGGGCGACAGCGTCGTCACATCCGACGGAGCTTACCCGACTTTCAACTACCACGTCGCAGGCTTTGGCGGCACTTTGCAGAAGGTACCCTACCGCGACGATCACGAAGACCTGCCAGCGCTGATCGCGAAGGCCCACGAAACTGGTGCAAAGCTTGTTTACTTCGCCAACCCTGACAACCCTATGGCAACTTGGACCAAGGGTGCTGATGTTGTTCGCGCGCTTGACAACTTGCCCGACGGCTGCTTGCTGATACTGGATGAAGCTTACGTGGAGCTTGCCCCTGAAGGCACCGCTGCGCCCGTCGAGATCGATGATCCGCGTGTGGTTCGAATGCGCACCTTCTCGAAGGCCTACGGCATGGCAGGCGCGCGTGTCGGCTATGCGATGGGTGCCGATGAGCTGATCACCAGCTTCAACAAAATCCGCAATCATTTTGGCATGAACCGCATCAGCCAAGCTGGTGCGCTCGCGGCACTCGCCGATCAAAACTACTTGCAAGACACCCTCGCGCAGATCGCTTCAGCGCGGGCTGAAATCACACGCATCGCTGAGGCGAGCGGGCTCACAACCGTGCCCTCGGCCACCAACTTTGTTGCCATCGACTGTGGCCGCGACGGGGTGCTTGCCAAAGCAGTGCTTGATAGGCTCGTCGCACAGGGCGTCTTCGTGCGCATGCCCTTTATTGCCCCGCAGAACCGCTGCATTCGCGTAAGTTGCGGTAAAGAAGCCGATCTTGCGGCCTTTGCCGCTGCGCTCCCCTTGGCTCTGGAACAAGCCTCGCGCGATTGTTAACGCGATCTTCGCAGGACTAGTCTAGCATGATCGCGTGAAGGGACATCTTATGCGCGGTCGTCAAGCTTCATCTGCTCCAGACTATACGAATGCTTGCCTTATCATGGGCTATATCAACTTGCTTTGGGTGCTTATTGCGCTGTCTGTCGTGGTGAGTTTTCCAACCGCCCTTGTGCTTTGCGCGCTTGTACATGTCGCAATTTCACGTCTGGCGCTACAAAAGCGATAGTGCCGCCAGCATCACAACGGCCCCTGCCGCCACCTCAACGATTGCCGACAACCGCGCCGCGCCCGCTCCACTGCCAACTTGTGCTAGCATGCTTGTGCGAAACATCACTGCTGCAACGGCGACAGCCACGGTCACACTCGCCGTACCAAGCCCCATTGCGAAAGCGCCAGCGATACCGGCCCAGTCAAGGTCCAAGCGCCATGTCAGGATCAATAGAAATAGAGCCCCCGTACAGGGCCGGATCGCCACAGCCCCGATCAGCATAAGCGCGTCTCGCAAGCTGTGAACATTTGCAGCCTCTTCTGCGCTCGGCCCGTGTTTGTGCCCACAAGAACAAGTGCCGTCATCATGCACATGATGATCATCATCATGGTGATGATCGTGATGCTTTTGGTGTTTTCTTTGGCGCCAGAGTTTCCGCGCACCGCGTAGTGCGAGCCACAGCCCAACAAGCGCTATCGCCACGTAAGACGCTGGCTCCATCCAGTTTTCAGCCAAACCCGTCATAGCTTCGCGTGTCAGGCCAAGCAAAAACACGCCAGCATAAACTAGCATGACAGCCATCGCGGCCTGCCCAAGGCTTGACAGGACTGCCAAGATCGACAGCCGCAAAACGGGCACCTGCTGTGCCGCGCCATAGCCGCCGATCAAAAGCTTTCCGTGCCCCGGCCCCGCAGCATGAAAAAAACCGTAAGCAAAACAAAGCCCCATCAGACTGGCCCATGCCCCCGGCTCACCGCGCTTCAAGGCACGCAGCAACCGTGCCATCGCGTTTTGCACGTCGCGCTGCCCGTCAGAGGCCCAAGCGCGCAATTCATCTGCACCGCCCAGCCCCCAGAGCCAAACAGCCCCCGCGACGATCAAAAGAAGGAAACACCCTAAGAGCCAGCGCCGCATGTCACCCTCACTTCGTCAGCATAAGCTTCGCCCACTGCGGGCCAATCAGCGTTTGGATCACTTGCGAGCCTATCCATGTCATCGCCCAAGATCGCTCTCACCTTCGCGTTAGCAGCTTTCACATCGGCTTTGATGACAGAAAGTTTGCAGCCTTTTGGCAAACCAACACCCAGCACCAGATCGTAACCTGTGTAATAGGTCGGATCATAGGCTTTCAGTTGCACTTCTTTGCCCGCGCCAGTGATCGTACGATAGTGGCGGCTAATGATCTGACCGTCGACAACACTTGTGCCGCGGTTCTCCGGCACTCCAAGGCTAAGAGCCTTGCCGCCCGCTCTGGCGTAAAGATCGCCTTCAAAACCTTTGACCCATTTCAAATCAAAGCCATTGAGCTGCATGAGCTCAACTTCAGTGAGTTTGCCGTCAAAATCAGGATCAAGCTCCATGTCTTCCAAGATCAGCAGAGAGTAAAGCTCGTCATAGCGCCACTGGACTTCAACGCCTGTCACCTCGCCAGCATCGCTGACAACAAGCTTGAGGCCCGTGTCAACAAACACATGCGGGTGCGCCCAAACCTGTGTGGCCATACAGGCCAAAATGACAGTCAGAAGTCTCATACCCACCCACATAAATTGAAAACGGGGCACCTACAATGTGGCACCCCGTTTGATGGCAAGTTTCAGCCCGTTGAGTTACGAGCGGCGCTGATCCGGGTGCAGAGATGCCCCCAGAATATGCTCAGAGCGGTGAATCACATGGTTTGCGCTTGAGCAGATTAGCGGGTCAGGCTGCCCAACGACGTCATAGTCCTTACCCGGGTAATCAAAGCTTGAAAGGAAGTGGCGCATACAGGCCAGACGCGCGCGTTTCTTGTCGTTCGACTTAACCACTGTCCAAGGCGCATCGGCGGTGTCTGTGTAAAAGAACATCGCCTCTTTGGCTTCTGTATAGTCTGACCACTTGTTCAAGGAGGCCTTGTCAATTGGGCTGAGCTTCCACTGTTTCAAAGGGTCAGTCTCGCGGCTCTTAAAGCGCGCGCGCTGCTCTTCTTGGGTGACCGAGAACCAGTATTTGTAGAGCCTGATCCCTGAGCGGGTGAGCATCCGCTCATAGTCAGGTGTCTGGCGCATGAACTCAAGGTATTCGGCTGGCTCACAAAAGCCCATCACGCGCTCAACACCGGCGCGATTATACCATGAACGGTCATACAGCACCATTTCACCGTCTGTCGGCAGGTGCTGGATGTAGCGCTGAAAATACCACTGGCCGCGCTCCTCTTCTGTGGGCTTGTTCAATGCCACAACGCGCGCAGACCGCGGATTCAAATGCTCAGTGAAGCGCTTGATCGTGCCGCCCTTGCCCGCCGCATCACGGCCCTCAAAGATCATAACAAACTTCTGGCCAGTTTCCTGAGCCCAGTGCTGAACTTTCAGAAGCTCGGCCTGAAGCGCAGCTTTCTGGCTTTCGTAGTCTTTGCGGCCAATCTTGTCGGTGTAAGGGTAATTCCCTTTCTCAAAGGCGCTGCGCACCTCTTCCACTGTCGGCTTTCCAGCCTTCGCAATTGGCTCTTTTTTCTCTGGTGTTGCAGCTTGTACCTTTGGTTCAGTCATCGCACTTAGTCCTCCTGTCAAATTTCGTCACCACTGTAGTCGATACGAGCAATGCGTACCTTGACCTCGCTCAAGTATTTTGAACTTATTTGCGCAAAAATCGGAGGCAACTATGCGAGTATTGTTACAAAGAGTGAGCCAAGCTGAAGTTCGCGTTGATGGTGCGTTAATCGGCCAATGCGGAGTTGGCTTGTTGATTCTCGTTTGCACCATGCAGGGTGACGTTGAAGCCGACGCTGACAAACTCGTTGCGAAAGTTTCCAAGCTGCGAATTTTCACTGATGATGCAGGAAAAATGAACCTCTCGGTGAGAGACATTTCAGGTGAGGCTCTGGTTGTCAGCCAGTTCACTCTGGCCGCTGATACGTCGCGCGGCAACAGGCCGGGGTTCTCTGCCGCAGCGCCCCCTGATGAAGGCGAAAAACTCTACGAGTACCTCGCGGATCAGCTTTCCAGCTCAGGTGTGCCTACGCAAACAGGCCAGTTCGGCGCTGACATGAAAGTATCGCTCACCAATGACGGCCCTGTCACCATCTGGATGGAAAGCTAATGTCGCCTGAAAGCACTTTGCAGGCTCTGCAAACCCGCTATTCTGGCACAGTTTTGACACCAGCCTGGGGCGAGACCACTCTGTTTTACAACCCGGACGCCAAACTCAAACGCGGTGCCTACTTCGCAACCGTTAAAGAGAAGAACGGCGACAACGATCGCGCTTCAGAGCTTGATCGTGCAGGCGTCTTCCGGCTCAATATCGGCGCATCCCGTCTGTTGTTTGAAGCGCGCTTTGGCAAGCCCCCTGCTCGGCCCGCGAAAGGCTGCCACGTGCAAGGCCCGTGGGATTTTACCGCGCTTGATACCCTCACGCCGCATCCCGTCTATGGCTGGATGAGTTGGGTCAGCATTCTCAACCCGTCGCAGGACAGCTTCGAGGCCTGTCTGCCCCTTCTCGACAGCGCACATGCCAAAGCGAAAGCCACCTTTGAAAAGCGCCTTCGTTTAGCGGGCTAGCTCCTTCGCCGCCGCGTCAAGAGCTCCAGTGCCGCGCGGCACGTCAAGCGCAGCAAAGGCCGCCTCCATGCTGCCAAGCGTCCCCATAACCATCTGCGCATTCACATGCCCCATGTGGCCTATGCGGAAAAATCCCTGCCCTTTCGGATCTTCCTCTGTCGCCATGCCAAGGCCAATGCCCAGCGTGATACCTGCGTTTTGCTCGCACCATTGGCGTAAATTCACGCCATGTGGCAAACCAATATGCAGCGCCGTCACAGCGCAAGATCGGTGCTTGGGATCAGGGACATTGAGCGCCAGAGGGCCACCGCTAGACCATGCCTCGCAAGCAGTCCAAATAGCGCCTGCCAGTTTCTCATGACGCGCCCAAACCTGCTCCATTCCCTCAGCGTACAGCATATCCAGAGATGCACGAAGGCCGTAAAGGTGATGCGTTGGTGCTGTTCCCGCAAAGTATTGGTAAAAGAACTCTGGGTTGGCACGTGGCGTCCAATCCCAATAGCGGCTCACACGCGGCATCTTGGCACGACGGGCAGCTGCCTTTTCGCTGAAAAATACAAAGCCCAAACCGGGCGGAACCATAAGGCCTTTTTGGGACGCCGCCACAGCAACATCAACGCCCCATGCATCCATCTCGAAGCGGTCACACCCCATCGAGGCAATGCAATCCACCATCAAAAGCGCATCATGCCCAGACGCGTCGATCGCGGCTCGCACTTCCGAAATGTCGTTTTTCACTGAGGTCGATGTGTCGACATGGGTGCACAGGACAGCCTTGATCCGCCCGCTCGTATCTGCCCGTAAGGCGGCCTCCAAGCGTGCGCCATCAACCGGCGTTTTCATCCCAAAATCAAGCGGCTCGACAACGACGCCAACCCCCTCAGCCATTTCACCCCAGCCAACGCCAAAGCGCCCGTTGTAAAGCCCCAGCACGTGGTCACCCTCGCCCACAACATTGGCCAAGGCAGCTTCCCACGCTCCATGGCCATTGCCGATATAGATCGTTGCATTATGCTCGGTGCCCGCCACACGTTTCAGGTCTGGTATGATGCCCGCGACCATGTCGATCAGCTCGCCTTCATAAATGTTTGGCGAGGCCCGATGCATGGCGCGCAGCACGGCCTCTGGCATCACCGAGGGCCCCGGGATGGCCAGATATTCGCGCCCGCCGTGATATGTCATCTTGTAGCTCTCTTCTAGTTTTCAAAGCGACAGTACCGCCCCGTTGCGCGGCGTCAATACCCGCTAAACTTGCCACGCACCGCCCCCTCCCGTAAACGAGACGGAACGCAACCAAAAGCGAGCGCCAGATGAGCAACGACACACCCTACAGCCAAGGGCTTTTCAAGTGGCTCTGGCGCGGCTACCTCAGTCGCTTCTGGCCATTTATTGCGCTCGCGATGATCTTCATGATCATCGAAGGTTCTATGCTCGGCGCTCTCAGCTACATCATGCGACCGATGTTTGACACGGTATTCATCGAGGGCAACGAAGGCGCTATCAAATGGGTGGCGCTGGCGATCTTTTGCATCTTCGGCGCGCGTGCTGTCTCAGCGGTCGGACAGAAGATCACGCTTGCTTATATCATGCAGAAACTGGCCGCGGCGCTGCGCACAGACTTGCTGGCACATCTGATGAAGCAAGATGGCAGCTTTCACCAAACCCACCCACCGGGCTTTCTGATCCAGCGCGTGCAGGCCGATGTCATTCTGATCAATGAAGGCTGGCGCGCTTTGGTTATGGGCGCGGGCCGCGATGCGGTTACGCTTGTTGTGCTCATGGGTGTCGCCATTTCAGTTGATTGGAAATGGACACTTGTGGCTCTCGTTGGCGCGCCTTTGGTGCTGCTCCCCGCCCAAATGGCGCAGAAGTTCATCCGTGCTCGCTCACGCGAAGCGCGTGACGTTGGTGCCAAACTTGCCACACGGCTAGACGAGGTGTTTCACGGCATCGTGCCTGTGAAGCTCAACCGCCTCGAAGACTATCAAAGCCAGCAATATGGCGCCTTGACAGATGACTTGGTACGCGCCGAAGTACGCGCCCATGCAGGCAGTTCGATCATACCTGGACTGATCGACATCATGTCGGGCCTCGGCTTTGTCGGCGTGCTTGTCTACGGCGGTTCAGAAATTATCGCGGGTGAGAAGTCTGTTGGTCAGTTCATGTCATTCTTTACGGCGATTGGTTTTGCCTTTGAGCCCCTGCGCCGCCTCGGCGCGGTTAGTGGCCGCTGGCAAATGGCCGCCTCTAGCATCGAGCGGCTGCGCGAGTTGCTGGAAACGAAACCAACGCTCACGTCTCCGGCAAGCCCTAAACCTGCCCCAAAAGACACCCCCGAGATCAGCCTGCGAGATGTCAATTTGTCTTATGGTGACGCTGAGGTGCTGCGCAGCATCAACCTGGTTGCCGAGGCCGGAAAAACAACAGCCCTTGTTGGTGCGTCGGGTGCTGGGAAGTCGACGATCTTCAATTTGCTCACACGGCTGGTTGATGCAACAGACGGGCGCGTCGAGATTGGCGGCATTGCCACCGATGAGATGAAGCTGGAAGACCTGCGCAGCCTGTTTTCCGTAGTCAGCCAAGACGCCGCTTTGTTTGACGAGAGTCTGCGTGAGAACTTGCTTTTGGGCCGCACTGACGTGCCCGAAGCACGCCTTAAAGACGTGCTCGACGCGGCGCATGTTACCGACTTCTTGCCACAGCTTGCTCAAGGCCTTGATACCCCGGTTGGCCCGCGTGGTTCTAACCTGTCAGGCGGACAGCGCCAGCGTGTTGCAATCGCGCGCGCATTGCTACGTGATACGCCAATCTTGCTGCTCGACGAGGCTACATCCGCGCTTGATGCCAAGAGTGAGGCCGTGGTGCAAAAGGCACTTGAAAGCCTTTCCAAAGGCCGCACGACGCTGGTGATCGCACATAGGCTTTCAACGGTGCGCGACGCCGACAAGATCGTTGTGATGGAAAATGGCGTCGTCGTTGACGAAGGCAACCATGAAGCTTTGCTCAGTCGCGACGGTATCTATGCGCGCCTCTATGACCTTCAGTTCAAGACGAGCGGTCCGACTGCTGATAGCGCCGCGCTAGCTGCGCAGGGTCAGCGCCGCAAAAATAGCGCACGAGCAGCCAAAGGTTCTTTGCGCCACGGCGAAGCCAGCCTTCTCTCACGTATTTCGCAGCGCTTGTTCGGGCGTTAACTGGCACCGCAACAAGCCGCCCTCTCAATGCGCGTGCCAAAGCCACGTCTTCCATCAGAGGCAACGGCGGATAGCCCCCAACATCGGCCAGAAGCTGGGCCGAGACGAGTATGCCCTGGTCACCGTAGGGCAACCCTAACAGACGTGAACGCAGGTTTGCCCATCCGGCAACCACCCAAGCTGCAAAAGCGCCTGTGTCAAACCGTAACCTAAAATAACCGGCTTTTGCCTGATCGCCTGCAATATGAGCATGCGCGGCATCTGCCCAGTCGCCGTCAAGCACAGTATCGGCATGCAACACCAGCAGCCAAGCCCCTTCAGCTGCGGCAATGCCTCGTGCAATTTGCACCCCACGCCCAACACTTCCCTGCACCAGTTCTGCGCCCGCAGCTTCAACGATGGCCAAAGTCTCATCGTTCGACCCCCCGTCTGAAATGATCAGCTCTCGCAGCAGCCCTGCCTCAAGCCCAGCACCAAGAGAGCCAAGGGTGCGCGCAAGACCGGGACCTGCGTTAAGCGTCGGAATGATCACCGATATCGGCGCTCTCATGATCGGACCTTTCAGATATTGCAAAGCCGCCTATATTACACAATACGCGCGAAGGGGAGAGCATCAATGAGCCGTGAGATTTACAAGATCACAGGAGCCGACAAGGAGCACTTCCTGCAGGGCCTCGTGACAAACGACGTGACCAAGCTTGAAAGCGGGCTTGTCTACGCCGCAATGCTTTCGCCCCAAGGCAAGTATCTGGCAGATTTTTTTCTCGTGCCGAGCATCAGTGCGATCTTGCTTGATGTCGACGCCTCTATCGGGGCCTCCCTCGCGCAACGCCTCACGATGTACAAACTACGCGCCGATGTGGCGATCGAAAAAACCAGCCTTCATGTGCACCGTGGACTTGGAGCCGTGCCCCAAGACGGCTTTGCAGACCCACGTGAAGCAGCGCTTGGTTGGCGGGCCTACCGTGACGCAGCCCAACAAGACGACACACAGGACTGGACAGCCCTGCGCATTGCCAACCTCATTCCCGCAACGGGCCATGAGTTAACGAATGAGAGCTACATCCTCGAAATGGGGTTTGAGCGGCTCAACGGTGTTGATTTTCGCAAGGGCTGCTATGTCGGCCAGGAAGTCACGGCGCGGATGAAGCACAAAACCGAGCTGTGCAAAGGCCTGGCGCGCGTGTCTGCTGATGCCGCCTTAACAGAGGGTGCGGCCATCACATCAGGCGGTAAAGCAGTCGGAAACGTGCTCTCTGTCAGCGGAACAGACGCGCTGGCCTATCTGAGATATGACCGCGCCAAAGGCCAGCTTGTTGCCGAAGGTGTTTCGCTCACGCGCAACGACTAGATCAAAAAAACCGGGGCCAGATTGCTCTGACCCCGCCACTGGCTACACCAACAATACTCGTTAACAACATAGAGGGCACCAAACTTGCTTGCGCAGGTGCCTTGTAAAAAGGCTATCTAGCCATCCCTACAAATTGGATGACCTGAGTAATCTTTAGCAATTTGGCATTTGGAGGTTCAGGTGAAAAACTGAGGTGTTTTCCCCTAAAACGAAAAAAGCCCCAGCGCTTGGCTGAGGCTTCTCTCTAAAACGTCACGTATTTAGGCGCGCTCGGAATATTCCATGCTGTCAGTATTGACGATGATGTCTTCGTCCTGGCCCACGAATGGCGGCACCATGATTTTGACGCCATTGTCCAAAACGGCTGGCTTAAAGCTGTTGGCCGCAGTTTGGCCTTTCACAACCGGCTCCGTCTCGACGATTTTGCAGGTTACTTTCTGCGGTACAGTGGCGTGCAGTGCCTCTTCGTCGTGGAACTCGACAACAATTGTCATCCCGTCTTGCAAGAATGGACGGCGGTCTCCGAGGATGTCTGCAGAGATCTGCACCTGATCATAGGTTTCGGTGTCCATGAAGATAAGCTGGCCGTTGTCTTCAAAAAGGAACTGCATATCCTTTTGCTCAAGACGCACGCGCTCAACTTTATCGGCGCTTCTAAACCGTTCGTTAAGCTTTGATCCGTTACGTAGGTTTTTCATCTCGACCTGCGCAAAAGCGCCGCCCTTGCCGGGCTTCACATGGTCAACCTTCACAGCGGCCCAAAGGCCCCCGTTGTGTTCAAGCACGTTCCCTGGGCGGATTTCGTTTCCGTTGATTTTTGGCATTGTGGCAAAACCATGGCTAAAGGTTGAAGGAAAGTTGGCTGCACCTATATCTTGGGGGAGCCCCCTTGGCAAGAAAACCAGATGTCGTGCTGCAATTGCAGCAAGATATGCACGTAACGCAGGGGAGCCATGCAAATTCAGCCTATCCGAATCGGTGAAAAGACGTCATAAGAAGTTCTACGCCGAAAAGACAAGAGCAATAACAAAGGACGAATCATGAGAGATTTCGTTGACGGCACTGCCTTCAATAACGAGCAAGGCAATCGTGCGCGTAAACTGTTCGCAGCCGTGGTACTGGCTGCACTCGACGATGCAATCGCCGATGACAAGAAATATGGTAATGGCCCTGAGCAGATCGCCCGTTGGGCGCGCTCACGCGACGGCCGCGAGGTATTGTCCTGCGCCGGGATCGACCCGAACGAGCGCGTGGTCAGTGGTCTGATGGACTTTGTTGGCAAAGGTGTTCGCACCTCTGTTGCTTTGTCTCGCGAAGAAAGCGAGCGCCGCAACGCTGCCGCTCAGGCCGAAGCCGCCTGAACCAAAACTGACTTTAGCAAAGACGGCCCTCTTTCGGGGGCCGTTTTTCTTTTGGGTGCGTAATGGCAAAAGCGGTGATGATCCAAGGCACTGGCTCTGATGTAGGCAAGTCGCTCCTTGTTGCGGGGCTTTGCCGTGCGGCCCTAAATCGTGGTATCCATGTTGCGCCCTTCAAGCCGCAAAACATGTCCAACAATGCGGCTGTGACTTCAGATGGTGGCGAAATTGGCCGCGCCCAAGCCTTGCAAGCCATGGCTGCAGGCCTTGCTCCGCACACCGACATGAACCCTGTTTTGCTCAAGCCCGAAAGCGAGCAAGGCGCGCAAGTCATCGTTCAGGGCAAGCGTATTGGCACCCAAATGGCGCGTGACTTTGGCAAACGAAAACACAGCCTAATTAGGCCTGTTCTTGAGAGCTTTGCACGCCTCAAATCTCAATATGATTTAGTTATCGTTGAAGGCGCCGGAAGCCCCGCCGAGATCAACCTCCGCGCTGGTGATATCGCCAACATGGGCTTCGCCGAGGCCGCGGAAGTGCCGGTTATTCTGACGGGAGACATAAACAAAGGCGGGGTCATCGCGCAGATCGTCGGCACGCAAGCCGTGCTTCCCGCTGAAGATTCCGCGCATATCAAAGCCTTCATCGTCAATAAATTCCGTGGCGACGCCTCACTGTTTGACGATGGTCTCTACGCGATTGAACACCACACACAGTGGCCCTCTCTCGGTGTTGTTCCATGGTTCTTTGACGCGTGCCGCCTGCCCGCTGAAGACGCTCCCGAGCTGGCAAGTGACACCGGCGGCAAGCTTAAGATCGCTGTGCCGCTCCTGTCGCGGATCGCCAACTTCGATGACTTTGACCCGCTCAAATCCGAACCAGACGTCTCGCTGGTCATAGTGCCCCCAGGCAGTCCGCTGCCCGCCGATGCGCAGCTCATCATCCTGCCCGGCAGCAAGTCAACTATCGCTGATCTGGCATTTTTTCGAGCGCAGGGCTGGGACATAGACCTCGCCGCACACATCCGCCGGGGCGGCCACGTTCTAGGCATTTGCGGCGGCTTCCAAATGCTTGGAAAGACGATCTCCGACCCAGGCATGATCGAAGGGTCTGCTGCCATAATGGACGGCCTTGGCTACCTTGACGTACATACCATCATGAAGCCCGAGAAGCGTGTGCGACTCACCCAAGCTCAGGATGTGCACTCAGTCGCAGGCATCAGCGGTTATGAGATCCACCTTGGCGAAACAACAGGTGAAGACTGCGCTCACAGCTGGCTGAAAGTCGGCAATTTCGCACATGGAGCCGCAAGCCCAAACGGGCGCATTCGCGGGTGCTATTTGCATGGGCTGTTCACATCCGACGCCTACCGCGCGGCCTTCTTGCGAGCATATGATGCACGCTCAATGTTAAGCTACGACGCAGACCTTGACACGACGCTGGATGCCTTGGCTGCTCACTTGGAGCAGCACCTCGACATCGATCAAATCTTAAGAATCGCGCGGTAACTATTCAAGCTCTTGTGCCATCAGAGCGCGGTGAATCTCACGGCGTACCAGCTTGCGCACATTGCGGGTGATCCTCTCACCCAGTGCGCCTTGCAACTCTTGGCGTACGATGTCGGCCACCATTTCACGCAGCATGTCTTCGTCGATCAGCGTGTCATCACTCACGAAATCAAACTCGCGCGCGGCATCTTCAGTTGCTTCGCCAGCTTCGCTTTCGCCATCAGCGCTGCCT
>JADGEJ010000005.1:0-77556 GCA_016744435.1 Lentibacter sp. | reverse complement strand
GGGCTACAAACATCGCCGCTGTGGCAGCGGCATCGTCATGGTGGTCTTCCCATTGGAGAGCTTCAAAGCCCTGAGTTGCCTTGCTGTTGGCTTCGTCTTCACCGTCGTCTTCCCAGTCTTGCGGCTGGCTTGCAACCGCAGTTTCCAAACGTTCAATACGGCCCTTCAGGCTGTTTTCCTCAGGACTACCCTCTGACGCTTCAACTGTCTCTTCGCTGGGTTGGTCATGGGCCTGATCTTCTTGCACATCTTGCTCTGAAGCCATCTCCGCAACGTCATCATTCGTTTCGTCTTGCGCGTCTTTTTTTGGCTCAAGCTCTATTGTCTCAGGCTCTGCGGCCTCATTGGCCTCGGTAGGTTCGGCCACGCGCAATGCGGGCGTCAAAACGAGTTTGTCTAACGCCATTTCACTAGCGCTAACCTCGGCATCATCTATTTCCGCAGCCTCTGCTTCTATCGTGCTCTCGACCTCCGCCATCTCAGGCGCACTTTCGGCGTCTGGCATGCGTTTGGCTTCTTCCAAAACGAAGGCCTTTTCCGCAGGCTTGCTACCGCTCTCACTTACGAGACGACGAATTGAAGACAAGACGTCTTCGATTTCCACGTTTGTTACGGGCTCAGACATTATTAGTTACCACTCTCACCTGCCAGTAAGTTTAACCTGCGACGAAGATTCTCACAACATATAGGTAGGATTTTACTCTTTACCGAGTTTTTTGAGCACACGATCAAGTTTCTCACCTTGCCTGCTCTTCTTGGCAGGGCCGGTTTTAACCAAATTGTAGTAAGCTGCAGGATCATAGCTTGGCACATTCAGTTTAAGCTGGTCCGCTGTCAAAAGTCCCATGGTTGATAGCAAAGAATAACCGGCGGCGATCTCATCTATCCGCGCCGATACCAGGCTGGCGCGCGCATCGAGCAGCTCTTGCTCCGCATCCAAAACATCAAGCGTTGTGCGCGATCCGAGTGTCGCTTCTTCGCGCACGCCGCGAAAAGCCACTTGACTGGCCCGCACTTGGCGTTCACTCGCCGAAGCGCTTGCTCTGGCGACTTGCAAGTCGGCCCATGCATTGCCGACATTCTGCGCAACAGTATGGCGAGATATGTGTAAATCGCCGCGCGTAGCGTCTCGTTGCGCATGTGCCTTGCGCGCCAAAGAACTCAGACGGCCACCTTGATAGATGGGCCCAGTCGCTTGCAAGCCGATAGAGGCCGTGTTTGAAAAACTGTCGCTGTTAAGCTGTTCGGTCAGCCCATAGCTGCCCGTAAGTTTAACGCTCGGCTTCATGCGGGCTTCACTCACCAGGATTTGCAACTCAGCGATAGTGACAAGTCGCTGCACGCGCTTCATATCAGGGTGCGTTCTCAGGGCGAGTGCCTTGGCAGCATCAAGCGACTTTGACGGCGCACGCACTGATTTTGGCGCACTCAGGCGCCCAGGCTTGCGCCCGACGTTTGCGCGATAAAGTTCGATTGCGCGTGCCAAGTCTCCTTCAGATACTGCCAGCAAAGCGCGCCCTGCTGCCAAACGTGCTTCGGCAATCGACACATCAGTACGTGTCACTTCCCCCACATCAAAACGGTCACGCGCGGCTCGCAACTCTTGGTTGATGACCCGCACGTTGTTTTGCCGCAGTCCGACAAACTCCGTGGCACGACGTACCTCAAGAAACGCGCGCGCGGCATTCAACAACACTTGTTGCTCAACCGAGATCAGTGCTTCACGCGTTGCCAGCACAGTCTCTTTAGCGACATCGACAGACATCCGGCTTGCGCCCGCGTCATACAGCAACAGCTCTGCCGTCAGCCCGACGCTGGTGCCGAAAGTTTCGACCACAGAAGAAGACGCACCCGTTGTGCGCGAATAGTTGTAGCTAAGCGATGTTGACCAACCAACAATTGGACGTAGCGCAGCCATAGAGGCTGCTACATCTTCGTCGGCCGCCCGCAAAAGCGCGCGGTTTTTCTCGATCAACCCGCTGTGATTGTAGGCACCAACCATCGCATCGGCGAGTGTTTCGGCTTGAACGCGGCTACCTCCCACCGTTGCCATCATGGCTAAGACCGCCGCAATCAGCGACACTTTGCCTCTGGAAAGCAATTTAGTACTTTTTCGCATTCCATACATTCCTTTTATCTTCAACAGTGGTATCGCGGAGGTGAGGCAGTTTAGAGCACAAAGGCCTCTGCGCGCTCAAAGCCAGCGATCACCGGCGAAGCCGCGTTGAACGAAAAGCGCCAACTCATTGCGCCGTCGATTTTGTGGCCAACGCGAACAGTTCCGACGCTTCCGTCCATGAAGATACAGGCCATGCGCCCGCCATCTTTGAGCTGCGAGATGATGGCCTCTGGCACATCCTCGACACCGCCTTCGATCGTGATCACATCATAAGGCCCGTGTTCTGCGGCGCCCGCGGCAAGCTCTGCTGTCTCGACCACAACATTGTCGGCGCCTGCCTCGGCAAGTACGGCCTGAGCCTCGGCGGCCAGAGCTTCGTCGCTTTCGACGCCTATGACAGCCTCAGCCATCTGAGCGATCACAGCAGCCGAATACCCAAGGCCAATACCGAGATCGAGCACCAGATCGTCGTTGCCGATCTCTAGGGCGTCTAGCATCTTGGCGAAGTTGCGTGGCTCCAGCAGGACCCGGCCTTCAGCCAGCGTGAGGTTTTCACCCAAATAAGCAGCCTCGCGCAGCCCGTCAGGCACAAATTTCTC
Organism: Lentibacter sp.; assembly: GCA_016744435.1. Lineage (GTDB taxonomy): Bacteria > Pseudomonadota > Alphaproteobacteria > Rhodobacterales > Rhodobacteraceae > Lentibacter. Next base: position 74,838 of record JADGEJ010000005.1, on the reverse strand, counting down.
GCGCTCGACCGCCAGCAAAGCTTCAATAATCGGGTATTTTGTAACATCCGAGGGGCGGACCTGGTTGTTAACCATCATAGTGCGGCGGCTTGCGAAATCTGTCATAGTTGAACCTGTTCGTTCAGAATCTGTCACAAGCTTTTCGCACATTCCCAAGGTGCGGGCAATCCAAACCCACACATGGCCTTGCGGAGCCGTTAATGGCCCCCTTGCACCCCTCAACCAATTGCGGTAATCGGGCCTTCAAACCACGGTTGGCGAGTTGGCGGAGTGGTTACGCAGCGGATTGCAAATCCGTGTACACCGGTTCGATTCCGGTACTCGCCTCCAATAAAATCAATGGGTTATGATTTTCTCTGCTCATTGGGTATCACCTCTAGTATCAGTTTCACGTTCTGTGCCTGTTCTGTTCGGGATCATTTGCGCTTGGCCGCTGCCTGCCGTGCGCGCATGATCTGGCGGGCCTCGCCCGCATATTTGATGATCATCTTCTTTGAAGAGTGCCCGCTGTAACTTGCGATTTCATCGTCGGTACACCCTGCCCATGCCAATTCCATGACGCCACGATACCGCAGCGCGTGCTGATCAAAGGCCATCAACCCGAGCCGCTTACGCTCGCTGATCATAACACGCGCCATAGCGTGATAGCTCATTGCTGATCCATCAGGCCGCGTAAGAATGTGACGCGATGGATGGGGCGCGAACCCCAGATCGGCCTTCGCTCCGTCCAGTGCGGCTTTGAGCGCAATCGTGCAGGGCAGTGAGAGGACTGTGTCGGTCTTGTTCTGGCGCAGCTTGAGAGTATCGCCGTCATAGTAAGCAGGGAACAATCGTCCATTGTTCTTTCCTCTTTGGCAATTAGTGTTATCATTAGAAAGAATACGCAACAAAAGGTTACGTAAGTCCAAATATGGGAACATTTATCCGAATGTCAACTGTATTGATTGGGATTGGCCAAAGAATGCTGAGTGTACGCAGTCAGCTCGGGTATCCTCAAAACAAGGTCGCGGCGATCCTTGGGATCGCCGACAAATCCTACAAGAATTATGAACTTGAAAAACGAGAGCTACCGCTCTCAATCGCTGTCAGGTTTTGCGAAGAGTTCGACAAGAACCTCATGTGGCTGGTGTATGGAAACTCCGTGCCTGACAGTGAGCAGTCAGCTCGCTTAGCCGGGGAAACTGCGCAGGCTGTGTTTGATCACGCGCAGACGAACAAGAAGACGTTTTCTAGCGCCGAAATACAAAAATTCACCCACTACATCTTTGAACAAGCCCTTTCGAAGGGCACCTCGCCGCAAAGCGAGGCAAAGCTGTTCTTTTCGGCCATTGGCTAAAGCGAGCGATGTAATGAAACATTTGAAAGACCCAAAGACGCCAATCAACAAATTCGCCAACTCCCTGCGCGTGATGGGAATTGTCCTTCTAGTGGTCACAAGCGTTGGCTTCATCTCCTACCGCTCTGAAACAGGCAACTTTTGGGACATCTACACCCTGTTCCTGCTTCACCTTGGCGTTGCAGGGGCTATACTCGCATTTATTGGCGAAGCGCTATGGAAAATACTGCTGACAAACAGCGACGTTTCGCGCCGAAAGTTCTATTTCTATGGGGAAGAATAATAGCCAGATGCTGCGAACTGACAATTGCAACGGCAGATTCTGGTCATTAGTTGCGAGCGAAATGTCACGAGCAGCCACGAGCAAAGCGGACGTTTGCTTCAGGTTTAATGGTGCCCTGATCTGACGAAAGGACGGCAGGATTGCTGGTGGGTTGCCATTTTCGACGACGCAGACAGATCAATCCCGCTTGATTGATGTAAATCCAGACTCTCGCATCAACGACCCGTTGCGTTCGATGCGAGTCTTGCGTTGCAGGTCAGCCCCCTCGTAACGCGCTTCAAAGAAGACGCTGTGGATTTCCTCGTCACGCCCACCAAAGCACCGGTGCATCGCATCAAGTATCCCGACATTGCCAACTCGCTGCGGCTGAGGCGCTGCGTTGTTCCGCGGCGCTGGGACGGATGAAGGGAACATGTAGACGCATGGCGGCGGAAGACGATACGGCCCCAGCTCAATTAGCCGCTCTGGAGCTTCAACAAGCTTAGGACATGGCCGCCCCACAGTCCCACAGACATAATCCCACACTACAAGCCCGTCTATGCGCTGATCACGGTCAATCATTTCAGCGCTCAGCCGCGTGTGTATCCCCGACCAGACGTTCTTCGCAGGATCCGCAGATGGATTTGTGCAGACTGACCAGATGATAAATTCATCAGCGTGTGGCGGCCGGGTGAAAATGTTCGTGTTGTTGCCGTCTAGACAGCCTTTCAATTCGATAGCCGCCGTCCTGCCATCGTTGAGAGTAACAGAGTAATCATGACGATTTGCAGCGCCTGCTGACAGCCAATCTTGAATGAAGCCTTCGTCGACCATGTGATTGAGAACATGTGCCACATACTCACGCTTCGGCGTCATCGATGCGACGAATTCACCTCGGATCTGTTCTATGACACCCCGAAACAGGCCTGAGTTGTAGAATTCCTGATCATCAAGACCGTGATCACCGAGGGTGTGCGCCTCAGTCTTGAGGACTTCAGCGAGAGCGGCTACCCGCGCTTTCAGTGCTACATTCTTCTTGCAAGGTGTCGCGCCCGTCATCCATCAAATCCTCTTCCGTATTTAATTTGACGATTGGCTCGAAGATATTCTCTGCGATGTGGCGCACCACTGGCACTGCAACACCGTCCCCTGTCAAATGATATGCTTGGTTGTATTTTTCGGGCAGCTTGTAGCTATCAGGTAGCCCCATCAGTCGCGCCGTCTCACGTGTCGAGATCAAGCGTGACCGGATTTTGTTGCCGTGAACAGTCATGATCAGCTGACGCGAAGAGCCGCCCGCCGGTGTACGCAAACAGCCAGCAATATCATCAAATCGGATTTCGGCTCGCTGCACTTTGATGCCATGCTCCCAGCGAGTGCGCTTATAGATGGCGCCCACCATTTTCTTTTTAGCAGCTTTAGCGGTTTCGACCTTCGCAAGATTGACTTCGCTCATCATGGACAGAAGGGCTGTCGTCTCGGAGGCCGTGTGCCAGTCGACGCTCGACGGCTTGTCTTCGATGAGATCGCAGAAGTCCGTCTCGCGATCACTGGGCTCAGGCATAGACCACCATATCCAATTGTCCCGTTGATGATCAGACAGGTTGCTCATCGCGCGGCGCAGAGCCACCGTGTGCCAGCGCTGCTCAGGTCCATCGACGGTGATATAATCTGGCAGTGCAATGTCAGATTTCACGGCAATCACAAACAACCGTGGGCGGCTCTGTGGAACGAATAGAGACGCGTCGGCTACCAGAGCGCCATATCGGTAGCCAAGCCCATCCAGCGCTTCGCAGATTGCCTGGAAATCTTTACCCTTGTGGGATGTCAGCGTGCCGACGACGTTCTCCAGCGCCACAATAGATGGTGCGCGGTCGCGGTCTTGCAGCTCTTTCATGATCGAGATGAACGGATAGAACGTTCCGCTACGATCGCCTTTGAGGCCAGCGCCACCGCCTGCCAGAGAGAGATCCTGACAAGGAAACGAACCCCAGGCGAGATCAGGTGTGCCGCCCATGTCATCTGGGCTCAGGTTGCGGATGTCATCGACAAGCATCTCACCGTCACCCCAGTTGTCGCAATATGCTTCACCCTTGTTGGCATCGAAGTCATTTGCAAAACGGCAGGACCAGCCAGAACCTAGACCAGCCCGAACCATGCCACCACCCGCAAAAAATTCGAAAAAAGTTCTCACAACCGCTCCATTATTTTGGTTGAGTTAGACCACACACCCTGAATCGCTGCAAGATATACTGCAGCACACCAGATGCAGTCAGATGTTCCTGATATGTTCCTACCACATACCTCATCTAACTTAAACCCAGTACCAAGAGTTTATTCCCCCTTTGGTAACATGTAGTTTTCGCCATGCCTCTCATACAATTTAGAGACTAGCTTGATCATAAGGGAGATTCTGTTGTTCCATTGTTGTGTGGTAAAATCTTCTTCAGGCATAGCTGGACGAAAATGCACCAACGAATTTCTTTGTTTATAAATCGCCTTAGCTACGGCTTGGGCCTTGTTTTCAGCATTTGGGCAAAGCTCGTTGGCCAGCATCTCGAGAAGTGAAGCACCGCAGCTCTCGATGAGCTCCCGCAGCGCATCTTCTTCTTTTGGGCGCCACCCCAGCTTGTTCTCCAACAGTTCAGCAAGCTCATAGAATGGTTTCGGGGAAGTCCATTGACCAGTCAGGTTGGTTAACTTTGGTACTGAGTACAATTGCTCAATGGCTCTGTATAATTCCAAAAACAAGCCACTCCAGGTCATGGCTAGATGGCCCTGCACTATGTTTCTAAATGGGACATGACTTGACCCCGCTTCATAGAGTTCCTTTAGGCTGTTAATGTTCGATAACCTGTGCGGCGTAGCGCACGGACCACCCCATCAGAACCGCAATTTGACGCAGAGACAGATCTGCATTCAGCAGTCTTGTCGCAGCTGTCCCTCGTGTGTCGGACAAAGTTTTTTCACGACCATCAATCCACGGAGGTATCTGCGCTTCGCGCCGCCACTTCGTGATCTGGTTCGACGCCCAACGAGCCGTGAGAGGCCTCCCCAACTCAGAAACAAGAAGCATTTCCTGATCGTCTGGCGTCTCGACGATCAGTTTCTCAAGGGCTGAAGTGGCTGGGATGAAAGCGATTTGCCCACGCTTACTGGTGCGAAAGCGAAGTCGTTTACCGTGCGGTGTGTCTTCGAACTGGTCCATCTTGACTTGGACCAGATCGGCCGCACGTAAACCCGTTTCACATCCTGCCGTTAAGATTCTTTGGACCCACTCGGGAGCATATTTTTTGAACTGAGCGAAATCGCCGCTCGCCCAAATGATTTCGGTACGGTTCGATTGATAGAGTTTCTTGAGCTTATGGCAGTGGTGCTCTTTGAGCTTCCCCTCTTCTACCGCCCAGTTCAAAACACGAGTCGCATGTGTGCCCGCCATGTCGTGCTGCTTGGGCGAATGAAGCCATTTCTTACGCCAGTTGTTCACCTCGCCCCTTGAAGCGCGCTCTTCGAACATTGCAATTGGATCCGCCCCAAACTCCTCGCGAAAAAATTCCAGCCACTTTCGAATATCTGCTTTGGACCGCTCGGCTTTAGGCAAAGACGCACTAGAGAGAAAATCATCAACCAAACGGGTCGTCAGATATTCGGTAGGACTGATCGGCATGCCGCACTGTGAAAAGGCATGGAAGAATTCTGGCTCTTTGGGGTTTGGCTCTGACCCTTCCCAAAACTTGGGACCACCTCGCCACGCGTAAAAATGATATCGAACACCAGATACGACTTTGCGCCGGACACGGTGAATCCCTTTGGGTAGGTTACTTCTGGGCATGGCGCGCTCTTCGCTGTGCAACGAGGCTCGGTTGCGTAGTTGCCTCTCGCTCAGCGGCGCTTATGCCCTGAACTGCATCCAATCGCGCCCGGATGAGTTTCGGATCATACCAACCCCGTCGTCCAGGTACGGGGGCGATGCCCGTCCGGCGGCAGAAATCGTAGAATGACGCGCTTGGTTCATTGTACCCAAACAAAAGCGCCAGTTCCGGCGTCGGAATCAGCTGGATTTGGTTCAGGCTCATTTCTCAGCCCCCTCGCGAAGCGTCTCTTGTCGCGACATCGCCGCCCGTAGGCAGGACACAACTTGCGACCCCTGTGAGCGTAGGTTCCGCACCGCCTCTTCTTCTAGCCAGGCTTTCACGTCCGCTGGCAGGTTAAGTTTGAACTGGGTTGTTTTCATATTCACACCTCGACAGAAGGACATAAATTGTCCATATCATTAGGGACAAATATTGTCCATCATGCAATCATGAAAGATGAAGCCTTGCTCCAATTCAAACTCTTACTCCCCGCCGCGCTCAAAAAACGGTTGGAAACGCATGCCACGATGAACAGGCGCAGCCTGTCTCAGGAAATCGTTGTGGCACTGGAAGAAAAGTACCCAGCAGCAGAACCGGATGCGACGTCCGATCCTGCTGCCCGGATGTTATTCTGGCTCGCCAAAAGAATCCGTCGTCGAAATCCCAAACCGGGTTCCGCCAGAGACAAACAAGCTACCCTATATGAGCGCATTGCTGGTGATATCGCCGAGCGCATGAAGGACATCGGAGACTAAGCGTTATTTGTCATTTGGTTCTCGTGAAACTCGTCCGAGGCGCGAAAGCATCCTGGCCCATTCGTCAACATCACTGGTAAGAATAGCAGGCGTCGAGGATCGGCCTTTGACCACGTTACTTGAAAATTTTTGACCGGATTTCTTACGCTTAGATTTGGCGCGCCCTTTTGTCGTTTTAAATCTGGGCTTTTCCAACCTGCTGGAAGAGTTAGACTTCTTCCGCTTGGGAGGCCTTTCTTGCGGCACGCCAGAAAGTAAAATCAAGAAGAATGCCAGGCGTGGCGTCCAGCGGCCGCCATAGGCTGTCGTGCGCCCGGTCTCATTTAGATAATGAGAAACAAGCTTGGGGCCCACGACTCCCTTTTTGGCAAAATCCCGGAGAACTGAGCGCACTTCATCATTCACATGGAGGTTGCGTCCTGCTTTTGAGGTGAAGTGCCGTTTCTCCGATGGCAACATTGCGGCTATGTCTTGCGGGATTTCATCTTGTTCAATGCTGCCTTCGATTTCTTCGAGGTTTAGCAACATATCGCCGTCGGAAACTTCCAAACTCTCAATTGATATCGGGTCCAAAAAGGAAAAACTCATGCCCCGTCGACTTATTAAGTCGCCTTCGTGAAGAAGCTGTTTGTGGCAGTATATGCTGAAACGGTTCTGGTGATGGCTTTGTCCGGAGATATCTTCAATGAGAACTTCCATTGAAAAATCTCTGAACTCCACCTCGGTCACCACCGCCAACTTCCAGTTTTTCTTTCGGGCTTTCTTCCCAACCGGAAGTATTCTGTCGTCAAGCTTCTTCTCGGCATCCAAGATTACTTTGATTTCGGAAACCGACCTGCGAACAGGACGCACGCTTGTTTCTGAAGGTGCTGGGCGTCTATTTTCTGTGCATGGATGTTTCGTCCAAGGTGGACCAAGTTCGTCAAAGTACACCCGACTTCCAAAGTTATTGGCGTAGAAATAGACAGTTTGGCCACAAACCGGGCACGAAGCATTTGGGTTGACATAGCAACGAGAATAGCTCGTAGCTCCAATAACGCTCAGCGCGTTTGCCGCCTGCAGCTTTTCTTTATCCGTGAAAACAGGCGGACTTGGCTTCTGTTGCAATGGGGGGGCATTCCTGCCGGGGCTTCCACCGCCAACACACCAGCCGCACGTACACCCAGGATAATGATTATGCCCAGTCAATTCCGCCTCAAAGTTGCTGGAGTATGAGACCAGCTTGGAACATTTCTGAAAAGGATGATAGCCCAAGCAACGATCCGCAAGCTGTAATTTGCCATCGAATTCATTTTGCACGGCGAGGTGCCTTCCTTCGCATAGATGCGCGTAGTTATCCCGCCAAAGGATAGGGCCGAACATCCAAGTCCGAGTTTCTTCATTGTCGAGTAGGGCCATGCACCGATTCAGATCACTCTCTGTGAAGTCATCCCATGGATGCAAGCCCACAAGGACCTTTCGAAGTTCCGTGTGTAACAGCCATCCCGTGAACAAAGATACTACAGCCCTACGACTGCTACTAGCACGCTGCGCTGCAGCTTAGGCCGCCAAATCCAAGGTCTACTATCGGCTGAAGGTTATTTACCAGCCGTCCTAAACCCGACCTTCGTGCACCGTGCAGCATCATGCACTCTAGGGCTCTCTGCCGCCATTAGATCGGTCGCAGCATGTTGGCACCTTGGGCGCATCATCACCAGCGAGGACGGCCCTTTGCCGACATTGACTACGACCTCCACATGCTGCGGCGCGGCCCGTCATTGCGGACCGTCGCCGCACTTGCACGATCTACTTGTTGCCGAGGGATCAAGTCGCGGGACAAAGCAGGCTTTCGCGTTCTGCGCTTTAAAGTCTGCTTTTGTTCAGAGCGGGAAACTGTCCAGTCGTTCGTATCCTGTCGCTGTCACCAGCACCTGAGTTTCCAGTTTGATGCTTTCCGAGTGTTCTTCGGCAATTAGGCTTTCGATACAGACAACCATGCCCCGCTCAAACTGTCCGGACATCGCGCCCGGACCCCAGTCAACGTGCAATGGCACAACCGGCCATTCATCCGCCATTCCGACCCCATGCACGGCCAGAGAGTAGCGGTAGGGCACGTGGCGGTCGGGTACGCCAACCCAACATGACGCGACAATACAGGCTTAGGCGGGACGTGTTCGACTACATCGAAATGTTCTACAATCCGAAACGAAAGCACGCTAGAAACGGGTTTCTGTCGCCCATCGAGTTCGAAAAACAACAAAAGTGGAAGCAACAAGGCGTCTAGGAAACTAGGGGCTATTCACTAGACCGTGACAAGACCACCTTCAAAATGCCCTCAATTTTAACATAGCTCAAATTTGGAGCATCATGTCTCAGTCCTGTAAACTTATCCCCAGCCATCATTGATAATGCTGCGCGAATGGTACCTGCATGGGCTACGATAACCACACCGGTTTCCGAGCGTAATGAATGTATCACTGGGATTACTCTCTCATAGAGATCTGCGAAACTTTCACCGTTTGGAGGCTGAAAATAGGCCAAATCTTCTGTTGTCCTTTCTCCGATATCTGGAATGTTTTCATAGGGAATTCCTTCCCAATCCCCAAAATCTTGTTCCCAGAGGTTTGCATTCATATGCATCTGATCAGTTGGAAAATCAGGCCAGATAGCTTGCGCCGTTTGCCTACAACGCAAAGCCGGGCTGACGTATAGCTTTTGCGGGTAAGGCAACTCATTTCGAAGGTTATCAAATGCTTTCTTGTCATCGCAATTTGCGGGTAGATCACGGCGCCCGTAAAACCGCCCGTCAGAAACAACCGGCGCATGCCGAACGATAATCAACTCATTCAAAACACGCATCCTATACCAACCAAAAACCCAAGGTGGCTTAGCTGCTGTAGAGCACCCAACACATCGCCGGTGTATCCCCCGATTTTACGCTGTGATACCACCGCCAGTCCTGAAGATATTACAAGAATGAACGAAAAGGCACTAAGTGTTGCGGCCCATCCTAAGAAAATGATAGCCACGCTCGTTAACGTAATAAATTGCCCCAAAAAGAGGAATTTTCCTTTGGTTTCAAGCCGTTCAGTTAGGTTTTCCCCTGCCCCCGATCTTCGGGCATAAGTTGCGTTTTGCATATAGACGACAACAGACGAACGACTAAATGCGTGCCCTAGAACAAGGGTCAGAGCTGCAATGTGTATCGGCATATCAGACAGCACCACATATTGGCTCAGCACGATAAAGATAAGGGCAAGCGTGCCGTAACTTCCAATTGCGCTGTCGCGCATGATCTCCAATCGGCGCTCAGTGGTGTGCCCCCCCCAAAAACCATCTACAAGATCTGCGAGTCCATCTTCATGGAGAGCCCCTGTTAGAAACACCGCCGTTGCAATGGCGAGAATTGGTGCCAATGTTGGGGAAAGTTTAGAGGCCCCAGCGTATGCTATGGCCGCGAACCCACCAATCACAACCCCAACGAGGGGATAGTAGCGAATGGATTGCGCCATTCGGATCTTATCAAAAGGCACCCCTTTGGGAATAGGTAGGCGCGTCATGAACTGAAAAGCTAGACGCGCCGTTTCTATTTCCTCTTTGAAGATCATTCCTCTTTTCCGCTGATGCCCGCATCGGCGAACGTCGCCATGTTGTTGAGCATATCGACGGATGCGCGCACCAATGGCCACGCCAAAAGCGCGCCTGTGCCTTCGCCCAAACGCAAGCCAAGGTTAAGGATCGGCTTCGCCTCTAGATGATGTAGAACGGTAATATGGCCTGCTTCTTCGGAGAGATGCGAAAACACCATCGCAGGACGAATATGTGGCGCACGGGTGAGCGCCACCAAAGCGGCCGCCGTGGCGATAAATCCATCTACAAGCACAACCTTACGGGCCTCTGCTGCTGCAATCATCGCGCCCGCCATCATGAGGATTTCAAACCCGCCATATTCTGCGAGCACCTCATCCGCACTCAGGTCGTTTGTCCGCGAGGCTGCTTTTTTGAGGACTTCAACCTTACGGTTCAAACCTTCATCATCAAGACCAGTACCACGCCCAGTGAGCGTCTCGAGATCTATACCTGTAAGTTTGTGGATCAACATTGATGCCGTTGCTGTGTTGCCAATGCCCATTTCGCCGAAGCTCATGGCGTCCGCACCGCATTCTGCGACCAATGCGGCGCCTGCGGCAATGGTGTTTTCCATGGTTGCCGCGGTCATCGCAGGACCAGAAAGGAAACTGTCGGTACCTGCGCCCATACGACGAGATGTGAGGCCCTCTGAAACAATCGGGTCCCCTGCAACGCCTGCATCCACGACCATAACGGGTATGTCCAAGCGGTTCGCGAAGACATTCGCCGCCGCGCCATTGCCTAGGAAATTGAGCACCATTTGCTGGGTCACGGCCTGCGGGAAGGCAGAGACACCTTCGGTCGCGATGCCGTGATCGGCCGCAAAGATAATGTGCTGGCAGGTGTCCATTTGTGGCGAAAGCGTTTCTTTCAACGCCGCAATTTGTACTGCGAGCTCTTCAATCCGCCCAAGGGAACCTGGGGGTTTGGTTTTGAAGTCAATCGCGGTTTGGATTTCTACTTTGAATGTATCTGAAGTTGATAGCATTTTCGTTGCTTTCTATGTCTATTGCGCACGGTTCAAGATATAAATATCCATAATCCAGCCGTGTTCATCCTTGGCGCGTGCGCGTGTATCAATGATGTCTTGGGACACATCGGCCAGGGCACCAGAGCGAATGATTTCATTGGCCATGCCAACAAAACCACCCCACCAAATATCAATGCCGGTGGGATCAAGCGTTTGAAACGCACTGTCCCCATCCAGCATCACCACCAAACGCTCCGCCCCATCTGGCCATCCGTGATCGCGAAGCTGCCGCCCCGTGGTCACCGTGAACGGCCTACCAAGAGCATTTAACGCAATGCGATGCGCCGCGGTTAACGCTTGCATAGATGTGATGCCTGGGATGACTTCGAGCCGAACGAGCCGCGTGTTTTGCACACGGTCCGCAATCCGAAGAGTGCTGTCATAAAGCGACGGATCCCCCCAAACCAGCAGCGCCACACGCGTGGCCCCACCATGGCTGGAAATCGCCTCAAGCCAGCACTCTGCGATGGCATCATGCCACGCATTCACGCGGGTGATATAATCGGCAATTTTTGGATCCCGAACGGGAAGCACGAATTCTTTAATCGGCACAGGGGCAGCCAAAACTTCATCACAAATATCACGCCGCAATGCCGCAAGGTCCGCTTTCTCGCTGCCTTTATACGGGATCAGAATTAGGTCCGCAGAATTGAGGGCCTTCATCGCTTGTCGTGTTAGATGGTCAGGGTTGCCCGTCCCTATGCCAATCAATATGAGATCCAGCATCCAAATGTCCTTGTCCTAGAAATGAAAGTGGCCTCACAAAGGAGGCCAAAATCAAATCATGTGAACGTGGCTTATGCCGCGTTGAAAAGGCGTGGCGTTACAAGTGCCACTGGCAAACCTTTATCCATTGTTTTTGCAAGGAAAAGGATCGCGAGGTCTGCGAGTGGCTCAATCAAGATAACCGCCATGTAAGCGATACCAAATGTGGATACGTTCACAAGGTTTTCTGCGCCAAAACCTTGGCCGTAGAACGCCCAAAAACCAACCCATGCCACAACACCAGCTTGAAATGCTGCGGAAAGCACAAGTGTTTGTTTGTAGCTGAGGTCAACGTAACGTGTGGACGCAGGAATGATGCGATCTGCGATCATTTTCAAACCAAAGAGCGGAACAAGCAAAGTTGTTAGGTTCATGCCAAATTGTGGAATATCAAATGGCGCAAGAAAGAAGCTTTGGATGGCCAGGCCAATTGCTAGGCCAAGAGCCGCAGGTGCTGCGCCAAAAACGAGAAACAATGTAGACCCGAGAATGAAGTGAACTTCAGACACGCCCACTGGGTAATGAGGCAGGAGCTGGAAAAAGCTGAAAACCATCACAGCTGCGGCCACTGTCCGCATTGCCAGCGATACGAGACCTTTTTCTTTAATAGCGTCCCAAGCCATTTTGAGGCCAATCGCGCCTGCACCGGCTGCTGTTGCGTATGATAGGACAATTTTTGCGCCTGTTACGACGCCTGGTTCGATATGCATAGTCTATACTCCTAACCGTCACACCCGACGGTGGTTAATGTTCAATGACATTTGGCAGGTTTCCTGGCTCGCGCTTCAATGTCTTGTTTGGCCTTCCCAGATTGCTCCAGTGGCTCTTCAAACAGGCTCAGCGCATACAGTCGCGGGGGCGGCTAAGGCGTCGGGTGCCGCAACTTGGTCCACCCTTCCTTATTCCCATTTATGTCCCAAAGCTTTGCTCCATACGGGACACCATATGTAACAGTCACTTAGGGACAAAAAGAGCCATCAGGTCAAGCAGAAAAGCGACACCTCAGTGTGCATTTTTGCCTATTTCAGGCGCAACGGCAGACCTGAAATGGTCACCTGAACTTCATCCGCGACCGCCGCAACTCTTTGATTGCAATGCCCTGCTGCATCGCGAAAATTCCGCGCGAGTTGATTTTCAGGAACAATACCCATGCCCACTTCGCCCGTGACCAGAATTACAGGTGACACTTGCGTGGCCAGGCAAGTCGTAAGGGATTCGATTTCACCCTCGACATCCCGATCCGCCAACAACAAGTTTGTCACCCAAAGCGTCAAACAATCAATGAGCCGCACGCTTGCCCCATCACTGTCATGAAGCGCAGACCCCAAGTCGAGAGGCGCATGAATATCCGACCACTCAGGCCCACGGCGACCTTGGTGGCCCTGAATACGGGCGCGCATTTCATCGTCATAAGCTTGGGCGGTCGCGATATAAATCGGGTTTGGGCTCTCTGCCAAAGCGCGTGTTTCCGCATAGGCGCTCTTGCCTGACCTTGCACCGCCTGTCACCAATAACACACCCATTGCCCCCCCTTTACGTCGTCGGTTGCGATCAACCCATCGCAATTCAAGTTGATTATCTGTGAGAAAAGGCCTTACCGCTCATCCCACGTACTATCAATTGGATGCTTTCTATGCAGACCCCATGTGACATTTCCATCGCTGGCCATTTCGGCGAATTCCTCCAAGGGCAGATGGGGCCTACGGGTGATGTGGTGCTCATTTCGTTACCCTGCCCCAATCTAAGGGTCCACCTTTCGCGGCGCGCTGGTGAATTCGCGATCATGCAATCACCGCAACAAATCTTATCCGCGGATCAAATTGGAACCCTATTTGAGCAGTGCAATGCAAAATATGATGGCCATTTTCAACTCAGCCATGACATGCCCGCAGGGGGTGGCGCGGGGGCGTCGACTGCGGCACGCGTAGCTTTCTTACGCATGTTGGCGCCTGATCTCACACCTGAGGAAATCGCCAGCGCGTGTTTCCAAAGTGAAGGTGCTGTTGATCCTTTAATGTTCCCAAATACGCGGCAATACCTTTGGGCATCGCGCAAGGGACTTGTCAAAGATACATTTGGCCCGCTGCCAAGGGGGAGGATCATCGGTGGCTTCGTCCCTCACTCAGAACACACTGATGCCAGCGACAATAACTTCGCCGACATTTCAGATTTGGTGACCAAGTGGGCTGAGATCAAAACCCTCGACCATCTGGCAAACCTGAGCACCATTTCAGCAAAGCGAAACCTAGGCCTTCGGCAGCCTGGGTATGACCCGAGCCTCGACATCCTTGCTAAAACTGACGCGCTCGGAATCGTCATTGCCCATACAGGGTCCGCACGCGGATTTATCTTTCATGAGGACGCAGCGCCAACAAATATCGTTGATATTTTACGCGACAGCAACTTTACACATATCGTGGATTTCACTTTTGGAGGCGCCTCATGAGCTTTATCTTCGCCATGCTCATTGCAGTTCTGATCGACATCATCATCGGCTGGCCCAAGATGATTTACCGCAAGATTGGCCACCCCGTCACATGGGTTGGCCACTGCATTTTTGCTCTTGAGGCACGCTTCAACACCGGTAGCGCGCGCGCCCAGCGTGTCAACGGCATAGTCACGGCACTTGTAATCATTCTTGGCGTCATACTCGTGGCATTTTTCCTACTGGCTCTACTTCCGAAGTCCATTTTCGGCACGATTATCCTCGGCATTTTGGCATGGCCCTTTGTCGCGGTGCGCTCCCTCCATGAGCATGTCCGCGCCATCGAAGCACCTCTGCGCAATGATGATATAAAAGAAGCCCGTTATGCGGTGTCGATGATCGTAGGCCGCAATCCTGAGGCCTTGGACGCGCGGGGGATCATTCGTGCCACCATCGAAAGCTTGGCCGAAAATACATCTGACGGGATTATCGCACCTCTCTTTTGGGGTGCGCTCTTGGGGCTGCCTGGCATCGCGGGCTATAAGACGATCAATACGCTCGACAGTATGATTGGCCATAAAAATGACCGTTACCTCCATTTTGGACGCTTCAGTGCAATAACCGATGATGTGGTGAATTGGATCCCCGCACGGATCACGGGGCTATTGTTTGCCCTTTGTGGTCCAGCACCCAAGCCCAGCCTTAAAACGATGTGCATCGACGCAAAACTTCACCGTTCCCCAAATGCTGGCTGGCCCGAAGCCGCCATGGCCGCCTCTCTCAATATTTCACTGTCTGGTCCACGTATTTACAATGATGAATTGACGGAGGAGCCATGGATTCATGCGAAGGGCCGTGACGCAATCACCAGTGATATTTCAGAGGCGCTTCAACTATATAGACGATCAATATTGGCTTTTATGGGGCTCCTAATTGCAACCGCAACCATAGGATAAACAGATGCAAAAACGTGATCACGGCGGAAATATGGACGCGGCCATCGCCCAATATGGCGGCGACCCGAAAAGCTGGATTGACCTGTCCACGGGCATCAACCGCGTGGCCTACCCCGCTCCAGTATTTCCCGATAATATCTGGGGTGCCCTGCCAACACAAAGCTTGATAAACGAGACCAAAGCCGCCGCAAAACTGGCTTATAAATCCGATGCACCCATGTTGATCACCGCTGGAGCGCAAGGGGCAATTCAGATGTTGCCACATTTTTTGCCGCGTGGGGAAATGCGCGTTTTAGCTCCGACGTATAACGAACATGCAGCCTCATTTCGTAGGGCGGGCTGGCGCGTGAAAGAAGTCCCAACCTTGGCGGACCTCAATGGCGCCGATGTCGCCGTCGTCGTTAATCCCAACAATCCGACAGGGGCTATATTTACACCAAATGAGATCCTAAACCTATCAAAACTGGTGGGCCATTTGATTGTTGATGAAAGTTTCTGCGACCCATATCCCGACCACTCCGTGGCCAATCTGGCAGGGCAGAGCGGGCTTATTGTCTTACGCTCATTTGGAAAGTTTTACGGCCTTGCGGGGGTGCGCCTAGGCTTTGTCCTCGGCGATAAGATCATGATCGAAAAACTCCAAGATATGGCAGGGCCTTGGCCCGTTTCTGGACCAGCACTAGCTATTGGCGCGCAAGCCCTTTCTGATAAAGCATGGGCCGCTAAGACCATTGCACGTTTGCATGACGACGTAACGCAATTAGACGAGATTGCGGCGAATGCTGGTTGGGCGCGCAAAGGTGGAAGCTTGCTTTTTCAGCTTTACGAAACACCTGATGCCCACCTTGCACAAGATACCCTCGCGAAGTCACAGGTTTGGTCACGCATTTTTCCCTACTCTGATCGCTGGATCAGACTAGGGTTGCCCGCAAATGCAACGGAGCTTGAACGCGTCAAATATGCCTTAGCGCGCGGTGGAAAATAGCGCATCAAGATCGAGATTTTCTTCCATGAACGCAGCCAGTTCATCTAGCGTCTTTTCAACCGTATCGCCATAGTGCGACTGGCTTTGGACACCAAAACTTTGCAAATAGGCACCTCGGAAAACGTCATCTGCGAAAAGTCCATGCAGGTAAGTCCCGACAATACGCCCATCCCCCGATTGCGCGCCCTCAGGCCGCCCGCTCACCATCGAAAATGGACGTGCGCAATCCGCACCATCAGTGTGGCCGATATGAATTTCATAGCCTGACATAGTCACCCCAGATGCGGCATGGATGGCGACCACTTGCGTGAGTGTTTTCTCAGGCATCATCGTGGTTTTAACCTCTAAATGCCCAAGGCCCAGGCTTTCACCAACATGCCCTTCAATACCATCTGGATCATCAATAACCCGCCCAAGCATTTGATATCCGCCACAAATTCCAAGCACATGGCCGCCACGGCGAATGTGGGCCTGTAGATCAATATCCCACCCTTGCGCGCGTAGGAAGGCGAGGTCTTGACGCGTTGATTTCGTGCCCGGAATGATCACCAAATCAGCATCCCCGGGGATAGGCTGCCCCGCAAGAAGCATGGTGAGGTTCACGCCCTCTTCAATGCCAATCGGATCAAGATCATCAAAATTTGCGATCCGCGACAGGCCGAGACATACGACATGTAACTCGCCTTCAGAGGCGCGACCGCGTAGATCAAGCGCGTCTTCCGCTGGCAATAAATGGGCGTTGTCAAAATAGGGAAGAACACCAAATCCTCGCCAATCCGTTTGTGCCGCAATCATGTCGTAGCCATCATCAAACAATCGCGGATCACCACGAAATTTGTTGATCATAAAACCCGAAATCTGATCGAGATCCTCTTTGGGTAGGACCCCTTTGGTGCCCACCATTTGTGCGATCACACCACCGCGATCGATGTCACCCGCCAAAATAACGGGCACATCAGCGGCCACAGCAAACCCCATATTGGCAAGGTCATTTGTGCGAAGATTCACCTCCGCAGGCGATCCAGCTCCTTCAACGATAACGAGATCAGCATCCGATTTTAGGCGCTCAAAACTTTCAATTACGCAGGTCATCAAACTTGGCTTAAGCGTCGCATATTCTTGGGCTTTGCAAGTTATGTGATGCTTGCCCTGTATGATCACAGCCGCACCGCGATCACTTTCTGGTTTGAGCAAAATTGGGTTCATATCAACATGGGTTTCAACACCGCAGGCCAAGGCCTGCAAGGCTTGGGCACGACCAATTTCACCCTCACCACCAGAAACAACTGCCGCATTATTTGACATGTTTTGCGGTTTAAATGGGCGAACAGACATACCGCGCTTCACCGCCGCACGGCACAGCCCCGCGACCAACATGGATTTCCCCACATTGGATCCCGTGCCTTGGATCATTAATGCTTTTCCCATCAAAGAACCTTAAAACTCAATGCCCTGCTGCGCTTTTATCCCATCACGGAACGGATGCTTCACCTGCCCCATCTCGGTTGCAAGGTCCGCGATTTCAAGTAACGGCTCTTTTGCGTTTCGGCCCGTAAGCACCACATGCGTCATCACAGGTTTTTCATTTTTCAGGAACGACACAACCTCATCGAGGTCGATATATTCGTAGCGCAGCGCGATATTAATTTCATCTAAAAGCACCATTGATATCTCAGGGTCGAGAATCAATTCCTTAGCTTTTTCCCACGCACGTGTCGCCGCCGCAATGTCGCGTACTTTGTCTTGAGTTTCCCAAGTAAAGCCTTCACCCATGGTGTGAAATTGACACAGATCACCGAAGTGATTTTCGATCAACGTGCGCTCTCCCGTCCCCATGGCACCTTTGATAAACTGCACCACAGCACAGGGCATGCCATGGGCAATATGGCGAAAAATCATACCAAACGCAGCAGAAGATTTCCCCTTCCCGTTGCCGGTATTAACAATGATTAGCCCCTTCTCACCACTTTTGGTTGCCATGATCTTATCGCGAACGGCCTTCTTTTTTACCATTTTCCGTGTGTGGCGCCCCGCATCCTCAAAATCAATTTTCATATTTATTTCAAAGCCCTACATGATATTAAATTTCATCTATTGACGAGGTTGCCGATTTATTCGTAAGTGAGTTTCTGGTTCTTGTCTATGACAAGTGAAAAGGGAATGTGATGTGAGGGAATGCGCGCAGCGTGTTTTCTTTAAGTACAGCCGCCCCCGCGACCGTGATCGGATGAGGCTATATTCACTGGCAAACGCTGGGAAGGATATAGCTTAATGAGCATAGCTCGACTCCGTAAGCCGGGAGACCTGCCAGAAATATAAATGCAATAGCGAACGGGGTGTCTCGCGGTCTGCAAAAGGTGTGTCCTTTTCAGCTCAAAGCCCCTTGCCGTATGGTCTTGGAAAGGGCTTGAAATGACAACCACCGCAACACTTTACGTGTGTACAACTTGCCGTGCGGGACTTGAAACCCCAGAGGGCGGTATCCGCCCTGGCGAAGAACTTTTCGAAAAACTGAACGCACTTGGCGCGCCTGAGGGCGTAAAAATCGAAGGCGTAAAATGCCTTTCCGCTTGCAACAATGGTTCGGCGGTGGCGCTCGCGCAAGATGGCAAGTGGACTTATGTTTACGGCCACATGAACGCTATTGACCATGCTCAGGATATTTTGGACGGCGCTGCGCAATACGCACAATCCAAAGATGGCATCATTCCTTGGCGTGAACGTTCCGATACATTTAAAAGGCAGACCCTTTCACGCATTCCAGCCTTAGGAAAAAACTCATGAACACACTTCGCAAAATACCCGTAACAGTGATCACTGGCTTTTTGGGTTCTGGCAAAACCACATTGATCCGCAACCTGATCCGCAACGCAGGCGACACACGCTTGGCCATTGTGGTGAACGAATTTGGCACGTTAGGCATAGATGGGGACATCCTTAAATCTTGCTCCGATGAAAACTGTCCTGCGGAAAACATCGTGGAGCTTGCAAACGGCTGTATCTGTTGCACAGTTGCGGATGATTTCATTCCAACAATCGAAAGCTTGATGGCGCTCCCTACCCCGCCAGACCATATCTTGATTGAAACATCTGGCCTTGCGCTCCCAAAGCCCCTTTTACTTGCGTTCAATTGGCCTGCGATCAAATCCAAAATCACCGTTGATGGTGTGATCGCGGTCGCCGACGCCGAAGCCGTTTCTGATGGTCGCTTTGCACCAGATGTCGCTGCGGTGGACGCTCAGCGTGAGGCGGATGAAGGCATCGACCACGAAACGCCATTGTCCGAAGTTTTTGAAGATCAGATTTCTTGCGCTGATATCATCCTTCTGTCCAAAGCGGACCTCACCAGCCCTGAGCAAATGCAACAAGCCAAAGACATCATCGCCGCCGAAACACCGCGCAAAGTGCCGATGTTGCCAATCACTGACGGGCAGATTGATCCAAAGGTGATCTTGGGCCTTGATGCCGCCGCCGAAGACGACCTTGAGGCGCGCCCATCCCATCATGATGGACATCATGACCATGAACATGATGATTTTGAATCCATAATCATCGACATTCCAGAATTGGAGAATGCCGATGACATAATCGCAAAAATCGAAACCTTAGCACGGGAGCAAAACATCCTGCGCATCAAAGGGTACGCAAGCGTAAAAGGCAAACCAATGCGCCTCTTGGTGCAGGCCGTCTCTGCCCGTGTGCGCACACAATTTGACCAACCTTGGGGTGATCAGCCGCGCCATGGTCAAATGGTCGTCATTGCGGAACACGATGACATCAATGAGGCCGCTATCAAAGCGGTGCTCTGCGCTTAACGCCTAAAGGGCCCCGATCATGCATGTGATTTTTCGAGAGCAACACGGGTTGAACGACGATACGCCGTTTGACGTAGGGCAGAGCCCTGCGGACCTTGTTGTGCTTTCGTTTTCTGATAGCGATCTCGGGGCCTTTAAAGCGGGATGGAAACGGGCCGATGATTTGCCAAGCTTACGCCTGGCAAATCTTGTCGCGCTAAAGCACCCGCTATCCGTTGATACCTATGTTGAGAATACGCTCTCGAGTGCCAAAGCCATATTGATCCGTCTCATTGGTGGCGCACAATATTGGGCCTACGGCATTGCACAGGTCCAAGACCTCGCGCGGCGGAAAGGTATTGCGTTGGCCATCTTGCCGGCCGATGGGCGCGAAGATCCGCGTCTTGATGATCTGTCAACCTTGCCAAAATCCACGCTGCGTCAATTAACCAAATTATGTGACCAAGGTGGCGCGGTGGCGGCCCATGCGGCCCTCGCCCAATTGTCAATCGCAGCAGGGCTTTATGCCAAACCCGTTATTGGCAAGAAAAACATCCCGCAAATGGGGCTTTATGATCCCCAACTAGGTGTTATTGATGCGGCCCAAACCGCCGGAAAACCACGGATTTATGTGAGTTTTTACCGAAGCTACCTTACCTCCGCTGATACCGATCCCATTGATAAAATGATCGTGGCCCTTCGGAATGCCGGGTTTGATGCCATCGGGTTATTCGCAAAATCCCTAAAAGCGGGTGGCGTGTTTGAATACATCAGCACCCTTCTTTCGGATCACCCCGCCTGTGCCATTATCAACGCCACAGCCTTTTCCGCCAAATCAGAAGCCCAAAACGCCTCCCCTTTCGAGGCTGCGAACATCCCTGTTTTCCAAGTCGCGCTTTCCACAGCACGCCGCAAAGATTGGACCGAAGCCGATCGCGGCTTGTCACCGGCTGACCTTGCCATGCATGTGGTTTTACCCGAAGTCGATGGCCGTCTTTTCGCAGGGGTCGTGAGCTTCAAGGCCCCCGAGCCCCGTGATCCATATCTTGAATATAACCGCTTCATCCACCAAGCCGATGACACGCAGATCGACCTTTTGGTGGCCAAAGTCAAAGCTCATACAGCCCTGCAAACCACCGACAGCGCCGATAAAAACCTTGCGGTTATCCTCTCGACCTACCCGGGGAAACCCTACCAAATGGCCCATGCAGTCGGGCTTGATGCGCTTACATCAACACGCGCTGTCCTGAGTGAACTGAAGGCAAATGGCTATCACTGTGGTACCGACATTAACCTTGAAGGCACGCTCGCAACCGCACAGGTTTCATGGCCCCTAGAGGCCTATGAAACCGCACTGAAAGCCATGCCAATCGCCCTTCGTGAAAGCCTCTTTGACACATGGGGAGATCCGAAATCGGACCCGTCTTTTGGTGGTACAGACTTCATTTTCAAAGCAATCAAGAGCGGCAAGGTTCAAGTCGCCCTCCAACCTGAACGCGGCCCTCATGCGACACGCGAAGACGACTATCACGACACATCCCGTGTGCCCTGCCATGGGTATGTGGCGTTTTACCTTTGGCTTAAATCCGCAGGTACCGATGCGCTTATTCATATGGGTGCCCATGGCACACTAGAATGGTTGCCCGGCAAGTCTGTAGCCCAATCCAGCACTTGTTGGCCCGAGTATTTAACAGGCGCGATACCTGTTTTTTATCCCTTCATCGTCAATGATCCGGGTGAAGCTGCCCAAGCAAAACGCCGCCTCATGGCCACCACGCTTGGCCATATGCCACCGCCCTTGGTGGGGTCCGAAACGCCTGACAAATTGGTGCGGCTTGAATATCTTTTGGATGAATACTCAACGGCGGACGGCCTTGACCCTGCGCGGCGGGATCGTTTGATTGATACCATCCGCGATGAGGCCCGTGCATCCGGCGTTGAAAACGATTTAGGCCTTGATGAGGGCAGCACCGCATCCGAAGCGATCACCCGCATTGATGCTTTCGTATGTGACATTAAAGAAAGTCAATTCTGTGATGGGTTGCACATCTACGGCAAAGGCGATTGCGGCGTATCGGAAATCGACGGGTTGATCCGTGGGTTATCAGGGCAATTTGTACCCGCCGGCCCATCAGGTTCCCCGTTTCGTGGCCGCCAAGATGTGATGCCCACGGGCCGCAACCTCTATTCCACCGACCCCCGATCGGTGCCGACCCGTGCGGGCCACGCCCAAGGTGTGAAAATCGCAGAAGAACTCATTCGTCGGCACTTGCAAGATGAAGGCGATTACCCACGTGGGTTGGTCGTTGACCTTTGGGGCTCCGCCACCATGCGCACGGCGGGCGAAGAATTTGCAATGGCCATGCATCTGGCCGGTGTGAAACCAAAATGGGATGTGGGAAGCGATCGCGTGTCTGGCTTTGAAATTGAACCTCTCGCCGTTTTGGGTCGTCCGCGCATTGATGTGACCCTGCGGGTGTCAGGACTTTTCCGCGATGTTTTCCCCACCCTATCATCCCTGTTTGAGCAAGCGGCCAAGGCACTTTCTGAGCGCGACGAGGACCCGTCTGACAACCCATATACTACGCAAATCTCACGGGTCTTTGGCCCAAAACCGGGCCTATACGGCCTCGAAATGGGCGGGCATTTAGAAGAATATACCGATGAAGCGCGGCAAAAGGCGGGGGACGCTTGGATCAAAGCGTCAGAATGGGCCATTAGCCAAACAGGCGATATCACCCAAGATCGCGAGGCGCTTGAGGTGCGGTTGAAATCCGCCGATAGCTTTGTGCATGTGCAAGATTTAGCGGAATCCGATCTGCTTCTGGCAGAGGATTATGCAACCCATGAGGCGGGATTTGCAGCCGCTTTGAAAAGCTTAGGCCAGGACGCACCCGCACTTTACCACATGGACACTACGAAAATAGGCACACCAAAAGCGTGGACATTGCGCGAAGAAATCGCCCGTGTTGTACAAGCGCGCGCGGCCAATCCTCGCTGGGCTGATGGCATGATGCGCCACGGCTATCGCGGCGCGGCAGAAATGGCGGCGACCCTCGATCACATGGCCGCATTTCAGCACTTGTCTGATACGGTGGCGGCGCATCTTTTCGATCAGTATTTTGATGCGACTTTGGGCCGGAAAGACGTGGCCGACTTTATCAAAACCGAAAACCCAGACGCCTACCAAGCCATAACCGATCGTTTCCGAGCATTAATGGATTCTGGCCTTTGGTTAACGCGCCGCAATTCAATCATCGCAGAGTTGGAGGCTCTTCATGCCCTCTAATCCGATAATCCAAGGCTGGTGCCCCGGCGCGTTGCGTCCAATGATGTCTGGCGATGGGCTTGTTGTGCGGGTGCGCATGCAGGGCGGGCGGATCACAAGTGATGAGCTTAAAACGATTGCGGCCCTGTCAGATCAGTTTGGCAATGGCGTTATTGATGTCACCCGTCGCGCCAATCTACAAATTCGTGGGGTGAGTGCGGTTGGGCATAAAGGCCTCACCTCTGAGCTGCGAAAACTTGGCGTCATTGACGCTGATGTCTTTCTTGAGTCCCGCCGAAATATTGTGATGACCCCCCTGCGCGACCCTGAAAGCAACGCTATCCTCGATATGCTCACAGCGCTTTTGCCTGATCTACCCGAGCTCTCGGGAAAGTTTGGCTTTGCCATCGACACCGGCCTGCATGCTGTGCTGCAAGACACATCTTGTGACATTCGCATTGAGCGTACGGAAAAAGGTAAGCTTCTTTTGCGTCTTGATGGGATGGCACACGGGATTGTCACAAGTAAAAACGCCCTTCCCGACCAGATCAAATCCATTGCCACTTGGTTTGCCACCCACGGCCTGGACAGTGGCCGCGGCCGAATGGCGACGCTCATCAAACGCGGTGTGCGACCTGAAGGGTTTGACGCCGCCACCGCCCCGCGTGCACAACATGACTTTGCAAAAGCAGGGCCGCTTTGGGGCGGCATGTTAATGGCCTGCGCCTATGGGCAAATGCCATCCAGTGCGGCACGCGCATTGGTTCAGCTTAAAAGCGACATTTTGATAACCCCATGGCGGGCGTTATTTGTGCCAGACTATGCTCAACAAGTTGAAATCAAAGACCTCATTAGCGATCCAAACGATCCACGACTGCAAATCGCCGTTTGCCCTGGTGCACCGATGTGCCCGCAAGCTTTGGGCGAAACGCGAGGCCTTGCAAACAAGATCGCGCCACATCTACCGCCTTCACGCATGCTCCATATCTCAGGCTGTGCCAAAGGATGCGCCGCCCATACGAAAACAGAAATTACGCTAACGGCCCAAGCGAACGGATACGACCTCATCCATCACGGCCGCGCATCTGACGCCGCAACCAAAACTGCGTTGAGCCTAGCAACCCTTACCGCCACACCAGAGATCATTTTCGAAGGATGACCATGACCGAATTCCACACATATGTTACCAACGGCCAAGCCATCTATGACGAAAGCTTCGCCACCATTCGCCGAGAGGCCAACCTCACACGGTTTAGCAAAGACGAAGAGGTCGTTGCCGTGCGCATGATCCACGCCGCCGGCATGATCGGGCTAGAAGAACACGTCGTATTTTCCGAAAACATGGCCAAAGCCGCACGCGAAGCCTTGGCCAATGGCGCACCGATTTTATGCGATGCTTATATGGTGTCCGAAGGCATCACACGGCCGCGCTTGCCCGCCAAAAACGAAGTGATCTGTACCCTGCGTGATCCGCGTGTGCCTGATATGGCCAAGGATATGGACAACACCCGTTCGGCAGCCGCGCTTGAGTTGTGGCGCGATAAACTGGGCGGGGCTGTGGTTGCCATCGGCAATGCGCCCACCGCACTTTTCCGCCTTTTGAATATGCTCAAAGACCCCGCGACACCACGCCCAGCCGCGATCATCGGCTGTCCTGTAGGCTTTGTCGGGGCGATGGAATCCAAAGATGCCTTGATGGCGGATCTCCCTGTGCCATCCATGATCGTCAAAGGCCGCTTGGGCGGCTCCGCAATCACGGTTGCAGCGGTAAATGCACTTGCGAGTTGGAAAGAATAGATGGGCCGTATCATCTGCGCAGGCCTAGGCCCTGGCGACCCAGATTTGATGAGCCTACGCGCAGACCGCGCCGTGCGCGGGGCTAAGCATGTTGCCTATTTCCGCAAGGTTGGTCGCTTTGGCATGGCGCGACGGATTGTTGACGGAATGCTGTCTGCGGATGCCACAGAATACCCTATGGAATACCCTGTTACCGTCGAAATCCCCGTGGATGACCCCGCCTATAATAATGCGCTTGCGCCGTTTTATGATGACTGGGCCGATCGTTTGGAAACCCTTGCGGTGACCGAGGATGTTGTCGTCCTTTGCGAAGGCGATCCGTTTTTCTACGGCTCTTTCATGCATCTTTATGAACGCCTTCGAGGCCGTGCAGAAATAGATATCATTCCCGCGATCACAGGCATGTCAGGGTGCTGGACCGCAACAGGCGAACCGATCACATGGGGCGATGATGTGCTAACTGTTCTTCTTGGGACACTATCTGAAGATGACCTCAGCACCCGCATGGCATCCACGGATGCGCTTGTTGTGATGAAAACAGGAAAAAACATCCCAAAAATTATTCGCGCCCTTAAACGCGCGGGGAAATATGACGATGCGTGGATGATCAAACGCGGAACAATGCCCGATCAAGAAATTCACAAAATCTCTGAAATGGACGATGATGAGAACCCGTATTTCGCGATCATCATCGTTCATGGAAAAGGACGACGCCCATGACAAAAGGGTCCATCACCATCGTCGGGCTTGGCCCGGGAAAAGAAAGCCTCATCACACCTGAGGCCCGAGCTGCGATTGATGTGGCCACGGATATCGTTGGCTATATTCCCTATGTGAAACGTGTAACGCCTCGCGATGGGTTAACCTTGCATGCCAGCGACAATCGTGTGGAAATCAACCGTTCCATACATGCGCTTGAAATGGCCAGTCATGGAAAATCTGTCGTGGTTGTGTCCTCTGGCGATCCAGGTGTGTTCGCGATGGCAAGCGCCGTGTTCGAGGCCCTCGAAGAAGGCCTCAGCAGCAACCCCCATTGGGTAGACGTACCCATAACTGTTGTTCCGGGCATCACCGCCATGCTCGCCGCCGCCGCCGCTTGTGGCGCACCTTTGGGCCATGATTTTTGTGCGATTAATTTGTCAGATAATCTTAAACCTTTCGAGCTTGTCGAACACCGTTTGCGCCATGCTGCACGTGGGGATTTTGCCATGGGGTTCTATAACCCACGATCAAAATCGCGGCCTCACCAATTTTGTCGAGTTTTGGATATTCTACGTGACGAACTCACGCCAAATCATCTCATCATTTTTGCTTGCGCAGTATCTACACCAGAGCAAGAAATCAGCGTGGTAAAGCTCTCTGATGCAACGCCAGAAATGGCCGACATGCGCACTGTGGTGCTTGTAGGAAATTCCGGCACCCATGTGATCGAAGGCACGAATGTCATCAACACGCCCCGCTCTCAATTGGGATGGAACGCATCGTGATATCACCCGTGATCAAGCCAATTGAGAACCGCTTCTACATCGTGGAGGATCGGGCGAACCCCAAGGTCGGGACGATCAATCATAATCACTTCAATCCCAAGGGTGCGCGCGGCTATAAGTTTGGCCTCAGCGCCTTTTCCGCCCGCGTTTTTGGCAATGACTTTGGTAATTCCGTGATCTTGCAACAGCGCCAAATCCCCGCCCACATCAAACGGTCCGCGCGCAATAAGCACCACGCAATTTTCCATCGGAACACCATCTGGTTCATCCACCAATCGCAGCAAATAATGATGCTGCGGCGTGGCTTTAAATGCCTCGATATTTTGTTTTCCAATGGCCAGAAAAACTTTTTGCGGCTCATGACCGATTGCGGCATGCGCCGCGTCATAATCCGCGACATCCAGCCACTTATCACCCTCTTGCCTCTCCCAAGCGCGGCGTTCAAAGACGGTGAAATTCACACCCGTTTCTTGGGCCGCTTGCATGGCATTTTTGCTCACCTGCGCGGCAAATGGATGTGTGGCATCAATCATATGTGTCACCGAATGATCGCGAATATACTGCGCCAATCCGCCCGCCCCACCAAAGCCACCAACCCGCATTGGCAAGGGCTGTTCTATAGGGTGATTGGTGCGACCCGCATAAGAAAAAACAGCATTCCGGCCCTCAACACGCATACGTTTAGCAAGGGCGCTTGCTTCACTGGTTCCTCCCAAAATAAGGGTTTTTTGCATGTCTGACACAATCACACCCTGTCCTTGGCTCACGATCATCGGTTGCGGTGAAAATGGGCGATCAGGCCTCACCGAGGCAAGCAGAAAAGCGATTGAAACGGCAAAACATATTTTTGGTGCAAAACGTCATCTGTCCTTAATGGAACTCGACGGCACCCCCTTCCCTGTGCCGTTTTCAATCACACCCGTGTTGGACGTTCGTGGCGAGGCAACCGTCATGTTCACCTCTGGCGATCCGTTTTGGTATGGCGCGGGCGGGTCGATCGCGGTCAAGCTTGATCCCTCCGAATATGTCACCCATGCTGCCCCATCCGTGTTTTCCATGATCGCCGCGCGTATGGGCTGGCGGATCGAAGACAGCCACACGTTTGGCCTCCATGCTTCTCCTTTTGACAAATTGCGGCCCGTGGCCGCGAACGGGGTTCAGGTCATCGTGACCTTGCGCGATGGGGATGCCGCTTTGATCCTCGCAAAATGGCTCACGGATCATGGGTTCGGTGAAAGCTATATGACAACATTCCAAGCGCTTGGCGGTGACGATGAAACCCGCCATGATGCCAAGGCAAGCGCATTTTGCTTTGACACGCTCACCCACCCAATTGCGGCGGCGATTAAAATCTCCGGCAATGGTCTGTCCCAAGCGTCGGGCATTCCAGATGACGCGTTCTATTCCGACGGGCAAATCACCAAGCGCCCCATCCGCGCACTCACCTTATCGACGATTGCACCTCGGCCAAATGATGTGTTTTGGGATATCGGCGCGGGGTCCGGGTCCATATCGGTTGAGGTATTGCTTGCGGCCAAAGGCGCCACGGCATACGCGCTTGAAACCCGTACAGACCGCGTGGAAAATATCGTTAAAAACGCCGAAGCATTTGGATTGGCCCACCGCATGCATGTGGTGAACGCCCATGTGCCAGATGGGCTTACTGACCTTCTTGCCCCTGATATCGTCTTTATAGGAGGTGGCATTACTATGGATGTGTTCCACGCGATTTGGGATTTGATGCCCATTGGCGCGCGCCTTATCGCGAATACGGTGACGCTTGAAAGTGAAGCAGCCATTACGCTTTTGTCCCAAGAATTTGGTGGGACCCTTATGCGCGCAGAAATCGCCACTGCCGCGCCTTTGGGCGCAAAACGCGGCTGGAAGGCGGCACGGCCTGTATTGCAATGGAGCGTAATGAAATGACGTTGATTTTAGGCATAGGGTTTCGTGAAACGGCACCAATGGCATCCTTAAATGAGGTCATTACGCGCGTGTTGAACGGACGTGGCACACCAAAACTCATCGCCACTTTGGACCGAAAAGCCAAAGCGGATCAGTGCAAGTTTATTGCGCGGGACCTAAACGTCGAAATAATCGCACTGTCCGAGGACGCCATAAGAGGCGTCGACACGCCCACAAAATCTGACGCCATTCAAATTCATTTTGGCACAGGGTCTATCGCAGAAGCCTGCGCCATTATGGCCATGCCAAACGCCAAAATCATCACCCCGCGGATCACATCACAAGATGGCACCGCAACGGCCGCACTGGCCTATCTGGAGACAAACACATGACCGTTCATTTTATTGGCGCCGGCCCAGGGGCTGCCGACCTTTTGACCCTTCGAGGATGTGACATTTTGGCTTCGTGCCAAACATGCCTTTATGCGGGATCACTGATTCCAGAGGAAATTTTGAGCCACTGCCCCGAGGGTGTGAACCTCATCAACACCGCGCCAATTGATCTTGATAAAATCATAGAACATATCGAAGAGGCCCATGAAAAAGGCCATGATGTTGCGCGCTTGCACTCTGGGGACCTCTCGGTTTGGTCGGCGATGGGGGAACAATTACGCCGCCTCAAAGCCACAGGCATTCCCTTTTCCGTGACCCCTGGCGTGCCGAGCTTTGCCGCCGCGGCCGCCGCGTTGGGCGCCGAATTAACCTTACCTGAACTTGTGCAGTCCGTGGTTTTAACCCGCACATCAGGGCGCGCAACCGCGATGCCCGAAAGCGAAAGCTTGGGTAATTTTGGCCGCACCGGTGCGACGCTTTGCATTCACTTGTCGGTGCATGTCCTTCCGAAAGTAATCGAAGAACTCGCCCCACATTACGGTGGTGATTGCCCAGTGGCGATTGTTTGGCGCGCGAGTTGGCCTGATCAAAAAATCATACACGGGACCCTCGAAACGATCGAAGCGTTAACCTCGGACGAAATCACCCGCACGGCGCTTATTATGGTGGGGCGAAGCTTGGGTGCCGAAAAGTTCGGCGAGAGCCGTCTTTATGCCGATGATTACGATCGCCGGTTTCGTCCACGTGGTATCCACCCACGGTTTCCTGAAACAAAGGGGTAATCACATGTTGCCCAAAGGATTGCTTATTTCTGCACCGGCTTCTGGCACAGGCAAAACAACCCTAACGCTGGGTTTATTGCACGCCTTAAAGCAAGATGGCCTCAATGTGCAGCCATATAAATGTGGCCCTGATTACATTGACCCGGCATTCCACGCAGCGGCCGCAGGTGCGTCAAGCTTTAACCTCGATAGCTGGTCCATGTCGCCAGCGATGCTCGCGCAACATGTGAACCGTGGCGCGAATGCCAATCTTATGATCGCCGAAGGATCCATGGGGTTGTTTGATGGGGTCGCAAAAACGGGGGCCACGGGTAATGGCGCCAGTGCAGATATTGCCGCCCTTATGGGATGGCCCGTCGTCTTGGTCCTGAACGTCTCAGGGCAGGCCCAATCCGCAGCGGCCATAGCAAAAGGGTTCAAAGAAATGCGATCCGACATGCCTTTTGCCGGCGTAATTTTAAACCAAGTCGCCAGCCCCCGTCACGAGGCACTTATCAGGCTTGGCATGGAAAATGTTGGCATTCGTGTCTTTGGTGCCCTTCCCCGAAAAGGCGCGGTTGAACTTCCTGAGCGGCACCTAGGCTTGGTGCAAGCAGAAGAACAAGACACCCTTCATACTATCCTAGAAAATCTCGCAGGCTTTATACGTGAACATATTGACCTCGATGCTTTGAAGGCGGCGGCAGGCGAAACCACACTTGGCGATCATGCCCCTCATGTCATTGCACCACCGGCACAAAATATTGCCCTTGCCCGCGACGAAGCCTTTTCATTTGTCTATCCACACCTCTTGGATGCCTGGCGTGAACAAGGTGCCAGAGTGACGACGTTTTCACCGCTCAAAGACGAAGCGCCTGATGAAAATGCCGATCTCGTTTGGCTCCCGGGAGGCTATCCTGAATTACATGCCGGCCGTATTGCTGCCGCGAAAAACTTCAAAACGTCAGTGCGTAAATTCGCCAAAACCCGCCCTGTGCACGGTGAATGTGGGGGCTATATGGCCATGGGGGCAAGATTGACCGACAAAGACGGCACGCAGCATGAAATGCTAGGCCTTTTGGGGCTTGAGACTTCTTATGAAAAACGAAAAATGCACTTGGGTTACCGTCAAGTGTCGCTCGTCGAACCCACAATTGGTTTTGAGGCCGGCCAAAAACTTGCAGGACACGAATTTCACTATTCGACGATCGTAAATCAGCCCGACGCACCACTTGCGAAAGTCATCGATGCCAATGGCGATCCCGTCCCCGAAACTGGGTCGCGCCGCGGCCATGCCACGGGCACCTTTTTCCACCTTATCTCGGAGTGCACATAATGGCATTTGTTAGCTTTGTGTCCTCAGGTCCAGGCGATCCTGAGTTATTAACATTGAAAGCCGTAAAACGGATCAAGGCGGCTGATGTGATCCTTTTTGATGATCTGTCTTCTGGTGAAACCCTTGATTTTGCCAACCCAGAAGCTGACTTGATTAGCGTTGGAAAACGCGCGGGGAAACCTTCGCCGAGACAAGATCATGTGAGCCAGTTACTTGTTGATTACGCAAAATCAGACACTAATGTCGTGCGTCTAAAATCAGGCGACTGCGGTCTTTTCGGGCGCCTCGAAGAGGAAATTATCGCCCTACGCGCCGAAGGCATAGACTACGAAATCATTCCCGGGGTCACATCAGCAACGGCAGCAACGGCGGCGGCAAAAATCCCATTTTCACGGCGTCATAAAACCCGCCGCGTGCAGTTTCTCACAGGCCATTCTGTGACAGGCGAGCTTCCTGACAATATGAATCTCGCAGCAATCTCATCCCCCGATGCGACCAGCGCAATCTACATGGGAAAACGCACATTTCCAAAACTTGCTCAAGATTTGATCGATCACGGAATGGACGGTAAAACGCCTGCTTTACTCGCGGAAAACGTGTCTAAGAAAGATGAAAAACTCACGTATTCAACATTAGAAGCCATGGCAGATACAATTAAAGCCCAATCGCAAGACGGCCCTGCCCTCATAATTATTGGGCAACTCATGGATCAAATCGCTTCTGATTAGTGTCAACTCCTGTAAAACGCGAAGCAATAACAGGCCACAAAAACGGCTGCATCTCGCAGTTGTAACGAATTAAAACTCCGCCAGTTTGTGCCCTTCGTCAAATATCAATTTTAGTTGGCTCGGCTCATACGGAAGGCGTTGTATAGGGTGGTGCAAAATTAGGCCACAGTGGCGCCGGTATTTGACCGGTGCGGGCGGCGCAAAAGTCGCCCACTTTTTGTCCTTGGCCCAATGGGTAGATGCGCCAAATGCAGGTGATTTGAAGATCGCAACGCTTACGTCATCTGGCCGTAACGCTCGCAAGCAATAAGAAACGGATGGGGCGCATCCGGCGAGCGCCAAATGGGTACAGTGTTGCCACCGAGGCCCTCCATCGAAGAGAATAGATGCGGATTCTGGGTAAGCGCGGCTTACCATCCGGCCATCGAAGCGCGCGGTATTTCAGAAGATACCTGCGAGCTCTTGGGAATTGGATATCTGCCACAAGGCCGCTCCCCTCTTAAGGGCCGCATCGTGTTCCAAGTGGCAGATGCGCGCGCTGTGAATACAAAAGGTGACCCCCCAAGCCGCGTCATTCTCAGCCACTTAGGCCGTGCTGCATCCGATGATACTGATCCCAAATATCTCTTCTATCAGGGCTTTCACAAATCCGCTGAGCTCTATGGGCAGGAACTTCTTTGGTTGCATGAAGACGCTGCCGATCAAGCTCAAACCCATGGCGGCATACTACTAACGGAAGGCCCGTTTGATGTAGCCAAAGCCGCCGAAGCTGGGTTTCGCAATGTGGTTGGGGCCTTTGGCGCTGCCCTGTCGACAACTCAAGCCGGGAAATTGGCTAACCTCGCGCGGCATCTGGGCGTCGATACCATTCGGATTGCCTTTGATCGCGACGAAGCTGGGCAAAGTGGGGCGCTGAAGGCTGCAGCGCTGATCGAACAAGCTGGCCTAAAGGCGCAGGTTTTTGACTGGGATGCCTCCGTGGCTCGCAGAAACAAATGCGCGCGCGGCGGGTGCGGTCCGGTTGCAAGCGATTTGGAAGCACAGTTCCAACTCACGGTAGCCGATGCGCAAAAAGTGTTGGATCAGGTTGTATCGCTAACAGAGGCCGATGAAGGCAATTCTGAGCTATTGGCCCGCATGGTCACCACATTCGAAAGTTTAGGGTTGTTTGGTGCCGGTCGGCAAATATTGCTACCTTTGTTTCTTGCGATCAGTTTGGAACTTGGGGCGCTGTTTGGACCGGCCTTGTTGCTCCGCCGCCGTACATGAGCGATAGAAAGATTTGTTATCGCTCACTAAATGGGTATAATGTGAGCGATACTAGAAAGACTTATCGCCCATGACCACACAACACCATTGGAATTGGCAGGACCCAAACTGGCCGCAGTGGCGCTTTGACGCCAAGCGGCTAAGTGCTTTGGAAGACCAATTCTTGTTGCAGTCTGGACGGTTGATTGGCACATGGCAACACCTCGCGACAGAGACCCAAGATCAATTAAAGATTGATCTTCTGAGCGACGAAGCCTTGAAAACATCAGAGATCGAAGGCGAATTCCTCGACCGCGCCTCGGTTCAATCCTCCGTTCGTCGGCAGTTTGGCATGAGCGTTGACCAGCGCGCCGGTGCTGCAGAGGCAGGCATCGCAGAACTGATGGTGGCTTGTTTCAACGGGTTTGGTGAGACGCTCACACATGACAGCCTGTTTCACTGGCACCGATTGGTTTGCGCCGACCGAACGGATCTAAAGGTGATCGGCAGCTATCGGACCCATCCAGAGCCGATGCAGGTCGTGTCCGGTCCACTCCAAAAGCCGAAGGTACATTTCGAGGCACCGCCATCGGGTACAATGCAAGATGAGATGGCGCAGTTTGTGAGTTGGTTTGAAACCACCCAACTTCCTGCTTTGACCAAAGCGGGCCTCGCCCATTTCTACTTCGTATGCGTTCACCCTTTTGAAGATGGGAATGGTCGGATCGCACGGGCGCTCAGCGAGAAAGCACTGGCGCAAGCGTTGGGCCAACCCAGCCTGTTAGCTCTGTCGCGACAGATCGAAGCGCAGCGCAAAGCCTATTACGACACCCTGGAAGCCAGCAATAAATCATTGGAAATCACCGATTGGCTGGTTTGGTTCGCTGAGACCGCCCTTGCAGCTCAGGCTTATTCGATTGCGCTGATCGATCACTTGATCGCCAAAACCAAAATGCTTGATCGTCTACGCGGCCAATTGAACCCTCGCCAAGAAAAAGCACTGATCCGTATGTTTGATGCTGGTCCTGATGGTTTTGAGGGTGGGCTTAGCGCAAAGAACTACATGACCATAACTGGAACCGCCCCAGCTACAGCGCGTCGCGACCTTGGTGATTTGGTCTCCAAATCGGCGTTGTCCCGCACTGGAGAGCGACGCGGGACGCGGTATTGGCTCAACATCTCGGCCTGACCCTCACGAATGACACTCGAAGAGGTCTTCACAAGCTTCGTGTAGGTTATTCACATCGTCAAATCGAAGTTCTACGCGGTCACAGCCCCAGTAGCCTTCGACAGTGTCATTGCGGGTGTCGATCCAAATGTTCGGTCCGCCAAATGCAACGAGAATACGAGCGCCAAGATAGTTCCGGCTTTGGTCTGAAGTGAATTCGATGCTGAGTGCATCTTGCAGAATTCTGTGGGGAGATGTGCCCACGCATTGTAGCTCATCGGCCAACCGATCTTCGATGGATCGGCTTTCCCATCTGCCACAGCGTGATTCAGCACATGCCAAGCTAAAACGTGATCATCGTAATCGGCGATCTCTAACAGTGGGACGAATACGCGAAACTTGTGATGATCATCACGATGAGACGCTGTACTGCACAGCAAGGCTGCAATCCCTTCGTCTCGCAAGTTATCCAAGACCTCACCGACGGTCAGGTGGTCATCAATATCAAGGACGACCATGCCTGACTGCGTGGCGTTTGCCTTACTACGCCGACCATCCTTGAACTCCGTCACACAGATGAGAGGTGCGTCGGATTTACAGGAAAACTTGTCCCGTGAATATGTCGACATGATTTCCACAAAGTCATCAAAATCGAAGTTCATGCAGTCAGCGGGTTTATTACTCTTCACATTGTCGAAGAGCGAGACAGGTCCAATATCCATTTGGAACCCTCCTTCTTTCATTTCAATATTGGTATTTAGCTGACAAGCCCGTCAGGCATGTCAGTTTGGGTCTGAGCAGCAATGTCAGTCGAAAATTTCCACGCACCCCTAAATAGATGTGAAGGAGATTTTCATGTCACAAGATCGCAAAACCATACGAAACATCGACCCTGACGTACTGCTGGAGGCAAAGGTCTATGCACTGCAGAACGACATCACATTGGGTGACCTAATCAACCAAAGCTTGGAGTTTTTCATGCAGGAGGCGGAGTTCGAAGAATAGCTGGTAACGCCAATCAAAGACCCCCCTCACTTACGCTTGGACAAGATTATCAATGCTTCCGTTGGGACAAAAAGTCATGGCAAGCAGCATTAGCCAATGCTTGCATGGGGGTCGCCAGTTGCTGCTGGCCTTCGATTAGAATTTCATGCCTCAGGGAGCTTTGTCCGATCTTGATGGGTTCCCGTTCCGATTCATCGACATCGATAGAGAACCAAGCAAATT
Source organism: Lentibacter sp. (assembly GCA_016744435.1). Lineage (GTDB taxonomy): Bacteria > Pseudomonadota > Alphaproteobacteria > Rhodobacterales > Rhodobacteraceae > Lentibacter. Next base: position 39,750 of record JADGEJ010000005.1, on the reverse strand, counting down.
CCTCGAACTCTTTTGGGAGACATCCCGTCGAGGAGTCAACGAGTAGAGTTGGAATCCCCAGCAACCGCTCTTCCTCTTTGACAATGTACCCACAATCATTGACGTGAAGCAGCTTTGTCGTTCGTCCCCAGGACGATTTTCCAATACGCTGCCAACCGTCAGCATATCGCTGATAACGGTGTGGCCTGATCTGACGGGTCGACCTCGTTCACAGTCAAACTATACAGGACAGGCGTAGCAAGATGATCTCTAAATCGTTCATTCAACCAAGGCACTATTTCGACTTCAGGCGTACCGTGTCTAATGTCCCGAAGAGTAAACACCCGCCGAACGGGATCGCCATAACGCACTTGCTTAATAGCTCTAGCACGTGCGTAGAGCGCCGTACGAGCAAGCCTTTTGGTGTTTTCATCGATCATGCCCTAAGCCTTTTAGCAAAGATGTCAGTGGTTGCGGAAAGACAGCGATCCCAGCTACATCTCGGCCCCCTCAGGCCCACCTTGTCAAAAGTCATTGGACCCCGCCTTACGTATGTCCTCAGTGAACCATCCCTATCATAACCTGATTCAGTGCAGCACATGAATGGCGAACGAAGAAACTATGATTATGATACTGGATGGGACAAGTTATGATCGCCCCCCCCAATTTGCTAAACATTTTGCTAAACAATCTGCTAAACGCCAAATTCCCAAGATACTGAAAATAAACAATATTTATCAATAAAATGGGGTATCTGGCGGAGACGAAGGGAGATTACGTATGGCTCTTTTTTTACATAATATTCATCACCTTACGGTATGGGTATATTCTTATTGTAGCTATAAATTGTAGCAAAATCTATTAGTGACGGATTAATCTGTTGGAGCACTACCATTATGGCAGCCTATCTAAGCTCATTCATCAAGCCATCCAAATCACAAAGCTCACGCCCTTCATCTCAGCAAAGCAATGGCCGCCTAACTTCGTTGTGAATTGAGCAATCATTGAAATCACCTCGTAACCGTCCACGGCTATTTAAGAAGGTCGATATTGCCAGATGACTTCTATTGTAGCACTTAACAATCGGCGATAACCTCAATGGATAAGAACTGTGTCGGATCGGGTGCAAACCTCTGTCGAAAGCAGGTGTAATTTTAAAAACTATTTTGGAGGCTACTCTGGCAAACTCAACCTCAACCTCACCCGCATTGGCATATGCATATCTTAGCGCAGCCTTTGATGCTGGCTCCAAAGTTAGAAACCCGCTGGACACACTAAAGCCGCTTATACTTTCCGTGTTTGAAGATAATGCAGGCAAAGCTTTGAATCGCGATGAAGTAGCCGCATTTTTTGCTACAATGTATGGCATCGACCTTCCATTGAACGTCTTGTCCTACGTGATGGCATCTATGGTGAACGCCGACCGTTCTCTTCTTAGGAAAGAAGCCCAAGGAAGGATTGACATTGCACATGCAAACTACGTTCCTGGCGACTTAAAGCGTGTCAAAGAGAGCAAAGAAATCGCCACACGGGCGAAAAAGCTGTGGGCAACTGCAATCGCGCACATTGAAAAGAATTTGGTCGGTATCGAATGGGACTTTGGCGGTCCGACCGATGTGCTGGAACTTTTCCTCGATGAGTCCTCAATTGGATTTGTCGGACAGGGTGGCAAAGGTTTTGCAAGAACTAACTCAGACAAAGCCCTGAACCAGTTCATTTATCATTGTATCGAGAATGACGCTGATGAGGCATTTTTGACAGCACTCACAGAACTTGCGGTTGGTGACGTGGTGTATCAGTCGATCAAGTCAGTAACTGAGTATGAAGCAGCCTTCGAAGAAGCTATCAGCCGAAATATGAAGAACGTTAAAGTCTTCTTTGACACACGTTTTATTCTAAATCTGTTGGGGTGCAACGGTGAGGCATACGAAAGATCAGCCAAAGAAACTTTAAGCCTTTGCCTCAATACGTCCTGCCAAGTCGCCGTCTTCCAACATACACTGGAGGAAATTGATGCCATATTTATGACTGTTGCGGGAAAGCTGAACATGAACCACCCCGTCCGCGATGGGGTTGCAGCATTTGCATTAGAACGTGGAATGCTGCCTAGCAGCCTTCTAGAGTTCGCCGCAAATATTCCAGATGCTTTGAGCGGCATGGGCATCAAAGCCGAACTCACGTCAGAGATCATAGCAGACTATTCGGTTGATGAAGCAGCGTTGCATCGGCGGATCGAAGTTGATCTTCGACAACAAAACATCGACGCAAGAACGCGAGACATTTCCTCCCTCACAGGAGTCTATAGATTACGGCAAGGAAAGCCACATCGGTACCTTGAAGACTGTGAGGCCATATTCATTACTACCAATAAAGGCTTAGCTGACTCAGCTACAGGTTTCTTTCGGCAACACTTCAAGGATGAGCAGCTAAAAAACTCTGTTCAAATTTGTATGACGGATGTGGTTTTCTCCACGCGGCTGTGGATCAAGTTACCTACAAGCGCGCGAAAGCTGCCTAAAGAACAAATTCTGTCTCACATTTTGACAAATCTTAGGCCCAACGAGGCCCTCAGACAAACCTTCATTGATCAGTTGACTAAGATGTCCTCTCAAGGTCAGTTCAGTGACAAAAAGCTCTCCATCATAAGTCTGTCGGGGTTGACCGATAGAATGTTGGCCATCGACTACGACGTAACCCAGACCACTCTTGACGAGAGTCAAACCCTTGGGACTGCCACCAAGATAATTGCGGAGGTTGGAAGGATTCTAAGGAGTTCTGCGGGCAAGTCTAATCCTGAAGACTTAAAGCGGATAGAAGAACTAGAACTGGAGCTACAAACAGCGTCATCGACCTCAGACAGTACTGAGGTAAGGGAGATTGCTGCCCAACTCACCGAGGCCAAGGAGGAAATGCAAAGACTTCAAGTAAAGGCCGATTCCTCTACGGCTAAAATCGAGAAGGTCACGACGGTGATCGCTTACGTTGGAACAATTGCACTTCTGTGGCCAATTTTTAGCTTTCTATTGGGATATACTACTGCTGAAGCAAAGCTTTTGACTCTGCTGAACCTAGCACTGGCAATTCTGACTGCGTATGGGCTGAGTTTCACGGGAATAATAAAACGGTTTGCAAAGGCAATACTGCATAGGATTTTTTAACTTGCTTCACATGGCCTAGTTCAAGTTCCTGCTCGTGGAACGAGTTGTGTCGACCTTCAATCAAAAACGTTCGATTTCGAGGCCAACGGAAAATTCAGTCAAGCGTTCGTTAGTGACGGGAGTTCGCCACTAACGAAAGCGAATGTCAGTCGTTCTCAAAGTGTGAGACCTAGACTCACAAGCGATGTTGTTCTCCACTCATAACATCGACAATCTTCGTCAGAACTTCGACGGGACTTAGCTGAGTAACGTCAAGAACATGTGCGTCTTCCGCAACTCTAAACTTATCGACTTTTGACAGCTTATCTTTTGCATCGCGCTCAGAGTTTTTTGAAATCTCTTCAGCAAGATTAGAAGCAACATGAAGCTGATCACTCAGATGTTCTGTTCGTTTTAGTAGGTCGCAGATCAAATAGAATTTGTGATCCGCTTGGGGGAAGACTTCGGTTCCCAGAGTTCGCCCATCAGCTATGATGCTCTCATGCTTCTTAGCAAAGTTCCGTAACCAGTTGGTTCGAATAACTCGTATCTCAGGTATGTTGGCAATCTCTGGAACATTATCGTTGACTGTATTGGTCCAGAGTTGATCTGTTACATTGACACCATCCAAGAAAATCTCTGACTGCCCGTCAGTTGTATTAATTGTCGGCGATATCTCTCTGGCAATATCCAGCACGTCATCGGTCCGTGATACGCCCTCTTTCAAGCAACGAAAGGTCAAGGACCGAAAGAAGGTTCCACCAACCAGATGAGTAAATCCCAATTCACGACACAGAAGTTTGGCTGTGGTAGTCTTACCAATCCCAGATGCACCATCGATTGTAACAATCATTTCGGTTACTTCTTCCTTACGACCAACATGCAATCACCAACAGGAACGACATAGTGAACCAGTTGCTGACTGGACTTTACAGTTTCAATGGCCCTCTTGATGCCTTTGGCATATTTTCCATCTCCCAAAATGCTCCCTTTGAAAAGTATGTTATCTATCAAGAGATGTGCGCCTGACTTAGCATTATCAATGAACCACTGGACATATAGGCTGTAGTTTTCCTTATCTCCGTCCAGAAAAACCATGTCATACTTCGAATACTCATCCGTTTTTTCGGTGATATGAGGGTAAGCATCTGTGCAAATAAAGTTAATCCGTTCGATTATACCGTCACACTCAGCACCTGTTGCTCTATATTCATTTTGGTTTTGCAGAGCTTGCTTATGAAAACCCTCATTGACCTCCAGAGAGGTAATCTTACTTCTGTTCCCACTCAGTCCAGATGCCATTGAGAACGCACTAAAACCTACGAAAGTCCCAACTTCTAAAACGCTTTTGACGTTGTTCGCTAAGATATAGTGCTTGAGCGTTAAAGCTTGCAGCTTTGACACTTGCTGGAACGGTTCATCAAACGCGAAGGCTGACGCGAACACGTAACCGATATGGTCATTGTTGGTCGGCCCTATTGCAATGAGGAACTCTTCCAGTTGATCCGTGATCGGGGTTTGATTGATAGTCACTTGCTTTTGCGCTTTCTATATCGGTCCTTGTAGAGGTCGAAGAGGCCGTAGTTCGCATCCTCTACCTTCGTCCAAACCCACGTTCCTGACAGAACACGACTATATGTGTTGCTACGACCAGTCCACTCGCCCCTCAGTGAACCATCCTGCTTAACGTCCTCTAGATTAAAGGACCCTACCTCTCGTCTGTTTTGTAAGGGGTGATACCAATGCCCAACAAAACTTCGGTCGCCATAGAACTTTCCAACCGCCCTAAGTTGTGGCTTACCACCGTCAGGGCTTCGAAATTTTTCGTCTTCGCATTCAATCACAAATCCGCGATAGGCGTTGGCTTCAAGTGCGCCCAAACGAGTCAGAAATATTCGCTCTTTGATCGGTGGGTCTTCGGGCTTCCATGGTATGTAATAGTCACAATCGTACACCCCTGTTCTGGAGATCGCGTTTTGTAATATCAGAACTTTGGAAAAGATGGTTGCAAAGCCAATCTGAATTACGCGCCAGATTGGGACAGCGATTACTGATCCAAGGATACCAATCATCAACGGGAACAGCCATGTCTGCGATTGAACCCAAACTACAAACTCTTCCGAAAACAAAGATGCGAACCATTCCATATCAATGCATATAAGCGACTGATCGCAATTTCTGCAACTAAAACAAGAACCCACGATGTTGTTCAGCTTTTACTCCCGAACACGACATCCCAACTGAAATCTAGCATTCTCACAAACGGTCGTTGAAAAGTTCTCGATACCGCAGCACTTACGGATTACAGGTTCTGCAATTTTGAAAGAACGCCCGTGTCGATCAAGACTAATATGACACACAGGGACAGCATGGCGATGGCCACGTGCATTACTTTCAATTTTACTTCGAACTTAACCTTCAACAAAACCACAAAAACTAGCTGTGCTATCGCGCCCATGAAGCCAACTGTGATTATCTCTTCAAAAAACGACTTTGAACTTCCAGAAAACTCCCAACCTTCCTTGAGTGCATCTTGCAAGAAAACGAATATCGCCCATAACACTGACACCAGAACCATGCTCAGCGTGAAGGTCTGAAATGGCGCTGGTGGAACACGTTTCAGGAGCAGGATTGCCAGGACTGCCGCGACCGTTCCTGAGGCGAAGTAGGCCGACGAATAATTGACCAGCATTACTTTGCCGCCCACACCAACTGCACGACCTTCACTGTCCATGAATGGATTAAATATGTCGTTCAGATTACCAAGTGGCCACAACACAAACAGAGCCGCGAAGAAACCAGAAGCAACGAAGACTGCGAACGGCTTATAGAATGCACCGCTACCGTTGAGATCAAGTTCAACCCGATCTGCGAGTACAAAGGTTTCACCTGTCAGCAAAGAAGCTGGTGGCTGCTCATCAAGACCATTGGCTCTTTTCACGTGTTGGGAATTTGGACTGTTGGCGATCACGTTCCCATCAATGCCATCGGAACTAATTGAAGGCGCTTCCGCTCCTGAAATGTCGCGGGCATCCGTTTCCAATGATGTCGCTCTCAAATCGTCACGTCGGATATAAGTAATCTCGACATCTCCGCAATCCAATGCTGCCCGAATCAGGGCCGCGGAACTTGCAGAAATCGGGCTATTTCCAAGCATATAATTGTTTAAGGACGCTTTTCCAAAGCGATGCCCGCTAGTGTTTGCTTCCGATTTCATAAATTCTTCCAAAAATCGAAACAACTCCGCTTCGCGGATTTTGGCATCAATCGGAATGCCATTCCGTTTGTTCCAAATTCTTACAACATTATCACTGTGCAAATATGGTTTGCCCGACATGCTTAAATGGCCCCCTGCCAACCTCAGTGGATGGAACCTATTGCAACTTCCAAATCTAGCCAATGGAAACTTTTGGAAGCCAGGTTTTATTAAGCTTTTCCAGAACCTTAAAATGCACTTCACAAGCCAAAAAACGAATGCTTTGATCGAAGCGTCAGGGAGTGGTTCTGCAAAGGACCAAGATACGCTCTTCTGATTTAGTGGCGGCGACTTGAACCTCGAACACTCAGTCGCCGCCGATCAGAAAAATGAGTCAATATAAGGAATGATCTCATGAAACTAACACCTAATACTTCTACTGCTACTACAGCAGCCGTTGCAACTACAGATGACGATTGTGGTTGCGCATTCGAAGGCAAGGACTACAGCAGCGGTGCTGAAATCTGTTCCGCTGGCTCCCTGCTGCAATGCCGTGGTGATGAATGGGTCTATGTTGGAGCCTGCACACGTGATGACGATAGCTTTGGTTCGCCATTTGGCCCAGCAATTGCTGTAATTGCCGATTTCTTGCGCAATGACGCATCGGAAGACGCCCTTCAGCAGTTTGCAGCTAACCCGACCGACTACATCTCTGTGCGCCTTCAGAACGCTGGTATCACTGTTCCAGACTCCTTTGAGGTTGTTGTCGACGATGAGGTTACTGGCCACACGGCACAGAATGTATTTGTCTTTGCGCCTGCCCACATCTCGTTGAAGCCACTCCCTATTGATGCCGATGTCGGCTGGATTGACATTCACATCTGCATTAACATCCGTTTCTAAGCGGAAAAGATGGTAATTCGGACACCCATCCTCCGAAACGACTCGCAAAAACGGGGTGGGCCAGGTCGGCCCACCCTACAAATCTCAAAGCCAAATGCTGCAAGTACAAATCGATCGTATGTAGGGAGAAAAACGGTGAGGATACTAATATCAGTATTGTTGATGACGCTTGCCTCCAAGCTTTCCGCACAGGACTTTTCTTTTAGTTCTGAGTGTCAACCGATTACCTTGACGGACACAGAGAATGCTGCGGACCGAGGAACAAAGTCATATGCAAGTGTCGAGTTGAATCTCGATCCTGGTCTAGAGAACTTTATTTTCACACCTTCGATGATGATAGCTTCAGAGGGAACGCATGATAGACTTGACGGAGATATACAGTTTGCTCCTCTGCCCGAACTTCCCGCCCTAGATCAGATAATTTTTGGCGCGGCTTCCGCGACTCAAAACGCTTCTTGTTTTGACAATGCTGGCTTCTTTTCGACAACTCGGTGCGATGTTACTGTATCCGCTGTCGCTGCAGCGTTTCCGCGTGGTTGTTACGGTGAGGTTACTGATCTGTACCGCCAAGCAGAACAATCGATAAAGAATAGTCCTGAGTTGATTGGGTTGGACGGAAGAGAGCAAAGTGCATTCGAGCTTCTTTCGCCTGGTTGGACCGATAGCTTCCAGAAAGACCTTGCCGATTGAAGCCACGGAAGACTGGCCAAGCGCCACGGGTTCTCCAAAACGGTCGTTTCGTGAGTTCTCAAAACCCGCGCCCAACCTGTATCCTGTTGCCGTTAAAAACCACACTTCAAAATTCTCATTAACCCCTATCGTATCGAATCAATGAAACCGTTATCAGGTCCATGAGTATTGAGAGGGAGAGTTGATGAAGATCGGACAAAGCCCGCAGCAAGGTCAGCGTATTTCTTGTCATCGGATGCATTCAGACGCCGCACACGTTCCGCAGTGACATCACGACAGATGTTCTTGTCGGGGTCGTCATCGGTGGCTTCGCTCGACGATACCATGATGAAGCGACGATCCCCGCCATCTTCAGAATTGAGTTCCATCACAGCTTGGGCAGTCGTGGCGGAGCCTGCAAAGAAGTCGAGAACCAGATCGTTTGGCGACGTGGACTGACGGACAAGTTCGCGGATGAGAGACACTGGTTTGGGGTAATCAAAGGCACTTTCACTAAAAATTGCACGTATCTCACGGGTTCCTTCCGTAGTCTTTCCGACTTCTATTGAAATCGACTCATCAGTTGTAATACCGTCAAGCAGACTTGAAAGTGGGTTAGGGTTGTCCGTTCGATCTTTCAGGAACTTCTTAATCCTGACGCTACCGAGGCCGATCTTTTTTCCAACCCAGTCATCAAGGTTGGGTAAATCAGCACGAGCGAATTTGTGGGCTGTTTTGTCGTCGATAGCTGCCAGTAATTCCGCTTTAGTATCATAACGAACGAACTGTCCCTTCTTCTTGAAGACCAAAAGCTTGTCATCAGCCAAGTCTTCCCATGGTCTCTCGGAAAGACCTTTGTCACCGCGCTGACCGACGGACCAAACGCGGTTCGGATTAGGTGGGTAATAGATGTCCGTCTCTGGGTCGTGAATGAAATAAACAGCGTTCCCACGTTGCTTAAAGGTCTTTGGTTGCTGAAGTGGATCATCAGTCCAATCACCGCGTTCGTCGTTGTCAGCATTACTGTAGTCGTTGCGGTTCTTATCGGTCCCATGAAATTCAAATTTCGGCTTGCGGTAGACCAAAACGAAATCATGGTCTTTGCTATAGTTAATCCACCCTGGTGATCTCGTCCTTGAGATCGTTGACTTCATACCCATTTCCATAGTCGTCAAAAGTATCGACCTTTCGTCCTGTCCAGCCGCCCAGTGCTTTGCCCATCTCAGTGTCAACACGACCTTTCCGCAAGGCATCGCGGAAGGTGTGACGGAAAGAGTGGAATTTAAGCTTAGGCCCATGAACGCCTATTTCCTTGAGGTATCGGTTCACTTTCTTACTGAAGTTGGTTGAGTAATACCCGTCCGACCCACGGGTGATGTCACCGAACAACTTGGCAGTTTTCGGTCGCGCACTGTGGAAATCCAGTAAGCCAAAGTCAATGAGGCGTGGATGCATTGGAACAAAGCGAATTGAACTCCCCGTCTTCACGGATTTGTCGTTACTGCCCGTGGCGCTGATATGGGTGATATCAAAACCCCAGACGTTCTCCTCCAGTTTGATGTCTGCAACATCCAACTGGCAAATCTCGTTCGACCTCATGCCATTCCAGAGTGCAATCAGTGGTACCCAGAACATACTGCTGTCCCGCTCTTGGTCTCGATAGACCCGACTGCGGAAAATCACATTCAACTGATCGTTGGAGAACGCAGCCCGTTTGTCCTGCTTACGCACGGGATCGGCGATTTTGATCTCAGCATAGGCGGTTGGCATCTTAACCATCTTACCTTTGCGGTGACACCAACCCAGGAAGGTAAGCAGCCATCGTAAGTAGTTGTTCACGCCAGTTGGTGACAGTTTTGCCATGCCCTTTCGTTCAGTGTCAACGGCGGCGTAAAAACCTGCCACTGAGGCGGAGCAAAAGTCGGCCAGTTGGTTTCGCGCCTTGGGGCGTGATGCCCTCAAATAGCAAGCACGTTCCAAGGCGCATTGGCCGTTAACCGGATGGGGTCGCTAAGCGAAAACTTCAAGCACGTAGCCAACCTTTGGAAGCCATTTGAAGTAGACCACGATCTCAAAACTGCTTTCTTTTGTTTCAACTCATGCGAAAGTGGCAACTTCGCGAGAGGTAATGTCTCACCGCAACAAAGGTTGGAGATGGCAGCAGCCTACAATGAAGCTGTATCGAAAGACGGTGGTGTTGCAGGTTACACTAAGATTGCACTGGTCCATCATCACCCATTGCCATTCGAGAATGAACCGGAGCCCGAAACCGGGTACCAGCGATTGCTTCAGCGGATCTTTCAACCCGACAAATTTGTCGAATTCGAAAATGCAGATGATTTCAACAAGTGGTGCTTGAAGCAAAAAATCACGCTGATCTTACATGGACACAAACACTTTCCTCGACAATCCAAATTAGGTGACGAGACCCTTATCGTTGGATGTGGCTCAACAACAGGCGTCGAGAACACACCAATGTGTTATGATATCGTCACATTGAATGATGCTTCGGATCAATGGAGTGTAACGTTTTATATGGACGAAAACGGTGATGGTGGTGGGTTTGAAGTACAAGCGGTTACCCTCCCATCATAGAGTCCTCAAAATTGAGAATGAGCTCATAAGGCAGTCACGTTTGCCGGCAATAGATCGAAGTTTGCTTTCAGTAGAGTACAACTATGAGGGTTGTCGTTCGCTTGCTTTCAGTGCAAATTAAATCCATTGAACTCAATAATTTGGAGTAATTGGTGAGCAGTTCGTTCGAAGCAAGGATAGTTGACGCTTCCCCACACGCTGCCTCGCTGATCGAGGGCCATCGAGACTTTGGGTATACTTTAGAAACCGCGCTAGCCGATGTGATCGACAATTCGATTTCAGCTGGGGCGACCGAAATTTCGCTTTTAGCAGAAACAAGCTCCGATCAACCTTGGATTGCTGTAAGTGATGACGGCACAGGTATGACAGAGGTTGAACTAATCGAAGCCATGAGGCTAGGTTCAAAAAGTCCAAGTGATCAACGATCCAAAATGGACTTGGGGCGTTTTGGTCTTGGCCTCAAGAGCGCTAGTTTTTCTCAATGTCGCAATCTAACCGTAACAACACGCAAAAGCGGGGTTGTAGCCTGTGCTTCTTGGGATCTTGATGAAGTTAAGAGAAGAAAGTCTTGGGCGCTTGAGCTGCATGATAAAGCAGAGCAATTTGAAGCTTTTGATGCTCTACCCAAGAGCGGAACCGTAGTTCTTTGGCGAAAGCTGGATAGGCTCATGGGCAATACCGCGGGTAACAATGTTCAGACATCACAGCATATGAACAGGGAAATTTCAGCCGCTGAGCGCCATTTGTGTCTAGTCTTTCATCGCTACCTAGAGGGCCCATCCCCCAAGATAGTCCTTACCCTAAATGGTCGCAGGCTGGAGCCAATTGATCCATTTGCCAGCAAAAATTCAGCATGCCAGCCGGACCGAAGCGAAGAGATTATTCTGAGCGAGGGTGGAGTACGAATTCAGAGCTTCACACTCCCACATCATAATATGATGTCAAAACAAGAATGGGACGAGATCGGCGGTCCAGAAGGCCATCTGAGATCCCAAGGTCTCTACATTTACCGCGAAGGGCGGCTGATTATCGCAGGCGGTTGGCTTGGTTTGGCAAAACAACGAGAACTCACAAAGCTCTGCCGAATACGTGTCGATATTCCAAACACTATGGACTCCGATTGGAAGATTGACGTGAAGAAAGCATCTGCGCAACTTCCTCTAGCTGTGCGGACGCGTCTGAAGTTGATCGTCGAACGGCTAGTGGGGACTTCAAAACGTACTTACCAGAGTCGAGGTCGACGACTGGTCGACGACGAAAGGTTTCCCATTTGGAATCGAATTCAATCAGATGGCGATGTTGTTTTTCGACCGAACTTAGCTCACCCAGTGTTTGCAGAATTCGTAGATCAGCTACCAAGTGACCTTCGTGCTGGGTTTGAGAATTGCATTCGGGTTGTTGGTTCGGGATTACCTATAGAAGCGCTCCATGCCCAAATGCTTGGAGATGCAGAGGCCGTAGTCCCTGATTTAGCGGATCAACCTCAAGTCCAACAAATGGTCTCAGCAGTTGTGACACGCCTTCTTGAAAGCGGCGTAAAACATGAGAAGGTCAGAGACATCATGAACTCACATGATTTCTTTCGTAAAAACTGGACCGCCGCATCAAAACTCATCGATGAACTGCTAGAGGCGCAAACATGACAAACCCTGATCTGACCAACCTACAGAGCGTTGTGGAACAAGCGCTTTTCGACCAACCTCGTAAAACAAGCGAAGATCTAAGAGCGCTCATTTTAGGACTAAAGGGCCCATTGGGTGGCTCCGTGTCCGACGAGGAGTGTGAGGATCTTGCGAAATTGATCGAGGAAAAAGATGGTATTCGAGCCGGACTAGGTGCTGTTGTTGACAGTGACGAATTTGAGCCTTGGCTTGACGACGCAAAGGCATCAATCGACCCATTTTATTGGACGAGGTACAAAAAACTGCTGCTGAGAGATGGATTGCCGAAAGATGTGGTTATCTCCCTAGACAGCGTAACTGATACGATATTGGGCCGCTTGGGAAACCCAAACGCTCATTCCCAGTGGGATCGACGCGGGATGGTTGTTGGTCATGTTCAGAGTGGCAAGACCGCAAACTACGCGGGTTTGATCGCAAAAGCTGCTGATGCTGGCTATCGCTTGATTATAGTTATTGCGGGAATTCACAATAATTTAAGAAACCAAACACAGCAACGGATCGACGAAGGATTCATTGGTCGAGACACTGGTCGGCTAATGGCCAAAGACAAAAGCAAAGCTGGCTTCGTTGGCGTAGGGAAATTTGCCCCCGGAAACACCCCCGTAAGCCTGACCAACACTATCCGCGACTTTAATAAAGAGACCGCTTCGACAAACACTAGTGAAATCGACTCCTATCGGGTCCCTGTCGTCTTAGTGATCAAGAAAAACTACAGGACCTTAAGCAACCTTTTGGACTGGCTCAAAGAAAATAGCGCGCGCGGTGATCGTGAAATGATCGACCAACCTATGCTCTTGATAGATGATGAAGCAGACAACGCTTCAATAAATACCAAGTACAAAAAGGAAATGATTACAACGATCAATGGCCAGATTCGCGATCTGCTCAAAATGTTTCATCGGAGTTGTTATGTAGGCTACACAGCGACACCATTCGCCAACATTTTTGTCGATCCAGATCAAAACGACGAGATGTTCAAGGAGGATCTGTTCCCTAGAGATTTCATCATAGGTTTGGACGCTCCAAGTAACTATTTTGGTGCAAAAAAAATCTTTGTTGATGGCCTCCCAGATGAAGGAGAACCTACTTGGCTGCGGTACATACATGGTTTTGATAATGAGGATATCCTACCGATAAAGCATAAGATCGATCATGAAATTCATGACTTACCTCAGTCTTTGCTGACCGCGCTCCGCACCTTCCTTCTGTCGCGAACAATTCGCAATCTTCGGGGGCAAGAAGGCAGTCATTGCTCGATGTTGGTGAATGCAAGCCGCTTTACTCGTGTTCAAGGTATTCTTCGCAACCGCTTGCATGATGCCCTAGAGAGAATCCAAGATGCAGTTCGTGTAAACGCATCCTTGGGACAAAGCGGCCTAAATGATCCTGAACTTGCCGCGCTACATGAAGTTTGGTCAATCGAATACAAAACCAGCGAACCCGACTGGCCAAAGATACAACTAGCACTTTTGGACGCAATCTCGGCCGCTAAAGTGGTCGAGGTAAACAGCAGAGCTAATGACTTAGATTACGCAAACTCTGGCGAAAAAGGGCAAACGGTCATCGCTGTCGGAGGCTTTTCGTTGTCACGTGGCCTGACCCTTGAAGGTCTCACGGTCACCTGGTTCCTGCGAAACACAATGATGTATGACACTCTCATGCAAATGGGGCGATGGTTCGGATACCGTAACGGTTTTGAAGACCTTTGTCGGATTTGGATGCCAAAGGAAGCCATTGATTGGTACTCGTTCATAGCGACAGCCACCGATGAATTACACAACGAGCTTAAACTAATGGAAAAAGCTCGGGCAACGCCCAAAATGTTTGGTTTAGCTGTTCGAAGTCATCCTTCATCTCTCCTCATTACAGCACGGAATAAAATGGGTTCTGGGACAGAAGTGACGTCACTCGTTGGTTTATCCAACAAGTTTGTTGAAACTGCAAAAGTCAGTATCCGACCTGAGATCATCGACGCAAATGCAGCTGTTGCGAAGAAACTGATTGAGAGCTTAGGAACCTTAGGGTTCAAACAAGAACATTCCCAAAAGGTCCCAGGCGGGCATCTCGTCCGAGGGGTTCCTGTTGAATTTGTAGACTTCTTTCTGGCTGGATGGCGTAACGCCGAAGAAAGCATCACAACTGCGACGGGTCCAATCCGAAACTATATTCGCCCTCGACAGAATAGTGAGCTGAAGAGCTGGGACGTCCTGGTAGCAGGCAAAGAAAAAGGTGACCGTCCGGATAGTTCACTTGGCTGGGTGGTCCATCCCACTAGCAGATATGTGAACCTGAAAGATCTGCCTCACAAGTTTCTATCTTTTAGTGGCAATCGAATGCGAGTTTCGTCGAGAGGCATCGAAAAAACCGGTGTTGATCCAGAGAAGGCAAAAAATGCAGAGGCTTTTTATCGGGATCAAGAAAATAAATCGATCAATGACAGCTTTAACTATCCTGATCGGATCTACAGATCAGTTCGCGACAACCCACTCTTGATCATTCACCTTGTTCAACCAAAATCTGCTGATGGCGAAGAAGATGCTAAGGGTGTCAGCTTGATACCAGCTCAACCGCTTGTGGCATGGAGCTTAAGTTTGCCTGTCTCAAAGCTTCCTGATGAAGGTGTGTCATATGTTGTCAACACGACAAAACTGAGAGAGCTGTTCGGTGACGACGATGAAGACGAGGACGTGATAGATGTTGATTGATCCTTGGAAAGGCCTCGCGTTGGGAGAAGCTCGACGTGTAGATCGAGGCTCAAAATTCGAGTTTTTCTGGGTTATCCTTGAAAATCAGGCCCCGGGGATGATGTTAACGTTGCATCATGGTCAAACCGAAATAGGGAAGTTACCTCAACTCAAGAACTTGGACATTAGCTACAGGTTGAGAGGAGACCGACAAGCATTGGTTCTCGGTTTACATGATCGATCGCAAATAGAGATTTTCGAGACGTTGTGCCGGGACGTTTATGCCGCTGGCGAGCGGGCAACTTCGTCTGATGCCGCCCTTAGCAACGCAATCCAAAGAACTGGAAGGTGGCACTTTCTCCTAAAGGGCGGCTCCCCAAAACGCCTTTCAACGGAAGAGCAGCGTGGCCTCGTAGGCGAGTTAGATTTTCTGCGCCAATTGATAGGTAAATTGGGTCCATGCGGTGCCGTTGAAGCGTGGAGAGGACCGTTAGGCTCTGCAAAGGACTTTGAACTTCCAGAAGCATGTATCGAAATCAAAGCACGACGTGGCGCTGCGAAGCCGCATGTTCAAATTTCTTCAGAGGACCAACTTGCAGATGTTGCCAACACCAAGATTTTTCTGAGGGTGATGGATGTCGATACTGCAATAAAGCCATTGGGAATGGACCTACATGCTCATGTTAGCGAAACAAAAAGGTTAATCGGAAACGATCCGGTTGCGACCGATATCTGGGAGGCAACTCTACTTGCAACTGGATATGAAGAGACACAGACGTATGACGACAGGCGATGGGTTCTAGGACAAACAGTCGACTTTCGCGTCGAAGAAGGCTTCCCTAGAATAGTTCCGCCACTTCTTGGAGGGGTTGGTCGCGTTCGATACACCATCGCGCTTGAAGATTGTAAGCCGTTTGAGCTGGATATTGATTTGCTCACATCCATTACCGCTGATGGTAACCAATGATAGAGTTGGAGGAGTTTCATCAGCAACTCATTGCGGATGTCCAAGGCGATGCAGACGCGCTTGGTGTGATCACCATAGAAGCATTCTTTGAGCAAGTTGGTGACATACTTACTGAAGCAGGTGAAATTAGCAGCGCAAATCGAGCCTATTATGAAGGCCGGATTGGCAACACACGATTGCAGTTTGATGGTTACGGTGGGAATCCGAGGGACGCTGACAATATCTTAAGCCTGATAATTTGCGACTTTGAGTTATCATCAGAACTAAGGACCATTCAATCAACTGACGTCAAAAAGCTCTTCAAACGCATGTCCGAATTTCTGCGCACCTGTAGAGACCCTAAGTTTATGTCTAGCCTAGAAGAGACTAGCTCAGGTTTTGGCGTTGCCGACCTTATTTCCTCCACTTGGAAGAAAACTGAGAAAATTAAGTTGATTGTAGTCTCGAATGCTGACTTCCGAGCGAAAGCAGACGCAATCCCGGCCGGTGCGATAGATGGGAAACCAGTAACCTTTAACGTTTGGGACCTCAAACGCATCAAACGGTTTGTCGAGCAAGGTCAGGCCCGAGAAAATCTTGTTATAGATTTTGAAAACGACTTCGGAGGAGGCGTCCCGGTTTTGCGTGCGTTCGGCGGTACAAGCTCACTCGAAAGCTACATCGCTGTAATACCAGGGCTCCAACTTGCCCGTATATACGACAAGTGGGGGCCACGACTGCTTGAATCAAACGTTAGAAGCTTTCTTCAAGCAAGGGGGAAGGTGAACCAAGGCATTCGTAACACGATTAGAGACGAACCTCACATGTTTCTGTCTTATAACAATGGGATAAGTGCAACCGCCGACAGCGTTGAATTGCTTGACAACAAGACCGGACAAACGATCTCAAAAGCAGACAACCTCCAGATTGTGAATGGCGGTCAAACCACGGCCTCCGTGCACGCTGCGTTGAAGACATCACCAGAAAACCTTAGTGACGTTTTCGTACAAATGAAGTTGAGCATCGTACCACATTCAGAGGCAAGTGTCGTTGTGCCGAAGATTTCTGAATACGCCAACAGCCAGAATACTGTGAACGCGGCTGACTTCTCTGCAAACACCCCTTTCCATGTTCGAATGGAAGAGTTGTCGAGGAAGATTTTGGCCCCATCCGGGCAAGATGGCTACCGTGAAACAAAGTGGTTTTACGAACGCGCGAGAGGACAGTACGCGGACCAGAGAGGCCGTCGTACACAAGCCGAACGAAAGAAATTCGATACTGAATACCCTAGATCACAGTTTTTCACCAAGACTGATCTTGCCAAATTTGAGAACTCATGGGCCTGCCTGCCACATACCGTAAGTCTAGGGGCTCAAAAGAACTTCGGAGCATTTGCTAAGTCAATAAGTGAGCGTTGGGGCAAAGAAGGACGCGAGTTTGATGGCACATGGTTTCGACGCTTGGTCGCAAAAACCATTATTTTTAAAAGAGTTGAAAAACTCGTATCGGCAGCAATCTGGTACGAGGGAGGCTACCGCGCAAACATTGTAACTTATGGGATAGCCAAAGTTGTCCATGACGCGAAAGAGAAAGACCGGCTGATCGACCTAGACCTTGTCTGGCGCCGACAACATGTACCTAGCGAGCTAGAAGACGCACTACTCACAGCAACTGCAGAAGCTCAAGATGTAATCACCTCACCGCCAGAGGGGGTTAAGAATATGGGCGAATGGGCCAAAAAGCAGGCATGTTGGTCCAACTTAAGTGAGCGTGTGGTAGTTTACGAAGAAGCATTACAAGACATCTTGATAAAACCTAGCGTCGCCGAATCTGTAGTTCGGGAAGAGAGAGCGGATAACGATCTTTCAAAAAGTGTCGAAGAACAAAAAGAAGTCTTCGAGCTAGGCGCTGCTTTTTGGGCCGCCGCGCGAAGCTGGGCTAGGGAAAACCGCTTGCTTTCTCCTATGGAAATTGGCGTTTTCGAAACCTGCGCTGCAATTCCGGCGAAACTTCCAAGCGAAAAACAAAGTGCCATCGCACTACGTGCTCTCAAAAAAATCAAAGCCGCAGGATTTCACCATTCTAAGATCGATATGGACTAAGTGCTCGTTTGCCGGTTCGCTTTCTTGAGTGCTATGTGAACATATCGATGACAGTTTGCACACAGACACTGCAAATCCTCTAGTCGTGTCACATGCCCTGCTACCATGTCTGAAACCATTGTCGCTTTGTGGTGGACCTCAATGCAAGATTGGGCTGCTCGATCACCGTAAAAGACTACAGGATCAAGATCACAGCGTTCGCAAAATAGCTTTCCATTTTCACGGATAAACGCTGTTTTCTTAGCCTCGCTCAAACCTTTGCCACGTTCCCGCTTCAGATGTGTAACAAGCTTTACGCTGCCTTCAGTCCAGAACATGTCAGCGGAGGAAAGCTCTTGATTTTCGCCACTCGCAGAGGCCTTTGAAATTCCTTGCGAAACCCTTTCTAGCTCCTCAATTGATAAGCCCGAAAAACAGAAGCGTACGCGCTTGTTTGCGTTACCAGTGTGCCGTTTTAAGTTCGACGGCTTGCCAACACTTTGCATCCGTTTACTTACTAAGGTGAAAAGCTCCTTCGAAGGTTTGTGCATATCGTCCTGGGTTAGGACCATTCTCTCGTCCACTGGCAGCTTCTGGACGCGGCTGCTATCAACGAACGCCTCAACGAAGTAGCTACGCATTTGACCGAATCTCTCCAACAGAAACCTTAAACCATCCGAGTAGTCTGTATTGCTCGCACTAGGAGAACCTTTAGTACCTCCTCGGCTCTGCAAGACGACCGAATTGGCTTCGATTTCGATAGCAGCGTCAAGTGGCAGTCCTTCGTTATCACAAATCAAAAGTTCCAATTTTCAATACTCCGTAGCGTTCTCAACCATCCTGTTGTGGCAATGTCTCCAAGCCACCAATGTACTTAAATATGGGATCAAGTGCACTCGCTATCTGCTTGGCCAAATACGGTGGAACTGCATTCCCAACCTGCACAAATTGCTCCGTGCGGTTACCTAAAAAATGGTAGTTATCTGGAAAGGTCTGAAGCCGCGCCGCTTCGCGAACAGTCAAGCTTCGACATTGAGCCGCATCTGGATGAATATAATAGTGCCCATCCTTTGAAATATGACTTGTTACTGTTGTTGCAGGAAAATCCCACCGTTGGACGCGAAAGCGATCACTAAACTTGCCACTTTGCCAGTTCGCATGCTTCGGTGCCAAATCTTCGGGGAAATCTGGTGCTTTAGGGCTTTTCTGTTCAGCGCAGGCAAAGCAACTTGCAAACAGATACCTAGCTAAATCTGATGGCATGTGCCCGCGCGTTTCATTACAAGAAAGAGCCTTCAGTTTCTCGTCACCCAAGAATTTTTGCAGATCAACAGCGCAATCGGCATGAAGACCCGGCATAAATTTTGAAGAGCGTTTTTTGTTGCGTTTCTGAATGCTATTATCGACCCTATCTAGTTCTTTGATGAACCCCCTTTTGTTGTGGCCAGTGTAGTCGGCAAGGCAAGCACGTACGTCTTTGCTTGCTTCAACAACGGTGTCATACCAAGCGGTATCATCATCACCCTTACTCAGACCACTTCGCAGTTTCGGCATACTTTCCAGCACATCTCGCACACTTGATTGGTGATTTAGCTTCGCCAAAACAGGATGATTCTTCAGTGGCAGAATCGCTGAAATGGCTCGTTTTACACCAACAATAATGACTCGATGACGGGCTTGAGGCACACCAAAATCGTCAGCCTTCAGTATAAAGTCTTTGGGGTCGGGCCTATCAAGCAGTCGTTCAGCACCAGAGAGTGCAAAAAGATCATAGCCATCGCCAGCAGCTTCCAAGTCATTCAAAACTGTCTCAAATATCGCCAATCCTGAAACTGAAGATGACAACATCCCCTTTACATTTTCCATGACGAAAACGCTTGGCGAGAATTCACTTAGCACACGACAATATTCCTTATAAAGGAAATGGCGCTGATCTTTGCTTGGCTTGTAGTTCTTTATTCCAGCGTTCCGAGATCGTCCAACCAACGAGTATGCTTGGCAGGGGGGACCCCCAATCAACAATGTACGGTCGCCTGCGACTGCCTTTATTTGTCGAATTCTCTTGGACAGCCTTGATGCAGTTTCTGACGTTCCAAGCTCGGCGTGCCAAGCTTCTTCATGAGCCGCCGCCCATTTCTCTGGGTACAATCTCAACCAGTCAGGCTCAACGATTTCCCCCGCCAACCAACGGTAGTATTCCTCCGGAAATACGTCGAATTTTCGGAGAAACGCTCTTAACGTCAAAGTTCTGTGAGCAGAGGCTTCCTTTTCGATTGATACATCGAGCCTATATCGACCAACGTTATCCGACGCGGTTGATGCGCAAAACCCCTCTCCGAGCCCCCCTGGACCGGAAAACAAATCAACGATGTGAATATCAGTGTCCATCTGCCGCTTCGATGCTTCCATTTCCGACATCAGGGAAGGTACAAGCCTTTTGAACTTGCCACCAGGGCGAACGGCAAAAACATCCATATTTTATAAATAATATGTAGCATTGAAGCGGCTTGGGACTGTCGCAAAGGCGGGCCACCGATCAGTAGTGTTCGCTGTTGAGATGTTCTTTTAATTGTTTGAATTCTTGCCGCCAGCGCCGCAGCTGTCTCAGGAGTCCCAAGCTCGGCGTGCCAAGTTTCATCGACCGCAGCATTCCACTCAGATGGGTGCAATTTTGGCCAATACGGAAAATCACCATTCCCTGCCAAAAACTCATAGTACTCATCCGGAAATTTCTCAAAATGCCTTAAGAATGCACGCAAACGTAAGGTTTTATGTGCCGCCGCATCCTTCTCGATCGAAACCGCAAGTTGATATTTCAAGGAGTCTTGTCCAGCCGTGTAGGCGCAAAAACCTTCTCCGAGCCCGCCAGGACCGGAGAACAAATCAACAATATGAATTTTGGAACTCACCGTCACCTACCCCATCGTCCTCGCACGACGTTCAAGGCATACAGTTTTTTCTGTTCACATCCAGGTCAAGAAGATTAAAAAGTTTTGGCGTCAATGATTGACCCAATCAAGACCGGCCCAGTATCACAATGACTTAGAAGACTTGTCTCTATCTAAATGAACGGACCGAGCCACAGCCTCGAGAACTTCCTTCCCGCTTATCCCTATCGCCTCAGTAATATAGACAAATTCAACAACCTCTATCTTGCGTTCACCGTTTTCATACTTTGCTACGAATGATTGCGGGCGCTCCAAACGGTCAGCAAGTTCGGTCTGAGTGAGTTCAGCGTCCCGTCTTGCCTGCTTTAATGCCGCCATTAAGGCCAAATGGCCCGGGCTGCGAAGGGTTCTTCCCATGATTGATCTCCGGCAAACAAATCCGGATTTCGGATAATCCCACTTGAGGATTATCCCATTTTGGGTTATATCTCCTGTGATGTACCTTTCGGGTGGGTAGACTGTGTTTGAGACTTTTACAGATGGAAAAATCGTTGAAGACACAGCTGAGTTTCAACTCTTGGAGAAAGCTGCCCAGACTAGAGTTACTGAAATCAGTGCTGATCGCGGATCCAGTTTAAGGTCTAGACTGCGCACCCACATTGCACTGTCATTGCTCAATGCCCGTTTGTCCTATTTTGGTTGGGCGATTAGATGGGATGGTTCGATGTTTGAAGTTCGAGTTCAAGGAAATGTTGCAAAACAGGCAAGTGATCCAGGGCCCTTGCGTGGAAGCAGTGAGGACATCAATCAACGCGCTCGCCAATCGTATATTAGCACCGGCAAGATCATTGATCCTCAAACTGGGCATGTATTGCCGAGATCTGAAGGCAAGAGGTTCGGAATTTGAACCATGACTATTTGGTACACAGCCGATACTCACTTCGGTCATGAAAACATAATTCGTTTCTGCAAACGGCCTTATAAATCTGCATCCCATATGGACGGGGCGCTGCTTGAAAACATGTGGAAAGTTGTCGGCGCTGATGACGAACTTTGGATCGTAGGGGATTTTGCGTTCGGTGAGACTGCAAAGAACACCGCTTACTTGAACCAAATTTTCCAGCAACTGCCCGGAGCTTCGAAACACTTGATTGTAGGTAATCACGATCTCGCACCAACACTCGAGTTGCCATGGGACTCAATCAACCATCTTACCGAAGTTCGCGATGGTAAGCTGCAACAAAGAAATACTCTGTGCCACTACCCAATGATCACGTGGAACCATGCAAGACGTGGTTCACTTCAGCTCTTCGGCCACGTCCACAATAACTGGCGGGGCAGCCGCAATTCTGTGAATGTTGGTGTCGATGTTTGGGATTTCACACCGATCAACTTTACGGCAATTGAGCGTCGTGCCCGTACTCAAGCAGTCAACAAACACTGGGATGACGCTGAGACCAAAGTCGAGCTATCTTAAAGATAAGAACCAATCCGGACATCGCCCCACAGATGGCAGGGGTAGGATAGGCTCTTGTTGTCCATGCAATCCATTTGCGAACAAACACACAAACGCCAAGCCGTTGACAATCACAGCAAAGAACCGAGCAGATGTAGGATGCCATTTGCGGCAAGGTTTCCCGCTGCTCCTTGAGCAATGTTACCCACCGCAGATCCTGCCTCACTGATGCGTTTGACGTCCGGTTGCTCTCGTGCCAACTCTTCAGATATGGTCTCCAAAAGCGGTATAATCTGCGATTGCAACTCATCTGGAATTTGATCAAGTGCAGCTTGAACCGCTTCAACTTTAAAGCGAATTCCATCAGGATTCACCTCAATTTCTCGCTCAAGAACCTTGAACCGTCTTTCTGGCGCAAAGAAGCCCAACACCAATTTCGCAAACCCTTTAGGGTTTCCGATGTTACCCTTCTCAATTATCCCGACTGCACCCTTAGCAATGGCCAGCCGTTGAAGCTCGGAGTTTCCAAGGTATCCGGAGACAACAATCGAGGGAACCTGCCCCGAAGTCGTCTCGATGAACTCTAAGCCACTTACATCTCCGGGCATTTGCAGGTCTACTAACGCGCCATCAGTTTGGTACTCTTTGATGTGTTCCAAGGCATGTGCGACCCCTGAAACTGGTGTAATTTCGATCCCATAGTCCCGCATAGCTTCGATGTATGGTGTAAAGTCGTCAACATCATCATCGACCCAAACCAAGCTCAACGGGTTCATGAAAATCGAGTCTGAGACCAATTCCTGATGCCGAAGACTGGCAAGCTCTGAAGCCATTTCTCGAATTTGAGCCGTGTATCCAATAGCGCGCTTCAGGGCCTCATCGTGTGCCTTCGTTTTTGCAGCCACTTGTCCTTTGAGGGTACTGTCAAGAATGCCACTAACGTTCTTCAAATCGTGGATCAAACTGTCTAATTTCATTTTTGGTTTTCTCAAAATTTTCTGAGAACAAACACTAATCCGATGTGGGATATTTTGCGAGCCTCAAAAAATTCCAAGCCACCCTGCCAAGCCGATGTTGTCAAATCATGCAGCCAATCTATTGAGCCAAAATTGGATCTCTAATACGCAATGTAAGTATTTCCGCTTTGTCGGCTCGTTTGCTCATGGATGTCGCCTCGCAGTAAACAAAGCTGAAGACTTCTAACTGAAGCTTCAATCCAAAGGGCATTACGGCTCTGGGCCCCGCGATATTGATCGGGTAAAGACGACATCTGCTCGCTCCCGCCTCCTGTCAAACACCTCAGAATCGTTAACTACTTGGGTGTTTGCAATCTTTGCGTGGACCCGCTTGAGCCGACCTCTATTCGACATCGGTCGGTGGCGCTTTTGCCCTTCAAACACCACCTCTGAACGAAGCCCTTTTAGCGGCTCCAGGATAACCACCATCTCTGGTGTCAACGGCACACGATGTTCGTGATCTGCCTTCATCCGTTCCGCTGGGACAATCCAAAGTAATTCATCAAAGTCGAACTCTTCCCAACGGGCATGCAGCACTTCGCTTGTCCGGCTGGCGGTTAGGCAGGTGAACATTAGCGCTTTGGCTGCCATCGCATCCTTAGTCGCCAGTTTCGCATAAAATGCCGGAACGTCATGCCAATGCATAGCTTGGTGGTGCTGCACCTTCTGCTTCACCTGCGGCAATACTCGGGCATCGCGAATTGTTGTGACAGGATTCTCACCGTCTCGGAAACCCTTCGACTTCGCGACATCTAGAACGGCCTTCATCCTCTGCGCGAGCCGTTTGGCCGTCTCGTGCTTCTCCGTCCATACGGGAAGAAGCACCTGTAGGACCTCTGGTTGACCAATTTCAGATACCGGTAGGCGCCCAATCTTTGGGAAGGCGTATTCGGCAAGCGTGTTGATCCACTGCTGGCCGTGCTTGGGGTTCTTCCAAGTCGGGAGGCGCTCAATGTGGACCTGTCGGGCGATATCTTCGAAGCAGGGGATTTCCTGCCGCCCATTGTAGCGCGGGTTAATCCCTCGTTTTGCCAACCTTCGGTATTCCAACGCGCGGTCACGTGCTTCGTTCAATGTCACGACGTCAGCGCCACCAAGTCCAAAGTCAGTTCGCAGGGGTTTGCCTTCGCGGTTGCGTTGGCCCTTCACTGTGACACGCACAATCCAGCGTCTTGCGCCAGATGGATCGACCACGAGGTACAAACCGCTCCCGTCGCCGTGGCGACCGGAACCGAGGGTTCGGACCAAATTCTTTGTCAGCTTCCCGCTAAGTGCAGCCATGATTATACCACGATTTCTACCACGCAATGAATAGAAACGAGTCTAATCGAAGAGAAATGAAAAGCAACAATGAATGCAGATAGATCAATAAAAACAGCCCCGTAAGGGGTTGAATGAGTGCCAACAGAACTGAATGAAAATGGTGGGTGGCGGAGACGAAGGGATTCGAACCCTCGAGACCCTTCCGGGCCTACTCCCTTAGCAGGGGAGCGCCTTCGACCACTCGGCCACGTCTCCGTGGGCGGGTTTATCTGCGCTCAGCGAGCGTGACAAGGCGAAATTGTGATCGCGTTGGAAAAACTGCAAACAGGCCATTGAGGCCTACTTAGGAGCTCTTGCTTCATTCAGGAGCAGCAAGACATGTTCAGGGGCTGCAGCCAGCACTTTCAGCAGTTGGAATGCAGGCCCACCCGGACGGCGAATGCCGCGTTCCCACGCCGTATAACCGTATTCTCCCATACCCATGAGTTCCGCCATGTCAGCAGCTGTTAGCCCAGCTTTTTCACGTACATGGCGCGGATCAAGATCATCGTTGCTTGCTGGATTTGTTGCGGTTACGGGCGTGCCCTCGATTGGCTTGCGAAGTGTCTTTGTCATAGGTTTACCTGCTCAATTGGCCGCGCCTCGCGTCGGCTTATTTTTTTGGTGCCCGAAGGCATACGCAGGTGGGCGAGGCATCTAACGATTGAGGAATAGAAAGCACCACATGCGACACTCCTATGCTTACGAAAGCACAGAGCATTTAAAATCATAGGCTTACAGTGTGGTTTTCATCCCAAGAGTCTAGCAGGCGCCTGTAGAAAACTCAAATTGCCACTCAAACGCCCGTTGCCAAAATGCATCACGGCAGTTCAGGACACCGTTTTCTTTGGTGTTAAAAAACAAACATTGGTAGCGCTGTTCGGTGTCTTCAACAGCTTTCTCTGCCCCAGCATCAAGCTGCGCAGAGAGACTTTTAAAATCAGGCTTTGAACCAGATCCCATTCCGGCAAGCATGCCGCTGGTAAAGCGCTCGGCAACGCTGTTGATGCGCCGATCAAAAAATCGGTGCGCCTTCGCAGCGCGCGCTTTGATTGCCTCAGCCGAGGGGCCCTTTTCGCAGGCGTAGGAATGTGTGCCTTCGCCATTGCTGGAGCGGAATTCAATCACTTCACGGTCAGGGTAAGCGGTGCTGACAAGCGTGCCTGCGCTGCAGCCGAGCAAAGAAAACAAAGCTACAAAGCCAATATAAAAACCGCACGCTCAAAACCTCACTTGTTAAACAGGAAGTGCATAACGTCGCCGTCTTTAACCAGATAGCCCTTGCCTTCCGCACGCATTTTGCCAGCCTCTTTAGCGGGCCCTTCGCCGCCAAGTGTCACAAAATCGTCGAAAGCGATGGTTTCGGCGCGGATGAAGCCTTTTTCGAAGTCCCCATGAATGACGCCAGCCGCTTGAGGGGCCAAAGTGCCCTCTTTGATCGTCCAAGCTCGGGCTTCTTTGGGACCAACCGTAAAATAGGTTTCGAGATGCAAAAGCTCGTAGCCCGCGCGAATGAGACGATCAAGGCCTGCTTCTTCAAGGCCCATTTCCTCAAGGAACATCGCGGCTTCGTCATCCTCAAGCTGGCTGATCTCTTCTTCGATCTGGGCCGAAATGATCACATGCCCTGCGCCCTGCTCTTCTGCCATTTTGGCAACAGCTTTGGAGTGCGCATTGCCTGAAGATGCATTGGCCTCTTCAACATTGCACACATACAGAATTTTCTTGCTGGTCAAGAGTTGCAAAGTCTTCCAGACTTTTACGTCTTCCTCATCAACTTCCACAAGGCGGGCTGGCTTACCCTCCTCCAGCAAGGCCTGTGCCGCGGCGAGGAGCTTGTCTTGTTGGGCAGCTTCTTTGTCGTTGCCCTTTAGCTTACGCACCAAGCCCGCGCGGCGCTTCTCGATGCTTTCGAGGTCTGCGAGCATCAGTTCTGTCTCGATGACATCAGCGTCTTCAACCGGGTCAACGCGGCCTTCAACGTGGGTCACGTCGCCGTCTTCAAAACAGCGCAGCACGTGGGCGATAGAGTCAACCTCACGGATGTTGGCAAGAAACTGGTTGCCAAGCCCCTCACCCTTGCTTGCGCCTTTAACGAGGCCTGCAATATCAACAAATGTCATCCGGGCAGGAATGATGGCCTTTGAGCCAGCGATCTCGGCAAGGTTATACAGTCGTTTGTCAGGCACGTTGACTTCACCCACGTTGGGCTCGATCGTGCAAAACGGGAAGTTCGCCGCCTGCGCCGCAGCTGTTTTGGTCAGCGCGTTGAACAACGTTGACTTGCCCACATTCGGCATGCCGACAATACCCATCTTAAAGCCCATGGCTCATCTCCATCTGGTGTTTGCGCAGCTTCTACGGCCCAGCGCGGGTTTGCGCAAGTAAATGCGCATAATAGCGTTGATCTGAGAGGATAATATGCTAGGCAACAAAGCGAAATGCCCTCAGACGAGAAGCCCAAGCCATGACCCGTATTGACGCCAAATTTGCCGCCCTCAAAGCAGAAGGCAAAAAAGCCTTTGTTTCCTACATCATGGCGGGTGATCCAGATGAGGCCACCTCACTTGAGGTGATGAAGGGCTTGCCAGGCGCTGGCGTTGACATCATCGAGCTCGGCCTGCCCTTCACCGACCCAATGGCAGATGGTCCGACCATCCAACTTGCGGGCGGCCGCGCTTTGGATGGCGGCATGACGCTTAACAAAACTCTCGCCATGGCGACAGAGTTTCGCAAAGGCGATGACACCACGCCGATCGTGTTGATGGGCTACTACAACCCGATCTACTCACACGGTGTTGAGGCTTTTTTGCGTGACGCAAAAACCGCGGGCATCGACGGGCTGATCATCGTTGATCTGCCTCCAGAAGAAGACAGCGAACTCTGCATTCCGGCGCAAGAAGCTGGCATCAATTTCATTCGCCTCGCAACGCCCACAACCGACGATGCACGCTTACCGAAAGTGCTGCAAAACACCTCGGGCTTTGTCTACTATGTCTCGATCACCGGTATCACAGGCGCGGCGGCGGCTCAGGCTGTCGATGTTGCCCCAGAAGTGGCGCGCATCAAAGCAAAGACAGACCTTCCAGTCATCGTGGGCTTTGGCATCACAACTCCAGAACAGTCAGAGGCCATTGCCTCGGTTGCTGATGGGGCGGTTGTCGGCTCGGCGATCGTTGCCAAGATTGGCGCTGGCGAAAGCTCGGCGCAAATACTTAGCTTCGTCAAGTCACTGGCTGATGGCGCACACCGCGCTTAGGGTTTGCCGCGGATCTGATAAACGTTTGCGTCAACTCGCTTTGATTGGTAAGTATTACTAACCAATTACCCGTGAGGCCTGCCATGCCAGCTATTACCAACATCGACGATCTGAAGCGCATCTATAAGCGGCACACGCCGAAGATGTTTTATGACTACGCTGAGAGCGGCAGCTGGACAGAGCAAACCTTTCGCGAGAACACCTCTGATTTTGAGAAAATCTATCTCCGCCAACGCGTCGCGATGGACATGTCTGGGCGTTCAACCGCGACGCAGATGATCGGGCAAGATGTCTCGATGCCTGTCGCATTGGCCCCTGTCGGGCTGACTGGCATGCAACGTGCTGATGGCGAAATAAAAGCCGCGCGCGCCGCCGAAAACTTTGGCGTGCCGTTTACGCTCTCAACGATGTCGATCTGCTCGATCGAAGATGTGGCGGAGCACACCGAAAAGCCTTTCTGGTTGCAAGTCTACACGCTAAAAGACGACGACTACATGACGCGGCTGTTCGATCGCGCCAAAGCAGCGAAGTGTTCAGCGGCGGTTATCACGGTTGATCTGCAACTCCTCGGTCAGCGCCACAAAGACCTGAAGAACGGCCTCTCTGCCCCACCCAAATTAACGGTGAAGTCCGTTGCGAACATGATGACGAAAGTGCAGTGGGGCCTTGGCATGCTCGGCACCAAGCGGCGCTTTTTCGGCAATATTGTTGGCCATGCCAAGGGCGTTGAAGACGCAAGCTCGTTGACAACCTGGACAGCCGAAGCCTTTGACCAGTCGCTGGATTGGGACCGCATTCGCGAGTTCCGCAAGATGTGGGACGGGCCGCTGATCATCAAAGGCATACTTGACGCGCGCGACGCGCTTGAGGCTCTGAATGTTGGCGCTGATGCTATCATCGTGTCCAACCATGGTGGGCGTCAACTTGATGGTGCCTTGAGTTCAATCCGTGCGCTTCCCGCTATCATGGACGCAGTTGGCGACAAAATCGAAGTGCATCTCGACAGCGGTATCCGTTCGGGCCAAGATGTTCTGAAAGCGATGGCGATGGGCGCCAAGGGCACCTATATCGGACGCGCTTACGTTTACGGCCTCGGCGCTTTGGGCGAAGCCGGAGTAACCAAGGCGCTTGAAATCATGCACAAAGAACTCGACATTTCGATGGCACTTTGCGGCAAGACGGATATTCGCGATGTTGACCGTGACATCCTGATGATCCCCAAAGGTTTTGAGGGCGACTGGCAAGCTTAAAGTGCAAGTATTTTTCAAACAGAACTTAGCCATTCTTGCTGTCCCCAAAACGGGCACGACGGCCATTGAGGCTGCATTGAAAAGCAAGGCTGACATCGTGTTCAAAGGGCGGCGCAAGCATATGTCTGCCGCCCTTTTTGACACCCACTGTGCGCCGTTCCTCAAAGCGGCCTACAAGCTCACACCTGAACGTGTTGCAATTATGCGCGAGCCGCTTGAACACTTGCGCAGCTGGTTCAAATACCGCACACGCGACGCATTGAAAGGCGACAAGCGGTCAACACGAGGGATGCGCTTTGAAGACTTTGTGAAAGCCGCCGTCGAGACCCCGACATCGCCCTTTGCCAATGTCGGAACGCAACACCGTTTCCTGAGTGCCAAATCTGGCGAGATCCCCCTGCACCACATTTTTGCTTATGAAGCTCAACCGGTGTTTGTCTCATTTGTCGAGCAGCGTTTTGGCCGCCAGATCGAGCTTGCAAGAATCAACACCTCGCCAGAGGTAGATGCTGACTTGAGCGACGAAATGGAAGCCGCCTTCAAGGCAGCCCGAAAGGATGATTACGCGCTTTATGAGCGGGTCTTGCAGGCGGGTGGGCACTTGCAGCTAGAATACGGCTGAAAAGCCTGCTCTGCCCCTTGCAAAGCTATCAAAATCGAGCTATTCGCGGCGCTTCACGCGGGGATACAGCCTTGGAGGATCCCCGCCCTAACTTATGGAGTATTCAATATGGCTGGAAAGATCCCTGATCTTCACGCCGAGGTCCGCACGGGGACAGGCAAGGGCGCCGCTCGTCAAGCACGCCGCGACGGTATGGTACCTGGCATTGTTTATGGGGGCGAAAACGAGCCGCTCGCTATCAACATTCCATTCAACAAACTGTTCAAAAAGCTCAAAGAGGGCCGTTTCCTCTCGACGCTTTTTAACATGAAAGTTGAAGGCCAGGAAGACGTTCGCGTCATCTGCCGGAACGTGCAGCGCGATGTTGTCAAAGACTTGCCAACACACGTTGACTTTCTGCGCTTGCGCCGGACTTCCCTGATCAAGCTTTTCATTCACGTTGAGTTCCTCAACGAAGAAGAAGCGCCTGGCATCAAAAAAGGCGGCGTTCTGACAGTTGTACGTCCCGAAGTTGAGCTGGAAGTGACAGCTGGCGACATTCCTGAAAGCATCGTCGTTGATCTTGATGGTCTGGACGTTGGCGACATCGTTCACATCTCGGATGTTAAGCTTCCTGAAG
Source organism: Lentibacter sp. (assembly GCA_016744435.1). Lineage (GTDB taxonomy): Bacteria > Pseudomonadota > Alphaproteobacteria > Rhodobacterales > Rhodobacteraceae > Lentibacter. The sequence goes on along the minus strand of JADGEJ010000005.1, from coordinate 9,466 downwards.
GCGCGAAAGTTACGATCGACCGCGACTTCGTGATTGCCAACATCTCGGCCCCATCGAGCTTGCGCTCTGAGGATGATGGCGATGATGATGCAGACGCAGAAGTGCCAACAGTTGGCGACACAGAAGAAGCCGCTGCAGAAGAGTAAGCTTCACCCGCAGCTTTGCGACAAACGAAAAGCCCGCCAGAATTTGGCGGGCTTTTTGACTTTTCGAGGTTGCTTCAAGTTGCCGGCGCCGTGATGCCAGCCAAGCAAAGCAAAGGGCCCCCTACGCCCATCACACCCTTGCTATTCGGGTGCACCATGCGCAGCTTGGCGCCCACTTTTCGCTCGCGCGTATCGCATATCGCGCCAACGAAAAACGGCAGCGGCTCGTCTGTTGCGACAAGCGTGTTCCACACCGTTTCAATCGGCGCATCTATTAAGGTGCGGTTGTGCATGGCTTTTTACTATTGGTAATGATGTAAGGCACCCCCAGCCCTCAATAATGGCTAGTAACTCACAAAATTGGGTAAATCACACCCGTCGCATCACCAAAACTGTACCGCGTGATGCGCCGGGGTCATACGTCAGCCCCGAATCTGACAGGCAATCAATGATCGTTTTGACGGCTTCGTAACTGTCATACTGCTTCGGGTGCAGCTCCATGATCACAAACCGCACAGACTTGGGCCAGCGCTTCTCAAACAAGAACTGCTCGGCCCCCTCAATGTCCATAATGACAACATTGGGCCGCAACTCCTTGAGCAATGCTCCGATCTTGAGAGCTGGCACTTCGATAAGCCCTGGCCCGTCGTCACCGACTGTCGCGATTTTGGAAGCCCAAAACTGCCGCCCGCGCGCGAAGGCAAGCCTGTCGCCGTCAAAGTCGTTGCCCACAACAGCGCCGTGACGCAGCTCTATTGCCTCGCCCGAGTTGCGGTCAAAGTTGTTGCGGATCACTTTGAGCATGTCGGGGTTGGCTTCAACCGAAGTCACATTCTCGGCGCCGGCGATACTGGCGGCCAGCGAGCCTATATAGCCCAGCCCTGCGCCCAGTTCGAGCACGCGGTGCCCCGGCTTTACCCGCATCTTGACGGCCCGCGCTTCTGTTCCCTCATACTGCCCCGTGGCCAGCTTCTGGGTGATCTTCTCGCTGCCCAATGCCTCAGGACATCCCAGTAGCATTCCGTTCAAGTCAAATAAATCCATCAGCCTCGCCTCGCCTGTCTCAGGTTGAATCTTAGACATGGCTTGGCTAAAGCTCAATGCAAACTCTTGTACTAACTCGTGTGAAACCTGCGGAGCGCGTGATGCAAATTTTTGTAGGCCTTGGCAACCCCGGCGCGAAATACGCGCAACACCGACACAATATCGGCTTCATGGCGCTTGATGAAATAGCGTCAGCACATGGCTTTGGGCCTTGGAAATCACGCTTTCAGGGCAGCGTCTCGGAGGGTCGCTTTGGCTCAAGCAAGGTCGTGCTGCTCAAGCCTGAAACATTCATGAACCTATCAGGGCAGTCGGTTGGAGAAGCGATGCGCTTCTACAAGCTCGCGCCTGAAGACATCACCGTGTTTCATGATGAGCTTGACCTTGCCCCCGGCAAATGCCGCATCAAAAAAGGCGGCGGGCATGCGGGCCACAATGGGCTACGTTCGATCCATGCCCACATCGGCGCCGAGTATCAGCGCGTGCGCCTTGGCATCGGCCACCCGGGCCACAAAGACGCCGTTGCACGCTACGTGTTGCACGACTTTGCCAAGGCGGACCAAGGCTGGCTTGATGACGTTCTGCGCGGCATAGGCGACGGCGCACCAGATTTGGCAAGCGGCGACACTGGCCGCTTTATGAATGCTGTTGCTTTACGGGTGAACCCACCCCGCGAGAAAGCACCAAAAGCGAAGCGGGCTGAAAAGCCCGAAGAGCAAGCCCCCGCGCCCGAAGACACTCGCACATCCATGCAAAAGCTCATGGATAAGTTCAAATGACGCTCCACGACGCCTTCCGCGACCAAGCCGGACACTGCGCACGTCTTGGCTCGCCGTTCATGGACCTGCTGCTGACAGTTTTGGCCGACAACTGGCACAGCGGCCTGCCGCTCGCTGAGCGCCTTGCTGCTTGGCAGGGGGACATTGGCCCCGCCGGAGCCTCGCTGCCTTTGCGGCTCGCGGGCGGATTGCACGCGCTGGTACTTACGGGCCAAGACGAAGCCCTCGCCGCACAGTATCCGCCTAATACACCGTCTGCCCTGTGGCCCGCGGTTGAAGCCGCCATGCATAAGCACGCCGCCTTCTTTGCGGCTTGGATGGACAACGCCCCGCAAACCAACGAAGTGCGCCGTTCTGCTACACTCATCGCCGTCGGCCAAATGCTCGCGGCGCGCTTTGGCTTGCCCATTCGCCTGTCCGAACTCGGCGCAAGCGGCGGGCTCAACCTTATGTTCGACAAGTTTGCACTGTCCCTGCCCGACGCGCACTACGGCCCCAAAAACGCGAACGTGACGCTTTCACCCGACTGGTCAGGCCCGCGGCCCCCCGAGGCCACGCCCATTGTCAACGAACGCCGCGGGGTTGACCTGAACCCGCTCAACCCGAATGACGCTGACGACGCGCTGCGCCTCCTCGCCTACCTCTGGCCAGACCAACCCGAGCGCATGTCACGCACCCGTGCCGCGATCGCCCTCAATGACGTGCTGCTCGACAAGGCCGATGCTGTTGATTGGCTTGCAGAGCGCCTTGCGACGCCGCAGCAAGGCACTCTGCACCTCGTCTACTCGACCATTGCATGGCAGTATTTCCCCGCCGAAGCACAAGCCAAGGGCACAGCCCTCATGGAAGACGCAGGCGCACGCGCCACCGACCAAGCCCCTCTTGCGTGGTTCGCTATGGAAAGTGACGGTGGCCCAGACGGGGCAGCGCTCACCCTGCGTCTCTGGCCGGGCAACCACAGCATCACACTTGGGCGCGCTGACTTTCACGGACGCTGGGTAACGCTGCATACCTCCGCATTGCCTTAAGGCTGCCTTGCGTGCAATCTTGCCTGGGAAGACCGAAAAGGAGAGATCATGCGCACATTCGGAAAATGGCTTGGCCGAACACTTTTGTTACTTATCGTGCTGGGCGTTGCTGCTTGGGTGTTCAAAGGCGAACAAATCAAGCGGCTGACGGCCGTCAACTCCTTGTTTTCAGAAGAAAAGATCGTGAACAACTTCTCACATATGAACGAATTGTTCCTTTCAGCTCCCGTTCCGCGTGGCGAAGGGCCTGTCAGCGAGCTCGCGCTTGGCGGCCCGCTGGATTTGCCTGCCAATTACGACAGCTGGACTGAAACGCGCAGCATCACATCCGCCGTTGTGCTGAAAGATGGCCTGCTGCGCCACGAAGCCTACTACCTTGGAACAGGGCCAGATGATCGGCGCATTTCATGGTCAGTCGCCAAATCGTTCCTCTCCGCACTGATGGGCGTGGTCTTGGACGAAGGCGCTATTGGCTCAATCGACGAGCCTGTAGTGAAATATGCGCCTTCCCTTAAAGGCGGTGCTTATGAAGGTGCCAGCATTAAAGACGTGCTGCAGATGTCTAGCGGTGTGACATTTGATGAGGACTACCTCGACTTCTGGTCTGACATAAACAAAATGGGCCGTGTTCTGGCGCTTGGTCAGTCGATGGACGGCTTTGCAGAAGGCCTCACAGAGACCGAAGCTGCCCCCGGCGAGCGCTGGAAATATGTTTCTATCGACACACATATCATCGGCATGGTGATCCGCAACGCAACGGGAAGGCGTATCTCTGACCTGCTGTCAGAGAAGATCATCCAACCGCTTGGCTTGGAGGCGGAGCCCTACTACTTAACCGATGGGCACGAGACAGCCTTTGTGCTCGGCGGCCTCAACCTGACCACGCGAGACTATGCCCGCTTTGGCCAGATGGTGCTGCAAAACGGCGCGTGGCAAGGCGCACAACTTGTGCCAGCCGCTTGGCTCGCCGAAAGCACGCGCCCCTCAGCTAAGACAGCTTCGGGCAACCGTCAGTATGGCTATCAGTGGTGGATGGCTCCGGATGCTCAGGAAGGCGAGTTCTTTGGCCGCGGGATTTATGGCCAGTATATCTACATCAACAAGCCACTCGGCGTTGTTATCGCAGTAAATGCGGCTGACAGACAATTTCGAGCAGCGGGCGCACATGACAGTAACATCGACATGTTCCGCGCGTTGGCATTGGCGGCACAATGATGGCTCAACCAGACAGGCCCCACAATGTGTTGGGCGACACGCTCGCGCCTTGCAGCAATGAGCCACTCACGGGCTACTTTCGCGACGGGCACTGCAACACCTGCGAGTCCGATGCGGGCAGCCACACTGTTTGCGCAGTAATGACAGCCGAGTTCCTGGCCTACTCAAAATATGTCGGAAATGACCTCAGCACACCGCGCCCCGAGCACGGATTCGCGGGGCTTACCCCCGGCGACAGCTGGTGTCTCTGTGCTGCGCGCTTCCTGCAAGCCCACGACGAAGGTTGCGCGCCCCGCGTTTCACTGGCGGCCACGCATATGCGTGCGCTCGACATCGTGCCGCTCAGAGTTCTGCAAGAGCACCAAACCAGCCCATCAGCCTAACCCCCTAAACCTTTCGTTTATGAGCCTGCACCCAGCATCGGCGCTTCGTTTAGCTGTGCGCTCCTTTCGTTTGTTTTGGCCAAGATAAACCTTTCGCCAATAGAGGCTTGCCCGAAAAACCCTTTTCTACAGTCCACAAGCCGCGGTCATCAGCGATTGCGGCGCAGACACACATACCTTGAAAGGGTAACACAATGAAAAATCTTATCGTAACAGCCGCCGCAGTCGCCACTCTTATGACAGGTACTGTCGCTTTCGCAGGCCCCGATGCACTTGAGAAAACCGTCATCAACGCGCATGTCTCAACACAGCAAGCAACCGCGACAGTGACCAGCGCAGACGTGATGCAGAACGGAAGCATCGAGCACATCAAAATCACGACTCTGGAGACTGATCCGTCACTTGCAGAGAGCGCGAACTTCGGCGACTAAACCTGCCTGCCTAAAGCGTCGCCTTTATCTCGTGGCGTCTTGCCCGCCCTGCATCTGTAGGGCGGGCTAAATGGCGAAATTATTTCGCTTTTTTGTTCACTTGGCGCTAGCAAATGCCCTTTAGCATACATAGGTAAGCCGCCTGCGAAGGCCTACGCATCTCTCTTCCGCCGTTTCCGCAGTCAAACAATCAGGAGCCGTGGTTTGGGCAAGTTTTCGGTAACGCAGTTACGCATCATTTTTTACATTCAGGCCATTTGCGTCACAATTTTCCTAATGGGAACCTACCTCGATTTCACAGCCGAAGGGCCAATGACGGTATCTGCCGAAGCCAAGATACTCTTGCGCATAGGTGTCGCCGTCGGGCTGGTTGTGGGCACTGTTCTGGGTTGGAGTGAGTTGCGCTGCAGTATCCGCCGCTCTATCGTGACCGAACAAAAGCTCCGCGCGGCCTCAAGTGCCTTTATGGAGGTGATGGCCGAGCACTTCGAGCAATGGGGCCTGACACCCGCTGAAAGCGATGTTGCGCTGTTTTCCCTCAAGGGCATGAAAGTAAACGAAATCGCAGAACTGCGCGGCACCTCACAAGGAACGGTCAAAGCACAGACAAACGCGATTTACCGCAAGGCAGGTGTAAGCGGACGGCCACAACTCTTGAGCATCTTCATCGACGATCTCATCCAAGATGAGCTTCCAGCACACATGCCGCAGGCCGCTAAGACAGCCTAATCAGCGTCGCGTCCGACCGTGTCTGACATGTCAAACCCAAGGTGGCGTGCGACGGTAAAGATGTCTTTGTCACCACGCCCGCACATGTTCATCACCAAGATATGATCAGCCGGAAGCTTGGGCGCGATCTTCATCACATGCGCCAGCGCGTGGCTCGGCTCAAGTGCTGGGATGATGCCTTCGAGCGCACATGACAGCTGGAACGCTTCGAGCGCTTCCTTGTCGGTGATGCTCACATATTGCGCGCGCTTGGTCTCGTGCAGCCATGAGTGTTCAGGGCCAATGCCCGGGTAATCAAGCCCCGCGCTGATAGAAAAGCCCTCAAGGATCTGTCCGTCATCATCCTGGAGCAAATACGTGCGGTTGCCATGCAGAACGCCGGGGCGACCGCCAGTCAGGCTGGCACAGTGTTGCATATCGTCGTTCACACCTTTGCCGCCCGCTTCAACGCCAATGATATTGACAGATTTGTCGTCCAAGAACGGGTAGAACAGCCCAATCGCGTTTGAGCCTCCACCAATGGCCGCAATCAGCGTGTCGGGCAATGTGCCTTCGCCTTCTTGCTCGGCCAATTGCTCACGAACTTCCTTGCCAATAATGCTTTGAAAGTCACGTACCATCGCAGGGTACGGGTGCGGGCCCGCCGCAGTACCAATGCAATAGAACGTGTCGTGCACGTTTGTCACCCAGTCGCGTAACCCGTCATTCATAGCATCTTTCAGCGTACCGCGGCCGCTGGTGACGGGGATCACTTCCGCACCGAGCAAACGCATGCGGAACACATTGGGCGCTTGGCGCTCTACGTCATGCTTACCCATATAAACCACGCATTTGAGGCCAAACTTCGCGCAAACCGTTGCAGTCGCAACGCCGTGCTGGCCCGCGCCCGTCTCGGCGATGATCCGCGTCTTGCCCATGCGGCGTGCCAAGATAATTTGGCCCAGCACATTGTTGATCTTATGCGCGCCCGTGTGGTTAAGCTCGTCGCGTTTTAGATAAATCTTCGCGCCGCCAAGGTGCTGCGTCAGACGATCAGCGTAGTAAAGCGGACTGGGGCGGCCAACGTAGTGCTGCCACAGATCGTCCATCTCGGCCCAGAAACTGTCGTCAGTTTTGGCCTTCTCGTATTCGGCTTCCAACTCAAGGATCAGCGGCATCAGCGTTTCGGAAACGAACCGCCCGCCAAAGTCGCCGAAGCGACCGTTTTCATCAGGGCCATTCATAAAAGAATTGAAGAGATCATCCATGCCGCGTGCTCCTAGTCGTGTTTCATTCGATGTAGCTCAAGGCGCTTCACGCGTAAATGCCTAACGCGTTGCGACGGCCCTAGCGCACAGCTTTACAGAAGGCGTCTATCAATGCAGCATCTTTGACACCAGGTGCGCTCTCAACGCCTGAAGAGACATCTACCTGCCTCGCGCCGGTCATCGTCACAGCTTCCAGCACGTTCTCAGGCGTCAGCCCGCCCGCAAGCATCCAAGGTTTGCGCCAGTATTTGCGCCCCGCCAAGAGCCGCCAGTCAAAGGCCAAGCCGTTTCCACCCGGAAGTGCTGCGCCTTTCGGTGGTTTGGCGTCGATCAGAAGCTGGTCAGAAACCTCTTCATAGGCATCAATTTCTGGCAGGTCAGACGCATCCGCTATTCCAATGGCCTTCATCACTGGCAGGCCATAACGCGCCTTCACTTCTGCCACCCGCGCAGGACTCTCGCTGCCATGCAGCTGCAACATATCCAGCGGCACAGCCTCCGTGAGCGCATCCAGCGCTGCATTGTCGGCGTTCACGGTGAGCGCGACCTTGGCTATGCCCAGTGGCGCTTCAAGCGCCAAAGCGCGCGCTGCCGCAAGGCTCAGATGGCGGGGGGACTTTTCAAAGAAAACAAAGCCGACATACTGCGCGCCTGCCTCGGCAGCAGCAGTGACGTCAGCCTGCTCTCGCAGCCCACAGATTTTAACACGTGTGTCCATTGTCTTCGCCCCAAAACAAAAAACGCGGGGAGTGCCCGCGCCTTGTCTTAACCCGTTTACAAAAGCGTTGCCAGATCAGCTGGCTTCATCAAGCAAAGCAAGCACTTCATCGCCCTGCTCTTTTGCTTGTGCGCCTTTCAGGCGTCGCAGCTCTTCCTGCAGTTTTTTAACTTCGCCGCGCTTCTTAGAGGCTTCGGCACGGTGCTTGTGCTCGCGCAACCACTCCCAGAAAAACCCGATCAGCAAGCCAGCCAAAATACCCGCGAATACCACTACAAACAGCGGCAACGGGATGGACCAGCTATAGCCTGTCGCCTCGGCCAACGGAGCGGGCAATGCATTGAGCGTCACCATCTGGCTATTGGCCAGCGCGATCACAATAAGCGCCACTGCGAGAGAGGCGAGAAAAAGGTACTTGATATAACGCATGTCTTACTTTCCGTTTAGTCGGTCTCGCAGCAGCTTGCCGGTCTTGAAGAATGGCACGTGCTTTTCTTCAACTTGCACCGATTCTCCAGTGCGTGGATTGCGACCAGTGCGCGCATCGCGCTGTTTTACCGAGAACGCCCCAAAGCCACGGAGCTCGACACGGTCCCCCTGTGACATGGCATCAATGATCTCTTCAAAGATGGTATTTACGATGCGTTCAACGTCGCGTTGATACAGGTGCGGATTCTCGTCCGCGATTTTCTGAACTAGTTCCGAGCGGATCATGGTTCTTCTGTCTCCCCAGGCAGCAGTACTTTTGTACTTTTCTCAAAAGACTATAGAAAGAAAACTTCTTCGGAGAAACACCTAAGGACCTGAAAAATCGTCGAAAAGTGGCACATATTGGCTCTGAAAAGCGAAATGTACGCTCTCAGCTCAAGTGTGCATGGGATGCTGCCTTGCAGCACAGGCTTCGATAAAGCCCCATATCGTATGATTCGAATGGGTAATTTCAGTCTCCCAAGCAGCTTGGAACGCGGGCCCAATTGAAAAGGCCCCGCACGTTGTGCAGGGCCTCTCCGGTAATCTTTGAAAGCGTAAAGCTTACTCGTCGCCGCCTTTGAGAGCGCCGCCGAGAATGTCGCCGAGTGTCGCGCCTGAGTCTGATGACCCGAACTGCTCCACAGCTTCTTTCTCTTCTGCAATCTCGCGTGCTTTGATCGACAGACCAAGGCGGCGTGTCTTCGCGTCGACATTGGTGACGCGCACGTCAACCTTGTCGCCAACCGAGAAGCGCTCTGGGCGCTGCTCAGCACGGTCGCGTGACAGGTCTGAGCGACGGATGAAGCTTTTCATGCCTTCATATGTCACTTCCACGCCGCCATCTTCGATTGACGTAACTTCAACCGTAATGATTGAGCCGCGCTTCGTTCCGCCAACAGCTTCAGCGAACTTGTCGCCACCGAGGCCCTTGATCGAGAGCGAGATACGCTCTTTCTCAACGTCAACTTCTGAGACAACGGCCTGAACCATGTCACCTTTGCGGTAGTTCTGGATCGCATCTTCGCCGCGCTCGTCCCAGCTGATGTCCGAGAGGTGCACCATACCGTCAATGTCGCCTTCGAGGCCGATGAACAGGCCGAACTCGGTGATGTTTTTGACTTCACCTTCAACTTCAGTGTTCTCAGGGAACTGCTCAGCAAAGACTTCCCATGGGTTGCGCTGTGTCTGCTTGAGGCCAAGAGAAACGCGGCGCTTGGCACCATCGATTTCGAGAACCATAACTTCGACTTCTTGGCTCGTTGACACGATCTTGCC
>JADGEJ010000004.1 GCA_016744435.1 Lentibacter sp. | reverse complement strand
CATCATGCCCATGGCTGTGCGCACCTCTTGCGTGGCTGTGCCGAGGTGAGGCAGGAGCGTGACGTTGTCGCGTGCGAAGAAGGCTTCGGGCACGTCGGGCTCGTTTTCGTAGACATCAAGGCCAGCGCCCGCGATCACGCCGTTTTCGAGGGCCATAAGCAGGGCGGCTTCGTCGACGACTTCACCGCGCGAGATGTTGACGAAATGCGCGGTGGGCTTCATGGCGGAGAAGACGGCCGCGTTGACGAGGTGGGCTGTCTCGGCTCCGCCCGGTGTGGCGGCCACGAGGAAGTCGGCAGAGCTTGCCAGCTCTTCCAGTGTCTCGACCTGCGTTGCTGGGAAGCCGGCGTCTTTGGTGGAGCGGTTGAAGTAACGCACCTCCATGCCAAAGCCGAAGTGACAGCGCCTTGCGATGGCTTGGCCGATGCGGCCCATGCCGATGATGCCGACTGTCTTGCCCGTGACTTGCGAGCCGAGCATCTGTGTCGGGCTCCAGCCGGGCCATTGGCCTGTGCGCACATAGCGCTCACCCTCAGCGGCGCGGCGGGCTGACATGAGCAAAAGCATCATCCCGATGTCGGCTGTTGCGTCGGTGACGGCGCCCGGTGTGTTGGTGACGGTGACGCCGTGGTTACGGGCCGCTTCTACGTTGATGTGGTTGTAGCCGACGCCGAAGTTGGCAAGGATCTTACACTTGGGGCGGCCAAACTCGGCGAAGATCTCTTCCGAGAACATGTCGCCCAGTGTCGGGATCATCCCGTCGTAGAGCACAAGCGACGAGCGCATTTCTGCCTCTGTCATCGGGTCTGTGCTGGCACGCAAAGTGACGTCAAACAATGCGTGTGCGCGCTCCATCACAGCGGCGGGCATTTCGCGGGAGATCAGAATTTTCTTCATAAGTCAGGACATTCTCTGGCCGTTGGGAACGGGGGTGTCGGGCGTGAGCAGCACAACACCACCTTCGCTATCATGGAGGCCAAGCACAAGCACTTCAGACATGAACTTGCCGATCTGCCTCGGCGGAAAGTTGACCACGGCGATAACTTGTTTGCCGACAAGCGCTTCGGGCGTGTAGTGGGCTGTGATCTGGGCGGAGGACTTCTTTTCGCCAATGTCCTCACCAAAATCGATCCAGAGTTTGATCGCGGGCTGGCGCGCCTCGGGGTAGGGTTCGGCGCGCTGAACTGTGCCGCTGCGGATGTCGACCTTGAGGAAATCATCAAAAGTAAGGTCATTCTCCACGGGCAAGCTCCCTTGAACGGTCTGCCGCGGCGGCAACTGTTTTGGCGATGAGCGGGGGCAAGCCTGCGCTCTCATCCATCAGCACGTCTAGGCCCGCCTGTGTGGTGCCGTTGGGGCTTGTCACGTTGACGCGCAACTGGCTTGGGGCCTCCTCGGCCTGCTTTGCCAAGGCGCCGGCGCCTGCGACAGTTGCCTTGGCGAGTTGCATGGCCATCTCGGCAGGGAGGCCTTGTGCTTCGCCCGCTTTCGCAAGCGTTTCGATGAGGTGGAAGACATAGGCGGGGCCTGAGCCTGAGACGCCCGTGACGGCGTCGATCTGGGCCTCGTCGCTGAGGCGCACGACTTCGCCGACGGCTTGCAGCAGGCCCTCCGCCATGTCGAGATGCGCAGGCGTGGTTTGCGTGTTGCCGATGATCGCGGTGATGCCCTGCGTGACGGCGGCTGGCGTGTTGGGCATGGCGCGGATGATCGGCGTTTGAGCGCCGAGCACCTCTTCAAAGTGCGTGATCGTTGTGCCTGCAGCGACCGAGACAAACAGTGTCTCGCCGTTGCCCATGGCTTGCAGGGTGGGCAGGGCCGCGCCCATCATCTGAGGCTTGACGGCAATAAGGACAATGGCGGGGTTTGTGGGTAGTTCGGAATTGATCTGCACGCCCGTGGATTGCAGCCAGTCTGACGGGTGGGGATCAATCACATAGACCGAGGCGCTGGGCAGGCCGCCCTTGAGCCAGCCTTCCAGCATGGCCGAGCCCATTTTACCGCAGCCTAGAAGCACAAGGCCATGTGCGGAAATTGTATCGTATGACATTTGAGCCCCTCAATAGTTCTGAGAGGCAAGTGTTACGCGCGCCCGTAGGCCTCTGCAATGGCAACTTCAAGCGCCTGCTTGGGCGTGCGGTTGCCCCAGACAACAAGCTGGAACGCCGGATAGAAGCGCTCGGCGTTGCGCACTGCTGAGCCAATGATCGTGTCGATCTGCTCGGGTGAGGCCATGTTGCCGCCCGCCAGCACGAGGCCATATTTGTAGACCATCAGCTTTTGCTCTTCCCAGTAGGAAAACGCACCTGACCAGCACTGGTCGTTGGTGGCGTTGAGGGCTTCGTAAAGCTCGGGCAGACGCTCTTTTGGCGGCTCCATCTCAAAGGTGCAGATCATCCGCAGAGTCTCGTCGTAGTCAGACCATGCGAGGGTGATCGAGTAGGTGCGCCACTGGCCTTCGACGGACATAGCGATTTGGTCATCGGCGATGCGCTCAAAGTCCCAAGCGTGGTGTGACGCGAGAGTTTCAACGATGTCGATCGGGTGAACGTCTTCGTCCAGGTACTGCTCTGACAATGCCATTTCGCCACCTCTTTTTGTTATAGCGCGTGTGGCTGGTAGTGCCACTAACGCTTGGGGCTTGCTCGACAGAAGGCTGCAGAGTGCCGCCTTCCTACTACATATGGTAGTCGGGGCGGAGAAAGCCTGTAAAGAGGTTTGTTTGGGGATAACCACAATAAGTTGTGGAGAACTTAGCCGTTAAGCCCCATATATCGGCGTAAAGCGGGCTACTCCCACTCCATCTGTTCAAAGACACTCTGCGCGTTACGGCCCGCGAGGCTGTCAAACTGCGCGAGATATGCAAAAGCTGACTGGTCAACTTTTGGGGCTCCGATGATGTCACCGCCTTCGTCGATATGTGCGCCGATCTTGTCGCGCAGGTTGGCGATATAGTCACGCGTGTCGCGCTGCGCCGTTTCAAGCGTGGTCAAGGGGCCGTGGCCGGGCACGAGGTGAACAGGCTTGAGCGCTTCGATAGCGGCGAAGGCTTCAAGCCAGTCAGCGCTGTTGGAAAACGCCATGATCCCGAGCACGCGCCCGACATAGACAATGTCGCCTGTGAAGACAGTTTTGCTCGCAGGCAACCAAACAAAACTGTCGCCGGGCGTATGGGCGCTTGCGGGGTGGCGCAGCTCAAACGTCACGCCGCCAAGCTCAAGCGTGTAGCTGCTTTCAAACGTCACATCCGCGTAAGCAGGTTCGGTGCCTGCAAGCCCGTCGCCGACAAGGTTTGACAGCATCGTAAGTTGCATCGAGCCACGCGCTTCTTGGTCAGCAACCGCAGCAGTCGAGGCGATTACCTGCGCGCCTTGCGCCTGCCAGTAGCCGTTGCCAAGCCAGCGGTGGTCTTGGCCACCCGTGTTGATAACATAGCGTACGGGCTGTTGTGTCAGCGTCTTAACAACGGCGTGCAGCGCCTTCGCGCCCTCCCAAGTGCCGCCTGGGTCAACCAGTACAGCGCCTTTCGGCGTTTCAATAAGCCCGAAAGTTGCGTTGTTGCCAAGGTTGCCGGCGTTGCGTTGCTCGGCGGGGCCTTCAAGCGCCCAGATGCCGTTTGCAACAGGTTGAACATCCAATGTCTCAGCAGTGGCTGAGGCAGCAAACAAGCAGATGGCTAAGGCTATGGTTAGGCGTCGCATGGGCTCTCTCTCTTTTCTGGGTTTTCTTACTATAGTCGGTTTTTGAACAGGCAATACCGTTGCAAATGCCGCAGGGTCTTGTCAGGCTGTGAAAAGCCGAACAGGAGGCAAGTATGGACGCTGCACGACTGAAACGCATTGAACAGTGGATGGCCAAGAACCGCAACATCGGGCGCTTTACAGGCAGCTCTTTGCTTGTTTTTCAGAACGGCGAGCAGGCCTATTTCGCAGCCGATGGAGAGGCCTCTGTTGAGCGCGCGTTGCCCTATGCGCGCGACACGATTGTGCGGATATACTCGATGACCAAACTTGTTACCTCGACAGTTCTGATGATGCTTGTCGAGCGTGGCGAAGTGGTGCTGGATGCGCCGCTCAGCGCCTACTTGCCGGAGTTCTCCGACATGCGCGCGGTGCGGGCTGGCGCGACAGACGTTGGGGAAAGTGATCCCGCGCGCAGCCCGACGCTGCATGAGTTGCTCACTCACACCGGCGGCATGACTTACTCGTTTAACGAGGGGCTGGTGCCGCAGGCCTATGCCACGGTTTTCTCCGAGCTAGGCTTGAACGCGGTCTCGCTTGAGGCTTGGTGCGCCGAGTTGGCACGCTTGCCTTTGTGTTTTCAGCCGGGAACGCGCTGGGAGTACTCCGTCGGTATCGACGTTATAGGCCGGGTGATAGAAGTGATCACTGGCAAATCGCTTGATGCGGTGATGCACGAAGAGATATTTGAGCCGCTCGGCATGTCCGACACTGGCTTTGATGTGCCCGACAGCAAACTCCCTCGCTTCGCGGACTGCTATGAGAAGCGCGCGGATGATGCTCTGGCGGTTTTCGAAACGGCCGAAACCAGCCGCTATCGCGCTGGAAAAGTCTCGCTCTATGCGGGTGGCGGCGGGCTTGTGAGCACGCTGGACGACTACATGCGCTTTGGCGAGATGTTTCGCCAAGGCGGCGCGCTTGAGGGCATCCGGCTGCTCAGCCAGCGCACAGTGCGCTTCATGCGCGGCAATCACTTGGCCGGTGACATTGCCTCCATGGGGGCTGAAAGCTTCGCCGAAATGCCGATGACAGGCATGGGCTTTGGCATCGGCGGCGCCACTGTGCTTGATCCGGGCCGCGTTCATGTGCCGGGCTCGATAGGGGATTTCGGTTGGGGAGGTATGGCCAGCACATATTTCTGGACAGACCCCGTCGAAGACCTCAGCGTGGTGTTCTTTACCCAGCTCATCCCTTCGTCAAGCTACCCCAATCGCGCTGAGCTAAAGGCGCTTATTCATGGCGCTCTAACAGATTAGGCCTGCTTTTTCTTTCCAGAAGTATCCCGGGGGAGGTCACAAAACTCGTTTTGTGACTTGGGGGCTGGCCCCCAGCTTAGGTTGGGTCTGGGAGCTGGCCCCCAGTTCAGGCAGCATCTGGGGGCGAAGCCCCCAGCACCGCGACGCAGCGAAGCTGCGGCGCAATCCCTATTTCATTTTCATGATTATGCAGGTTGTCGAGCCCGTGGCATAGAGTTTGCCATCTTCCGCACCTCTGATCTCGCCATTGGCAATCCCCGTTGATCGCCCCGCGTGTTGCGCCACGCCGATCGCCTCTACTTCCATGCCAATCGGAATAGGTCGCAGGATGTTCACTTTGTATTCAAGCGTCGTATAGACAGAGCCTTTCGGCACTTTTGTCATCACGGCACAGGCCATGCAGCTGTCTAACACCGCGCCATACCAGCCTCCGTGCACCGTGCCGAGCGGGTTGGTTGTTTTGAACTCGGGCTGTCCGGTAAATACGACACGCCCGTCCTCAACAACAGTGGGCCAAAAACCGAGCGTTGCACCAATGGGTGGGCCCGCGAAAGTGCCGTCTTTGATGCGTTGCATGAACTCAAGGCCAGAGCAATCAAGCGTCTGGGCCAGCGTTGGCAGTTCATCGGGTGTCTGAGCGATGCGGCGGTCTTGGGTCATGGCGTGTCCTTGCGCGATTTTTTAAACGCTACGAAGGGCGCGCCACTCGTGCAACCCGTTACGCGACGTCTTTCAGCTGCGCAGACGGCGAGAGGCCAAGTGCGAGGCAGACATCGCGCGTCAAAGTGGGCTTGTTGAGCGTGTAGAAGTGAAAGCGCTCAACGCCTTCTTCTTGTAAACTGTCGCAGAGCTCTGTCGCATGCGCGAGCGCCATCAGGTCTTCGCGGCCGTCGCGTTTGGCATTGTCAAATGCGATCGCAAGCTCCGTGGGAATACTTGCACCACAGCGCGCTGCGAAGCGGCTGGTGCTGGCCCAGTTCTCGACAGGCAAGATGCCCGGGGTGATCATCCCGTCGATGCCAGCTTTTGCGCAGGCGTCACGAAAGCGCAGGAAGGTTTCTGGATCAAAGAAGAACTGCGTGATCGCCTCGTCAGCGCCCGCGTCAAACTTGGCTTTGAGAAAGTCGATATCAGCCTGCGCATTCGCAGCATCAGGATGCTGTTCGGGGTATGCGCCAACGCGGATTGTAAAGTCGCCCTCGTTTTTGAGCGCAGTTATCAGTTCAAGCGAGCTGGCAAAGCCTTCAGCGTGTGGAGTGAACTTATCGGCTCCTTTTGGGGCGTCGCCGCGCAGCGCCACGATGTCTTTGAGGCCAGCATCTCGGTAGTCACGGGCAATGGACAGGGTTTCTTCACGGGTCGCATCAACGCAAGTCAGGTGTGCAGCAACACGTAGCCCTGCAGTTTTGTGCAGCGCATGGGCCGCGTCGCGCGTCAGCGCCCGTGTCGTGCCGCCTGCGCCATAGGTTACCGAGACAAACCGTGGCCCCAGTGGCGCAAGCGACTGTACAGTCTCGTGCAACTTGAACGCGGCTTCAATACTTTGTGGTGGGAAGAATTCGAACGAGACTTCGGGTGTCATACTAGAGGCTTTCCTACTGGGTTGACGTTTAGTGCCGCATTGCTGCATATGAAGCAAATTCATAAAACTCATTCTGATTATGAGGATCATTCACAAATGCATATCGAACTCAGGCATCTGCGCACCATTCAGGCGATCTTTCAGGAAGGTGGATTGGCACGCGCGGCTGAGCGGTTGAACATCACGCAATCTGCGTTGAGCCATCAGATTAAGGGCATCGAAGACCAAGCCGGAGTTGAGTTGTTTGTGCGGCGCACCAAGCCGATGAAACTTTCGCCCGCAGGCCACCGTATCTTGCGAGTTGCGGAAAAAGTGCTGCCCGAGATGCTGGCGCTTGAGGCAGAGTTTGAAGGCGTGCGCGAAGGCAGTGCCGGGCGGTTGCATATCGCCATTGAGTGTCACGCTTGTTTTGAGTGGTTGTTTCCTGTGCTTGAGCAGTTCCGCAAGCCATGGCCAGAGGTTGATGTCGACATTCGCGCCCGGCTTGCGTTTGATGCCTTGCCAGCGCTTATGCGCGAAGAGGTTGATGTTGTGATCTCCTCTGATCCGGAAGAACTGCCCGGCATCACGTTTTTGCCGCTGTTTGACTACGAGCCAGTGTTTGTGGCCTCTGCCAAGCACAGGCTGGCCCAGAAGGCCTTTATTGAAGCCAGTGATTTTGCCGATGAGACGCTGATTACCTACCCGATGGAGCGCGGGCGGCTTGATATCTTCTCGGAGCTTTTGAGCCCCGCAGGGGTTGAGCCCAAGGCCGTGCGGCAGGTCGAACTCACCGCCGTGATCCTGATGCTTGTTGCCTCGGGCCGTGGTGTTTCTGTGTTGCCCGACTGGGTCGTGCGCGAGCTTAAAACCTCGGCTGATTACATCACCCGCCCGATCACCGAAGGTGGCGTCACCAAACGGCTCTACGTCGCCCTGCGCGATGAGGAGGCAAGCCTGCCCTATATGGCGCATTTCATGAAGCTTGGCCGCGAAATCCCCGTGCGGATGCAGCGCGGTTGACGCAGCGCAGCAGGCGAGGGCAAGGTGGAGCCTGAACAAAAGGGGCGCTGAGCTGATGGATTTGCACTACTGGATCGTTTTCGTGGCCACTGTTGTCGGCGTTTCGCTTATTCCCGGGCCGAGCACCTTTATCGCTTTTGCGCATGGAGCGAGCTTTGGTGCCGCGCGCGCGATGCTGACCGCGACGGGCAATATGGGCGCGTCGCTGGCGCAGGCCACGGCGGCTTCGGCTGGCCTTGGGCTGGTTGTCACCAGTTCTGCCAGCCTGTTTCTGGCGATCAAATACGCGGGCGCGCTTTACCTTATCTTTGTTGGCTATCAGATGTGGCGCTCGGCGGCGCAGCGCGTTTCGCTTGACGCCGATGCACGCGAGAAAACCCCCAGCAGTTGGCGGCTTATGTCGGGGGGCTTTATGGTGGCGGCCAGTAACCCGAAGGCAATCGCGTTTTTCACAGCGCTGTTCCCGCAGTTTTTGTCGCCCGCGGGCAATAGCACGGGGCAGCTGGTGACGATGGTTGTGCTGGTCGGCGTCTCGGCGTTTTCAGTCGCCGCGTTTTACGGGCTGCTTGGTGCGTGGGTGCGCGGCATGGAGCTCTCTAAGGCCTTCATGCGCCGGCTCTACAAAACAACCGGTGGTTTGTTTGTCGCCAGTGGTTTGGGTTTGGCAGCCACGGCGCAGAGCAGGTGACGCACAAAGGCCAAAGAGCCTTGCATGGTGCGCCCCTTAGGCGTATAGCCGCGCTTTGAATTACCTTTGGAGTCTCGGTCATGCAGGGCAGTGCGAATCTTAACGTGATGATCAAAGCCGCGCGCAAAGCGGGGCGTAGCCTGATCAAAGACTTCCAAGAGGTCGAAAACCTTCAGGTTTCGATCAAAGGCGCGGGCGATTTTGTCAGCAAAGCCGATATTCGCGCTGAAGAGATCATCAAAGAAGAACTGATGGGCGCGCGCCCGACATATGGCTGGCTCGCGGAAGAGGCCGGTGCCGAAGACGGCGCTGATCCGACTCGCCGCTGGATCGTTGATCCGCTGGATGGCACTACGAACTTCCTGCACGGCATGCCGCATTGGGCCGTGTCTATCGCGCTTGAGCACAAAGGCAGCGTTGTGTCTGCGGTTATCTATGACCCTGTCAAAGACGAGATGTTTTACTCCGAAAAAGGCGAAGGCGCTTGGCAGGATAACTCGCGCCGCCTGCGCGTGTCAGGCCGCCGCCGTATGGGCGAATGTGTGTTCGCAACGGGCCTGCCATTTTCTGGTCGAGGCGACTTGCCAGCAACGATGAAAGACTTGGCGCGCGTATTGCCCGGTGTTGCCGGAGTTCGGCAATGGGGCGCTGCCTCTCTTGACATGGCCTATGTGGCTGGAGGCCGTTTTGACGGCTACTGGGAGCGCGGCCTGCAGGCTTGGGATTTGGCGGCAGGTATCCTTATCGTTCGCGAAGCAGGCGGCTTTGTTGAAGCAATGGACCCAGAAGAGCAGATACTTGAGAGCGGTCAGGTGATCGCCTCTAACGAGGGTATGTTCGAGCCTTTCGCTAAGCTCATTCGCAACGTCTAAACCTATTTGCGGTCTGACGGGTGGTTCACGCCGTCGGCCCAGACAATCGGCTCGTGCTCGGCGGGGTTAACGCCTTCAAGCGCGCCCATGTTGACGCCATATTCGTTCGGGTTTGAGCGGCGTTGGTGGTGCGTGTAGTTGCCACAAGTCTTGCAGAAATAGTGCTTCGCCGTGCCCGTGCCCCATGTGTAGAGCGTGAGGTTGTCCTCTCCCTTTACAATGCGGATGCCATCGAGTGGCGCGCTCACGGCAACAGCCCCGCGTCGGCGGCAGAACGAGCAATCACACCGCCGCGCGCTGTTTAACCCGTTAGACAGCATGACCTCTAGCTCAACGGCGCCGCAATGGCATGTGGCTTTGATAGGTGTTGTCATTTTCGCCTCTTGATCGAGGGAATGCGCGAGGGGTCGTAGACCGCCTCGGGGTGGGGTGGGTGAAAGCTGTTCTCGTGCCAAAAGCGTTGCCCGCCGAGGCGCTTGAACACCGGGTAAGTCAGGATGATCCCGGCGACAAAGCCGCCGGCATGCGCCCAATAAGCAACGCCGCCTGTTTCAGGGTCGGCCGCGAGGCCGCCGAAGAATTGCAAGCCAAACCAGATCGCCAACATGATATAGGCGGGCAGGGTGAAGACTTTGAAAAAGATGATGAATATCAGAAGGATATCGACTTTTGCCCGTGGGAAGAGAAGCAGGTATCCGCCCATGACACCTGCGATAGCGCCTGACGCGCCGACAGTTGGGACGGTCGACATCGGAGCAAACATGACATGCGTGAGCCCTGCGAGCAGGCCGCAGGCGAGGTAGAACAAAAGGAAGCCGCCATGGCCCATTTCGTCTTCCATATTGTCGCCGAATATCCACAGGAAAAGCATGTTGCCTGCAAGGTGCATAAAGCCGCCGTGCAAGAACATCGACGTAAACAAGCCGCCATAGCCGGTGCCATGGCTCAATTGTGCAGGAATAAGCGCCCAGTCAAAGAAGAAGGCATTCAGAGCGCGACTGTCACCGAGCAGGCCCATGTAGGAGATGAACACCAGAATGTTCAGCCCGATGAGCGTGTAGGTGACAAAGGGCGTGCGCCCGGACGGGTTGTGATCACGAAAAGGAAACATGGGGTTAGGCTAATGGCAAATCACGCTCAATAAAAGCGGTGATTGTTGTGGAGGTTGAGGATTGGTTGCGCTGCCTTCGGCATCGCTCCGTGGCGGGGGCCTGGCGGGCTAAAGCCCGCCAGGCCCCCGCCCGCCGTGACGCGCATGTTTGCGCGGTACAACCAATTCATGACATGGCCGATAGAGAGGTTAGCTCGCTTGTAAGGCTGCGCAGCAGACAAGCAAGCGGATCGGATTTGCGTAGCAAATTCGAAACGGCTTGAAAACTAGCCTTGCCCCGCGAGCAAGGCCGCGTTGCCGCCCGAGGCAGTTGTGTCGACGCAGACGTGCCGTTCGCCCAAAACACGGGCCACATCGGGTGTGCCCGTGATCAGAGGAAGGATCGCGCCTGTGCGGTTTGCGAGTGCTTGCTCATAGGCACGTGCAAGCGTCGCGTCACCCCAAAAGATAACGCCGGAAAAGCCTGTGAGCGTTTCAAGCGCTTCTGCGGGCAGAGCGCCTGTCGCTTCAACCGCAAGGCCGCCCAAGCTGAGCACGATCTGCGCTTGCTCGGAAGCGGCTTCCTCGGTTGGGCCGAGGCAAAGGAGTGGCGGGCGGGCAAACAGCGTCAGCACATTTGATTCGCCCGTTGGGCCGGGGAGTGGCAGCGTTTGCTGGCTGCCGCTAACTGGCGATGCGCTGAGCACTTGCTGCATATCTTGGGCGCGCATTTCAGTGTTCCATGTGCCTTCAACATTGCGCGCAAAGGGGGCTGCAAAGCGCGGCAGGTAGTTTGGCCCGCCTGCCTTTGGCCCGGTGCCGGAAAGGCCTTCGCCGCCGAATGGCTGGCTTCCGACAATTGCGCCGATCTGGTTGCGATTGACGTAGATGTTGCCTGCGTGAATGCGTTCAGACACGTGCTGCACGCGGTCGTCGATCCGGGTTTGCAGACCAAAGGTGAGCCCATAGCCCGTCGCGTTGATCTCGTTGATGACAGCGTCAAGCTCGTTTGATTTGAACGTCGCGAGGTGCAGCACGGGGCCGAAGACTTCGCGCTGCATTTCTTTGATGCCCTCTACCGAGAGCAACGTCGGTGCGATGAACGTGCCAGAGTTTGGTGTGCGCAACTCGTGCATGAGCCGGCCCTCGTTGCGAGCTGCTTCGATGTGCGCAGCAATGCCAGCACGGGCCTCTTCGTCGATAACTGGTCCGCAATCTGTGGAAAGTTGCCAAGGGTCGCCCATGCTCAATTCGTCCATCGCGCCCTTGAGCATTTTGGTGAAGGGCTCTGCGATGTCTTCTTGCACATAAAGACAGCGCAGCGCCGAGCAACGCTGGCCTGCTGACTGGAACGCGCTTTCTACGATGGCTTGGATCGCCTGTTCGGGCAGAGCGGTTGAGTCAACGATCATCGCATTGAGACCACCGGTTTCGGCGAGAAAAGGCGCACCGGGGTCGAGGTGTTTGGCCATGCTGGAGCGGATCAAAAGCGCTGTGTCGGTTGAGCCCGTGAAGGCGACACCGCTGATCCGCGCGTCTGATGTAAGGGCGGCCCCTACGTCTCCCGCACCGGGGAGGAGTTGGACCGCTGCCTTAGGCACACCCGCTTCGTGCATGAGCTCAATCGCACGGTGCGCTATGAGGCCAGTTTGCTCTGCGGGTTTTGCGAGCACGGCGTTGCCAGCGGCCAGTGCCGCCGCGATCTGACCTGTGAAAATAGCCAGCGGAAAGTTCCATGGGCTGATGCAAGTGAACACACCTGCGGGCGGCGTCTCAGGCGCATTGGCAGCGTAGTAGCGCAGGAAATCGACGGCCTCGCGCAGCTCTGCAACGGCGTCGGGTTGTGACTTGCCAGCTTCGCGAGCGAGCAGTGCGAAGAGCTCACCAAAGTGTTTCTCATAAAGATCAGCGGCCTTGCTGAGCGCCTTCGCGCGTTCGGCAGGTTTTGCTGCCCACGGCACCGCGTGTTTCAAGGCAGTTTCAACATCTGTGGCGCTTGCGAAAGCAACAGTGCCGGGCGTGTCAGAAGGCACGGCGGGGTTTTGCACCGAATGTGCTTTGTTCGGCTTCGCATTTGCAGCCAGTAGCGGCACGGCTTTCCAGCTATGCGCCAAGAACGGTTTGCGGGCCTTTTCAATTCGCGCCAGCGTCGGCTCATGGGTGAGGTCAAAGCCTTGCGAGTTGATGCGCTCGGGCTGGTACAGGTCAGGCCCTTCTGTGAGTTGTGCGGTTACCTCTGCCAAGGCGTCAAACGGGCAACTGGCGACGTCTTCTGGCGAGACATCCTCATCAACAATCTGGTTGACGAAGCTGGAGTTTGCACCGTTCTCAAGCAGGCGGCGCACGAGGTATGCGAGCAAATCACGGTGCGCGCCGACGGGGGCGTAGACGCGGCAATTTGTGGCCTCGGCTTGCAGCACGATGTTGTGCAGCGCTTCGCCCATGCCATGCAGGCGTTGGAACTCAAAGGCAGCTTTTGGCGTGCCCATGTCGCGGGCCATGTTGAGAACTGCGGCAACAGTATGGGCGTTGTGAGTGGCAAACTGCGGGTAGATGCGCCCCGTCATGCTAAGGAGTTTACGGGCGTTGGCGATATAGCTCACGTCTGTTGCTGGCTTGGCTGTGAAGACGGGGAAGCCCTCAAGGCCCTCGACCTGCGCGCGCTTAACTTCGGTGTCCCAGTAGGCGCCCTTGACGAGGCGCACCATGATGCGGCGGTCATATTTTTCGGCGAGCGCGTGCAGCAGTTCGAGCGTGTCGCCCGCGCGCTGGCCATAGGCTTGGACAACTACGCCGAAGCCGTCCCATCCGGCCAATGCAGGCTCGGAGAGGACTTCCTCGATGACATCCATCGAAATGGCGAGGCGGTCGCTTTCTTCGGCGTCGACATTGAGGCCCATGCCAGCGGATTTGGCAAGCAAGGCCAGCGAGCGCAGGCGCGGGGCAAGCTCGTCCATCACACGGGCGCGCTGTGCAACTTCGTAACGCGGGTGCAGAGCCGAGAGCTTGACAGAGATGCCGGGGTTTTCGCGAATATCTTCCGAGGTGCAGGCCTGTGCGATAGCCGTTATCGCGCGGGAATATGCGAGGTGATAGCGCTTCGCGTCGCCTTCCGTGCGGGCGGCTTCTCCGAGCATATCATAGGAGTATGTATACCCCTTGGCTTCCATCTTGGAGGCGCGCTCCATGGCCGAGACAATGTTTTCACCGAGCACAAATTGGCGGCCCATCTCTTTCATCGCGCGGCTAACGGCTGTGCGGATGACAGGCTCGCCGAGGCGCTTAACCGCCCCGCGCAGCGAGCCGATGACACCGGGCTCGTTTTCTTCGAGCACCTTGCCTGTGAGCATGAGCGCCCAAGTGGATGCGTTGACGAGTGGGGAAGTCGAGGCGCCCATATGCGCGGCCCAATCAGACTGGGCGATCTTGTCTTCAATGAGCGCATCTATGGTGTCGGCGTCGGGCACGCGCAGGAGGGCTTCTGCGAGGCACATGAGTGCGATGCCTTCGTCAGTGGAAAGGCCGTACTCCGCGAGAAAGACCTCCATCATCCCCGGATCAGACTGGCCGCGAATGGCTGTCACCAAATCGGCAGCGCGTGCGGTGATGGCGGCACGGTCAGCGGCGCTGAGGCCTGCCTCAGCTATGAGCTTCTCAAGCGTTTTGGCTTCATCGGCGTAGGTGTTCTTGCTGATCGCGGCGCGCAACTGTGACTGAGGCATGGATATCTCCCTGATTTTCGGATAGTCTAACGGTGATTTTGCGGGAAAACCGACTGAGAAATGTAAGTGGAGATATAGATATGTCCGAAAAAACTCATTCTGACAGCGAATATGGCCAGATTGCCTTGGATCCATTTGATCGCAAGATTCTCTCGGTGCTAGCTGGTGAAGGGCGCATTTCGATCACCGAGCTTGCCGGGCGCATTGGCCTTTCTAAGTCGCCGACGCAAACGCGGCTCAGGCGGCTTGAAGACAGCGGTGTGATCACCGGTTATAAAGCGCTGTTTGATCCGATCCGCCTTGGGCTTGACCATGTGGCCTTCGTGGAAGTGCGCCTGTCGGACACGCGCGAGAAGGCCTTAGCAGAGTTTAACGCCGCTGTGATGAAGACGCCGCAGATTGAGCAGGTGCACATGATGGCTGCGAACTTTGACTACCTTTTGAAGATCAGAACGCAGGATATGAACGACTATCGCCGCGTTTTGGGCGAGCAAATTTCAACACTGCCACACGTTGCTTCGACCTCAACATATGTGGCGATGCAAGCGGTAAAAGAGACCACTCTCGCAGACGTTATTTGACGGTTAACCATATTGTGGCATGATGGCAGCATGCGAATACTGATAGCGATCTTGTTTTTGGCGAGCCCGGCTTGGGCGGCAACCTGCCCTCAAGCGCCAGACCATTCTGTGCGTTTGGCGGAGCTGATCGAAGCTGTGCGCGAGGCCCCCAACGAGATGGCAGCCCGCCTTCACACCAACGAGATGTGGGCGCTTTGGGCAGATGCGCCAGACGAGGCCGCGCAAGAAATTCTTGACCAAGGTATGCGCAAGCGCGCAGGCTATAACCTGCAAGGCGCGCTTGAAGATTTTGACCGGCTGGTGAAGTACTGCCCCAAATATGCAGAGGGCTACAATCAGCGCGCTTTCGTAAATTTCATCAGGCAAGACTATGATGCTGCCTTGGCCGACCTCAACCACGCAGTGGAGCTATCGCCCACGCATATTGCAGCGATTGCTGGCCGCGCTATGACGTATATTGGCCTTGGCCAACCGGAAGCGGCGCAAGCCGATCTGCGCGTTGCTGTTGGCCTAAACCCTTGGTTGCCAGAGCGCGGAATGCTCGTTGAACAACCCAAAAATGGCCAACAAGACGAGCTTTAGATTTGTTTAGAGGTGCTGCATCACGTTGATCAGGTTGTCAGCCGGATCATGCAGCATAAAGCGGCGTACACCCCAGTTTTCGTCTTCGGGCCCATAGAGAATGTCATGCCCTAGTTCGATGGCCTTCGCGTGTAAATCATCAACGTTGTCGACTTCGATTGAAAGCTCTGGCACGGGCGTGCCTTCGCCGCCAGATGTTGCAAGACTCAGTTGCACAGGCGCTTGGATGTCTGCACCAAGCGTGGCGATCCAGCCAAAATCCATCAAAACGTCGAGGCCGAACAGTTCTTGGTAAAAGGTCTTCAGCTCCGGAATGGACGGTGCGTTGAGGTTTGCTGTGATTCGTTTAATAGCCATGTCAAAATTTCCTGCAAGCGGCGCAAAAGCGCATTGTTTTCTGGGCGGCGAGCCGCTAGCAAAAGAGCGCTGGCCCGCGTGGTGGAATGGTAGACACAGGAGGTTTAAAATCCTTGAGTCTGTGCGGTAAAACGCATACGGAACAAGGCGTTGCGACTAAGAGACTGTTTTGAAGCCCGATATAGGCCCGAAACTGAAAATTGAAGAACAACGCCAGATGCGGGCGTGATGGAATGGTAGACATACCAGACTTAAAATCTGTTGGGCCTTGTGCCCGTGTGGGTTCGAGTCCCACCGCCCGCACCATAATTTAACTTTACAACAACGACTTAGCTGACACCTGCCGCGATGAAGCCCTGCACCTGCTCTATATCGAAACGCTCGAAATGCCTTCGCTAGCCGTCTTCTGAGCGTTGCTTCTCTTCGGCAGCATATCTGCGGAGTGACTTGCCGTTTTCTTTGCGACGAGAGACCCGGCGAAGGTTCAACCGACCTGCTGTGTTCAGCCCAGTTTTCCAGCTCCTTCGAGTCCAACACACCCTCTGCCGTTTCCAGGTCATCCGGATCAATAACTAAGTCTGCGGCGCCCATGTGGCGCTCTTCGTCCGTTATCGCGTGGTCAGGTGTGGTCTGCTCGTAGACATAGGAAAGGTGCAGGTGCCCGGAATGTTGGTCACGGCGAGGCTTTGCCGCGATCGAGTAAGACTGCCCATCCGTGGAACTCAAACCTGCTGCAATCTTTAGGGTGAACAGTGAGGCGGTAATTTGGACCGCCATGGCATCGCGTTGTTCCGCGGTGGAATGAAGCTCGATTTGCTCGATTGCATCCTGCGCTTGAGCAGCTTCCAACATCTTTTTGATGGTCGGCCAATTGGAGCCGGTTGTCCCGAGCCAGATACCATTAAGATCGGGAAACCAGCTGTTCAATTTTGGGATCAATCGCCAAGTTACACGCCAAGGTGCTAAATACCCGGTGGGACCAAAAAAACCAACTGGAATTCCCATTAAGATCGCGGGAAGTGAGCGCACAAGAATTCTGTCCGTGATTTCCCAACCGACCAAACGCCCCACGTCGTCGGCATAAATCGCTACGGCCATGGCAAGACCAAATGCAAAAAACAGCCATTTCCAAGGCAGCAAAGGATACATCAGCTAAACACCCGTTCTTTTTTTGTTCTCGGCGCTTGAACCAAATGCACGGCCGCCCCATATAAAGTGGATATTAGCACAAAGGTATCCAACATGCTTTGATTTTTCAAAGCAAATTTCCAACTTCCATGCCGACCATGTTCGTCTGTCTAACCCGCAAAGGGCCGACATGAAGCGCCGGCGTGAGACCAACCTTATCCGTGTTTCCAACTCGGGAACCAGGAGCAAACCGCGCAAAATCGAGACGGCAAGAGTTAACTCTAAGACTCTTTATTTCTTCGCGGTAGGATACGGCGACTACAAGGACCCCGCCGTCAGCCCTCTCAGCTACCCTCAGTCTGACGCATTAGCATGGTGTAATTTTCTGACGTCCCAAGCTCAAGGCATGGGCTACGACCGTGTCGTCGACTTGTCCGGCGGGTGCCAGCACCTGAATGGCCAAGACCTAGCGGCCCTTATTGCAGACTTGCCGGATATAGTCACGGCAGACGACACTGCCGTCGGTTTTCTGAGCGGGCACGGCATACGAAGTGACACGGGAGATTTTTTCTGCTACCCGACACGGCGCAGCTTAGCCAGCTCAGTAGCACGGCGATAAATTGGAAGGATGTTGCTGCCAGTATGAACGCCATAACTGCGAGGACGGTACTTTTCCTGGATGCCCGCCATTCCGGTTTTGCAACCGGTTTGACCACGAACGACGAACTCGTCGCTAGAATTCTCACGCCGAACGTTACGGTGAACTCGGCCTCAAAAGGGCGTCAAATTAGCTGGGAGTCCGATCAGTTGCAGGCCGGAGTGTTTTCCAAAGCGTTGCTGTCAATGTTTGAGAACTATGACGCGTCAGGTGATGGTACTCTCGATCCCGAAGAGATCTTTCACACAGCGCGCGATCGCGTGAACCGTTTTACCAAAGCTTCGCAAACCCCCTGGATATCCAGAAACTTACCGATCAGCGGCGGCCCCCTGTTTTTCAGTTTACCCTAGGGGGTTATTAGAGCCCTGACACGGGGCCGTCATCCCGCGGCTTGCGCTGTGTCAAGCGGTCCAAATTTGATGGCAACGGACCCTTCTGGCGCATCTCGCGAGCTACACTTGATGATTGAAAATAATATTCTCCGGCCGCCAGTTTAGCTATTGTCAGACAGGTCGCCCTAATCGTGGTCAAACGCAGCTTTCGACGCTAGGCGCAGTGCTTTCCGCGATAGACCGAAATCATCTGCCAATCATTCTTGCCGGATGACTGCCCCATCGTCAGGTCCCTTGCAACGAGGCGGGCGATCTTGCTGACGGGAAACTCTGCACCCGCTGCGAGTTTGATTGCGGTCATGATGTTTCCTTTAGGTTTTGATCGCTGACGTGATGCACGATCTCGTTGAAGCGGAGAGAAAGCCCGTTGTTCGCCAATGCCTCACGGATCACCGGCTCTAAGGTCTCGCGGTACTCGAACTTTTGCGATGTCGCATAGACGGCTTGGATATCGGCGGGTTGGTCCTTGAGAAATTCACGCAGGCGTGGCCGCACATAGGACGGAAGGTTCAGATATTCGACCTTTACGTCTGTGACGCCAGTTGCGCGGATGTCTGCAAACAGCGCGTCGATCAGATCAGGGCGCAGATACATATGCGGCAGGAACGGGCCGACAAAGACGTAGGTATTGATGCCAGCATCAACCAGTGTTTTGACGGTTTCTAACCGGGCACGGGCAATGGGGGCCTTGGCATCGAGCTTGCGGCTAAGAGTGTCGTCGGATGTCGTAATGCTAAACCCAACCTCGGAATTTTTGATCCGCTTGAGCGTCTCCAGATCATCCAGAACCGTTGGCGACTTCGTCAGGATGCTGACGCGCCCTTGATAATCGTGCTGGGCAAAAGTGTTCAGGATGCCGCGTGTCAGGCGATATTTGCGCTCGACACCTTGGTAAGGATCGGTGACGGTACTGATCGCGATGCGCGGATGCGGGTCTTTCTTGAGCAGCCGTTGGATTTGTTTTTCCATCAACTCCACTGCGTTGGTCTTCACATAGACATAGTTGCCCCAGTTGCCGTTACTCTCGCCGACAAACCGCCCCATGAAGCTGGCAAAGCAGTACATGCAGGCGAATTGGCATCCCGTGTAGGGGTTGATGACGAAATCCGCCGAGGGGACTTTGGTGTTACCAATGATGGACTTCGCAGTGGTTGCATGAATCTGAAGTGCCATGATTTTGCTCCTGCCGAGGTGGTGAAGCGGCCCCAGTGCGGGGCCGCAACCTTCTTAGAACTTGACCACTTCTGAAAGGTGATCGTTGTACCCCTTGGCGCGGGCAAACTCGATGGTCAGATGCTCTTTTCCGGACGTGTCATTGTGAAAGCTGTAAGCATGAGAAAAGAACAAGTTCTTGATCAGCTCATCATCAAGCATCTGGACGATCATACCGGCTTCTAGCGCATTCCGGCTCAATCGGTTTGGATGCCACGCAACGATTCCCTCTGCCCGCCGTTTGCTTCGGCTGCGATAAGTCAGTTGCTTAAGTAGGTATTTAAACTTTGGTCTTTGATGAGGCTTCCAAGCACTTTCGTCTTCTTCGATGACCTCAACAATTTTCAATCACCAGCGTTCAACGACCGCCTCGCAATCCTTGCGTTGGTCCTCAATGGATTGGACCTGCTTACCACTTTCCATTTTTGTGGATTGCCGCAAATACAGAAATACACGCATTCAGCGATACCTGTTTTGATCAAACATACATTTTGGGATTATTGGCTAATTCTAGACTCACAAGTCTATGGTTTTGCAAAGCTCTGTCAAATCTATGAGCGCTCTTCACTCTTCTAAGCACTCCTCGATATGTCCGATTTCCATTCCCTCGGCGCATCGCACGAAGCCATCGTCATCAACAAAAAACGCCATTCATCATGAGGTGAATTGCGCTCCATACTCCGCATCAATGTTCGGTGGTGTGTCCAAAATCTGGTTAGCTACAAAGCTGCGCTTTCAATTGTGTTTTGAAACTGACGGATGTCAAAAATTTATTGAACGTTTATGCGCTATTTAATGGGGATTTAAGATTGAGGAGTCTGGAAGAGTTATCAGCGACATAGTCAAACCGGATGGATTTAGCCCGGAAAATCGCAATAATCACTTCAGAAGCAAGAAAGTGGTTTTGCGTCCATCTCTGAAATAGAGGGGGGGGGGCTACCGTTCACATTGCGGTATCGAAAGTCCGGTTTTCGAATTCACTTTCAGGATCTGAGTGCACTCAGAATGACCGGGCAGGTGAAATCTTAGGTCCATGGTCAGATAGAGCGTCAGTATTGTATCCTGCTTTGAGTGGATGCGCATTTTCCCTTTGCCCCTGAGCGACACGCTGAACCCACCTCAAATTCTCAGGCGAATGTCTAAGTAACTAAGGCACAAAAGGTATTCGAGAATGAGCGTTAGAAAGGCAATGAGCCCTCCTGAAGTTGGCGTGGTGTTTCTAAGATTGGCATTTTCAGTAGTATTGTAGTGAATGTTAGGTAGCAGACATTGACGCTTTTATTGACTGTCAACTGACGTTGCGTTGACGTTCACGAGGTGTTTTGGCCGCATCCATTTCAATAGGGAGCGCCATCATGGACACATCAAAACCACAACATGGAATCAAAGAAAATATCGAAATCCAAGGGGAAGGCCCAGCGACAGACAAGTCGACTGGGTTCATGTTTGGGCGCATGTTTAGCCCGAACGAAGCCCCACCAATGTTGCTGAAGCAATCGACCTGCGACCGACTTGGAAACCACATGACCTCGCGCTCGGAAGCTGAGCGCCGCGACACAGAAGTGCCCGCAGGTTACACCTATTTGGGCCAATTCATTGATCATGACATCACCATGGATGTCACACCGATCGCCAAAGAAGGCGATATCTCTGGCACCGACGCGATTGAGCCAACCCACGACGGTGCTCTGTCGCAAGAGCGTTCACCAAGCCTAGATCTCGATAGTCTATATGGTTCGCTTTCGGGGGCGGACGGCCGTTTGATGAGTGGGTTTCGTTTCACCATTGGCGCGACAAGCCCGTCACCGGGGGCTGCCGCATCTGGAAAGCCGATCTTGGCCGATCTACCACGGCAATCTAAAGTAGCCACCATCGGAGATCCGCGCAACGACGAAAACTTAGCCGTTGCCCAAACTCACCTGATGTTTCTGCACTTTCACAATGCGGTCGCCGAAACGCTGGCCGAAGCCAACCCCGGCACCGCGCCATCAACCATTGTTGAAATCGCGCGTGATCTTGTCACCCGTCACTATCAGCACATTGTGCTGCATGACTATCTGCCGCGCATTCTAGATGCCGAGGTGTATCAGGACATCATCGTTGGTGGGAACCGCAAGGCACTGCCCCAGGGGCCGGGCGAACAGGCCTTAATGCCGCTTGAGTTTTCGGTAGCGGGCTTCCGGCTGGGCCATAGTCAAGTTCGTGAAAGCTACGAGTGGAATGCGAACTTTAGCACTGGCGGCGCTGTAGTCCCTAGCCCAGCCAACTTTGACCAGCTCTTCCGGTTCACAGAGCACAGCGGTGATTTGGCAGGGCTGCCGACCTTGCCGACCAACTGGGTTGCAGATTTCCGGCGGCTTTACGATTTATCGGGCCGCAACTTCCCCAACCTAACGGGCTCTGCTGAGGGTGCTTTGAACATGACCAAGGCTCTTGATCCTTACATTGCGCCTGTCTTGGGCATGCTGCCAAAAATGCCGCTCAAAATGAATAACCTTGCAATGCTCAACCTGCGCCGCGGCGCGATGCGAGCCCTGCCTTCAGGGCAAGATGTGTCACGGTTGTTGCCTTCGGTGCGCATGCTTACAAAGAAACAAATGCAAAGCGTTCTCGATGAGAGTTTCCAAGAGACAATGGAGGCTTTGCAACTCTATGAGCGCACACCTCTTTGGCTTTACATCCTGATCGAGGCAGCCGTCGCTAACGACGGTGCACGTTTGGGGCCTTTGGGCTCAACCATTGTGGCCGATACTTTCTTCACTTTGGTCTTAACCTCGCGCACGTCGATCCTGTCGCCCAATGCTCACTGGCAACCTGATAAAGCGCAAGCCACGTTAAGCGCATCGGCCCCGATTGCAACAATTGCAGATATGCTTGCGTGGACTGATCTGCGATTCCCAGTTGTGGACGCGTTGCAAGACACTCGCAACGCCTAACCACCTGGCGCGCTGGACCCACCCTCCCTTGGATTTCAGCGCGCCCACCCCCTAAGAAAGGAATACCCCATGATTTTGCGTGCCTTATTACTTACATCAATGACGGCATCCATGTCAGGATGCGCATATGTCACCAGCGTACCTGTGGATCCAAACGATACCGAAACCCGCGGCTTAGTGCACTACGAAGTGATGCCTGTCCTTGTCGTCGCAGGCGGTCAGGCAAACATAAAGTTCCTCCCTGATCGCAGCAAAAAACGTGTCCTTCAGTTTGGAACGTTTCTTGCCAAGCACGACCTTCAAGTTACTTACAGTGACAACGGCTCCCTGCAACTCGTCAAGAGCAACCAAGATAGCACCGCTGCCGTGAGTGGTTTGCTGGACATTGCAAATAAGATTGTCGAAGCCAAGCTTCCGACAACGCAAACAGCATCGGGCACGGTTTCGGGGGCTGGTGACGTTGCCATCTACGCCTTCGTGTTTGGCGACGACGGCGAGTTGAAAGGGTTGCGCAAACTCAAAGACATCCCACTGGGCGAAGTGGTAGCTCAATCAACAATACTTTTGCCCGCCTCAAAAGACCTGACGACGGACAACCCGGACATCACAGACGCCTCGGGTTCGTCATGAAGATCAGCGAAGCACGCGCATGCGTGTCGTATGTACGAGACAAGCTAGCATCGCACCCTGACGTCAACGCTGTCGGGGTCGGCGAAAAGTACTCCGCTGGGGAAAGCCGCAAAACCTACGCCGCGCGGATAATGGTCGAAAGCAAGGGGCAGCCAAGCGGTAAGCTCATTCCTGAGGTTATCGTCACACCAGCGGGCACAATTGAAACCGACATTGTTGAAGCTCCTGCAGCGGCCTTTACAACTATCAATTCTGTACTAGACGGTGCAGACATCGTGATCGACGGCTCACAACAGCGCAGCGGCACGTTGGCATTTGTGTCGCGCAGCAAGAAAGGGGTGTTCGGAGTTACAAATGCTCATGTTGTCACGGCCCCAAATGGGAATGCTGCAGGGCAGGCAGTGTTGGTTGATATCGGGGGGCAACGCACGCGTATTGGCACGGTCGCGGGGCACTCGCCCTACCGTGATGACGCCATCAATCTGCATGATGTTGCCCTCATCCGGCTTGATCCCGGGGCGGAAAAATTTGCCGCGCCATACGCGATTGAACCTTTCAAAAACCAACGCATAAAGAAGGTAGGACGTCTCAGTGCTTCGCCGCAGGGTGCGTCGCGGCGTGTTTACACCTATGCTTCAAAGGCACAGGGGACCCTTCGGCTTGTTACGCTATCGCAGATCACCGAGTTGTCTGAAGGTATCATTGTGACTGATACGCCAACGGGCCGGAGCCTACAGTTTGGTCGCGTCTTCCAGCTCACCGCGAAGTCTGGAGAAGTTATGCCGGGCCATTCCGGATCGGCCTTGGTGCGGGCTTTAACGCCCAAACACCTGCTGCTGGTCGGGATCGTGTTTGCGGGTTCAGGAAAAACGGCCTTCGCATTGTCTTGGTCTGACATAGATGATGCGCTTGCGTCCTTTGGTGCCTAGGTCTTTTCCCTGAAAAGATACTCCCAGCAATAGCGGTCCACATCGGCAGACGAGATCAGGCCATAGCCAGGCAATGACGAGGCTGGCGGCTTTGCATTTGGCTTTGCATCGCGGGCAAATCTATGCCGCCCCAAAGAGTTGCGGAAAGCAAACCATCCGCTGTTGTTGGATGGATTGTCGCTCTGATCTGCGACAAATCCAACGATACAGACAGCATGTCCTCCGGTCGGGTGCAGGCCTCTTGCGATAGAGTCATCCGGGTAGGTAACGGCCCCTGTCAGGAACGGCACCGAACCAAACCAGGCACCGCGGCCCACGCCGTTCAAAACGGCAAAGCCGGCGGCAACAGCACGTTGGTTCTGTATTGCACTAAGCAAAATATCAGAAACGCGTTCACCGTCTTTTAGGGGTGTCGTCCAGTCGCGCTTTTCTCCGACAACATGGCCATTCTTGTCATCGACGACATTGTGGACATAGCCAGTGTCAGGCTGTCGCCCTAGGGCTCTCGCAATGGCCTTACCGTCGGGCTTGATCCGCGCGTTGGCGAGGGCGCGCTTGTTATAGGGGGCCTCATCCTCAAGGCAGATGCCGTTGCTTTGCATCGCAACCATCGCCTGTTTCAGAAAAATCGCACCCGATTGCGTAAGCGCGTCGCGTTTCCCCTCAGGCAGGTGGATGTTAACGTCATCGAATGATTTGCTTCTTGCGGCGTCATAGAGAAACTCTTCCGACAGGTCGGGCAAGTCTGCATCTGTCGCCCGCCAGAGTTCTTCCATTGCAGCGACAGCAAAGGCGGTGCAAGTCGCTCTTCGGCCTTGGTCGCGAACAGACCATTCGACGAGTTTCTTTGCAGGCGCGACTAAATCTGCACGCAGCTGCGGATCGACAAAACGCTCTATGAATTGACCTGCGAATGCTGAGATAAATGCGCTTTGCCGTGGGATAATGGCATGGATCTCTTCGGCGTTCTCCCCGAAAGTTATGCCAAGCTTTGTGTTCCAAGCGCCCGGTATTGCCCCGCCTGTTGCTATATTGCGATTAGACATCTCATAACCCTTTCGCAGACAGAGTTAGTTCTCCAAGAGCCAAGTCGATCAATTCTTTCACAGTGTCATCTTTAACGAGTTGAAGTTTTAGGTCGCTCGCGATGCACTTTCCCGCTTCGGTGTCAGTTGCAAAGTGGATCCCGACATACTCACGGTTTAGCGCGATCCGCGTCGCGAGCTCGCGTAAGTAAGGTGTTGCGTTCGGGTGAACAGCGGCAATCACCTTGATCAGAATTTCCGCGACTGTATACGCCTGCAAAGAGTGATTGCTCGGAAACGACGGATGTGGTGGTGTTGGCAGAGCAGGGAACAGACCAGGCCAAACCTGAGCAGGGCGCTCCCGCATGAAGGCTAGTTTCCAGGCCATTCCAACCACGCCCGAGGCGGCGTAAACCAGTGAGATCAGGCGCATTGTGTGCTTGTGGTCGCGTGGATTGAGCGACAACAAAGCATGGAAGTAGTGCTTGAAATCACCCGACTGATCTACCGCTTCTGCACCAAAGGTGGCCAAATTCGCGTCCCGCGCATTCAAGGCCCGCGCAAGATCTGTTTCTATGCCGCCTTGGTGGTCATCAATGATTTTTTGGAGCTTTAGATAGCCTTTACCCTTTTCATCTGTATCGGGCATGACCTTGCTCAGAAGCCTCGGCAGATGTGGCAAAATCCAGAGGTCCGGGTGCACTTCAGTGTCTTTGAACTTGCCTGGTTCAATTGGCATCAACTCGCCTTCACCAAGGTAGATAGGCAGCGCCACTGGTAAGGTGATCCCTCCGGCTGGAGCCATTGCCAGGCCACTGTTGCCGTGCGAATTGCCGTGCGAGTTACCATGTGAGTTGCCGTGCGAATTGCCGTGGCTGCCAGGTAAAATGAACATGATTTAGCTTCCCTTGTTTTGCGCTTCTAAACTGTTGAAACATAAGGGCGTCAAATAGGCGTCAATTCTACTAAATCTACAGCCAGCAAGAGCTTGCTCTATGCGGCAATTCCGGCAGCAAGGAGCCGTTTGACGTAGATGTCTTGGGTCTGCCTATCGCGAAAGCCCATTTTGTTGCGCACATTGATCAAGGAGTATTGCGGCTCAGCGCGCGCATGGTGCTCTGCAAGCTCAACAGCTTCGCGAAAACGCCCGCCCGCATTAAGCGCAGCAATTGTCACTCGCAAGTTCGAGCCATAGCGCGGCGCTTTTGAGAAACAAGCGAGCCCCAACTTCGCGGCCTTTTCGTGGTCGTGATTAGCATAGTGCGCAAGTGACAGAAAGTGCTCGTTGCGAAATTGAAATGGGTCGAAAGGAGAAAGCCGCTGTGCCTCGGTTCCGTTCTTTACAGCTCGACCTGCCTGACCGCTATGTGCCAAAGTTGGAACCGTCCAGATCAGAGTTTCGGAGTCTGATGGCGCAAGCCGTTGGGCTTCTTCCAAAAGAGCCAAAGCTGAGCCGAAGTCGCGTTCAAGCGATATTTTGTAGTGCCCCCATTGCGCCATCGTGCGTCCATCACCTGGTGAATACTGCATCGCACGTCGGGCATGTTCTGCAAGTGTTGTGCTTTCCACATGGCTTCGCTGCGACCAGCCCTGCCACAAGTTAATGGCGTACCATTCCGCAGACAGGGCAAAAGCTGGGGCAAAACTTGCGCCCATCGAAAGCGCTTGATCAATCAGGTTGCGGGCCTCTGCAAACTCTGCAGGTGATAACTGAAACATAAGCTCCTTGGCTTGAAGAACCAAGTGATGAGGCTCAAGAGCTTCAGGTGAAATTATGCGCGCTCGGTCAAGCTCGGCTAGGTTGAGTGATGGCTCCACGGCGCGCGCGATATCTTCGGCAAGAGAGAGGCTCTGGTTGAGTGCGCCTGGCAAATTGAGTTTGAGGGTTTTTGCCCAGTGAACCCGCCCGTTAACACCATCACAAAGCTGAACCGACAAGACAGGTTCCGCGTCACCCCCAGTTATCGAACCGACAAGAACATAGCGCACATCAAGTTTTTGCGCGATCTCGACTGGGCTAATTGTTTGACCTAGAAATTGTCGTGTGCTGTTTGAAGAGATGACTGCTGGAGACCGAAAGCCAGCCATTTTGCAGGTGATTTGATCGAGCATACCCAAAATAGTGTGATCAGGAATTTGAAAACAACCAAGCCTTTCAAAGGGCATGACGGCTACCAAAGTTAAAGGGCGAGCCGACCCCTCAGCCGGGCTCGCCGAGACAAGAGCCAACTGCTCAGGCGGGGATTGCATTTTGATTTCAACAGCAAGCTCTTGCGTTTTTATGGATGGCTCTACTGCCAGCTCTTCTTCGATATGCTCATAGAATGCGTGATAAACGCGTAGGGCTGCAGCGTTGTCATTCAGATCGGCGAGGGCCTTCATCTGGGCTCGGATTGCGAATTCGTTCAATGCATCGAGTTCACACACAACTCGCGCCAAACTTAACCGATGTTCAGATGGCGTAGCTGGGTCTTGCAAACGCTTTCCGGCAGCGTCGAAAATCATGTCCTGCAGACGTACTCGGGTCTCTGTCAACCAATCATCAAGTGCTTCGCCAATTCCGTAAAAGTCTCGCAATAACTCTTTAACGCCCCTTAGCTCGGCTGTTTGTGCCTGTGAACCCGATAGTGCAGTGCGAAGTTGAAGGGCAAGTTCGACGACATCGCAGTCCACAAGGGTGGAGCTAATCGAAATCGACAGACCGTCAGACACAATACAATGCGCGCCGATGACTGCACGCAGATCAGTCAAAGCTTGTCGGAGAGAAGCACGGGCTTTGTTAGGTTCAACTGAAGGCCAAAACCATTCTGCCAGATCGTTCCGATGGATCGGTCGACCTTCATTTAATGCCAAACGTGTAAAAAGTGCCTGACGCTTTTGGCCGCGGAGATTAACTCGAATTGAACCCCGCTCCACTTTCCAGTCCGACAACAGACACAACTTGAGTGTGTCGAGTTTAGTTTCAGTACTCATCCAATCCCCTCTGGTAGCCCAAAATAATGAATTGGAATACAGATTCAATTTCAGTCTTTGATATGGCCTGCATCTCACCTTTAGTGTCAGACGATTTTGTTTGATTTCTATGAGCTAAGGTAACACTTTTTGTAGGCTGACAACAGATCAGTGTGACCTAGTGCTTTTTGCCATGAACTTCACCTCGGTGTGATGCGTGAATAGTGGTTGACTGAGCCAGATACAAAACGGCAGGTTATTCCCACAAAGCAGCCCAGCGTTCTCCTCGCAGCGAAGAGTAGCACCTGACACCTTACGTCGAAAATCTAGCCTTTTGAAGTTTGACGCGCGTCGCTTTTCCCATAAACTATGCTTTGCGAGACCCGTGCCATGGGGCACAAATACCGTTTCAAAAGTCATCCCTAAAAGAAATCCCACAATATCTATGATGTTGTAGGATTTTTCACGAGGGCGGGCTCGGTGTCTTCGATCGGCGCAATCTTGAACGGTGGCTGGACCAGGAACGCGACGTCAACAAGTAGTGCGTGACCGAGCATTTCGCATTCATCTATATCCATATCAATTTTACCCGCCTCGATCTTTTCCATCCGGTCGCTTGCCATACCAGTTCTTTTTGCAAAGGCTGCGACTGAGTATCCCTGGAAACGCCTCAGGGCTGCAATGTTGTGTCCGATGCGGCTTTTCAGGTCCATTACACTTCATCCCTCACACGCATGATGGTTTGTCGGCTGACCCCAATGTCGCGTGCAATGGCTGCAACGGCGTCGCCTGCTTCTAAGCGTGCCTTTACGTCAGTCTGCTGAGCGGTGGAAAGGGCAGGGGGGCGACCCATGCGTTTTCCTTCAGCTTTGGCGCGGGCGAGGCCGGATTGGGTCCGCTCGATGAGAAGATCTCGTTCGAATTGCGCCACAGCGTTGATCACGCCCATGGTGAGCTTTCCAGCGGAGCTGGTGAGGTCTACACCCCCAAGGGCGAGACAATGGACGCGGATTCCAAGTTCTTCGAGCTTCGCGACGGTGCTGGCTACGTCAATCGCGTCACGGCCCAGGCGGTCGAGTTTGGTGACAATCAGAACGTCGCTCTGTTCCATCTTATCAAGCAAGCGGGAAAATTCCGGGCGCAACGCAATAGAAACGGAGCCTGAGATGGTCTCAGTGATGATGCGGTGTGGTTCGATCTTAAAGCCAGCGGCTTCGATTTCAGCGACTTGGTTTTGCGTCTCCTGGTCGATCGTTGAGACGCGCGCGTAGGCAAATGTTCTAGGCATAGGACAATCTGTTACAAAATAGGTGTCCGAAAGTCTAATGATGTTCTAAAATGTGTCAAGCTAGGTTTTGAACATGACCGGGCAGGGGTGTCCGAAACCGAACCTTTTTGGTCATCCTAACAATTGCCTTGCCGGCTCAAAAGCGTCTCAAAACATTCGAGGTTTCTGGATAAACATGCAAGCTGACGCGCCGGTTCGCAAAGCTGGCAGGCACACTGTAGCGATTGCGCTCAAAAGTGATCAAACATGTCGGCGAGACTCGCTTACGAAACACTACAACACCAAGCGACCTCACAGTGCATTGGGCTACCACCCACCAGCGCCCGAAGCCATCTGAGGTGCCCCTAGATTTGTAGACGCTTTGCTTGGTAATTTTGGAAGCAAGGAGAGACGGATATGAACAAAGGAATACGGTTTACGGACGAGTTTAAGCAGGACGCGGTGGCACAGGTTGTTGAGCGTGGTTATCCGCAATTGCCTGGGAGTTTCCGGTTTTCAGAAGCGTGGGATCAAGGCTGAAGGGAACTTCAGGATTGCCACTGATGGCTTTGTTTGCAAAGCGATATGCATACTCGAGATGAGCGTAAGAACTCCCGCTTTCTCAGGCAGGTTCGCCGAGATTGTTCTTGGCGGGATTAACATTCCCGCGATCAAAGGCTTTGCCAATTTGAGGGCTGATGATCCCTCCTTGAATATCATTCGTAAGCCACTGCATCCCTATGCTTCCAAGGGTGGAGTTTCTGATTGTTTTGGATGTGAGTTTTAGCTTCTCGTCGCTTTTGCGATATCGTTCGCGGGCGTGCTTCACCGCTTCTTTGGCTTTTGTTTCAAAACGCCGTTGAGCTCTATCCAGTTTGTCTTTGTAGCCTCATACGTTCGTTTTTAGATTTTGGATAAGAGCACCTTTATCGGATGTGTTGCGAATATCGAGGCCGTTGAACAGCTCGTGTCACAGAAGCTGCAAAAGCCCGTCTTTCATTTCACTGAGTGGGGTATCTGCGTAGAGCGGGTTTTCAAGAAATAGCAGAGCGCGCTCGGAAGTTTGTTTCTTGTAACCAATTTCTTGCTTTACTCCTTCAAATTTCACAATTTCTGACGTTAGATCAGCTTGCTGTAGAGGCGTTTCCAATGGGTAGTTGGCTCATTCGTAGTCGATAGAGCGCGTAATCAGGTCTCCGTCACGATTGACCAAAACGCTCCCTCCATCATCTAGATCAGCTGTGAACCTATTGTGACCATTTCAGCCAAGACGCTCACCATTTGGTAGGGCTGCAGCGATAAGGGCTTCTCCTGCATTTCATGGGGACTGTGAGGTTTTAGGTTGCGCTTCCATGCTTTGCACAAACACAGAAATACGTTTGGAAACGGCGGGTGAAAAGTCGCGCGCGGTCTGAGTGAAGCTTTCAAAGTAGCTGGTTTTGTTCCCCTTTCCCGCGTTTACTTCATCTTCTTCTACGAGGGCGCTCAGGATGTTGTCGATTTCCCCAGATTGGGAATCTGGTCAGACGAGATGTCGTTCTATCGCCTTGATGGCATCACCTAGTTCCTCTCCATCGAGGTCGTTCAAGTTGCCGATCATGCCTCGAAGTTTTGTGGTCTGTGGAATGCCCTGGATGTTGTCGAGTGTGGGGAGAGCGTTTAGATAGTTCTGCTTTGCTTTCTTAAAGTCATCTTTCATCCGATCCTGGCTGGTTTGCAGGCCAAATCTGTTGGCAAACAGGGCAAAGGTTTCACGGTTAGTTGGAAGAGTCACATCGCCGAATTCTATGTCTGTGAGGATTTCTTCGGCACCATCCAAGTTGATGCGAGCTTGTATGTAGCTGTAAAATGCCTCGCGCTCACTGTCTGAAACGTTAGTGCCGCTGACAAACCGTTCAAAGGTCTCATAGCCTTTAAGTTGCCCGAACTTTTCATGTAGTAACGCCTGCATTTTTTGATCCATGCGCAACTTGTTTCGACCTGCTTCATCTGGGCTCAATTTGCTTTCTAAAGCATCCGAGTGTTCTTTATGTGAATCTACTAAAGATTGCTTTTGAAGTTCGGGGAGTTGTTCTTGCGCCTTTAGTGGAGCAGATTCTGGCACGTCAGATCGGTAATCTGAGGGTCATTCGATAGGCATAAAAATATGATAAGAAAACTAATTACTCCCATCTTATCATATGATTGGGGATCCTGCAAAAATCTGGACCTTTAGCTTTTGGCTATGAAATGTTCAGAAATAAACAAGCTTCCTGCGGCTGAAAGCCCACCATATGTTGGGTCTCGATGATCAAGTCGCGAAAAGCTTCTAAGCATTTCCGGAGTGAATTTCTTGATCTTTTCAATGGTGCTCTCAGATGGGGTGCCTGCTGCGAGTGTTTTTGAAATTGAGCGTTTCCACAGTGGACCGGCTTTTGCTCCGTACTTTGCTGACGCATTCTTCAGCCATTCGGCTTCCCCCTGTGAAAGCATTTCAGCGAGTGGGGAGGGGGCAAGTTCGTGATAGTTTATACCGAGCTCACTCGCACGATATGGGATGCTTGGCAGACTCGGTTTGTCGGGCGTTGCTTCATCTGCCCAAACCGTTTGCGCCAAGCCAATTGGTCTAGCAATTGCCGCAAGGGCTATGGCTCCAAAACCACCCTTAAGTAACGTTCTTTTGTTCGTATCCATGCTCTGCCTCCGACGCCGTAAATCACACCATTGTTCCTATAGCACTATGGTTCCCAATTCAATCTATAGTTCCTAGAGCTACGCCGCCGTTCTTGCGCAAGTAGGTGCATGGATGATGACGAGATCAAAAAGGTACGGGAACGCTTCGCCACGACATTGAGGCGGAAACGAAACGAGGCAAATCTCTCGCAGGAAGAGCTTGGTTTTCGCTCAGGTCTTGCGATGCGGTTTATTTCGATGTTGGAGACCAACCGACGACAGCCAACGATTTCGACTATTGCCGTTTTGTGTGATGGGCTTGGGATTTCTATGGCCGATTTTATGACAGAGATGGAAGCCTCAGGATGATGATTGCTAGCTATTAGTCTTGAAGGCAAAGCACCCACATCTCTGCAAACGGATGAAAACTTTTGCTAATCGGATATAATCGGATACAATCGGATAAATTCTACTTCTTTATCGGATACCCATGGATCTGCAAAACCTCGATATCACGCCTGACCTTCTGAAGCTAATTGCTGAGATTGATGAGTTTAAGGGGAGTTGGAAGCTACTCAAAACTCTCTCTCCGGAGCGCCTTCAATCTCTGCGGTATGTCGCAACTATTGAAAGTATTGGCTCTTCAACACGGATTGAGGGCTCAAAGCTCTCAGACGAAGCTGTCGAAGAGTTAATCGCAGGACTGCAAACGCGATCTTTTGCCAGTCGTGATGAACAAGAAGTGGCGGGATATGCGCAGGCCATGGATTTGGTCTATGAAAACCATGCAAGCATCCCTTTGTCCGAAAACTACATCAAACAACTTCACCGTGATTTGCTACGGTATTCTTCCAAAGACGAGCGGCACAGGGGCAGCTATAAAAAGCACCCAAATAGTGTCGAGGCCTTTGACGCAGATGGGAAAAGCGTTGGGGTAATTTTTGAGACCACCTCTCCCTTTGATACTCCGCGTAAAATGCAGGAGTTGGTGGGCTGGACGAATAGTGTTCTTGATGATGAGAGCATGCATCCTCTGATCGTTGCGGCTGTGTTCACGGTCGTATTCCTTGCTATTCATCCCTTTCAAGACGGGAACGGACGACTCTCTCGCATCCTCACGTCTTTACTGCTCCTCAAGGCAGGATACAGCTACATCCCGTATTCTTCGATGGAAAGTGTGATCGAGCAGAACAAGGAAGGCTACTATCTTTCGTTGAGGCGAACGCAGACCACACTTGAAGCGGAGCAAACGCATTGGCTTCCGTGGCTTCGATTTTTCCTCACGTCTTTGAAACGTCAAAAAGACCATTTGGACGTGAAGCTAGAAGCCCACGCAAAAGGCAATCTCAAAGCTCTCCCGCAGCATGCTGTCGAAATCCTTGCCTATCTTGAAAAGCATGAGCGCATCACAACAAAACAAACGGCCGAACTGACCGGGGCAATTATTCCAACGACCAAGGCTCGGCTGAAGAAAATGCTAAAGGACGGGCTTATTGAATCTCACGGGAAAGGGCGCGGAGCCTTTTACACAAAGGCTTGAGTGAAAGCCTAACTATATGTCCAGCAAGCTTTTCACAGCCCTGCAAACGTCTTCAATATGATCATGCGCAAATACCATACGCAGCTCGCTCCCGAGTGTAAGGAGCAGATGCTATCTGCGCGCTTTTCTGACATTGATCGCTGCCGCGTCCAGGTTGTTCTTCAGATGCACCGCGTAGTGCTTTTCAATCATCTCAACTGAGGTGCGGCAGTTCTTGGCGATCTGGTAGATGTCAGCACCCTCAAGCAGGCGGAAAGATATGTAGCTGTGGCGAAGTGAATAGAGCGTCCGACGATTGCCCTGGCGATCTGTTTTCAACCCAATCCCTTCTAGAATGCGGTTGAACTGTTTCTTGTGGTCTTGTGGGAAGACGCGATCCATCGGTTCTGGATTGTTTCGCTCTTTCATTCGAACGAAGGGCCTCACAGCTCCGTGCATGCTTTTGCAAAAGCCAACACCACGTTTTCCTCGCACTGAAATTTCCAAGATGCTCTCGCCAAGATCTTCGTCTTTCACGATTTCGACGTCTTGGTATTCAAGGCAATTCGCTTCATCAGGCCGCAAGCCTGTGTTGGCCATAAACAGGATTTTGTCATGTAGCTGTTCGGCCATGGCGCGGTGGTATGAGTTCTGCGCGTTCTTAATGTTCTGTCGCGTAGCCTCATAGAGCATTTTGTATTCTTCGGGTGAAAACCACGCTCGGTGAGCTACTTTAGTTGATGCCCGATATGGCACAGACATGTCCGGCAGGCTTGCAAGCCATCCATGGCGGATTGCCGTTTTCAACACTTGCCGCAAAGTAACAATCTCATGGTGCATCGTGGAGCGTGAAGGTGGCTTGAATTTCTGATCACCTTGCAAGCGAAAAACGCGGTAATCCTGAACTGCGCCTGAAGTCACCTGAGACAAACCCATTTTTCCGAAGAAGGGGAGGAGGTGGTTGTCTAGCCTTGCCCTGTGGCCCCGGACATAATCTTTGTTCCGTTCGCCCTCGGTCATAAGCTCATATTCACCAAAGAACTTGTCAGCCGCTTGAGCGAAGGTCTTCTCGGACAACAACTCCCCGCGTATCTTCTTGCCGCGCAGCTCTAAGTACCAATCTTCAGCGAAGTCCTTAGCCTGAGCGAGGCTCTCTTCCTTAGTGCTCGCTCGCCGTTTTTTTCCGTCTAGAAAGCTAGAGCACTGCCAATACGAGCTTTTGGGTCGCATATACAGGCGAACTTTCCCGCCCAAAATCGTGTGAATCGCCGTTTCCATAACCCTACCAAGCTACGTGCCAAAGTGTGCCACAAGTGCGCCAGTATAAAATTGGAAACCCTGTCAGTCAAATTCACCGCTAAGTAATTGATTTTCTTGGCTTTAGTGGTGCCCGGGGGCGGAATCGAACCACCGACACGAGGATTTTCAATCCACTGCTCTACCCCTGAGCTACCCGGGCACGGAATGAACGAAATCTTCGTTCTGGGTAGCGGGTTTCTAGGCGAGGGGAGGGGTGGTGTCCAGAGGGATTTGTGCAAAAAAGTCAGTGGGGCAATTGTTTGTTGCTTTCCATCTCTTCAATCACGCGATCAAGGTCATCGGGGTCATCAGACGGGATGGCATAACTGCCACCCAGCCACTTTGCCAAGTCCAGGTCGGCGCAACGTTTTGAGCAAAATGGCCGAAAGCGCGTGTCAATATCCTTATCGCAAATCGGGCAGCTCACGCGAGCACCTGAGAAAGCGGCAGGCGCGCGCGTTTGCGTTGCAGCTCGTAGTTGCCCAAAGGTGTCCAGCCCGCAAGAACTGTGTCGATCCCGTCAGCCTTGAGTTGCGCGCGTAGGCTGGCTTCAAAGCCGCGTCTATCCTTCTTGGGCATTGGTGCAAGATCGAGCACAATCTGCCCGCCGAGGCCGCGCAGGCGCAGTTGGCGTGGCAGTTCTTTGGCGCAGGCGAAGTTGGCCTTGGTGCCCGCCGCGAACGAGCTGTCGGCGCCTGTGTTCACGTCAACGGCAACAAGTGCGCGCGTTGGTTCAACGTAAAGTGTGCCTCCTCCGGAGAGGCGCACAGCAGGGTCTTGCAACGCGTCAAGTGCGTCGAGCACGCCGTGGGATTCAAAACTGCCAGCTTCGGTGACAACCTCTGCGGGCTCAACCCAATCGCGCCAGGCAAGCACATGCGGGCCGTCGCCTTCTGTAAGTGTTTCTGGGGTTTTGCTATCGTCGCCAAGCGCAATTTCAGCCAAAGCAAGCATCGTGCGGATGTCTTCAGCGATATCTTCACCCTCGGCATCGGCACAAGACGAGCGCAGGATCAGCCCCATCTCATGGCCTTGCATTTCGTCTTTGGCGATCAGCATAAGCTCGTCGCGCAAGTCGTCATCTCGTATGCGGCGTGAGATATTCAGGCCCGGCGCGTCGGGTGTTACTATCGCGTAGCGTGATTT
Organism: Lentibacter sp.; assembly: GCA_016744435.1. Taxonomy (GTDB): domain Bacteria; phylum Pseudomonadota; class Alphaproteobacteria; order Rhodobacterales; family Rhodobacteraceae; genus Lentibacter. The sequence continues at coordinate 81,420 of JADGEJ010000004.1, read as the reverse complement.
GAACAGCAGTTTGGTTGTGACGGGCAAAGCCTTGCCCTCATCGGCGTATCCGGTGACTTGCACGGTGAGTGCATCGCCGGGTGCTATGCCTTTGATTTGGCGGAAAAATGCATTTCCATCAGGCGTAGACAGGAATAGTCCGCCTTGGCCTTTCATAGGCTTTAACGCAGTTGCACGATAGATCGTGCCGGGACGTGGTTTGTTGGCATCAATGAGGAAATCTTCGAGCTTGCCGTCAACCATAAGAGCAGCGGCTTCGCGGCCGTCTATATGATCGAGGATAATTTGACGGCCCTTCATGGCTGCCCCTTCCAGATTGGATAGCCCGCTGCTTGCAGCAACTGGGCAGTTTCAGCGAGAGGCAGACCAACAACGGCGGTGAACGAGCCTTGGATCCATGGGATCAGCGCGCCAGCCGGCCCCTGAATGCCGTAGCCACCAGCTTTGCCTTGCCAGTCATTCGTGGCGATGTAGCCCGCCAGTTCGGCGTCAGACAGGCGCTTCATTTTGACGGTTGTGACAACGTCGCGCTGCCAGTGCTGCTCGCCTTTGCGCAGAGCGATTGCCGTGATCACACGGTGGCGACGGCCTGACATGGCCTTCAGGAAGGCACGGGCTTCAGCCGCGTCTTCGGGCTTGCCCAAAATGCGACGGCCAAGCGCGACTGTGGTGTCGGCGCAAAGCACGATATCGGCGCTATCTGCTTGAACCGCTTCAACTTTTTGCCGGGCCATCCGCGCGCAGTAGGGGCGGGGAAGCTCGGCCTTGAGCGGGGTTTCGTCGATGTCGGGCGGGCGAATATCGTCGGCCACAACGCCGATTTGCGCCAGAAGTTCTTTCCGACGCGGGCTGCCTGAGCCGAGGATCAGTTTCATGCTTATTTAAAGCGGTAGTTGATCCGACCTTTCGTCAGATCATACGGTGTCATTTCCACCTGAACTTTGTCGCCTGCGAGAACGCGGATGCGGTTTTTGCGCATCTTGCCTGCCGTGTGAGCGATGATCGTATGGCCGTTTTCCAGCTCGACCAGGAATGTCGCGTTCGGCAGGAGTTCCTTTACGACACCGGGGAATTCGAGCAGTTCTTCCTTGGCCATGGTCTCTCCTAGAGTTTCGCCTGCTGGGTGCAGACGCGGGTTAAATGGGCCTTTTGATGGAGTTTTACAAGGGGATTCTCGGCACATGGTGTCATCTTTGGCTTCTTGAACACATGAGGCGCATTCCGCTTCTGAAATGCTCGCCATGTCTGGGTGTTTCGCGCCCTTGCCTGCAGAGCGCCAGATGACGTTACGCCATAGGCCTTGCGCGGCCTAATAAACCCCGACACTATGTTGCCAACAAGAAAAGCTCAGATAACTGAGCTAAGGGGAGGAATACACTATGACGTTTGGCACAGTAGAAGACATTCGTGGTCTGACAAATGAAATGCCGTGGGAGGCGCGTGACGTCCCGACGACGATTTATGAAATGCTTTCGGCAACAGCCGTAAAGCACCCGAAGCGTTCGGCCATCAGCTATCAGCTTGAGTCAGGCCCGACAGACAAGGCCGAGACGCTGAACTGGCGCGAAGTGCACGAGAAAGTGTGCCAAGTTGCCAACCTATTTCGCGAACTCGGCGTTGGCGAAGGTGACGTTGTTGCGCTTGTGATGCCCAATGCCACAGAAACGGCGCTCGCTCTCTTGGGCGGCATGGTCGCCGGGATCGTCAACCCTATCAACCCGCTTCTGGAGCCGGAACAGATCGGGGCGATCTTGCGTGAGACCAAGGCCAAGGTTGTTGTCACGCTCAAAGCCTTCCCGAAAACAGACGTCGCCCAGAAAACAGCCGAGGCCGTGCGCCACGCACCGGGGGTGCACACCGTGCTTGAGGTTGACTTGAACCGCTACCTCAGCCCGCCCAAAAGCTGGATCGTGCCTCTTGTGCGCCCCAAAAACCCGACGGGCCACCACGCCGATGTGAAAAACTTCAACAAAGAAGTGGCGCGCCAAGCCAAAACGCTTAACTTTGAAGACCACAAAGTTGACCGCGTTGCAGCCTATTTCCACACAGGCGGCACCACGGGCATGCCAAAAGTCGCGCAACACAAGAACTCGGGCATCATCTATCAAGGCTGGCTCGGCGAGACGCTGCTGTACACCGAGCAAGACAGCGTGATGTGCCCGCTGCCCTTGTTCCACGTTTTTGCCTGCCACGTGATCATGATGGCTGTCGTCAAATCTGGCGCGCATGTTGTCTTCCCGACGCCTGCGGGCTACCGCGGCGACGGCGTGTTTGACAACTTCTGGAAGCTCTGCGAGCGCTGGAAGACGACGTTTATCATTACCGTTCCGACAGCTGTTTCGGCGCTTATGCAGCGCCCGGTTGATGCGGATGTATCGACCGTGAAGAATGCTTTCTCAGGCTCGGCGCCTATGCCGCTTGAGCTGTTCAAGCGCTTCACCGAGGCGACGAATATCAACATTATCGAAGGCTACGGGCTGACTGAGGCGACAGTGCTTGTCAGCGGCAACCCTGTTGTGGGCGAAAAGCGCATTGGCTCGGTCGGCGTGCCGTTCCCTTACTGCGAGGTGAAGATCTTCAACGAGACGGACAATGGCCCAGTCGAGTGCGCCCCTGACGAGATCGGCGAGATCTGCGTTTCGAGCCCCGGCGTGTGGGCGGGCAACACCTATACAGAGGAAGCCAAGAACCGCGACCTCTACCACCACGAGAAGTTCCTGCGCACGGGCGACTTGGGGCGGATCGACCCTGAGGGCTACATCTGGATCACGGGCCGCGCGAAAGACCTTATCATTCGGGGCGGTCACAACATTGACCCAGCCGAGATCGAAGATGCGCTTTTGGCCCACAAAGACGTGGCTTTTGCAGGCGCGATCGGCCAACCTGACAGTCACGCAGGCGAGGTGCCTTGTGCCTTTGTCGAACTGGTTGAAGGCGGCACTGTCACAGCCGAAGAGCTTATGGCGCATGCACGGGTGCACATTCACGAACGTGCAGCATTCCCCAAGCATATCGACGTGATGGGTGAGCTGCCAAAAACCGCCGTTGGTAAGATTTTCAAACCAGACCTGCGCAAAAGCGCTATCACGCGGATATACAACGCGAGCCTTGAAGAGGCTGGCCTTGGCGCGCGCGTTGCCTCAGTGAGCGACGACAAAAAGCGTGGACTCGTGGCGCAGCTTGACGCCAATGGCAGCACAGAGAGTGACGTCAATAAAGTTTTGGGATCCTTTGTTCGCCCGTGGGAATGGGCCGAGTAGACCTGCGCCGCGATAGCGACATCACTCTAGACAGGGCTGCGAAGCAATTGCTTTGCGGCCCTTTTCGTTTGCACTAAACCTAATTGGAAATATCAGCCAATCGGATGGAGAAGACATGAGCGAAAAGAAAAACATCCTATTCATCATGTTTGACCAGCTGCGCCGGGACTACCTGAGTTGCTATGGCCATCCGCATCTTGAAACGCCCAACATAGACTGGCTTGCCGAGCAGGGTGTGCGCTTTAACCGCGCCTACATCCAGTCGCCGATTTGCGGCTCGTCACGGATGAGCACTTATACGGGCCGCTACGTGCACAGCCACGGGGCGAGCAACAACAAGATCCCGCTCAAAGTGGGCGAGATGACGATGGGCGACCATTTGCGCAAAGCTGGCGTTGACTGCTGGCTTGTCGGCAAGACCCACATGGAGGCCGACGCCGAAGGCATGGCACGGCTTGGGCTTGAGCCTGACAGCGTGATCGGTGTGCGCGTTGCCGAATGCGGCTTTGACGTGTTTGAGCGCGACGACGGGATGAAGCCTGAAGGGCCTGACGGCTCTTATGATCCGCGCGGTGCCAGGGCCTACAACGAATGGCTGCGCGAGAAGGGCTACGAGAGTGACAACCCGTGGCACGACTTTGCCAACTCCGGGCTTGATGCGGATGGCAACGTCCAGTCGGGCTGGTTTTTGAAAAACTCGGCCTACGCTGCGAACATTGACGAGCCGGACAGCGAAACGCCCTACCTGACGGGCCGCGCGATGGAGTTTATGCAAAGCACATCTGAGCCGTGGTGCTGCCATCTCAGCTATATCAAGCCGCATTGGCCGTATGTGGTGCCCGAGCCCTACGCGAGCATGTACGGCCCCGAGCAGATCTTGCCTGTCGTGCGCTCTGACAGCGAACGCCAGCAAGCGCACCCTGTCTTGAAAGCCTTCATGGACACGCCTGTCGGCCAGAGCTTTGCGCGCGAAGACGTGCGCGAGGCGGTTATTCCGGCCTATATGGGCCTCATCAAGCAAGTCGATGACCAGATGGGGCGGTTGTTTGACTGGCTCAAAGAATCCGGCCGCTGGGACAACACGGCGATTGTGCTGACGTCAGACCACGGCGACTTTCTGGGCGACCACTGGTTGGGGGAAAAGACATTCTTTTACGAGCAAAGCGTTCGCGTGCCTTTGATCATCTATGATCCGTCTCCCAAGGCTGACGGCACGCGCGGAACTGTTTCGGATGCACTTGTCGAAAGCATCGACCTTGCGCCGACGTTTATGGAGATGTCAGAAGCCGAGGTGCCCGGGCATATTCTGGAGGGCGAGAGCCTTGTGCCGATCCTGCATGGGGCGCGCACCGAGAGCCTGCGCGATTGTGTGATCTGCGAGTATGACTACTCCGGAGCACCCGTGGCACAGCGGCTTGGCAATACTGTCAAGCAGGCGCAGATGTATATGGTCGCCGACAAACGCTGGAAGATGATCCACTTTGAGAGCGGCGACAGGCCGATGTTGTTTGACTTGGTCAATGACGCCGAAGAGTTAACGGATTTGGGCGGAAGTGCAGAGCATGAGGGCGTCATCGCTCAAATGTATGACAAGCTGCACCAGTGGGCGCGGCGGGTGTCGCAACGCACGACGGTTGGCCACGAGAGCCTGCTTGCCCGCCGCAACGCGCGAAGCACTAAGGGTATCGTCATTGGGGTGCCCGAAGAGGGCGATATGGATGCGGAGCTGACGGTGAAATACCGCGGGGTTAAGGCGAAGCCTTGGCAGGATTTGAAGAAAAGCTGAAGCTTTGCGCCGTGGCTTCGCCACGTCGCGGCGTTGAGGGGCTAGCCCCTCAAGCTCCCCAGGATATTTAGGGAAAGAAAAAGAAACGCGCGCCCAAGCGGATTGCTGGGCGCGCTTTAGATGTGTTGTTCTTGGCCTTAACCGAGCAGGCGGCGGGCGATGACCTGCGCTTGAATTTCGGCCGCGCCCTCAAAGATGTTGAGGATGCGTGCGTCGCAGAGAATGCGGGAAATTTGGTATTCCATCGCAAAGCCGTTGCCGCCGTGGATCTGCAGCGCGTTGTCGGCTGAGGCCCAAGCGACGCGGGCGCCGAGGAGTTTGGCCATGCCAGCCTCCAAGTCACAGCGGCGATCGTTGTCTTTTTCCCAAGCCGAGAAATACGTCAACTGGCGCGAGACCATGATCTCGACAGCCATCATCGCAAGCTTGCTGGCGACACGTGGGAACTCGATCAGAGACTTGCCAAACTGCTTGCGGTCTTCGGCGTATTGCATGCCAACGTCGAGCGCGGATTGCGCGACGCCGATTGCGCGGGCGGCTGTTTGGATGCGCGCGGCCTCAAACGTTTGCATGAGTTGCTTGAAGCCTTGGCCCTCTTCAGAGCCGAGCAGGTTTTCGCCCTTTACCTTAAAGCCGTCAAACGCCAGCTCATATTCCTTCATGCCGCGATAGCCCAGCACTTCGATCTCGCCGCCAGTCATGCCCTCAGTCGGGAAGGGGGCCTCTACAGAGCCGGGTGTTTTCTCGGCGAGAAACATCGACAGGCCTTTGTGGTTTGTCGTGTCAGGGTCTGTCCGCGCCAGAAGCGTCATCACATGGGTGCGCGCCGCGTGAGTGATCCAGGTTTTGTTGCCGGTGACTTCATAGTCGCCCTCGGCGTTCTTCACGGCGCGGGTGCGCAGGCTGCCCAAGTCAGAGCCGGTGTTCGGTTCGGTGAACACGGCTGTCGGCAGAATTTCAGCTGAAGAAATCTTCGGCAGCCAGTGTTCTTTCTGCGCGTCGGTGCCGCCCGCGAGGATAAGCTCAGCCGCGATCTCGGAGCGCGTGCCCAGCGAACCAACGCCGATATAGCCGCGCGAGAGCTCTTCTGAGACAACAACCATGGACGCTTTGGAGAGGCCAAAGCCGCCAAACTCTTCCGGAATGGTGAGGCCAAAGACGCCCATCTCGGCCAAGTCTTCGATAATCTCTATTGGGATCAGCTCATCTTTCAGGTGCCACTCGTGCGCGAAAGGCATAACCTTTTCAACGGCATAGCGGCGGAACGTTTCGCGGATCATCTCGAGTTCTTCGTCAAGGCCGGTCTTGCCAAAGGTGATCTCGGCTTTGCCGTCTTGCATGAGCGCGACAAGGGCGAGGCGCGCGTCTTGGGTGTTGCCGCCTTCGCAAAGCGCCCGCACTTCGGGGGTCATCATGCCGCGCGCGTCGTCTTGCGAGAGGCCGATGTCTTGCAGGCGAACGATTTCACCTTGGTTCATCTGGATGCCGCCATAGATCTGCCAGAGGTATTCTCCGAAGGCGATCTGGTGGATGAGCTGCTCAAGCGTGCCGAACTGGCCTTTTGCCTCAAGGCCTTCAGCCCATTTCTGCATCTGGCGCAGGCTCTCAACGTATGTCGCAAGCCAAGCAAGGCCGTGGGCGGCTGTCTGGTTGCTTTCGAGCAGGCCAGCCGCAACGCGGCCATCTTTGCTGACAGTTTCGCGCACCTTAACGGTGGCAGTTTCAAGCAGTGCTTCGGCAGGCGTCACAGCGGCCTTTGTCAGCGTGAGAAGATTGGGGAGAAGGGCGCTTTGAGCCATTGCGATATCCTGTCCGTCCGAGAAATTGAGCCTTTATTGGCGTTGCGTCTGATTATAGCGTTTCGAAACGCCCACGACATCAGTAGGTTTTGCGCGTTTTGTGCAAAGCCGATGAGTCAGGTTTTTCTCGAAACGCTTTAGCCACTTTGCGGGTGCAGCGCAACAAAGATACGCTGCGATGCGGCAAAAGGTTCAATAATTGCGCGTGAAAAATGTGTACATCTTCCGAAAGGAGGCATACATATTCCAATATGGATATGTTTTTCTCAGGCCTTACGCCCGCCCTCTTCGCCATCGCCTTTGCTGTCACGCTTGTTGCGGGCACCATTAAAGGCATGGTTGGTTTCGCCATGCCGATGGTGATGATCTCTGGTCTCTCAAGCTTTATCTCGCCTGAGTTAGCGCTGGCAGGGCTGATCTTGCCGACAGTCGCCACCAACGTTTTGCAAGCCTTCCGGCATGGTGCCGGCGAAGTCTGGGTTGCTGTCAAACGCTTCAAGATTTTCCTGATGGCCGGGGCCGTGACGCTATTGGGCTTTGCGCAGCTCGTTAATGTGATCCCGTCAAATGTGATGTTGCTGACGATCGGGGTGATCGTGAGCTTCTTTACCGGCATCCAGCTTTTGGGCTGGTCACCCAGCTTCCAGCACGCGCCCAAGCGCTTTGAGGCGCTGTTTGGCGGCGTTGCGGGCGCGATTGGCGGCTTGTCAGGGATATGGGGGCCGCCGACTGTGATGTATCTCAGCGTGCTTGATGTGGCGAAAAAGGAAAGCCTGCGTATTCAGGGGATTATCTACGGGCTGGGCGCCGCGCTCTTGCTGCTTTCGCACATTGGCTCGGGCGTGCTCAACGCCAAGACGCTGCCGTTTTCTGTGGCCATGCTGGTGCCTGCTTTGCTGGGCCTTCAAGTCGGCTTTCGCCTACACGACCGGATTGACCAGAAAAACTTCAAACGCCTGACGCAGATTGTCTTGTTCGTCGCGGGCCTCAACCTGATCCGCAAGGGGCTGATGGGGTAATCTAATTTCAAAAGATAGAGCGCAACTCCTCAGTTTGCGTTAGAGAGTTGTCGAAAAACTCCATAAGTCTTACTGTAGCCAATGATGCACGTCTTTTGGATTGCCGTAGCTGCCGCGTTAATCTGGGTATCGCATTTAGGCTAGAGTAGAAATCAGCGATTTGAGCCCGAACTGAGGTAAGGGTTTCATGCATTTCTGATATAGTGATAGCCAAGTCCTCAGATTCACCTTCATTGACTAATTGGTCTTCGTTAGAAATGACGACTAGCGATTGCATTGCTTCCATTGCTGACTGCATAGCGATTTCCATATTTGGAACTGTACCATCAATCGTTTCGGCGTAGCTACTGAGTTCGCGTGATATGCGATCGAGGGATCGCTCTATGGCACGGCGGTTTTCTCTTGATGAGTTTTGGGGGATGGTCTCGATTTCACTTGTCTGGCTCCGTATTCGTGTGCCTAAGCGATCCATCGCTGTGACTAGTTCAGATGTGAGGTCGCTAACCTCTCCAAAGCCGTCTTCAACTGCTTCGTTTAGTTCAAAAACTCCCAGCTCGTCTTCGACTTCACTCTCACTTGTTTCATCGGCAGCAGAATGCTCACTCAGCGTTGCCTCGCGTTCATTAGGAGCTGTTTGTGATTGGGACGAGAGTCTGTGAATTGCCTCTGTTAAGTCCTTCAGTACCCGTGTTCTGAACTGTCCAAGGTTTTCGATTTTCCCCAAAACACCAGCAGGCAGGAGCTCTTTTTTGAATGCAGTAACTGCTGCAAATTGATCAGGGTCTATTTCATCACGGGAATGACGAGCATCTTTAAAATAGAACAGAACTTCTATTTCGTTTGGAGCTTCCTGCTTGCGCATAAAGGCAAGACGGAACTCCTCCTCCGTTCCTGAAGCGGCTTCTCCTGTAGCAGTTCCAAACTTCGCACACATGATGCCCAAATAGACGTCGTATTCATTGCCAATTTGACGGTTGACTATCGCCTGCGGGCGGTCGCCTAATTCCGTCGAGACATCATTCTCCCAAAACACTGGACGAATGCGGATTCCGCCACGAGCACGTAAGTTGTTGATCTGCTCAATCGCCTCGATAACCACATCTCGCTCATCGGCGACATCACTCGGACAGGAGATGAACACGGAGAATTCTTGTACTGTTTTTACCATTTTTGCTCTCAAGTTGTTCACTCGCTAGGGTGGTCGTGTCTGATACCAAGTGCAACCTTAAATAGCTAACAGATAAAAAGAGAGCGCCCCGAAAGGCGCTCACCATAAAGTCATGCCGAGAGTAGCCTTTAGCCGATCGCGGCGGCTTTCACGTCGTCGTCGATGAACGGCAGGTATTGCTCGAAGTTGGCTGAGAACATCTTGACCAGCTTTTGCGCCTGCGCGTCATAGGCTTGGGCGTCGGCCCATGTGCTGCGCGGGTCAAGCAGGCTTGCGTCTACGCCAGCAACGGTGACAGGCACTTCAAAGCCGAAGTTCTCGTCTTTACGGAAGGTCGCGTCGTTCAAAGACCCTTCCAGAGCCGCCGTCAGCAAGCCGCGTGTTGCTTTGATGGGCATGCGCTTGCCGGTGCCGTAAGCGCCGCCTGTCCAGCCGGTGTTGACCAGCCAGCAAGTCGCGCCGTGCTGGCCGATTTTCTTGCGCAAAAGGTTGCCGTAGACTTCGGGGCGGCGTGGCATGAAGGGCGCGCCAAAGCATGTTGAGAAGGTCGGCTCAGGCTCGACAACGCCGCGCTCTGTGCCCGGTGTTTTTGAGGTGAAGCCTGAGAGGAAGTGATACATCGCCTGTGCGGGTGTGAGGCGCGCGATGGGGGGCAGAACGCCGTAAGCATCGCATGTCAGCAGGATGATGTTCTTGGGGTGTCCGCCTGTCGCCGTTTCTGAGGCGTTGCTGATGTAGTTTAGCGGGTAGGCGCAGCGCATGTTTTGCGTCAGAGAGCTGTCTTCATAGTCAAGCTCGAACGTCTCTTCGTCAAACACCATGTTCTCGATCACAGTGCCGAACTTTGATGTCGTCGCATAGATCTCTGGTTCGGCTTCTGCCGACAGGTTGATCGTCTTGGCGTAGCAGCCGCCCTCGAAGTTGAAGGTGCCGTTGTCTGACCAGCCGTGCTCGTCATCGCCGATGAGCGTGCGCGATGGGTCAGCAGATAGCGTCGTTTTGCCCGTGCCTGACAGGCCAAAGAAGATAGCGCTGTCAACCGGGTTGCCGATGGCGTGGTTGGCCGAGCAGTGCATCGGCATGATGCCTTTTTCTGGCAGCAGGTAGTTCAGCAGCGAGAAGACAGACTTCTTGTTTTCGCCAGCATACTCTGTGCCGCCAATCAGGATCAGCTTGCGATCAAAGTTCATCGCAATCACCGTCTCGCTGCGGCAGTTGTGCTTGGCAGGGTCGGCTTGGAAGCTTGGGCAGTTGATGACTGTGAAGTCAGCCAGAAAGCCGTCAAGCTCGCTGCGCTCTGGGCGGCGCAGCAAGTGACGGATGAACAGGTTGTGCCATGCAAGCTCTGTCACCATACGCACATTGATCGCGTGCTCAGGGTCAGCGCCGCCGACGAGGTCTTGTACGAAATAGTCGCGGCCCTTCATGTGGGCCAGCATGTCTTCATAGAGTGCATCAAAGCCCTCTACGCTCATTTCGGCGTTGTTGTCCCACCAGATGGTGTCAGCAACCGACGGCGTCATGACGACGTGTTTGTCTTTCGGCGAGCGGCCCGTGAACTTGCCTGTGGTGACAAGGAAAGCGCCGCCATTGCCAAGCGTGCCTTCGTTGCGCTGCAAAGCCGCTTGGATCAGCGCGGGTTCCATCAGGTTATAAGAGACGTTGCCAAGCCCCGTGATGCCTTGATCTTCGAGCTTGAAATTCGGGTTTACCCGTCCTGATGTCATTGTGCCTTGCTCCTTGGGCCGTGTTTGCGGCTGTTGCTACGCGCTCAATGCGTCCGTCAGCTAAACTCTGTCAGCGAACGTGACTCGCGTGGGGGCCTCATAGCATGTCGGTTTTAGAGCGCAACAGACGCTAATGGTGTAGTTAGCGCAATCAAATAGAGTTTAGCGCAACCAGAGGCGGTATCTTGCCAAATCTACGGGTGTTTGAAATGGAAAGTGAGGTAATTTAGCCATTTCTCAAACCTTTTTGCCACAAAGTTGACGCTAAAGCGCGACTGATTCGTTGTCGGGGTTGATTGCGAGCGTGAAAAAGGCGATGGTCAGAAAAAAAGCTGGCCTAAGCTGGTATATTGAGAGCAGTAAAAGGAACATTGAAATGTCCAAAATCGCCCTTGTGGACGATGACAGGAATATTCTGACATCAGTAGCTATGTGCCTTGAAGCCGAAGGCTTCGAGGTTGAAACTTATCATGACGGCCAGCAGGCGCTGGACGCATTCAACAAAAAACTTCCCGATATGGCAGTGCTTGATATCAAGATGCCGCGCATGGACGGGATGGATCTTTTGCAGCGTCTACGTCAAAAAACATCAATGCCAGTTATCTTTCTGACATCTAAGGATGACGAGATCGATGAAGTTCTCGGCCTGCGCATGGGCGCCGATGATTATGTGAAAAAGCCATTTTCACAACGCCTTCTCGTGGAACGCATTCGCGCTCTCCTGCGTCGCCAAGACGCTATTTCAGGAGATGTTGTCGCAGACACTGAAGAAACCAAAGTTATGGACCGTGGCGAACTCAAGATGGACCCACTGCGCCATGCGGTGTCTTGGAAGGGCCAGGATGTTTCGCTGACTGTGACCGAGTTCTTGCTGCTGCAAGCGCTGGCACAACGCCCCGGTTTCGTCAAAAGCCGCGATCAGCTGATGGACGTTGCCTATGACGACCAAGTTTATGTGGATGACCGCACAATCGACAGCCATATCAAACGCCTTCGCAAAAAAATGCGCAGCGTTGATGAAACTTTCTCAGCCATTGAGACCCTCTATGGTATCGGTTACAGGTACAACGAAGAGTAGGTCGTTACGGCCACGCTGAAAAAAACTGTGAAGTCTTAAGCCCAGAAGGGCGCTATCCGGTAGAATGCGGTGAGGGAATTGGCACCAGAACGTGACGGAGATGTGGTGTTGGGCGATGACTTCATCGCCCCGCATAGCACCGTTGATGACGCGATCCGCGCCCGCCGTGAGCGGCGCGGGTTTTTCACGTTGCGGCATTCGCCCTTGGCGCGCAAAATCATCACCTTCAATCTCATTGCGATGTCTCTGCTTCTGGCCGGGATATTATATCTCAATTCGTCGCGTGACGGGCTGGCTCTGCAGCGGGCCAAAGGCCTCGTTGGCGAAGTCGAGTTGATCGCTGATGTGCTTGAAGCTCAGATGCCTCTTGGCGCGCCGGTCAATCTTGCTACGGGCGATGGCGTTGACGTGAAGGCCGCGCTGGAGGGGCTTGATCTTCGTGAAGGCCTTGAGGTTTTTGTGTTCGATGGCGGCGAAACGCTCGTAGCGCAGACCCGCGGTAAAGGCCTCTCCGCCGATATTGACAGCAAAAGCGACGTTCAACAAAACACCTATTTGACGGATGGATTGAACTGGGTTTGGAACACTGTCGCTTCACCGTTCTCTAGCCAGAAAACCACACCAGCTGTCAGTATCGAAGAGCAGGCACGCCTCCTCGTTGCCGCTGCGATGGGTGGTAAGCCGCAAATTGGCGGCATCAACTCTGGCAGCAGTTTTGCGGTTGGCACGCCTATCCGCCAAGCGATTGATGTGGTTGGAGTTGTCGTTTTAGCATCGGCTTCAGGCGAGATAGACTACCTAGTACGCCTTGAGCGAGAGCGCGTGCTGCAAATGTTTCTTGTTGGTGTGCTGATCTCGGTGGGGCTGAGCTTGGTGCTGGCGTCAACCATCGCCAATCCGCTGAGTGATTTGGCCGCCTCAGCGCGACTGGGCCTTGATAAAGACAGCCGCAATGTTTCGCCTGGGCGCATCAGAATTCCCGATCTTACGGCACGCCCAGATGAGATTGGCCGATTGTCAGGCGCGCTCAGAGGCATGGTCTCGGCGCTCTACGACCGGATTGATGCCAACGAACAATTCGCCGCCGATGTGGCCCATGAGATCAAAAATCCACTGGCAAGCCTACGTTCAGCCGTGGGCACGCTGCGTGTCGCGAAACGTGACGATCAGCGCGAGAAACTCCTCAATGTGATCGAGCATGATGTGCGGCGGCTTGACCGGTTGGTAAGTGACATCTCGAACGCGTCGCGCCTCGACAGTGAGCTTGTAAAAGAAGAGCAGGAAACTTTCGATCTTCTCAATATGATCGGCAATCTTTGCCAATTCCTTGGTGAAGATGCTAAGTCGAAAGGCATTGATTTCATTAGTGATTTGCCACAGCAGCCGATTATTTTGAATGGGCTGGAGGCACGTCTTGCGCAGGTGTTTGTCAACCTGATTACCAATGCAGTTTCGTTCTGCGAAGACGGAGACGCGATCCGCGTCTGGGCGCGCCAACGCGAAAACCGTGTTCTGGTTGTCGTTGAAGACACGGGCCCCGGCATCCCGGAAGAGGCGCTGACCAAGATTTTCAAACGCTTCTATTCAGAGCGGCCTGAACAGCAGTTTGGCAATAATTCCGGGTTGGGCCTTGCGATTTCCAAGCAGATTATCGAGGCACATGACGGGGTTATCTGGGCAGAAAACATCCGCCCCACAGACGTGGACGCCACCTCAGAGCCGCTCGGCGCGCGCTTCGTGGTGGGCCTGCCGGTTTAACTCGCGTGGCGTCAACACCGGTCCACGCCACTGCTGTTTCGTTTGGCGCAAAAGCGGTGCTTTTGCGTGGCGAATCGGGCAGCGGAAAGTCGGCTTTGGCGCTTGACCTCATGGCTCTGGGCGCTGAACTTATTGCCGACGACGGTGTTATTTTGCGGGCAGAAGGCGGCCAGATTTGGGCGCATTGCCCTGAGGCTATCAAAGGCAAAATCGAAGCACGCTACATCGGCCTTCTTATGGCGACACCTGCCGCGCCAGCACCTGTTGGTCTCGTGATTGAGATGGGTGCAGTTGAAACCGAGCGCCTGCCTCCAAGGCGCCGTTGCCGCATCCAGGGCGTGCAGATTGCTTGCCTTCACAAAGTAGAGACCCGTGGTTTTGCGGCTGCAATAGTGCAATATCTAAAGGGTGGGCGTTGTGACTGAACGCGCCACAACCGAGCTGCGCCAAAACGAAAGGCCAAGTGCAATGAAAAAAGCAAGCAAACGACTGGTGTTCGTCACTGGCCCTTCCGGGGCAGGGCGCAGCACCGCGATCGACGTTCTTGAGGACCTCGGCTATGAGGCGATCGACAACCTGCCGCTCAGCCTTGTCGAGCGCCTGCTTGACGGGCCGCCGTTGGCACGCCCGCTGGCGCTTGGGCTTGATGCGCGCAACCGCGATTTTTCAGCCGCTGCACTGCTTGAGGCGATTGATAGCAGCGCGCGGCGTTATGACGTCCAGGCCGAGTTGCTCTACCTTGATAGCAGCGAAGATGTGCTGCTGCGCCGGTTCTCTGAAACCCGCCGCAGGCACCCTTTGGCACCGCATGAAAGCCCCAAAATCGGCGTGCGCCGCGAGTTTGACTTGCTGGCATCTGTCCGCACTCGCGCGGATGTATTGATCGACACCTCCGAGCTCTCTCCGCACGAGTTGCGCGAAGACCTGTCGCGCTGGTTTGGCCGCGCGGGAACGCCGCAATTGGCGCTTTCGGTGCAATCATTTTCATATAAACGCGGGCTGCCACGCGGTGTTGATATGGTTTTGGATTGCCGCTTTTTGCGCAACCCGCATTGGGAAGCGGAATTGCGTGGACTCACGGGCCTTGATGCCGCGGTGCAAGAATATGTCACAGCTGATGCGCGCTTTGACAGTTTTTTTGCACGGGTGCGAGATCTGGCGCTTGAATTGCTGCCCGCCTACCGTGCAGAGGGAAAAGCACATTTTTCACTCGCCTTTGGGTGCACGGGAGGGCGGCACCGCTCGGTCACACTCGCTGAAATGCTTGCGAAAGCCCTTGCAGAACAGGACTGGCAAGTGTCAATAAGACACCGCGAGCTGGAGCGTCCTGCAACCTGAGTGGGCGTGTCGCCAGCGCGGCTTGCGAAAAGGGATAGGCCTTGATCGGAATAGTGATCGTTGCACATGGAGGGCTGGCGCAGGAATATCTTGCGGCGGTTGAGCATGTTGTGGGCCGCCAAAAGGGCGTGCGCGCCGTGATGATCGAAGCCGATCATGACCGCCGCGAAAAACAATCAGAAATTTGCATCGCGGCGGACGAAGTGGACCAAGACGGCGGCGTTGTCGTTGTGACCGATATGTTCGGTGGCTCTCCTTCAAACTTGTCACTGTTGGCTTGCAAGGTAGAAAACCGACGCATTCTGTATGGGGCCAACTTGCCGATGCTGATCAAACTGGCGAAGTCGCGGCACATGCCGGTGCCTGATGCTGTCCGGCTGGCGCTTGACGCTGGCCGCAAATATATCGACAGCCAAAACGTAAATACGTAACGAGAAAAATGGGGCGCAGGGATGTCAGAGACACATCAGAAAACACTTAAGATCATCAATGAGAAAGGCCTGCACGCGCGGGCATCTGCGAAGCTTGTTGAAGTGGTCGAAGGGTTTGACGCGCGCGCCGACGTTAGCAAAGACGGGATGAACGCAAGCGGCGATAGCATCATGGGACTTTTGATGTTGGCAGCGGCAAAAGGAAGTTCTATTGACGTTCAGACTGCGGGACCGGACGCCGAAGCCCTTGCCTCAGCGCTTGAGGCCTTGGTGGCAGACCGGTTCGGGGAAGATATGTAGGCCGAGCCTGCGATGAAACCGAGGCATTGATTGGTAGACCAGACGCAAAAGCAGCCCGCCGAAGTGGCAAACGACGAGTCGGTTGATACACAGTATGACCGCCGCTCGCTGACCTATGCAAACTCGTTTGATAGCCGTGGCAAAGCGATCGTCGTTAAGACGATTGAGTGGCTCACGGGCAAACTGACAATCCTGCGGCTGGTGCGCAAATTTGAAAAGCAAGGCACACCAACAGGGCAAGCCTTCTGGCCGGCTGTACTGAAAGTTATGGGCATCGAGCTCAAGACGCCACAAGTGCAGCTCGGCCGCATCCCTGTTGAGGGGCCTGTTGTTGTGGTTGCCAACCACCCCCACGGGCTTGTTGACGGGATGATCTTTGCGGATCTGATCGGCCGCGTGCGCAATGACTACCGTATTCTGACGCGCGCTTTGCTGACAGGGATCGACGAAGCGGCGACTGAGTATATGATCCCGGTGCCTTTCCCGTATGAGGATGATGCGCAAAAGAAATTTGTTGAAATGCGCGCAAAGGCGATGGCGCATCTTAAACAGGGTGGCCTTGTCGCGTTGTTTCCCTCGGGCGTTGTTGCGAGCTCGGATAGTATGTTCGGGCCAGTTATCGAGCGTGAGTGGAACGTGTTCACCGCGCAGATGATCCGCCGCTCTGGCGCGCGCGTGGTGCCGATTTTTTACCCGGGTTCAAACTCGCGGACCTATCAAATTGCCAATCGTATTTCTGCGACGCTGCGCCAAGGGTTGCTGCTCCATGAAGTTGTGCACAGTTGCAACAAGGATCAAG
Source organism: Lentibacter sp. (assembly GCA_016744435.1). Classification (GTDB taxonomy): domain Bacteria; phylum Pseudomonadota; class Alphaproteobacteria; order Rhodobacterales; family Rhodobacteraceae; genus Lentibacter. The sequence goes on along the minus strand of JADGEJ010000004.1, from coordinate 64,957 downwards.
CGCCAGTTGTGGGGGATCCACTGACAGACGAGCAGATGGAATTGCTAGCGAAGGATCCGCGCGGATTTATGGCGTGGCTGAGAGAACATACGCTGTCCCTGAAAGGGTAGTCGTTTTCTTGTAAGAAAACGGTTCGGAATTTTGCAAAATTCCGACGACAGTCGAAAAGCAAAAGGCCCGCCAAATTGGCGGGCCTTTTTTGATTTCAGCGTAAAAGCCTTAGAGCTTTTCGAGAAGCTCGGGCACTGCTGTGAACAGGTCAGCCACGAGGCCATAGTCAGCCACTTGGAAGATCGGTGCTTCTTCGTCTTTGTTGATCGCGACGATGATCTTGCTGTCTTTCATACCGGCAAGGTGCTGAATAGCGCCCGAAATGCCGATAGCAACGTAAAGATCAGGCGCAACAACTTTGCCTGTTTGGCCAACTTGCCAGTCGTTCGGAGCATAGCCTGAGTCAACAGCGGCGCGCGATGCGCCAACCGCAGCACCAAGCTTGTCGGCGAGGGTTTCGATGAGCTTAAAGTCATCTTCCGAGCCAACACCGCGGCCACCCGAGACAACCACACCAGCAGATGTGAGTTCAGGACGGTCAGACGCTGCAACCTTGTCTTCAACCCATGACGAGAGGGCTGGATCAGCCGCCGCAGCGATGGTTTCAACGCTTGCTGAGCCGCCTTCACCAGCTGCATCGAATGTCGATGTGCGGAAGGTGATGACTTTCTTGCTGTCTGATGACTTCACGGTCTGGATAGCATTGCCCGCGTAGATAGGGCGCTCGAATGTGCTGCCATCAACAACGCCTGACGCGTCAGAGATAACCATCACGTCGAGAAGCGCAGCCACACGAGGCATCACGTTTTTTGCGTCGGTCGTGGCGGGCGCTACGATGTGTTCGTAATCGCCTGCGAGTGACACGATCAGCGCGGCTGTCGGCTCCGCAAGGCGGTGGCCCAAAGACGCGTCTTCGGCGACGAGCACTTTGGCCACACCGTCGATTTTTGCAGCGGCGTCGCCTGCGGCAGATGCTGATGCACCGGCGCAGAGAACTGTCACATCACCAAGAGACTTGGCGGCTGTTACGGCCTTTGCAGTTGCGTCCATGGCGAGTTCGCCATTGTTGACTTCGGCTAGGAGTAGAACAGACATTACACAGCCCCCGCTTCTTTAAGTTTCGCGATCAGCTCATCAACAGAACCGACGATTTCGCCTGCTTTGCGCGAGGCTGGCTCGGTTGTAGACACAACTTCGAGGCGTGGCGTTACGTCAACGCCGTAGTCGGCTGCTGTTTTCTCATCAAGCGGCTTTTTCTTGGCCTTCATGATGTTTGGCAGGCTCGCATAGCGCGGCTCGTTGAGGCGCAGATCAACAGTGATGATGGCAGGCATGTTCACGTTGATGGTTTGCAAACCGCCGTCAACTTCGCGCGTCACAACGGCTTTGTCGCCGTCGATGTCAAGCTCAGAGGCGAACGTGCCTTGTGACCAGCCGAGAAGGGCTGACAGCATCTGGCCTGTCGCGTTCATGTCGTTGTCGATCGCCTGTTTACCGGCGAGAACGATGCCTGGGGCTTCTTCCTCAACGACTTTGGAAAGGATTTTGGCTACAGCGAGCGGCTCGATGTCTTGGTGGACATCGTCAGTCGCAATCACGAGGATAGCGCGGTCAGCGCCCATCGCGAGAGCCGTGCGCAGAGTTTCCTGCGCTTGCTTCACGCCGATAGAAACGGCCACAACTTCGTCGGCTTTGCCAGCTTCTTTAAGGCGGATCGCCTCTTCAACGGCAATTTCGTCGAATGGGTTCATCGACATTTTCACATTGGCAAGATCGACACCGGATCCGTCCGCTTTAACGCGAACTTTTACGTTGTAGTCGATCACGCGTTTGACAGGCACAAGCACCTTCATGGGCGTTCACTCCTTTGAGTTTCATTTGGCCGCACGCTGGCGACTCCTTTGATTACACGGAGTTTGATAACGCCTCGGAAAGCTCTATAACAGAGCAAATTCGTCACGTTCTGCCTCAGGGACGCCGCGTTAAGTGTTTTTTGGGTGTTGAAACTTGCAAGAATGTTGCGCAGCCGTAAAAAAACTGCGCTCCGCGGGTTTAGCGGCTTGCACCCGGCACCCAGAGCACATCGGTTGTGCCGCTTTCATTAGCCATGCGCGCAGCGACGAAGAACCAGTCACTCAGGCGGTTGAGGTATTTGATCGCCCGCATGTTAACGTCTTCTGTTTCGGCAAGTTCGGTTGCCAAGCGCTCGGCGCGGCGGGCGACGGTGCGGCAGACGTGCAGATGCGCCGACAGCGCCGAACCGCCGGGGAGAATGAAGCTTCGCAGAGGCGTAAGCGCTGCGTTCATCGTGTCGATCTCGGTTTCGAGTCGCAGGGTTTGTTCCATCACGATGCGCAGCGGTGGATACTCGGCTTCGGCATCTTTCGCAGGGTCGGGAGTGCACATGTCGGCCCCCAGATCAAAGAGGTCATTTTGAATGCGTGAAAGGGCGGTGTCTGTTTCGCCAGAGGCGGCAAGGCGTGCCACGCCGATAAAGGCGTTCAGCTCGTCAGAGGTGCCATAGGCCGTAACACGGGCCGAGTGCTTGGCCACGCGCGTACCGTTGCCAAGCGCTGTTTCGCCTTTGTCGCCGGTGCGGGTGTAGATCTTGTTGAGAACAACCATGTCGCTAGCCTTTCAGGTTCAGCCTTTTGAGCGCAGCCAAGTGAACAGAACAATCAGGCACACGGCAATAAACTGCGCGCCAATGCGCCAACGCATGACTTTGTTGGCGTGCTTGCGGTTAAAGTCACCGCCCTTGGCAAAGCCGCCCACCCCGATCAGCAGGATGATCAGGACCGCGGCGCAGGATAGCATAATGAGAACAAAGAGCGGATCGTCGGCCATCGGGGCCTCCATCAGTTTGGCTTTGCACCCATGTAAGGGCTTTTGCGCGGAATGCGAATGCAAAACTGGCGCGCGGGGCAGATTGCCGCTATCGGCTAGGGGATGAGCGAGCAAAGCACGGCCCGTGTGCTTGGCTGGCTCGCGTTTGGCGAAGCGCCTTGGTCTGATCTCTTCCCCGGCGCGATCCTGATCGCTTTTGGCGGCTTGTTTATTGTCTGGCGCGAGCGGCAGCTCAGCGGCTAATCTGGGGCGTTAGCCTTTCGCAATGAGCCAGTCGAGCATGCGCGTTGGCAGAATGCGGCGCGCGAATGCCATGAGGTAAGTCGCCTTGGTCACGAAGTAGCGCGGGCGCGGGCGGCGGCTTTCAAGCGCGTGGACCAGCTTTTTGGTCACTGCAGAAGCAGGCAACTCAAACGTATCTGGGCCACCGCGGCTTTCGTAGAGGCGCGTGAGCAACGAGGTTTCATACTGTGCGCGGCGCGGTGAATTTCTCCAATCCACATGCTTTTCGAACGGAGGGATCGAGTTCTCGCGGATTTTCGAGGTGATCGGCCCCGGCTCAACCGTGATGATGTGCAAGGGCGTGTCACGCATCTCGATACGCAGAGCGTCGGTCAGCCCCTCAAGCGCAAACTTGGTGCTGCTGTAGGCGCCGCGCCAGCGCATCGGAACGAGGCCCAAGACAGATGAGCAGTTGATGATCCGCCCGTGGCCTTGCGCACGCATCACCGGGATAACGCGGCAGGTGAGTTCGTGAACGCCGAACAGGTTGGTCTCGTAGATTTCGCGCAAACCCTCGCGGGGGAGGTCTTCCACAGCGCCGGGCATCGCGTAAGCGCCGTTGTTGTAAAGCGCATCCAGCGTGCCACCAGTGGCTTGCAAGACCTGCGCAAGTGCTGCGTCGATGCTCGCGGTCGAGGCATAATCAAGCACAAAGCTTTCAAGCCCTTCACCGCGCAGGCGCGTGCAGTCGTCTTCGCGCCGACAAGTGGCAAACACGCGCCAGCCACGAGCATGCAAGCCATGGGCTGCATCATAGCCCAGCCCTGAAGAGCAGCCGGTAATTAGGATTGTTTGTGTCATCCGCTTCGCTTACGCGGCACAAGCCTTTGGGGCAATGCTCAGTTTGAAGCCGTGATCAAAAAGTCAGCCATATAGCCGATGCGGCCCGTTTCAACGACGCGCAGCTTGAGCCAGCCTTCACCGTCATCGCGCAGAACCAGCACACGGTCGCCTTGGCGCAACTTGCCAACGGCTGTGTAGTTTGTGCCTGGCCCACGGCGTAGATTTACGCGGTTTCCGATGACTTCACGCACATCGTACTTCGGTTTAGCGTGGCTTTGTTCAGACAGGTCAGTTTCCGCTGGTGCTGTCAGGGCCGTGGCTTTTGCAAGGTCTACAACCGGAGTTGAGGGCTGCGTCGCGGCGGGCTTTTCGGCGGATATTGTCGGTGCCGAAGCGAGAACGATGGTCGCTTTGGGCTGTGCTGCAGCGGCAGTTATCACCGGAGCGGGCGTGGGGGCTTGTGGCTTGGACTGAGCCGCCGCAAGCGCGCGCTGGGCGTCGACTTTGCCTCGTTCGATGGCCAGCGCTTGGCGCGAGCCTTCAACGGGTGCGTAGTCGCTTCCGCCGCTGAGTTCGTAAAACGAGAATCCCAAGAATCCGAATGAAATCAAAATAAAACGCCACATTGCGCAAAACCCCCTAAGCGTAAATGTGTCACTGCTGTGGCAGCTTTATACACGATTCGCACGGCCAATAGGGGGGAAAGAAATAACAGCTTTCCCGATCTTGCATAAATACAACGCGGGCTTGGTTAATTTAAGGATTCAAACTTCGGGTGAAAGCCTCTAAGACGGTGGTATGAGTGATTTGATAGATGATAATGATACGTCAGGCACGGAAGTTTCCGAGCCCCTGCGCCGCGCGATTGGCGACAGGTATCTCACCTATGCGCTCTCCACGATCATGCACCGCGCACTGCCCGATGCCCGCGACGGGCTAAAGCCGGTTCACCGCCGTATCCTTTATGCGATGAGCCGCTTGAAGCTCAACGCGACGGGCGGTTTTCTTAAGTCAGCGAAAATTTCTGGCGACACGATGGGGGATTTTCACCCGCATGGCGACGCCGCGATCTACGATGCGATGGCGCGCCTCGCGCAAGACTTTAACGTGCGCTACCCGCTGGTTGACGGGCAGGGCAACTTTGGCAACATCGATGGCGATAACCCCGCCGCTTCTCGCTACACAGAAGCGCGGATGACGATCGTTGCCGAGAGCATGCTTGAGGGCTTGAGCGAGAACGCAGTTGATTTTCGGCCCAACTACGATGGCCGCCTTGACGAGCCTGCGGTTTTGCCCGCGACCTTCCCGCATCTGCTCGCCAACGGCTCAACAGGTATCGCCGTTGGTATGGCAACAAACATACCGCCGCATAACATTGCCGAGCTGGTTGATGCTTGCCTGCATCTGATCAGGACACCCGACGCGCGCGACGACACGTTGCTTAACTTCGTGCCCGGCCCCGATTTCCCGACAGGTGGAACGATAGTAGAGCCGCCAGAAAGCATCGCGCAGGCCTACCGCACGGGGCGCGGGAGCTTCCGCCTGCGTGCCAAGTGGCACATCGAAGATTTGGGCCGCGGCCAGTGGCAAATTGTTGTCACCGAGATCCCTTATCAGGTGCAAAAATCAAAGCTGATCGAGAAGATCGCAGAGATTATCCAGCTGAAAAAGATGCCCATTCTGGGCGATGTGCGCGACGAGTCTGCTGATGACATCCGCCTTGTGCTGGAACCTAAGTCAAAGAACGTTGACCCTGATGTCTTGATGAACATGATGTTCCGCAGCTCGGATTTGGAGACGCGTTTCAGCCTCAACATGAACGTGCTGATCGACGGCGTGACGCCTAAGGTTTGTAGCATGAAGGAAGTGCTGCGGGCTTTCCTTGATTTCCGCCGCGAAGTGCTGATCCGCCGCTCAAAGCACCGGATGGAGAAGATCGACGCGCGCCTTGAGGTGCTCGAAGGTTTTATCATCGCCTTCCTCAACCTTGACCGCGTGATTGATATTATTCGCTATGACGACGAGCCAAAGGCAGCGCTCATGCGGGAAGATTGGGGCCAGACGTTTGTGCGAGCCACTGACGATCGCGACTATGTCTCGCCCGCTCTGGGCAGCTATGACGGGCTGACAGAAGCACAGGCTGATGCGATTTTGAACATGCGGTTGCGCAGCTTGCGCAAGCTCGAAGAGATGGAGCTTGTCGCTGAGCGCGATAAACTGATGGAAGAGCGCGCCGGGCTGGAAGACTTGCTGGAAAGCAAAAGCTTGCAGTGGGCCTCGATTGCAGACCAGCTCAAAGTCGCGAAGAAGACTTTCGGCAAAGACTACGAAGGCGGCGCACGACGTACAGTGTTTGCTGAGGCGGGCGTTGTAGAAGAGGTGCCGCTCGAGGCGATGATTGATCGCGAGCCTATCACGGTTGTCTGCTCCAAGATGGGTTGGATCAGGGCCATGTCCGGCCATATTGATCTCACGCGCGAGTTGAAGTTCAAAGACGGTGACGAGAGCCGTTTTGTCTTTCATGCCGAGACAACTGACAGGATCATGCTAATGGGCAGCAACGGGCGTTTTTATACGCTTGGCGCGGTTAACCTGCCCGGTGGGCGCGGTATGGGCGAGCCTCTGCGCTTGATGGTTGATTTGCCCAATGAGGCTGAAATCGTCTCGCTGTTCATCCATAAACCGGGCGGTAAACTGATCGTCGCCTCAAGCGAGGGTAACGGCTTTGTTGTGCCCGAAGACGAGGTTATGGCGCAGACGAAGTCGGGCAAGCAAGTACTCAACGTTAAAGACGCGGCAGCGGTTATTTGTAAGCCAGTCAGCGGCGACCATGTTGCAATAGTCAGCGAGAACGGCAAGTTCCTTGTCTTCCCGCTATCTGAGTTGCCCGAGCTTGGCCGCGGCAAAGGCGTGCGCTTGCAAAAGTATAACATGGCGCGCGGCAAACAAGGCGCGCTTGAGCTTGACGGCGGGCTTTCTGACCTCACCACATTCACTTGGGATGACGGCCTCAGCTGGGCGATGGGCGGAGGCAAAACCCGCACCGAGACAGACCTGAGCGAATGGCTCGGCAAACGCGCAGGCGTCGGCAAACGCCCGCCTTACGGCTTCCCACGCAACATGAAATTTGACTGAATGAAAGCCTGATCTCGCAAAGCGTGCTCGGGAAAACCGATACTTACCATTGCCCCAATTTCAGCGAACAGGGATGTTTTAAATGAGCACAAATAACGACATTCACGGCCAGTACCGTGGGACACGCGGCGAGTTGTTTCACCTTGCTATCGTCACGACAATTCTGACGGTTATCACTCTTGGTATTTACCGGTTCTGGGCCAAAACCCGGATCCGCAAATACATTTGGTCCTCTGCCGTAGGCGACGGTGATGCATTTGAATACACTGGCACAGGGCTTGAAAAGTTCCTTGGCTTTCTGGTCGCAGTCGTGGTGCTGGCGATCTATCTGGGCGTTATCCAGATGGTGCTGTTCTTCTTCGGGTTAAGCTTTGTGGCAGAGCCGACAACGCCCGCCGAAGTCATCATGATGATGTCGCTGCTCTACCTCAATCTGCTCGCACTTTTGCCGCTGATCTTCTACGCGGCCTACCGTGCGCGCCGTTACAAAATGGCCCGCACACGCTGGCGCGGGGTGCGCTTTGGCATGGAGCAGGGCGCTTGGGGCTACGCACTTCGGGCCTCAGGTTACACGATCCTGATGATCGTCAGTATTGGCCTTCTGGCGCCTTTGGCCAACTTCAAACTTGAGAAATACATGATTGACCGCAGCTGGTATGGCGACGCGAAGTTTGAACAGCATGGCAAATGGACCAAGCTCTATGGTGCGATGAAGCATATCTTTATCGGCCTCACTGTCTTGTCTGTCGGCATAGGTGCCGGTGCTGCAATGGAAAGCGAAGCCATGTTGGCAATCGGCGGAGTTGTTGGGTACGTCTGGCTGGTGGTTGGCGGGCTTTACTACCGCGTGCATTCAATGCGTTACTTCTTCGCCAACCGTACTCTGGGCGAAGACATTGCCTTTAAAGCCGAGCCGCGCACTTGGGATCTTCTCAAGATCGCTCTGATCGGAGGCTTGATCATTGGTGCAATCCTGCTCGCAATTATGGCAGTTGGAGGGCTGGGAATGGCTGGGGTCATGTCTATGGTGGCGCAGTCAGAAAGCTTCGCTCTCATGGGCCTTATCGGGTTTGTTGGTGCGGTTCTCTATGTCTTGCTGCTGGTGCTCGTTGGCGCGCTGACTCTGGTGTTTATCTTGCAACCTATGATCAACCATTTTGTCACCACTTTCACAGTGCAGGGTAAAGATGCGCTGGGCGACATCAGCCAACGCGCGGCCGAAACTGGCGTTGATGCCGAAGGCTTTGCTGACGCGCTCGACATTGGCGGCGCCTTCTGATGCTAGAGGCGGCAGGCATCTATTTTGACGGAGTGTCTGCCGCCAAACACCATGTCGATGTGCGCCTTGACGAGGCGACGGGCTATCTGAGCTTTGAGGGGCAAAGCATTGGCGCGCCACAACACTGGCGGTTAGAAGAGCTGCGATTGCTCGCAGATCAGCCGAGCGGCGGCTGGCTCACGTTTACGCGCCACATCAGCGGTGACGACGAAATGCTGCGCCACGAAGCGCGCCTTTCCTTGCGCGACGGTGTGCTGAATGCGCGGCTGCGCGAATTCGCCCCGCGCTTGCACAAACGCGATGTGAACAAAGGCGCTGGCTTGCGTATCGTCAAACTCATGGGGGGCGCGTTTGCCGCCGTTGCACTCATGTTATTCGTGATCTTGCCTGCAATGGCCGACACTTTGGCGCGGTTCATGCCACGTGATCGCGAAGAGCAGTTTGGCCAGGTTGTTATCAAGCAGATCAGCTGGTTTGTATCCCGCGATTCTGATGCAGACCTTTCGTGTAAAAACGATGCAGGGCTGGCGGCACTGGCCAAGATGGAAGCACGCCTTACGGCAAACATAGACATGGAATATGAGTTGAACATTCAGGTGTTTGACCATCCGATGGTCAACGCCTTCGCCGCTCCCGGCGGGCAGATCGTGATCATGCGGGGGCTGATCGACGAGGCCAAAGGCGCTGACGCGGTCGCTGGCGTTCTCGCGCATGAGATAGGCCACGTTGAACACCGCGATTCTACCCGCAACGCCCTGCGCGCAGCTGGCTCTGCTGGCCTGATCTCGATGGTACTGGGCGATTTCTCGGGCGGGGCTTTGGCGGCTATTTTGGCCGAGCAAATGCTGGATGCAAGCTATACCCGCGAAGCTGAGGCCGAGGCAGATAAATTCGCACTCGAGGCGCTGCGTAACGCTGGCGTCAGTGGCACAGGCTTTGCTTCGTTTTTTGACTACCTGCTAGAACAACAAAGCGCTGCTCTCGAACTGCCGTTTTACTTTATGTCACACCCGCCTTCGCAAGAACGGGCTGACAAGGCGCGCGCCTTTGCTCAAAAGCAAACCGCAACATCTTCTGTCTTGAGTGCAGCAGACTGGAAAGCGCTGCAAGGCGTCTGCGACTGAAACGCTTGATGCATGATGGGGGTGACAGGCTGCAAAAGCTGCGCTAACCTCGCTTCAAGCATAAGGAGGAACAAATGTTTTACGGGATCTGGCACGACTGAGCCTAATCGCTCGCCAACCCTGACGCGCGCTTAAGTGAGCCGTCGCAACATTTGTGTCTTGTCCGAAAGTTTCCTCCGTATGAAAAAGCTGTTCTCCTATTTCGAAAATCTCGTTGATCCTTATGTCGCGTACCCTGAGGAAAACGTGCCGCCAAAAACGCTTTGGCGCTTTATCCTTGGGTATTCGCAGCCGTTTAAAAGGGTGTTCTGGGTCGCGGGGCTGTTCTCGATCGTCGTCGCCACCGTTGAGATAGCGCTGATCTTTTACATGGGCTGGATCGTTGATGTGCTTTCCGGTGATCCAAGCCGCGTTTGGGCGGAGCACGGCACTACGCTGATAGTGCTTGCTGTCTTCATCGTGTTTTTGCGCCCGCTGCTGCACATCGTTGATGTGATGCTGATCAACCAGACGATCCTGCCAAACTTTGGCACGCTCATCCGCTGGCGGGCGCACTCACATGTTATGCGCCAGTCGGTCGGTTGGTTTGAGAATGACTTTGCAGGCCGCATCGCCAACCGCATCATGCAAACGCCCCCCGCCGCGGGCGAGGCCGTGTTTCAGGTGTTTGATGCGCTGACATTTGCGCTGGCCTACGTGATTGGCGCTGCTGTGTTGCTCTGGGGTGCTGACGTGCGGCTCGTGCTTCCGCTGATCATCTGGCTCATCGTCTACAGTATGCTCATCCGTTGGACAGTGGCGCGGGTAGGCCCGGCTTCAAAAGCGGCGTCAGACGCGCGCTCAGCCGTGACGGGGCGCGTGGTTGACAGTTATACCAACGTGCACTCCGTCAAAATGTTCGCGCATCATGGTGAAGAACTCAGCTTTGTGCGCGAAGCGATAGAGAGGGCTCGCGAAACATTCATGGCTGAAATGCGCATTTTCACGTTGATGGATTTGGCCTTGGTAACGCTCAATGGGTTGCTGATCGTCGGAGTTGTTGGCTGGTCCGTGTTCCTCTGGATGCAGGGCGAGGCAAGTGTTGGCGTCGTGGCGGCAACAACCGCGCTGACGCTCAGGCTCAACGCGATGACCGCTTGGATCATGTGGGCGCTGACCTCGTTTTTCCGCCAGCTTGGCGTCGTTGCCGAGGGTATGGAAACCATCGCACAGCCTATCGAGTTGGTTGATGCTCAAAGCGCCAAGCCACTGTTGATTGCAGATGGGCAGATCGAGATCAAAGCGCTGGCGCACAGCTATGGGCGCGCCACGGGTGGGCTTGAGGGCGTTGATCTGAGTATTGCTGCTGGTCAAAAAGTTGGTCTTGTGGGCCGCTCTGGGGCTGGCAAGTCGACGCTCGTGAAGCTTTTGCTGCGGTTCTATGATGCCGAAGGCGGGCAGATCCTGATCGACGGTCAGGACATTGCAAAAGTCACCCAAGACAGCCTGCGTGCCCAGATCGGCATGGTGCAACAAGAAAGCTCTCTGCTGCACCGCTCGGTGCGCGAGAACATTCTCTATGGGCGCCCTGACGCCAGTGAAGAGGAATTGCTTCACGCCGCGCGTCAGGCCCAAGCGCTTGAGTTTATCAACACGCTGGCTGACACCGAGGGCAACGTGGGGCTAGACGCGCGTGTCGGCGAGCGCGGCGTCAAGCTTTCTGGCGGGCAACGTCAGCGCATCACGCTGGCGCGGGTTATCCTCAAGAACGCTCCGGTCTTGCTTCTCGACGAGGCGACAAGCGCGCTCGATAGTGAAGTAGAAGCCGCCATCCAAGACACGCTCTACGGCATGATGGAGGGCAAAACCGTGATCGCGATTGCCCACCGCCTGTCAACCATCGCGCAGATGGACAAGATCGTCGTGCTTGACGCGGGGCGCATCGTTGAAGCGGGCACGCACGCCGAATTGCTTGCCAAAGGCGGGCTTTACGCTGAATTGTGGGCGCGCCAGTCAGGCGGGTTTCTGGGGGAGAATGCATGAACACCTTTCAACGCTTGTCACAGCGCGCGGCGGGGATGATCGACCCGACAAAGCCTGCAACTGGCGCGCCGCCAACCAAGCTCTGGGCTTTCTCGGCTTGGTGTCTCAAGGGGGCTTGGCCCGTTATTGCTTTGGCAGGGTTTGCCTCAGCGCTTTCAGGCGCATCCGAAGTGTTGTCGATGTTCGTGCTGGGCCGTGTCGTTGACTTGGCGGCATCTGACGCGCCCGTGAGCGCGCATATCGGCTTGTTGATCTTCGGGGCGTTTTTACTTGTCGTCCTGAGGCCCGCCTTTTTTGGCCTCAACGCGGTGTTCCAGTCGATCGTGCTGGGGCCGAACCTGTTCAAGCAGATTCTCAGTCGGCTCAACACGTGGACGCTCGGCCAGTCTGTCGGCTACTTTGACGACGACTACGCAGGCCGCCTCGCGCAAAAGCAAGTGCAAGCAACGCGCTCGCTGACTGAAGTGGTCATCGAAGCCATCAACGCGGTGCTGTTCGCGCTCGCGTCGGTCATCGGCTCGGGCATCCTTGTGATGATGATTGACCCGCGCCTTGTGCTGATCCTGCTGGGTTGGATGGTTCTATACGGCTTCTATTTACGTTACTTTCTGCCGCGCATTCGCCAGCGCTCAAAAGAGCGGGCCGGTGCTCAGGCGATGGTTTCTGGGCAGGTTGTCGACACGATCACCAACATCAAAACCGTCAAGCTCTTCGCCGGAGATGCGCGCGAAGAAGCTGTCACCGATGCGACCCTTGAAGGGCTGCGCGGGCGGGCTGTCGAGTTTGGCGAGGTGTCGTCAATGTTCCGTTACGGCTTGATCCTGATCGCTGGGTTGTTGCCTGTCACACTTGTAGGAGCAGCACTTGTTTGGCGTGACAGCGGTGTAACACCCGGCGACATTGCCGCGGCGGGCGCGGTGGCGATCCGGCTTGCGCAGATGTCGGGCTGGATCAGCTTTGTGCTGATGACAATCTACATGCACCTCGGCGAAGTCGAAGACGGCATGCACACGCTGGCCCCCGCCAAACGGCTGAAAACAGGCCGCGAAGACACGCTCGACGTGCCCAAGGGCGAGATCAGCTTTGAGAGCGTGAGCTTTGCCTACGGGCGCGACATGGGCGGGGTCGAGCGCATTTCGCTGACCATCAAGGCGGGCGAAAAACTCGGCATCGTAGGCGCGTCGGGCGCGGGCAAGTCAACGCTCGTTTCACTGCTGCTCAGGCTCTATGACCCTGAAGAGGGGGCTGTCAAAATCGACGGGCAAGACCTCCGTGATGTCACCGAACCCAGCCTGCGCCGCGCCATTGGCATGGTCACGCAGGAAACCGCGCTGTTCAACCGCTCGGCGCGCGACAACATAACCTATGGCCGCCCCGACGCGAGCGAGGCCGAGCTGGCCGCGGCTGTGAGCAAGTCGGAAACTGCCGAGTTTATTAACAATCTGGCGGACGGGCAGGGGCGGCGCGGAATGGACGCGCACCTCGGAGAGCGCGGTGTGAAACTGTCAGGTGGCCAGCGCCAGCGCATCGCCCTTGCGCGCGCCATCTTGAAAGACGCGCCTATTTTGGTGCTCGACGAGGCGACCAGCGCTCTGGACAGCGAAGTCGAAGCCAGCATCCAAAGCGCGCTTGAAACCGTGATGGAGGGCAAAACCGTGCTCGCCATCGCGCACCGCCTGTCCACAATCGCCAAGATGGACAGGATCGTGGTGATGCGTGAGGGCCAGATTGTCGAGCAGGGCAGCCACGACGCGCTGCTCGACAAAGGCGGGATATATGCCGACTTGTGGGCGCATCAATCGGGCGGCTTCCTTGGCGGCTAGATCATTCGCTGAAAAACTGCCGCGATGAGGCGAACCCGCTTGACGAGGCGGGTGATTCCGCCTAAAGCCTGCGGACGGAATTGACGGGTGCTGTAAGCAGCGCCCAATTGTAGTGTCGCCTAACTGTTGCGACAGACCATAAAATGAGGATGAACCCATGTCACGCGTATGCGAATTGACCGGAAAAGGCCCGATGGTTGGCAACAATGTTAGCCACGCGAAAAACAGAACGCGCCGTCGGTTTTTGCCAAACCTGAACCACGTAACCCTGCAGTCAGAGACTCTCGGCCGCGGCTTCAAAATGCGCATTTCAGCAGCGGCTCTGCGCTCGGTTGATCACCGCGGTGGCTTGGACAAGTTCCTTGCCAAAGCGAAAGACACAGAGCTTTCAGACAAAGTGCTGAAGCTCAAAAAAGAGATCGCCAAGGCGCAAACAGTAGAAGCCTAAGCTTTTACTTGCAGACTTAACGAGACAGCCCTGCCAGAAATGGCGGGGCTGTTTCATTTTGTCGCTTTGAAACTCTGCGCAAACTGGCTAAGCCTGCACTCAGATGAAGCACTTGCGCACATATCTGGCCCTAGCCCTGTCGCTGACGTTGGTTTTGACTGGCAGCGCGATGGCACAGGCCCGCACCATGACGTCGCCCACTGGCGAGATCGTGCTGTGCACGGGCACAGGCCCCATGGTTATCATGGTTGATGAGAACGGCCAGCCCACGGGCAAGCCGCACATCTGCCCTGACTGCGCCCTGTCGCTTCTCGCTGGTTTCAGTAACTCCCTTGCCACTCCTGAGCGCGTGCTTTCAGGTGGTGAACGGCTGAGCTTTACCCATGTCTCAACGTCGCCACACCTGCGTGCCTTGCGCGCCACGGCAAGGGGGCCACCTGCCTCTGTCTGAGCGCTCACAAACAGGCCATTTGGCCACCTTCAGACATTCAAGACAGAGGAAATCACATGTCTTTCAAGACCACACTTCTCGCGGCGACTGCCGTTGTTTCACTAGCCCTTCCAGCATTTGCCGATGGCATGATGATGGTTAACGACTCCTACGCGCGCACATCCCACAAGGGCGGCAAGTCAGGCGCGGCGTTTATCGTCATCGAAAATCATACGGGCGAAGACGACCGCTTGGTCAACGCCACAGCTGGCGTCTCAAAACGCGTCGAGCTGCACACGCACATCGAAAGCGATGATGGCATCATGCAGATGGTTCACGTCGAAGAGGGCTTCCCCGTGAAGGCTGGCGAAAGCATCACGATGCAACGCGGCGGTCAGCACGTCATGTTCATGGGCATCACCAAGCCGTTCCTCCAAGGCGAGATGATCGACGTCACGCTGACGTTTGAAAAGGCTGGTGATGTTGTTGTGCAAGTGCCCGTTGATCTTGAGCGCAAGCCAATGCACGGCAAGATGAAGCACGGTGATCACAACCACGGCAACATGAAAAAAGACGGCGACAGCTAAGCTGGATAGAGCCGGATGATCTGGGCCGTGGCGCGTTGGACGCGTGCCATGGCCTCTTCTTTTGTTAAAGGCTCCGCCACACCAATCGCGCGGCGTATCTGGATGTCACCGAGTAGCAGTGCCACATAAGTCTCGGTGATCTCGCGTAGATCATTTGGCCCGATGGCTCCGTCAGCCTGCGCTTCTCCCAGCAAATCGGCAAGCATTGGCGCGACGGTTTCGCGCCCGCCCGTCGCAATCGCTTGGCCGAGCACGCCGCTCATGTCAGCCGCCGCTGCGCGGTTGAGAGCGACGGCCCGCGCGCCTGTGACCATTTCGAGCAGCTCCTGAGAGACGGCCGTGAGGGTCTCAAGCCCGTGGCCTCCATGACTGCGCGCAGCCGTTAGCCGCACCAAAACCTGCGAGGTGTTGCGCTGCACAAGGGCTGAAAACAACCCGACTTTGTCTCCATACCAGTTGTAGAGCGTCTCGTTTGAGGCCTTGGCTGCGCGCGCCACGGCCAACATGGACGCGCCCTTAAAGCCTTTGTCTTTCAGCACCTTATAGGCGGCTTCCTCGATGCGTCGGGCGCGGGCGTCTTTGGTGTCGGGCATGGCTTGCGGACTTTCTGCGACGGAATACTTGCTTGCAAGCGTATATAAGTTTACGGATGCAAGCAATCCGTATAAAACTTTACGCCTATGAGGGGAACCCACAGTGATGAAACTCACGCAAACAACCGCCGTCATCGCGACGCTCTTTGCCGGAGCGATCTTCGGCTTCTTTTACGCTTACGCCTGCTCGGCCATGTGGGGGCTTGATGCGGTTGACCCTCGTGTCGCTATCTCTGCGATGCAGGGCATCAACAATGTCGTGCGCAACCCCGCCTTCTTCCCGGCGTTCTTTCTCACACCAGCCGTCTTGCTGGCGGCAGGCGTGCTCTTGCGCAGGCAGGGGGTGCGGGACGCGGCCACGTGGTTTGTCGCAGCGGCGGGCGTCTATTTTCTGGGCGGGCTTGTGCTGACTGCGGCCATCAACGTGCCGATGAACAACGCGCTTGGCGAGCTTGCGGTGCCTGACAGTTTGGACGATGCCCGCGCCGTCTGGGAGGCCTACTCGCCGCGCTGGCAGCTCTACAACTTCCTGCGCACGGTCGCGTCGGGTGTTGCGCTCCTCTTCGCGGCCATCGGCCTGCTCAAGGCTTAAGCAACTCGGCGACCCATGCAGGCACTGTCTGGGTCGCTGGCCCGAGGCGGCTGTCGTCAAACAGCGAGCAGCCTTCTGAGGGCTCAAGGTTTATCTCGACAGTCGGGCATCCCAACCTGCGCGCCTCAGCGACAAACCCCGCAGCGGGATAGACATTGCCAGAGGTGCCGATCGAGGCAAACAGCGTTGAGCGTTGCAAAGCCTCGTCGATCTGCTCCATCCCGTAGGGCATTTCCCCAAACCAGACGATGTCGGGCCGCGTTGCCTGTGCGCCGCAGCTTGGGCACTTGTCAGAGGTCTGCATCACCAAAGGCGCCTCCCAACGGTGCTCGCAAGTTGCACAAAGCGCGACACTCAAAGCACCGTGCATGTGCAAGACGTTCTGAGAGCCTGCCTTTTCGTGCAACCCGTCAACGTTCTGCGTGATGATCAAAACCTCGCCGTCAAACTCGGCCTCAAGCTTCGCCAGCGCAGAATGCGCCGCGTTGGGCACGGCCTCAACAGCCTGCGCGCGCCGTGCGTTGTAAAACCCCTGAACGAGCTCAGGATCGCGCGTGAAGCCCTCAGGCGTCGCGACATCCTCGATACGGTGTTGTGCCCAGAGCCCGCCTTCGTCGCGAAAGGTGCCAAGCCCGCTTTCTGCTGAAATACCAGCGCCTGTAAGAATCGTGATGCAATTATTCATGCCTGCAAACATATCTGCTCTCCACGGGGTCGCAAGCGGTGCTATCTGCTTGCCCTCATCGCGACTTTCGATAAATGTCAGCGCATGTTCAAGCCCGGCCCAACGATCTTTTACTTCACAGGTTTTTTCGGCGTTCGCGTCGAAATTGCCCAGTCGCTTGCCATTTTGGTGGGGCTGTTTTTGTTCCTATCGGAGCTGAGCAACATTGTTTGGGTCGCCATCACAGTCGCGATGATCTTGTCCTCAATCTATCTGCACGAGCTGGGCCACGCTTGGGGCTGTCAGGTGCAAGGCATTCCGGTGCGCCGTATCGTGCTGCACGGTGGCGGTGGGTTTTGTGAGCACGCGCGCTCGGGCTCGCGCACCGAGCAAGAACTGATCATAGCCATGGGCCCGATCGTCAACCTCGCGCTCTGGGCTTTGTCCTCGCTTGCGGCGTGGTATGTCATCACCAACACAGGCTTTTACGCCGTCGCGGGCTACCTCTGGCTGTTCTCGCGTATTAACTTGGCGCTTTTCGTGTTCAACTTGCTGCCTGTGCAGCCGCTCGACGGCGGCAAACTGCTGCAGCTTGGCCTGCTGCGAGTCGCGTCACAAAATACCGCGATGCGGGTGGCTGGCGCGATTGGCCTCATCTTCTCTGTACTTTGGTGGCCTGCGCTTATCTGGCTGTATGACAATTCAGGCTGGCTTTTGCTTTTCGCGCCGTCGATCAAAACGCACTTTGAAATGGCTAAGGGTCATCAGCGCTTTTGAGAGCGAGACTCTCCCTGCAATCCGCGTTATCACTACGAACCACCTGAAGGGGAACCGTATGAAACAGATCATTCTGGCATGTTCGCTTGGTTTTTTGCTCGTGGCACCTGCGAGTGCTGAAACCGAGACAGAGCGCCAAGCGCGCTGTGAAAAGCAGGGCGAAATTATAGGCAAAGCCTCTGAGGCACGCCTGAAGCGCACCCGTGAAATCAAGGCCAAAGAAGCGATTTTGGGCAGCACTGAGGAAGCCTACAAAGGCTCAGTGCCTATCCTTGTTGGATATATCTACACGCTGCCGCGCTCTGACTTAAAGAAAGCCGATGCAAAACTTGCCTTCGTTGAGCAGTGCTCTGGCTTTGATGTCAGCAACTAGCCCCTATATAAGTTAGATGTCGCTGCCACCCGGATTTTTAGACGAACTTCGCACCCGCACCTCCATCTCTCAGGTGGTAGGGCGCAAAGTCATATGGGACATGCGCAAGTCTAACCAAGGCAAGGGCGACATGTGGGCGCCATGCCCGTTTCACCACGAGAAATCCGCCTCATTTCACGTCGATGACAAGAAGGGCTACTACTACTGCTTTGGTTGCCACGCCAAAGGCGATGCGATCGGGTTTGTTCGCGAAACCGAAAACGTCGACTTCATGGAGGCGGTCGAAATTCTGGCCCGTGAAGCTGGCATGCCTATGCCCGCGCGTGATCCGCAGGCCCAGCAAAAAGCCGACCGCAACAGCCAGCTTGTCGAGGTCATGGAACAGGCCGTGCAGTTTTATAAGCTGCAACTCAAGACAGGCGCGGGGGCAGCAGCGCGCGACTATATTGCTGGCCGCAAGCTTGCGCCCGAAACTGTCGAGCGCTTTGAGATCGGGTTTGCGCCCGAAGGCTGGCAAAACCTTTGGGATCACCTGACAGGCAAGAACGTCGCGCCCGAGCTTATCCTTGAGGCGGGGCTTGCCAAGGCGAGCACCAAAGGCGGCAAGCCCTACGACACATTTCGCAACCGTATCATGTTCCCGATCCGCGATGCGCGCGGGCGGGCGATCGCCTTTGGCGGGCGCGCGATGGACCCAACTGACAACGCCAAATACCTCAACTCGCCAGAGACACCGCTGTTTGATAAATCGCGCACGCTTTACAACTACGCGCCTGCCCGCGAGGCGGCTGGCAAAGGCGAACCGCTGATTGTCGCCGAGGGCTACATGGACGTGATTGCGCTCGCTGAGGCGGGGCTTGAGGCCACAGTCGCGCCGCTCGGCACAGCCGTCACCGAACACCAAGTGCAGCTCTTGTGGCGTGTTGCCGACGAGCCGGTGATCGCACTGGACGGCGACACAGCAGGGCTCAGGGCGGCGATGCGGGTGATCGACATCGCCCTGCCGCTCTTGCAGGCGGGTAAGTCGCTGCGCTTTGCCCTGATGCCCGAAGGCAAAGACCCTGACGACTTGGTGCGCGAACAGGGCGCTGCCGCGATGCGCAAGCGGGTGGAGGAGGCGATGCCAATGGTTTCGCTGCTCTGGCAACGCGAAACCGAGGGCCACGTCTACGACAGCCCCGAGCGCAAAGCCGCGCTTGATAAGACCCTGCGTGAGAAGATCAAACTGATCCAAGACCCCTCGATCCGCTCGCACTATGGCGAGGCGATCAAAGAGCTGCGCTACCAGCTGTTCCGGCCCGTGCGCCAAGATCGTCAAGCTCAGGGCAGGCGCGGCAGTTTCGCCAAGGGCAAATGGGAGCCTCCCCTCGCAATGGGGATGAGCGAAACCAAGAATTCACTGCTCGCTGGCGCAACCGACCAGATGCAAGACAGCATGCGCATAGGCGTGATCCTCGCCGTATTGCTGCGCCACCCGCAGCTTTGCGAAGAATTTGAACACGCGCTTGAAACGCTTGATTGCAAAAATGATGATCATATTGATCTGCGTAATTTCTTGCTTCGCTGCCGTGCAAAAAACCGTGAAGACGCCGCTGATGACGCATTGAACGCTTTGGGCCCCTACGCCCTTGAAAGCCTCGCCAGCCACCCCCACCTAGGCATCGTGCCCGCGCTGCAAGCGGGGGCCGACGAAGATATTGCCCGCATGACACTGGCCGAAGAATTTGCCAAACTTGAGGCTCTAAGGGGGTGGCGCTCCGAGATCGCCGAAGCTGAGGAAGACCTTGCCCATGTCGCGGATGAAGCGATGACATGGCGGCTCTCGCAGGCCGCCGAAGCCCGCCGTCGCGCCGCCCACGGTGCGCAAGAAGACACGACAGAATACGACACTGGAAAGAATGGCGCCCGAATCAGCCGGTCTGAACGAGAGGCCTTTGCCAAGCTCATGGAGCAAATTGGCCACAGTGATTCGTCCGAATAATGCGTTTTCGTGAGGAAGCGCTAAGAAAATCAGGGTAAACGGGTTTTAGAATCACTCACGAAGCTTCATGATTCGGTAAAACGAATCACTCCCGATCAGTCCCCCGATCAGTTCCGAAGGAGCCGACCATGGCCGCAAAAGACAACGACGACCGCAAGCAAGACGATCAGGAGGCCGACGGCTCTCTGGATATGAGCCAAGCTGCTGTTAAAAAGATGATCGCTGAGGCCCGCGAGAAGGGCTATATCACCTATGATCAGCTCAACCAGGTTCTGCCGCCAGAGCAGGTGAGTTCTGAACAGATCGAAGACGTTATGTCGATGCTCAGCGAAATGGGCATCAACATTATTGAAGATGAAGATGAAGACGACGAGAACAAAGTCACCGACATTGTCGCCGCCGGCCAAAAAGGCGAGCTGACGCTCGGCTCTGGTAACGCCGAAAAGCTTGATCGTACCGACGACCCTGTGCGCATGTACCTGCGCGAGATGGGCTCTGTTGAGCTATTGTCTCGCGAAGGCGAGATCGCGATTGCCAAGCGCATCGAGGCCGGCCGCAAGACCATGATTCTCGGGCTCTGCGAAAGCCCGCTCACCTTCCAAGCGATCACAATCTGGCGCGACGAACTTCTCTCAGAAGACATTTTGCTGCGCGATGTGATCGACCTTGAAACAACCTTCGGCGACCAGCTTGACGAAGACAGCACAGGAACGCCTGTCGCGGGTGTTGCGACGCCTGTCGCAGGAGCCCCTGCCGCGAACTCGACAGCGGCCCCTGAAAAGGCGCAAGAGCTTGACGCCGATGGCAACCCGATAAGCTCGGATGACGACGACGATGATGATGAAGACGAACAGGCCAACATGTCGCTCGCCGCGATGGAGGCCGCGCTCAAACCGCGGGTTCTGGAAACGCTGGATCGCATCGCCGACGACTATGTGAAGCTCTCGGAAATGCAGGATAGCCGGATTTCGGCGACCCTGAATGAAGACGGCACCTTCTCGGACAAAGCCGAGAAGAAGTACCAAAAGCTGCGCGCCGAGATCGTTGAACTGGTGAACGAACTTCACTTGCACAACAACCGGATCGAAGCGCTGATTGACCAGCTTTATGGCATCAACCGCCGCATCATGCAGATCGATTCTGCGATGGTAAAGCTGGCCGACCAAGCGCGCATCAACCGTCGCGAGTTTGTCGAGGCCTATCGCGGGCGCGAGCTTGACCCGACATGGCTTGAAGAAATGGCTGGCAAGTCTGGCCGTGGCTGGCAAATGCTCATCGAGCGTTCCACTGACAAGATCGAAGACCTGCGCGCAGAGATGGCCCAAGTCGGCACATACGTTGGCCTTGATATCCCTGAATTCCGCCGCATCGTGCAGCAGGTTCAGAAGGGTGAAAAAGAGGCCCGCCAAGCTAAGAAAGAAATGGTCGAAGCCAACCTGCGCTTGGTTATCTCGATCGCCAAAAAATATACCAACCGCGGCCTGCAATTCCTTGATCTCATTCAAGAAGGTAACATCGGCCTGATGAAAGCCGTCGACAAGTTCGAATACCGTCGCGGCTATAAGTTCAGCACCTACGCGACATGGTGGATCCGTCAGGCGATCACCCGTTCGATTGCCGACCAAGCACGCACCATCCGTATTCCTGTGCACATGATCGAGACGATCAACAAGCTTGTGCGCACAGGCCGTCAGATGCTGCACGAGATCGGCCGCGAGCCAACGCCGGAAGAGCTGTCAGCCAAGTTGCAGATGCCGCTTGAGAAGGTTCGCAAGGTGATGAAGATCGCCAAGGAGCCGATCAGCTTGGAGACGCCGATTGGCGACGAGGAAGATTCACAGCTTGGTGACTTCATCGAAGACAAGAACGCCGTTTTGCCCTTGGACTCTGCCATTCAGGAGAACCTCAAGGAAACCACGACGCGCGTTCTGGCCTCGCTCACGCCGCGTGAAGAACGCGTGCTGCGCATGCGCTTCGGCATCGGCATGAACACCGACCACACGCTCGAAGAAGTCGGCCAGCAGTTCAGCGTTACGCGCGAACGCATCCGCCAGATTGAGGCGAAAGCGCTTCGCAAGCTCAAGCATCCGAGCCGCTCACGCAAGCTGCGCAGCTTCCTTGATCAATAAGACAATCAGCGCGAGAGTATCTGGTTGCTTTACTCTTGCTCTGATAGCGCCTCTCCGAGTAGCCTTTCCCAAAAGGGAGACTTAGGATGAAGCAAATTACTATTGTGGTAGCTCTGACTATTGCATCGTCAGCTTACGCGCAGAATGCTCAAGAAAAGACAGCTTGCAAAGCGTTAGAGCCAGCAATGACGAGTGCGGGAACGGCGTTTTCCAAAATGTACACTGCCATGAAGTCTATGAACTATGATCCGATCATTCAAAATTTTACCGGCGACAGAAAACTGGCTGTGATCGAAATGCAAAAGAAGCAACAGGCGGTGATGGCGCCGTTTGAAGCTTACTTAATATCTCTGGAAGACTCGGCTATTCAAATGCGTAGGTGTGCGAGGTAGCTCCTTTTACGCGGAATCAAGGCCGTAGGCCGCCGCGTATCGCCAGACCGCCCGCAAGGGCTGGCGATTGGAGAGGTTCGTAACCATAGAGAAGTCTTTCTGATTTGGGGACCATAAAGTGGAAAGAACTTACGTTGCATCGCCAACCCGCGGTCTGGCTGATACGCTACTAACTCCGCCGCCAGCGCACCATCACATCACCACCAATCGCGCGGGTCTCAACCAGCTCAAACCGTGGCGCTTGCGTGAGGCGGGCTAGCCCCATCGCGCCAATCGCTGCCAAGCCATCCGCGCCGATCGCCAAGCCGGCGGTATAGCCGACAAGCTCGTCCACCAGATCAGCCTTGAGCAAAGACGCCGCCAGCGCGCCGCCGCCTTCACAGAACACGCGGGTGAGGCCAGCGGCCCCCAAAGCGTCCATCACCGAGACAACATCAAGCTGCTGGCCTTGCAGCCCGCATTTAACACATGTCGCGCCGATGCCGCGCCATGCGTCAAGCAGGGCCGCGTCCGCGTCTGGCCCGTGGCACAACCACAGTGGTACGTCTTGCGCCGACACCGCCAGCTTGCTCATCATCGGCAAATCAAGCCTGCGCGACACGACAACCCGCACGGGTTGGCAGCGGGTGCCATATCCCCGCACATTGAGCATCGGATCATCGGCGCGCGCCGTGCCGCCGCCCACCATGACAGCGTCATGGGTGGCGCGCAGCCCGTGCACATGTCTGCGTGCGGCTTCCCCCGTGATCCACTGGCTTTCGCCCGTGGCCGTGGCGATGCGCCCGTCAAAACTTGAGGCCAGTTTGAGCGTCACGAAGGGCCGCTCAACAGCGTTGCGTTTGAAAAAACCTGCATGGTCGCACGCAGCTTCCTCGGCGCCAGCACCGAGTGACACTTCGATGCCTGCGTCTTGCAACATGGAAAATCCGCGCCCAGAAACGCGGCTGTCGCTGTCTACCAGCGGGGCCACAACACGGGCAATGCCTGCCGCGATCAGGGCTTCAGAACAGGGCGGTGTCTCGCCGTGATGAGCGCAAGGCTCAAGCGTCACGTAGGCTGTTGCGCCCTTCGCGGCCGCGCCCGCTTGCGCCAGTGCCAGCACTTCTGCGTGGGGCCGCCCGCCCGCCGCCGTCACGCCGCGCCCGACGATGTGGCCATCGTTCACGACAACGCAGCCTACGGAGGGGTTGGGCCATGTCTGGCCCATCCCGCGCCGCCCCAAACTTAGGGCAAGCTTCATGTAGCGTTGGTCGTGCGTGCTCACTTTTCTTCGGTGGGCACGTCTGGCCGCAGCTCGCTTACGAACTTGTCAAAGTCGTCAGCGGCTTGGAAGTTCTTGTAAACACTCGCAAAACGCACATAGGCGACGGTGTCGATCCGCGCCAGAGACTCCATGACAATCTCGCCGATCGCGGTTGAGGGGATGTCTGTCTCGCCCATGCTTTCAAGGCGTCGCACGATCCCCGAGATCATCTGGTCAATACGCTCAGGCTCAAGCGGGCGCTTCTGCAGTGAAATGCGGATAGAGCGCTCGAGCTTGTCGCGGTCAAAATCTTCGCGTTTACCGTTGGTCTTGATCACCACCAGATCGCGCAGTTGCACGCGCTCATATGTGGTAAAACGCCCGCCGCAAGCGGGGCAAAAACGCCGCCGCCTGATAGACACGTGGTCCTCAGCCGGGCGTGAATCTTTTACTTGTGTGTCGACATTTCCGCAAAACGGGCAGCGCATGGCCGTCCCCCTTCTTTTCCTAAATCCGCCTCAAAGATGTGGGTTGATCCCACTTATCCACAGGCACTATAGGGCAGCCGCTAGAGTTTGGGTAGGGGGCAAATGCAGCCGCAAGATACAGGGTAGTGGGAAAAATGAGTGGATTTCCCCTCCATGCTGGATTAGCGGCTCAAATGGGCCGCAACTTGGCGCGTATGAGGCGCGTCGCGGTGCTCGAAAAGGTAAATGCCCTGCCATGTGCCAAGCGCCCATGTGCCGTTTGAAACGGGTATGCTGAGTGAAACTGGCATCATCGCTGCTTTGATATGCGCGGGCATGTCGTCGGGGCCTTCATAGGTGTGGGTCAGGTAGCTCATGTTCGGGTCTGTCGTGGGCGGCACGAGGCGCGAGAAGAAAGCGTGCAGGTCGGTTTGGACTTCTGGGTCGGCGTTTTCCTGAATGAGCAGTGAGCATGAAGTGTGGCGTACGAACAGTGTCAGCAGGCCGTCATGGCCTTCGCAGAAACGCCGCACTTCGCGGGTAAACTCGTAGAGGCCTTGGCCTCTGGTGCTGATTTGGAATTCTCTGTGCACTTGCTAGGGCCGCTCAGTCAAGAACGTCGTCGATGATCGTTTCACAAAACCCCTCGGCATGGGCAACGCGCAGGTTGAAACCAGTTTTCTTCAACGATACCGAATAGTTACCATCGTCTCCAGGCTTTGGGCCTGCCGCGAGAGCGGCGTTCGGGCGGGTTGTGAAAATTACGCTTTTGCGTGCAGGTTGTGTGGCGCTTTGGCTGAGGCCCTTCACGATATAGAGCCGTGTGTTGCCCGCAGCACCTTGTCGAAAATGTGCAAACTGCGCACCAGCGCACCAAATTTCGCGCGGGCCAGCGCCGAGTGAAGAAATCACTTCAAACTGCCCGGCTGGAGGCAATGCCTGAACGTTCAATCCGTTCACGGCCGTGAAAGCGGCCACGGGGCTGGCGGCTAGAAGCAGGGTAGCACTTGTTACTAAAGCGCGCATGGCAATATCCCTTTTTGCGATGTCTGTCATTCAAGATAGTGCCCTGTGCATGCTTTCGCAAATGGGCTTAACGCCAAAAGCGGGCGTAGCTTGCGAAAAAACCCTGTAATTTGGATAGGCTGCGGTTCACAGGGCTGCGCGCAAGCCCTTCGCCGCTGGCAAGGCGTTTGACGGCCAGCTCGACAGTGCAGGGGCGGTTTGACCCCGGGTCATGATAGCGTGGATAATCAATCAGCGCTGCGTGTACGAGGCCTGCCAGCGACACATGTACTCCGCGCCGAGCGGGCATGTCTCCGATGTCACGGGTAAGGCCCCAACCTGCATAGAACGGCGTGCCAGTCACAGTAACTTGCTTGCCGCGCAGCAAGGCTTCAAAGCCCAGAAGCGAGGTCATTGTCCAGACTTCATCAACCTGCGCAATCAGCGCTTCCGAGCTGGCGTTTTCAACCAACACATCAGCGAGCCCGTGCAAATCCTGCTGCGCTATTGCGCCGGGGCGCAGGCCAGCCTCCACATCAGGGTGGGGCTTGTAAACGATGATAGCCTCAGGGTTGGCCGCGCGTGCTGCCTTGAGCAAGCCAAGGTTGGTGCTGATTTTGCCAGCGCCAAGTTTGATAGAGGCATCGTCTTCCACTTGCCCCGGGACCAGAAGGCGGCGCCCTGCAGGCAGCTTCGGGACAGCGCCTTCGAGGTTGTATTTCGTGATGCCCTTCAGGGTAATCTCTTCAATCAATTGCTGAGCGCGCGCGGCCTGATCGGGGCGCAAACTCGCGCGCTGCTTGATCAATCGCTCAAGCCGACTCTCGCAGCTCGGATCGTAGTAGATCCCCAGATCATCAAGCACCAATGACAGGGGTGGCGTCAACTCTGCGCCAAGCCCGCGTGAGCGCAGAAAGCCGTCTTCAACGCGCAGGCGTTTGTCATCGGTGGCTGCTTTGCCCGCCCAGATCATGCTACGCCTGTCTTTGCGGGCTTTGTCTGTAAAGCTCAACTTACCGTGTTGGCCGAAAAACTGCTGCAGCGGGCGACGCTTCCAAAGGCGCATATGGGCGGCTTGCCAGCCCGCGTGGTCTTCGCGCCAAGCCCGCACATTGGCCTCAAACGCGCCAAGGGCCTCCTCAAAGCTGCACAGCCGATTATCGGCAATGTCATACCATTTGGGGGCCAAGATCATCGCTGCGGCAAACAACTGCGCGCGGGTTAGGGCGCGGCCGCGGCGGGGCAGGGGGTGTGGGCAACGATCATCTGTCAGCCCCCATCCGGTATAGAACGGCTGGCCAAACACAACAGGCCTATGCCCAGCCATGATCGCCTCAAAGCCCACCTGGCTAGACACAGTATAGACGCCAATCGCGCCATCAAGCAGCGCATATGGGCTTGCTGGGCTGTCAAACAGGCTGATGCGCGCATTTGTGTCTGCGGCGGAATAATAGCCTTGCCGAAAGCCCTGTGCTGTCTCGGGGTGGGTTTTGATAACGATCCGCGCGCCCGGATTGTCTTCTTGCGCACAAAAGAGCGCTTCTTTGAAGGAGTTCGCGTCTGCGCGGCCATGGGTGACAGAAGCATCACCGCGGGTCTGGTCAACCACCAAAACATAGCCCGGTTCGGGCAGTTCAGCATCCAGACCAAATCCGGAATACTTGGTGATATGTGCCTCTTTGAGGCGCTCAATCGCGCCTTTGGCTGTGGCCAATGTGGCAGCGTCATCAAGCGGAGTATTGGCCAGAATGTGCTCAAGGTCAGAGGGCTGCGCGCTGTCAAAATGTGTGCCGCGCGTATCAACCATCAGGCCAAGCGGCGGCTCGCCTGCACGGCCGGGCCTGAGCGAGCGCAAGAATGCATCTTCAACGCGGACAAGCGAAGCCCCTGTGCGTGCGGCCATGGCCTCACCGCGTTTGGCGTAAGGCGAGTGGCCCCAAACCGCGACAGCATCGTCAGCATTGGGCTTGCCCAGCTTGAGCTCGTAGCCGGAGAGTTCCAAAATGCGCCGCACAGTTTTCTGGCGTAAAAAGCCGGCGTTATAATAGTAAAGCCGCCGGGGCTGGGGGGCTCCGGCGGCTTTTGTTTGTGTGCTATTCGGCACGAGGTGTTAGCCCCCGCTTGCGCCGACGGCTGTCGAGACAGCGTCAACCGAAGCAAGTGTGCCGGTAACGGCGGCAATTGTTTTGTTCCATTGGGTGAACGGTGCTTCTGTCACGTAAAGCGTGTCGCCATCGCGGATCGAGAAGTCACGCGCCAAGAACATGCCGTTGGGCTGTGTCAGGTCAAGCACGTAGACAAGGCGTTGCGCGCCCTGCAAGTCTTGACGGCCCATCACCATGTTGGCGATAGAAGCTGGTTCGTTGCGGAAAACAAAAACGCCAGTCGGGTCGGCAGAAGCCGTTGAGAGGCCGCCAACTTGGGCGATGGCTTCGATCGACGAGAGCGAATGGCTTTCAAACGGCACTCTGGCTTGGGTGCCTGTCGCGCCCATGGCCACGAAAGATCGGGTGTCTTCTTCAACCAAGATACGGTCACCGTCGCGCAGGGCGATGTCGAGTTCTGCACTCTTATACAGGTCTTGGAACCAGATTTTTGAGCGCATATTTTTGCGGATCACTGTGATTTGGGCGATTTCCGGCTCGATCGTAATGCCACCAGCATTGGCCAGCATGGTCGAAAGTGTGCGCGTTGGGCGTTCAATCGGGAACACACCTTGGCCACCGACAGCGCCAACAAGGCTCACGCTGGCACCGTTACCTGCGAGGCGGCGCACTTGAACTTGCGGATCAGGCGTTTGCTCGCCGAGCTTGCGGGTGATGACGCGGCGAATGCCTTCTGGCGTGTTGCCAGCCGCGCGAATGCGGCCCGCGTAAGGAATGAAGATGAAGCCTGCGCCATCAACCTGTACTTCTTCGAGTACAGCAGCCGACGAGCCTGTTGGGCCGGACGAGCCCAAAAGCGGATCATCAACGTTTTCCCAGATTGTCAGGCCAAGCGTGTCGCCCGGGCGGATCGAGTCTGATCCGATGAGGCCAGCATTCTTGAACGCGTCGGAAAACCCGAGCGCCGGAACAAAGGCTGTAGCTCGCGTAACGCGGTCATTCACCGAGACGATGAAAGCATCGCCATTCTGCTGGACGGAGCCTGCGAAAATTTCTTTTTTGTTGGGGCCAACGCGCGGCAGGCCACATGACGAAACGACCGCAAGTGCGGCGACAAGCGCGACAAAACGCGCCCAGCTTGGGGTAACGGGTTTCACTGCTCGGTCTCCTCGACCTATTTATTCTGCCTCAGATTCAGCACTTTGCGTGCTTCTTTTGATGTAACGTAGCGCAGTTCTTTTGAAAAATAAAGCATTAGAACGCGTGGCAGCTAGTTCACCAGCCTCAACTGTTGCCTCGGAGCCGCGGTTCCCGTTTCCAGCGCCTCATAAGGATCGTCGCCGCAGAGCATCATATCAACGACCATGCGCATCAGCTGGCGGCGCCCGCGCGCCGAGTAAAACCCGCCGGGAACCTGGCTGGTTTCCAGCAGATAGCGGCGATATTCTTGGTAGGCCTTGTGCTCGGGGCGCTTGGCCGCCGAGAAAAACTCACTTAGTGGCTGCGTTGAAACAAACTCCGGCTTGTCATAAACAGCGCGCCCGAATGTCTTGAGCGGAATGCCGCGCCACAACACTTGCTGGCCAGCTGTCGAGTTAACCGTCACCGCGCTGCGCACGTCGTTGAGCAGGGCCGCGAGTTTGCCGCCGCGCACATAGTGCACACGCTTGCTCAGGCCAAGCTCTGCTGCGATGCGCTTGATCTCGCGGCGCAATGGCACGCGCCCGTCTTCGAGCGGGTGGGCCTTGAAAACAAGGTGGTGGTGCTTGGGCGCACCCTCGGCAAAGCCACGAATAACCACGTCGAGAAACTCTGTCATCGTGGCAAAGGGCGAGTGCTCCTGAAAGCTGCTGTCATGCTCAAGCTGCAACAGCGCAAGGTGGTAGGGAAAGCCGCCATGGCGGATGCGAAACGTGGCCAAGCCACGGTCAACGGCCTGAAATGGCATCAACAACAGCCGCTTGAGATAGAGCCGGAACTCCTTCGTCACACTCAACGCGCGGTGTGGCTTGAAGTTGCGATAGTCGCCATTTCGGAACATCACAAACCAGTGGTAAAGCGCGCCGTAAAACACGTGGTGGCGCGTGTCGCCCCAGCGGGCAGGCGGCAAAGGCGCGTCCATATCCGAGTGCTCAAGCCCTTGGCGCATGTGCTCAAGGCTCATGTCCATCAGCTTTGAGTGCCCGTTAGAGCCGCCGCGTTCATACGTTACCCAATAGGGCCGCAAATAGCCCTCTTCAAAGACGTGCACACCAATCCCAAGTTCGCGCGCGATTTCGACAGCCTGCGCATGGATAGGCCGCGTGTCGCCGTAAAGCACAATGTCGGTCGCGCCTTTTTCGGTCACAAGCGTGCGAAAGGTTTCGGCCCACTCACTTTGAGCGCCGCGAAAGGGGATATAACTCTTGGGGCTAAACCAAAAAGCACGGTCACCAGCATTAAAGCCGACGCGCCACACGTCTGCGCCCGCCGCCCGCAGCATCTTTCCCAACTTGTGGAAAAACGGGCCGTGCGGCCCCTGCAAAAACAGAAAAACGCGGTTATCACCTGTGATTTTGGCCATATGTCTTGCTTTGCCCAGAATAATTCACAGCCTTTCTACTCGCAGATTAAGGTTAAATTATGGTTCTGCCCTGCGTTTATCAACAGGTATTCTTGCGTGTTATGCGCGCTCGCGTTAAGCCATGTGCTAACAAAAGGAGCGCTCATGTTCACAGGCATCATCACAGATATTGGCGAAGTTCGCGAGCTCACACAGCGCGGCGATCTGCGCGCACGCATCGGCACGGCCTATGACACGGGCGGGGTAGACCTTGGCGCCTCCATCGCCTGCAACGGCGTTTGCCTCACGGCAGTCGAGCTGGGCGAAGGCTTCTTTGACGTCGAAATCTCGGCAGAAAGCGTTGCCAAAACCAACATCAGCAGCTGGGTCGTCGGCAGCAAGCTCAACCTTGAGCGCGCCTTGAAAGTCGGTGACGAGCTGGGCGGTCACATCGTGTCAGGCCACGTTGACGGCGTCGCGGTGATCACGCACATGCACGACGAGGGCGACAGCACCCGCTTCACGTTTGAAGCCCCCGAAGCGCTGGCAAAGTTCATCGCGCCCAAAGGCTCGGTAGCCTTGAACGGCACATCGCTCACTGTGAACGAGGTTGACGGTTGCACCTTTGGCGTCAACATCATCCCGCACACCAAAGACGCCACGACTTGGGGCACAGCCGCCGTTGGTGATGCGATCAACCTCGAGATAGACACGCTCGCCCGCTACGTCGCGCGGCTGGCGGAGTTCTCGTAAGCGCAAAGCGGGCGGCTTTGGCCCCATGGATGGCGCGTTAAACCTGTGCTATGTTTGCCCCAGCTTGCGGATAACGAGGAGGGGCACGCCTTGCCAAAAATTACGATAGATAAATGGGCAGAACACGCTGGCACGCCCAATTCGATTACGGGCCAGAACGACGGGCCATATGCCGAGATCCCCCTTGGGGACACTGTCGGGCTTTCACAGTTTGGGGTGCATTTGGAGCGCTTGCCATCTGGCTCTCGCTCATCGCACCGCCACTGGCACGAAACAGAAGACGAGTTTGTCTATGTGGTTTCAGGCGAGCTTGTCCTGATCGAAGACGCAGAAACCTTGCTCTGCGCAGGCGACGCCGCGGGCTGGAAGGCGGGGCAGCCAATAGCTCACTGCCTTGAAAACCGCTCTGACAGCGACGCCGTGCTGCTGGTCGTCGGGACGCGCGCAAAGGAAGACGTGGTTCGCTACCCCGATCACGACTTGATCCTGCGGCGCAACGAAGCTGGCAGGGTGTTCACGCGCCTTGACGGATCGCCGGTCCACAGCAAGGCTTGAACGCCTGGCCAACAGGAGCGATTACCGATGATCGTCGTACGTCTTTCAATGTCAGTCATCCAAAGCTTGATCCGCGCCTTTGACAGGAGTCGACTTGTTTATATGTTCGTCTGGTTTCCAATTTACCAACTGTTTGCAATCATCGGAGTTGTCGCAATTGCCTTTGCCTTTGTCTCAATGGAAGAAACATATCTATATGCTCCTTTAGGGTTTCTTTTGGCGCTCTTTGTCGGCATCCCAATTATCGTAAGTTGGCATCTATCCTGCCTCCTCTTTCTGGCTGCTTACTTTGGCTTTTTCGCCTCGCTCGGAGTCCCCTTTATGGCTTGGACGGAAGGGCAGCTTACAAGCGCCGTGGGTTTCTTCCGGCCAAGGCAATAGGCGGATTACATTCACTAAAGTGATTGCGTTCCCCGTCGGATGGCCTACTCTAGGCCTCCAAACAGGGAGCCAGCCATGACACTGATCAAGCCAACACGCCGCGATATCTTGAAAGTCGCCGCCGCGATGCCTGCCTTCGCGCTGCCAGCCTACGCCCAGCTCGGCGCGCCCCAGCAAGCCAGCAACAACGGCGTGTTCCGTTTCTCTCTTGGTGACGTGCGCCTCACCATCCTCTCTGACGGCCACTTCAGCACGCCAACAACCGGCCTCGGCGTTAACGCCGAGCACGCCGAAGTGCGCGCCTTTCTAGAGGGCCACTACCTTGACCCGGACAAAGGCTACAGCCACACCAACCACTTGCTGATCGAAACAGCCGAGCACAAAGTGCTGGTTGATGTCGGCTCTGGCAACCGCTGGTTTGACACCACGGGCAGGCTGGTGAGCAACCTTGAGGCTGCGGGCGTCGCGCTCACTGACATCACCCATGTTGTCATCACCCACGCGCACCCTGACCACATCTGGGGCATCCGCGACGACTTTGACGAGCCGCTGTTCCCCGACGCCGAATACATCATCGGCGAGGCCGAGCACGCCTACTGGAGCCAAGACGGCCTCGCCGACCGTGTCGCGCCCGCAATGCAGCAGTTTGTGGCAGGGGCCGTCAACTCGTTTGCAACCGAGGGCCTTGAGTGGACGCTGGCGGGCGAAGGCCACGAAGTTGTCAGCGGCGTCACGCTCATCAGCACACCGGGCCACACGCCGGGCCATATGTCTGTGCAGCTCTCGGCAGGCGACAAAACCCTGATCGCGCTGGGCGACAGCATGAGCCACGCCTGGACAAACTTCAGCCACCCGGGCTGGTACAACGGCTTTGACAGCGACGGTGACTTGACGGTGCAAACCCGCAAAAAACTGCTTGATCGCGCCGCAGCCGACCGCATCTCACTGCTCGGCTATCACTTCCCCTTTCCCGGTGTTGGCCACGTCATGCGCGAAGGCGACGCCTACCGCTTTGTGCCAGCACTCTGGCAGTTTTAGCCAAGCCAACTCGGGCCAATGCACGCTGTGAAAGGCTGCGAAAGAACGTAAAGTCATTGCGTAAGTTCTTATCCTAAGTGCTGGTCAAGGCAGCTCACTTGCGCTAACCAGCATAGGCTAAGAAAAGAGGCTGCCATGACCGAACATTTCCAAACTCCCGGCCCCCTTGAGGCCAGTCTCAAAGACGCCATCGCGCCCACATCTGAGATCATCGCCGCCGCACGCGCGGGCGAGATGTTCATTCTGGTTGACCACGAAGACCGCGAAAACGAGGGCGATCTTGTCATCGCGGCCGAGTTCGCCGATGCGCAGGCGATCAACTTCATGGCCACCCACGGCCGCGGCCTCATTTGCCTGCCGATGACATCAGAGCGCATCGACCGTTTGGGCCTGCCGATGATGGCCACGAACAACTCATCACGCCACGAGACGGCTTTCACAGTGTCCATCGAGGCCCGCGAAGGCGTCACCACGGGCATTTCAGCCGGTGACCGCGCGCTCACAGTTGCCACGGCGATTGACGCACAAAACACCGAGGCCGCCATCGCCACGCCGGGCCATGTCTTCCCGTTGCGCGCCCACAACGGCGGCGTTCTCGTGCGTGCAGGCCACACCGAGGCCGCTGTCGACATCTCGCGCTTGGCTGGCCTCAACCCCTCAGGCGTGATCTGCGAAATCATGAAGGACGACGGCGAAATGGCCCGCTTGCCAGAGCTGATCGAAATTGCCAAAAAGCACGGTCTCAAGATCGGCACCATCTCTGATCTCATCGCCTACCGCGACAAGCACGACAACCTCGTGCGTGAAGTGCGCCGCGAAAGCGTCACCTCCGAGTTTGGCGGCACATGGGACATGCGCGTCTACACCGACGAAATCTCGGGCACAGAGCACACCGCGCTGATCAAAGGTGACATCACCACGCCTGAGCCCGTCCTCGTGCGCACCCATGCGCTCAACGAGCTGGAAGATGTGCTCGGCCTCGGCCCGAGCCCGGCTGACGAGCTGCACAAAGCCATGCGTATTGTTGCCGCCGAAGGCCGCGGCGCCGTGCTGCTCTTCCGCGAGCCGCACCCCAAGCTTAACTTCGGCGAAGACGAAGACAGCCCGCGCATTGTCAAACACACGGGGCTTGGCAGCCAGATCCTGTCCAACATGGGCCTCAGCGAGCTGATCTTGCTGACAAATTCGCCCAGAACCCGCTATGTTGGCCTTGACGCCTACGGGCTGTCGATCGTCGGCACCCGTCCCATCGAGGAGACATAAACCATGGCTGGCCACATCACCCACAACATCCTCAAGCGCCCGGCCTTTGACAAGCCTGTCAAAATCCTGATCGCAGTCGCGCCTTACTACAAAGACATCGCCGATGATCTGGTGCAAGGCGCCACCGACGAAGTCAAAGCCGCTGGCGGCACATGGGACATCGTCGAAGTGCCGGGCGCTCTCGAGTTGCCCACAACCATCGCCATGGCCGAGCGGCTGTCAAACTACGACGGCTACGTTGCTTTGGGCTGCGTCATCCGCGGCGCGACGACGCACTATGACACCGTCTGCAACGACAGCTCGCGCGCCCTGCAACTGCTTGGCTTGCAAGGGCTTTGCGTCGGCAACGGCATCCTCACAGTCGAGAATGTGGCCCAAGCAGAAGAGCGCGCCAACCCTGCCGACATGAACAAAGGCGGCGGGGCTGCCGCTGCGGCCTTGCATCTTATCGCGCTCGCTCGTAAGTGGGGCGGCCAGCGCGGCGACGTGGGCTTCAAACCCGACGCCGAAGAGATACTTCTGGCTGGCTCAAACAAAGGCACCACAACCGCATGACGCTTTCAGGCAACCAAAAACGTAAGATGAAATCCGCCGCCCGGCTCTATGCTGTGCAGGCGCTGTTTCAGATGGAACACTCAGGCCAAACTGTTGAGGCCGTGATGGCCGAGTTCGAAGACCACCGTTTTGGGGCCGAATATGACGACACCGAAATGCTCGATGCTGACCCAAAGCTGTTTCATCAACTGATGACAGATGCGGTCAACTACCAAGCGCCGATCGACCAACTAACAGATCGCGCACTGGTCGCCAAATGGCCGCTGGGCCGGATCGATCCAACTTTGCGCGCACTGTTCCGCGCGGCAGGGGCTGAAATAACCCAAAGTACAACGCCCCCTAAAGTCATCATAACTGAATTCGTCGACGTGGCCCGCGCCTTTCATCCAGAAGGCAAAGAGCCAAGCTTCGTCAACGCCGTGCTCGACCACATGGCGCATGAGGCCAAGCCTGAGGCTTTCTAGGGTCAGGACCCTAAACACTTCGGCTTTTTCTTCGCACAAATACTCAGGCCAACAGAGCGCTTACATTCCAGCGCTCTCGTTGTTAAATCTGTCGCATGAAACATTTCTCCCTGCTTGATCTTTCGCCTGTCCTTGAGGGGCAGCCAGTCGCAACCGCACTTGCGAATACTGTGAGCCTCGCCAAAGCCGCCGAGACGGCTGGCTATCAACGCTATTGGCTGGCTGAGCACCACAACATGCCGGGCATCGCCTCTGCCGCGACAGCTGTGTTGATCGGGCAAGTTGCCCAAGCCACCAGCACCATGCGCGTTGGGGCAGGCGGCATCATGCTGCCCAATCACGCGCCGCTTGTGGTTGCCGAGCAGTTCGGCACGCTCGCGACGCTGTTCCCAAACCGTATCGACCTTGGCCTTGGCCGCGCGCCAGGCACGGACATGGCCACGGCCCGCGCTCTGCGCCGCCACATGGCGCCGGAAGACAGCTTCCCGCAGGACGTGCAGGAGCTTATGAGCTACTTTGGCGACGCCGAGGGCGCACAGGTGCGCGCCATTCCGGGCCAGGGCACCAATGTGCCGGTCTGGATTCTCGGCTCCTCGCTTTACGGCGCGCAACTCGCGGCTGTGTTGGGCTTACCCTATGCTTTTGCCTCGCATTTCGCACCCGACATGCTTGAAGAGGCACTTGAAATCTATCGCAACACCTTCCGCCCTTCATCCACACTGGATGCGCCCCATGCGATGGTCGCCGCAGGTGTCTGTGCCGCCGAAACAGACGAGGAGGCGCATTTCTTACGCTCTTCCCAACTGCTCGCCTTTGCGCGCCTGCGCACAGGTCGGCCCGGCAAGCTGCCATTGCCAGTTGCCGACATCGAATCCGAGGTGCCTGCTCAAGTGTTGGCGCAAGTTCGCCGCGCACTGGGCTGCTCGGCAACCGGCTCACGTGAGACGGTTAAGTCGGGTCTCAAGCAAATCATCGAAAACTTCAAACCCGACGAGCTGATGGTCACAGGGATGATCCACGATCACGCCGCGCGCCTGCGCTCATTTGACATAGCCGCCGAGGTGCTGCGCGAGTTGCAAGCCGAACTCCCGACGGCAAGTCCAAAGACTTGAAATCAAAGCGACCAAGTCTGAGGTGGTCTCCCGCCCACGTCAGATGCATCATAGATGCAACCTCCGCAGTTGGGCGTGGCCGGGTGGCGCTGTGTCAGCTTTGCTGACACAGCGCCACCCGGCGGGGCGCCTTGGCGAAGCCAAGGCGCAAAATATCACCCAATAGAACCAAGCTGTAGCCCTGTACCGTACGCAGGCTTAAGTTAATTTGCCTTAACCTTTGGCGCGAAATCATATGCATCCGTTATGCACGGATATATGCACGGATATATGCATAGCATAGGCACGCCCGTTTCAGGCTTAACTATCGCCGTTAACCACCCTGTACGCAGCTGTTACGAAAGCCTTATGTTTTTGATGTATCGTCAGTTAAAACAAGGGGTTAACTGATGCGTGAAACTACAAACTCAGCCAGATCATCAAGCATAGCTCGCAGAGGGTGTTCCGGCAAAACGCTTAAAGAAGTGCAAGCTTTGCGCGCATACTCAAGCGCATCCTGCCGCGCCGCTTCCAAAGCGCCGTGCTTGTTGAGCAGCATAATTGCTTGCTCTAAATCGCCCTCGCGCTGGTCACCTTTTTCGATAACGCGCCGCCAAAACGCGCGTTCCTCCGCATCGGATTTGGCCACGGCCTTGATCACAGGAAGTGTAAGTTTTCGCTCGCGAAAATCATCCCCGACGTTCTTGCCAGTGGCTCCCGTGCTGCCAGAATAGTCGAGCAAATCATCCACGATCTGGAAAGCGATTCCGAGCGCGTCACCATAGTTAAACAGCGCCTGTACCTGCTCTTCGGGTGCTCCGGCAATAACGCCTCCAACTTCAGTTGCCGCCGAAAACAGCGCCGCGGTTTTGCCGCGTACAACTTGCAAATAGATCGCTTCTGTCGTTGCCAGGTCCTGGGCTGCGGTCAGCTGCAAAACTTCGCCTTCTGCAATGGTTGCCGAAGCATTTGCAAGTATATCAAGAACCCTGAGCGAGCCTGTTTCAACCATCAGCTGGAACGACCGTGAGAACAGATAGTCGCCCACAAGAACCGAACTCTTGTTGTCCCACAACAGGTTGGCCGTTGGCCGCCCACGCCGCTGCGCGCTTTCGTCGACGACATCATCATGCAGCAAAGTGGCGGTGTGGATGAACTCAACGGTGGCCGCGAGGTGCACATGGTATGGGCCTTCGTAACCACAGAGCTCGGCCGCTGCCAGCGTCAGCATCGGGCGCAAGCGTTTGCCGCCAGCCTCAACCAAATGCGCTGTCACTTCCGGAATGCGCGGTGCGTGCTCGGACGCCATGCGCGCCCGGATGAGCGTGTTGACTGCTTCCATCCCTGGGGCGAGATGCTCAGCCAGCCGTTCATGCGGTTTGGTCATGGCCTCACTCATGTCGATCACACTCCTGCTGCCTCACTCGACATTCCTGTTGAGATGGGCATATTTGCCTTATGAAACTTCTTCTCAGCACAACCGACCCGACAGAACTTGCCTTTGCCCGCGCACTGCTTCAGGGCGAGGGTATAGCGGTGTTTGAAATGGACGTAAATATGAGCGTGCTCGAAGGTTCGATCGGAATTTTTCCGCGCCGTCTGATGGTCGCGGACCAGCACCACACGGATGCCTATGTTGCGCTGCGTGACAACGGACTTGAACCCGTTGAATGAGCCTGTGAAGAAACCTGCGACGGAGGGCCTCACCTGTGATGCATTCTTGGGTGGTTTGGTCCATTTGTGGCAGCCCAAGAAGGGCTATCGCGCCGGGGTCGATCCGGTTTTGCTGGCCGCCTCTGTCGATGCAGTTGCAGGCCAGTCAGTGCTCGATGTGGGCTGTGGCGCAGGAGCCGCGGCTTTGTGCCTTGGGCGGCGTGTCAGCGGGCTAGAGCTGCACGGGCTTGAGATACAACCGTTCTATGCAGAGCTCGCGGCGCGGAATGCCGCAGTTAACGACCTGAAGCTGACCCTTCATGAAGGCGATATTTCAGCCATGCCTGAAGCGCTTAAGGCGCGACGTTTCGACCACGTCATCACCAACCCGCCCTACTACAACAGGGTCTCAGGCCCCAAGTCTGGCAATGTGAGTCGCGAAACCGCGCGTGCTGGTGCATCACTTGATGTCTGGATGGAGGCGGCCGCGCGCAGGCTTGCGCCTAAGGGCCAGATGACGATCATTTGCCGCACCGAACGGATGCCTGAGCTTCTGGGCGCAATGCCGAGCTATCTTGGCTCCGTAGAGCTTTGGCCACTTATTCCACGGGCTGGCCGCGGCTCGGAACTGGCGCTGCTCAAGGCGCGCCATGGCGGAAGAACGCCGTTCAAGCTCCACGATGGTTTATGTGTTCACGAAGGCCATCGCCATCTCCGCGATGGCGAAAGTTATTCAAAAACAATCGCCTCTGTCCTGCGGCATGGGGCTGCGCTCCCTTTCCCGAAAGGTTAAAGCAAATATTTATTCAAACTTCTCGCGCCTGCGGCGTGACAGGAAGCAAGTTTTGTGCTCGACTGGTGCCACACACTTGTCACAGGAGACTGCATATGAGCTTGAATTCGCATGTTGAGGTACTGAAACACAAACACCAAACACTCTCGGAAAAAGTTGAACAGCTTCAACGATCGCCGGGATCTACCGACACAGAAATAGCCGGACTCAAGAAGCAGAAACTGAAGATAAAAGAAGAGATTACCAAGCTGGAAGAGATCGTTAGCTAGAGCGATTCTGCAAAGCTTCGACCGAGACAAAGTCGCGCCCCTCGCGTAAGAGCTCCACTGTTGGCTTCTTCAATGAGCCAGTCTTTGAACGCCATAATAGAGGGGCGCTTCTCTTGACCTTTTAGGCAAAGAAAACGCCATCTGCCAAGAGTTGTAAGCCCGACAGAGAAGGGCGCAACAAGTCGGCTTTCGGCGACGTTTTTGGCAATCAGAGACGCGCGCCCCAAAACCACACCAGCCCCTGAAAGAGCCGCGCCTATCGCGTGGTCTGCGTTTGAAAAATGCGCACCTCGTACGTCGCCTGCAGCAACGCCGGATGCCTTGAACCATGCCGACCAGTCACACCGGGGCTTTAGGAAGTCTATCGAGTCGTCGATCAATAATGGCGCGTCGAGAAGGCTTTCGACTGTGCCAAATTGCTCAGCTAGTTGTGGCGTCATAGCCGGCGTCACCCATTCCTCTCCGAGCGTATGCTCAAGCGCATAAAGCACGTGCCGAAATGTCCGCGCTTGTCGCACGTCTGTTGGCGGACACTTTGAAAAACAAGAGGCCGCAGCTTTCGCCACGGCCTCCAAAAGCAGTTGCCTGCTAGTGATTAGACGAAAAACTGCGCCCCGTTTGCCGAGATGGTTGAGCCGTTGATAAAGCCCGCATCATCTGAGGCAAGGAAAGCCACGCAGCGTGCAATTTCCTCAGGTTCGCCAAGGCGGCCCGCAGGAATCTGGCCAATAATGCTTTCGCGCACTTTTTCAGGCACAGCCATGACCATTTCTGTCGCAATGTAACCTGGGCAAATCGCGTTCGCGGTGATACCAGCGCGTGCACCTTCCTGAGCCAATGACTTCACGATGCCAAGATCGCCTGCCTTTGTGGCGGCGTAGTTTACTTGAGCAAACTGGCCTTTTTGGCCGTTGATTGAGCTGATCACAATGACGCGGCCAAACTTACGCTCACGCATGCCGTTCCAAACCGGATGGACCGTGTTGAAAACGCCTGTGAGGTTTGTGTCGACAACTTCTTTCCACTGTTGTGGCGTCATTTTATGGAAGGGTGCGTCGCGGGTGATGCCTGCGTTTGCTACGACGATGTCGATCGGGCCGATTTCGGCCTCGACTTTGGCGATTCCAGCTGCGCTGTCGTCATAGTCAGCGACATTCCATTTGTATGTCTGAATGCCTGTTTCAGCCGTGAAGGCTGCTGCGGCATCGTCGTTGCCCGCGTAAGTGGCTGCAACATTGCAACCTTCGGCTTTGAGTGCTTTTGCGATCGCTGCGCCAATGCCGCGCGAGCCGCCTGTAACCAATGCTGTCCGTGCCATGATATCCTCCTAAAATTCTGGCTCCCTTGAGTAACGGTGTTATATTTTTGAGCGAAGATGCGCAACAATGTTTCGCGGTTAAAGTGCCGCAGCCTACTGTAGGCGGAATTCCCCGATTTCCGAGCATAAAAAAGGGCGCTGTTTAAGCGCCCTTTTCGATGAGTAAAGGAGTGCAGAATTAGTCGCGCTCAACGCAGAGCGCAACGCCCATACCGCCACCGATACAAAGTGTGGCGAGGCCTTTTTTGACATCGCGACGCTGCATTTCAAACAGCAGCGTGTTGAGCACCCGGCAACCCGAAGCGCCAATAGGGTGGCCGATAGCGATCGCGCCGCCATTGACGTTGACGATCTCAGGATCCCAGCCCATTTCTTTGTTTACGGCACAGGCCTGCGCAGCGAAGGCTTCGTTGGCCTCAACAAGGTCAAGGTCTTCAACGCTCCAGCCCGCCTTTTCTAGCGCTTTGCGGCTGGCGTGGATCGGGCCAACGCCCATGATCGACGGGTCAAGGCCGGCAGTCGCGTAAGATGCGATACGCGCGAGTGGTTGAATGCCACGTTTCTCGGCGTTGGCGGCACTCATGAGAAGCGTCGCCGCGGCGCCGTCGTTGAGGCCTGAAGCATTTGCCGCCGTGACCGAACCGTCTTTGGTGAAGGCTGGGCGCAGCTTTTGCATGGCTTCCATGGTCGCGCCGTGGCGAATGTACTCGTCAGCGTCTACAACTGTCTCGCCCTTGCGGGTTTTGACAACGAATGGCGTGATCTCATCGGCAAACTTGCCAGCCTTTTGAGCCGCTTCTGCCTTGTTTTGCGAAGCCACGGCAAAGACGTCTTGCGCCTCACGGCTGATCTGGAATTTCTCGGCCACATTCTCGGCTGTCTGGCCCATGTGGTAGCCGTTGAAAGCGTCCCAAAGGCCATCGCGGATCATGCTGTCGATATACTTCACATCGCCCATTTTGGTGCCCGCACGCAGGTGTGCGACATGGGTGCTGAGCGACATGCTCTCTTGGCCGCCCGCAGCGACGATGTCTGCATCGCCAAGTTGGATATGCTGAGCACCGAGTGCGACTGCACGCAGGCCGGAGCCGCAGACTTGGTTGATGCCCCAAGCTGAACCTTCGATTGGCAGGCCAGCGTTGATGTGAGCTTGGCGGGCCGGATTTTGGCCTTGGCCAGCGGTCAGGACTTGGCCCAAAATCGTTTCGGAGACCTCGCCTTTTTCGATCCCAGCGCGCTCAACCACGGCTTCGAGTACAGCTGCGCCCAAATCATGTGCTGGCGTGTTGGCGAAAGCGCCGGTGAATGAGCCTACTGCAGTGCGTGCCGCGGAGGCGATGACGACATTTGTCATGAATATCCTTTCCCTTTTTAGCTCAAAGGCAATACAGGGTGAACGGCTCACCCATACCCGAGCTTCAGGAAGATCATAAAGCATTTGCCGCAACGCGGCAATATGTGCACGTCGCCGCAGGGGCGCGTACTAGGATCATGCAGACCTTTGGTCGTCTGCTGACCGCTCCCAAACAGGGTTGATCGTTGGTGCGGCAAAGAAATACCCTTGCAAACAATCAATGCCAATCTGAGCCAGGAAATTTGCATCTTCGGCGGTTTCAACAAACTCGGCGACAGTGAACATCTCGAACTGTTGGGCGATCGCCACCATCGCCTTGGTCAAAACCTGGTTGTCGGGGTTCTGAGCGATTCCGCGTATAAACTGCCCGTCTAGTTTGAGGATATCAAAGTAGAAATCCCGGAAATACCGGAAAGACGTGAAGCCAGACCCAAAGTCATCTAAAGCGAAGGTTACGCCTTTGGCCTGCAATTCATCCATGAAGCTGACGACAAGTTCGGGCACTGTCATCGCGGAAGACTCGGTGATCTCAAGGATCAAACGCTCCGCGACTGTAGCATCGCGCAGCAAGCCTTTTTGCAAGGTGCGATTCCAGGGTTTATAGCCGATTGAACGCGCTGACATGTTGATCGAAAGGCGCAAATCAGGCTGTCGCGCAAGCGTGCGCAGGCCCTTCTCAAGAGCGATACAATCCATCGTTCGACCAAGCTCTGTCGGCTCTATTTCGTTGATGAAATCTTTCGCCGGAATGACCCGCCCAGTGGCATCAAGCACGCGAATGAGCCCTTCATAAAAGGCAACACGATCAGGGGCTTGCGCCTGCACGACCGGCTGATAAGCGAGCAACACCTGCTTGCGCTTCAATGCGGCTTCGACCATTTGCATCACTGATTTATCACGCGACGCGACCGCGAAGCTGAGGGGGTCTTTTTGGTCCGCTGGTACTTTTGCCATTCTGCGGCGATTGCTGTTCATCTGTTACCCTTCCCGAGTGTTTGCTCGCTCCACGCTTGAGCTTTGGGGGGAAGGTGCTAACAATCTCCTAATGCTAAGGTTTAGCAAAAATTGTTCGAAACCCCTCAGGAAGCGAGGCAAGATGAAGCAACGATGCGGCTGGCCGGGGGATGACCCGCTCTATGTGGCCTATCACGACGAAGAGTGGGGCGTGCCCGAATACGACAGCCGCGCGCTCTGGGAGAAGCTCATTCTTGATGGTTTCCAAGCCGGGCTGAGCTGGCTCACCATCCTGCGCAAACGTGAAAATTTTCGCGAAGCTTTTCAAGGGTTTGACCCCAATGTCATCGCCACTTGGGGGGAAGAAGATGTGCTACGCTTACTTGGCAACGAGGGCATCATACGCCACCGTGGCAAGATCCAAGCGACGATCACAAATGCGCAGGCCTATCTAGAGATAGAGGCCCGCGAAGGCTTCAGCGCGTTCTGCTGGAAATACGTTGATGGCAAGCCCTTGGTGAACAAATTTGCGACGCAATCCGAAGTGCCAACCCAGACAGAAATGTCGGTTCAATTTTCGAAAGATTTGAAGAAAGCGGGCTTTAAGTTCTGCGGGCCAACGATTGTCTATGCCTGGATGGAGGCCTGCGGGCTGGTGAACGACCATTTGACCACCTGTTTTCGCCACGATGAG
This sequence comes from Lentibacter sp., assembly GCA_016744435.1. Classification (GTDB taxonomy): domain Bacteria; phylum Pseudomonadota; class Alphaproteobacteria; order Rhodobacterales; family Rhodobacteraceae; genus Lentibacter. The sequence goes on along the minus strand of JADGEJ010000004.1, from coordinate 22,148 downwards.
CTGCTTTGACGAGCTGCTTTTAAGGCTAGCGCACGGTGGGGTTAACAGCCCTGAGCTTGGCAAAGACGCAAGTGCCTACACTATGCAGCTATCTATGCAGCTATGCGTACATACCGCGTGCATACAGTTTTACGCCAAAAGTTAACGCGAGTTAACTTAACGCAGCGCGCGGTATTAGAGCGCAGCAAGCAGTGCTTTGCTCGGCACGCCGGTTGGGCGCATGCCTTTGGAGGCCTCAAAAGCTCGAATCGCAGCGCGGCCCTTCTCGCCGATGACGCCGTCGGGATTTCCGGCGGCGAAGCCACGCGCGTTGAGGCGCTTTTGCAAATCGCGGCGCTCTTGTGTGCTCATCCCCCACGGGTTTTTCGGAAAGCTCGAGCGGATCGCGCCGTGGCCCGCGAGCGTGTCGGACAAATGCCCAACGCCGATCACGTAGCTGTCGGCGTAGTTGTATTTTTTCAGCACGTGGAAGTTCTTGTAGATCATGAAAGCAGGCCCCTCGGGCCCAGCAGGCAGGATGACCGCGCCATTGCCGTGATTGGGCAGCTTCTTGCCAGTGGCCGAGCGCACACCGAGCTTGGCCCAGTCGCGGGTTTTACGAGGGGAGATCCGGCCAGTGAGGGCCGGGTCAAAGCCGCTCGGGAGCTGCACTTCGATAGCCCAAGGTTGGTCCTTTTTCCAGCCTTCAGCTTTTAAGAGCGCGGCTGTCGAGGCGAGGGCATCTGTCGGGTCATCGGACCAGATATTGGCCGTTCCGTCTTTGTTGAAGTCTTGCGCGTGCCGCAGGTAGGTTGACGGCATAAACTGGGTGTGGCCCATCGCGCCTGCGTAGCTGCCCTTCATCTGGCCCACAGAGGCGCGGCCAGATTGCAGGATATTGAGGGCGGCGAGGAGTTCGGCCTCAAACAACTCGCGACGGCGGCCTTGGAAGGCGAGTGTCGAAAGTGTCGAAAACACCGAAGAGGAGCCGCGGAAGCCACCAAAGGCGCTTTCCATCCCCCAAATCGCAACGACGACTTCCTTCTCGACGCCATATTTGTGCTCGATGTTATTGAGCAGCGTCTTGTAGCGTTTGAGCGCCTTGCGCCCGCCCGAGACGCGCTGGGAAGAGGCGGCTGAGCTAAGGTATTGCTGGAGCGATTTGGCGACTTCGGCTTGCTTGCTGTCGGAGGCGACGACTTTGGGCAGGAACTTAACCCCCGAGAAGGCCTCTCGCATCGTGGTGCGCGAGATACCACTGGCGGCGGCTTTGTTTTCGAAGCTCGCGCGCCATGCGTCAAAGCCACCGCGCGCAAGCACTGGTGTGGCAAGAAAGGCGAGTGTGGTGGTGGCAAAAGCGCGGCGGGTGAGGGTCATGGGGCTGCTCCGGTGTTTTGGAGCAGAGTAGTGTGTTTGTAGGTGATGTGGAAAGCGGATTGTGTGCTGTGGCGGGTTTGCGCCGCCTTTGGCGTCGCGGCGGCGAGGGGCCAGCCCCTCGCGCTACAGTAAAGAGGCGAGGGGCCAGCCCCTCGCGCTCCCCGGGATATTTAGAGAAAGAAAAAGGGGGGAGCGGGGCTTAGTTTTTAAACCCCGCAGTGCCGACATCTTCGGGGTGGCGGGCGAGGTGCTTTTGTTTGATCGTCTCGGAGGTGTCGCGCGAGCCGTCGTGGCTGTAGCCGGGGGGCGCGAGGCAATAGAGCAAGCGCTCGCGCCATGTGAGGCCGGCTTGCGTGGCGTCTTTGAAGATGCCGACCCATTCGTGGAAGGCGACGCGCAGCGGGTTGAATGTGCCAAGGTTGTGGACGAGGCCATAGTCGGGTTTGTCTTCGTCTAGCTCGGGGATGAATGTGCCGAACATCTTGTCCCACACTATGAAGACGCCTGCATAGTTTGCGTCGAGGTAGCGCGCATTGCGGCCGTGGTGAACGCGGTGGTGGCTTGGTGTGTTCATGACGCTCTCAAACCAGCGCGGCAGGCGGGTGATGGCTTCGGTGTGAATCCAGAACTGATAGATAAGGTTCATGCCGCCGCAGAACAGTACGAGGGCCGGGTGAAAGCCGAGGAGGATCAGCGGGGCGCGCAGGATCATCATAAAGGTAAACGTGCCTGTCCAAGTTTGCCTGAGGGCAGTTGTCAGGTTGTAGTGTTGGCTTGAGTGGTGGTTAACATGGCTCGCCCAGACCCAGCGGACACGGTGGCCGAAGCGGTGCCCCCAGTAGTAGCGCAAGTCATCAAGCACAAAGCAGAGCGCGACAACGCCGAGGCTTGTGCCCAGATCAAGCGGGGTGAGCCGCCAGAGGAACATCAGGAACCCGTAGGTTATGAAGCCGAGGAGGATGCCGGAGATGACGCTGCCCGCGCCCATGATGAGCGAGGTGAGCGCGTCGCGCATTTCGTAGCGGCCGCCATAGCCGTCTTTGTTGTGTTTGATCACGATCCAGCCGAGTTCAAGCAAGATGAGGGCGATAAAGAAAGGCACCGCGTATGTGGTGACATCAGGGTAGGACAGCTCGCTCATGGCGCGTCTCGCAGGGCAGCCCATTGGGCTTGTTCTTGAGGCTCAAGCGGGATGGTGAAATGCGGCGCTGTAAAGTCAGGCAGCTTTAGCGTGAGAGCCTTGTTGGCGTGGTGCCATGTTGCGTCGGTGAGGTAGCGCGCTGTGGTGTCGGCGCCCATGACACTGACGAGGCCAAGCTGGCCCGAGGCAAGGCGCAAGAGCGCGCTTTGGCGGGATTTGGCGATTAGGATTTTCACCGGAACATCATTGGGCACTTCGCGCAGCCAAGCGGTGCGGGTGTGCTCGCCCGTGAGTTGGAAAGGCTTTGCGAGGCCAAGGTAGCGCAGCAATAGAGCGATGCCCACAATGCCGACCACAACCATTGGCCCGAGTATTTCTAGTGGCATGTGCCTCTCCCTTTGAGAGGACCCTAAAGGGAGGCGGCCTTGGCTGTCAAAGGGGGTGTGGGGGCGAGCGAAAAAGGCGGCCTTTGGAGGGCCGCCCTTGGGGTGTTACCAGGTTAGCGTCTTGGTCATCGGGTCAAACAACCACTTCTCGATTACCGGAAAGCTGCCCATGGTGACGCCGTCGATATAGTCGGCCTGCGTCAGCCCCGCGGCTTTGGAGCAAGCGGAGCACATGAGCACAGTGCCGCCATCGGCGATGAAGGCTGTGAGCATGTCCTGGATGCTGGTGCCCTTTTCGGCCATTAGCCCGTGGATGTGGCTGGGGCGCTTTTTGTCGGCAAGGTAAACGGCGCGCACGTTCATCCAGATCGCGGTTTCGTGGCCGTTTTTGAGCGACTTTTGATGCGCAAACATAATGGCTTTGCCTGCGGCCCAAGTGTCGTCAGTTGTGATGCTGATGAAAAGCTTGGTTTTGCCGTCCTCGGCGTGCAGCGCGAAGGGGGCAAGCATGAGGGCAAACATCAGGGCGATGGCAGTTAAGAATCGGGTCATGTGAGTCTCCTAATGATTTCTATGGAAGTTTATCTCACATTCCTTTTTGGCAATTTGATCTCGCGCAAGCTCTGCGCTGATTGCGCTTACTCTTGGCTGATAATCGCCTGCAAAAGCGTTTTGGCACTGTCAGAGGCCCAGTCGGCGTCGCCGAGCAGGCGGGCGATCTCTTGCCCGTCGCGGTTGAGGATCACCGTGGCTGGCAGGCCGAGCACACCCATTTCGCGGGCGACAGCAGACGTCGGGTCGCGGTGCAGCGGCAGGTTGGTGACGTTGATTTCCTTGAAAAACCGCGCCATGGCAGCGGGCTCGTTGCGGCCTGTTGCGATGGTGATCACCTCGAAGTCGTTACCTCCTAGCTCGTCTTGCAAGGCCGAAAGCATCGGCATTTCGTGGCGGCAGGGCGCGCACCATGTGGCCCAGAAGTTCAGCAACACGACGCGCCCCTTATGGTCGGCCAAGTTGGCCTTGCCGCCTTCGAAGGTGTCATAGTCGGCCTGCGCAACGGGCTTGGCCGCACTGTGAAAAGCGAGTTTCTTCATGTCGCCTGTCTTGAGCGCCTCGACTTTGCTCAAAACTTCTGGGGCAAGCGTGGCCTGAGGGGCAGGCGAGGGCGAAAGCACCAAAGCCGCCGCTATGATTGCGATTAGGCCAAGGGCGGTATAAACCAGCGCGGAACGAGACATTTTCTTCCTTTCGAAGGCGCAAAAATATGAGCAACGATACCTCAAACCAGATGTGGGGCGGCCGCTTTTCCGCAGGTCCTGACGCGATCATGGAGGCGATCAACGCCTCGATCGGGTTTGACAAGCGCATGGCAGCACAAGACATTGCCGGCTCTCGGGCCCATGCCGCCATGTTGGCAGCCACGGGCATTGTGAGTGATAGCGACGCTGAGGCCATGAGGGAAGGCCTGCTCACGGTCTTGTCAGAAATAGAGGGCGGAACTTTTGAGTTTTCCGCAGCGCTTGAAGACATTCACATGAATGTTGAGGCGCGCCTCAAGGCGCTGATCGGCGAGCCTGCGGGGCGTTTGCACACGGGCCGCTCGCGCAACGACCAAGTCGCGACTGACTTCAAGCTCTGGGTGCGCGACCAGATGGATGCAGCCATCGGCGGCATCGAAGCCTTGCAGCGCGCGTTGCTTGGCCAAGCCGAGGCGGGCGCTGACTGGGTCATGCCGGGCTTTACGCACTTGCAAGTGGCGCAGCCTGTGACATGGGGCCACCACATGATGGCCTATGTCGAGATGCTGGGGCGCGATGCTTCGCGCTTTCGCGATGCGCGGGTGCGGATGAACGAAAGCCCGCTTGGCGCGGCGGCTTTGGCTGGCACCAGCTTTCCGATTGATCGCGACATGACGGCCAAGGCGCTGGGCTTTGACCGCCCCTCTGCCAACTCGCTTGATGCCGTGAGTGACCGCGACTTTGCGCTCGATTTTCTGAGTGCGGCCAGTATCTGCGCCATGCATCTCAGCCGCTTTGCCGAGGAGCTGGTGATCTGGTCGTCTGCGCAATTCAGGTTCGTGATGCTCTCAGACCGGTTCTCAACCGGCTCAAGCATTATGCCGCAAAAGAAAAACCCTGACGCAGCCGAGCTGATCCGCGCCAAGATCGGGCGGATTTTCGGAGCCAACGTGGCTTTGATGACGGTCATGAAAGGCCTGCCGCTGGCCTACTCGAAGGACATGCAGGAAGACAAAGAGCAAGTCTTTGACGCTGCCGACAACCTGATGCTGGCCTTGGCCGCGATGGAGGGCATGGTGCGCGACATGTCAGCGAACCGTGAAAGCCTTGCCGCCGCAGCGGGCAGCGGCTTTTCGACCGCGACTGACTTGGCGGATTGGTGCGTGCGCGCACAGGGCATGCCGTTCCGCGATGCGCACCATGTGACGGGCGCGCTGGTGGCAATGGCCGAAGCGCAGGGCTGTGACTTGCCTGACCTGAGCCTGGCTGACATGCAAACAGTGAACCCCGCGATCACCGAAGATGTGTTCAGCGTGCTGACGGTTGAGGCCTCGGTCGCCTCGCGGACGTCATATGGCGGCACAGCGCCGAGCCAAGTGCGCGCACAGGTGACGCGTTGGACAAAGGCACTGTCATAAAGGCGCTGTCATAAAGGCCTGTCATAAGGCCTGACGGGCACGTTGTTTGAAACAAAAGCCAAAGCGGCCTATATTGGCATAGTCGCCAAAGAGGTGTTGCCAAAGAGGTATTGAGTATGAAACGTGTTTTTGAACTGGGCGCAGGCCTTACATTGCTCGCATTTTTGGCGGGCTGTGGCGCTGACGGTGAGCCGATCACGCCCACACTGGGCGCAAATGTAAACATCGGCCCCGGCGGCGTGAGCACTTCCGCGACGGTTGGTGTTTCGAATGGTCCGGTTTCTATCGGAATTAGCCTTTAAAGCGGGTTTTCACCTTGCTTCGCATTCGATACATGGGATGCGAACAAAGGATGATGCGCTATGGACCATTTTCTATACAAAAACGGTGAACTACACGCTGAAGACGTGCCGCTGCGCGAAATCGCGGCCAGTGTTGGCACGCCGTTTTACTGCTATTCAACTGCCACGCTAGAGCGCCACTTTCGGTTGTTTGACGAGGCGCTTGAGGGCACCGAGCACTTGGTGTGCTACGCGATGAAAGCGGCTTCTAACCTTGCGATTTTGAAAGTGCTTGCGGCTTGCGGCGCTGGCATGGACGTTGTCTCGGGCGGCGAATATGCGCGCGCGATTGCAGCAGGTGTGTCTGGTGACAAGATCGTCTTTTCCGGTGTTGGCAAGACCCGTGACGAGATGCGCTTGGCGCTCACGGGCGGCATTCGCCAGTTCAACGTGGAAAGCGAGCCTGAGATGCTGCGCCTCAACGAGGTTGCTTTGGAGCTGGGCCTCAAAGCCCCGATCACGGTCCGCGTGAACCCCGATGTTGACGCCAAGACCCATGCCAAAATTGCGACCGGCAAAAAAGAGAACAAGTTCGGCATTCCTATCAGCCGCGCCCGCGACGTCTATGCGATGGCGGGCAAGCTTGAGGGCTTGGAAGTTGTCGGCATTGATGTGCACATCGGTTCGCAGCTGACCGAGCTTGAGCCGTTTCGCCAAGCCTATGAAAAAGTTAAAGAGCTAACGCTTGAGCTGCGCGCCGATGGCCACACGATTAAGCGCCTCGATCTGGGTGGTGGCCTCGGCATCCCTTATACACGCGCAAACGACGCGCCGCCTTTGCCGACAGACTACGGCGCGATGGTGAAAGACGTGCTCGGTGATTTGGGCTGCGAGATCGAGATCGAGCCGGGCCGCCTGATTGCCGGCAACGCGGGCGTTCTGGTCAGCGAAGTGATCTACGTGAAGGAAGGCGAAGACCGAAAATTCCTGATCGTTGATGCCGCGATGAACGACCTGATCCGCCCTGCCATGTATGATGCGCACCACGACATTGTGCCGCTCGCAGAGCCAGCCGTCGCCACCGAGCCTGACACCTATGACATCGTCGGGCCGATCTGCGAAAGTGGTGACACCTTTGCCAAGGGGCGCGAGCTTGCGCCAATGCAAGAGGGCGCGCTTGTCGCGTTTCGCAGCGCTGGCGCTTATGGCGCGGTGATGTCGAGCGAGTATAATTCGCGCCCGATGATCCCCGAAGTTTTGGTGCAGGGTGATCAATTTGCCGTCATTCGTGCGCGTCCGAGCTTGGAAGAAATGCTCAACCGCGATACCATCCCTGAGTGGCTCTGAGCGCACCTGCGCGTGAGCCCGCCTTGAGGATGGAGACGCGGCTTGGCGATTGAGCCATCAAAACCTGACAGGATCGACCTGCGCGGTAGGCTCACGCTGACGCTCGCGGGCCTTTGGGCCGAGCGGCTTTGCGCTGCGTTTTGGCCGGTCTGGTCTGTGTTGTTCGCAGTTTTAGCATTCTTTTTCATGGGCTTGCATGAGGTTCTCCAACTTGAGATAGTTTGGGGCTTCTTCGTGCTCGCGGGCGCCTTGGCTTTGTTTGGGCTGTGGTTTGCGGCCCGTCGCTTTGAGGCACCGAGCAAACTTGAAGCGCTTGACAGGATCGACGCTGCCCTGCCGGGCCGCCCGATTCACGCGGTGCGCGACAAACAGGCCATCGGCGCACAGGACGCCGCCTCTAAAGCCCTTTGGCACGAATACCAGCGCCGGATGTATGAGCGCATCAGAGCTGCGCGCAGTATTCCGCCCAAGGTTAGGCTGGCGGCGGCTGACCCGTTCGGGCTGCGCTTTGTCGCGGTTCTGGCTTTGCTGGTGTCGCTGATGTTTGGCTCGGTCTGGCGGCTCGGAACAGTGGGCGATATTGGCGCGCCGGGCACGGGCGCTGCATTGGCTACTGGGCCAAGCTGGGAAGGCTGGGTTGAACCGCCGCGCTACACGGGGCTACCGGCGATGTATCTTACCGAGATCGCTGATGCCGAGATCGAGCTTCCGCAAGGCAGCGAGGTGACATTGCGCCTCTACGGCGACGTGGGCGCCGTGACGGTCAGCGAAACCGTTTCAAGCCGCATTGGCGACGTGCCCTCAGCGGCGGCGCGTGAGCAGAGTTTCCGCGTCATGCAATCAGGCGATTTGAGTGTTAACGGGGGGGCGGGCGAGCGCAGTTGGAGCATCGTCAGCCTGCCTGACAAAGCCCCGATCATAGAAGCGACAGGCCCTGCTGAGGCCTCGGCGAGCGGCGCGTTTACCATGCCGTTTGAAGCCTATGACGACTACGGCATTGAAAGCGGCACTGCTCTGATCGAGCTTGATCTCGCCCAGCTTGACCGTCGCTTTGGGCTGGCGCTCGTGCCAGAAGACATGAGCGCTATCGAGCTGCCTGTGCCGCTGCCTGTGGCGGGCTCGCGGAAAGACTTTGAAGAGACGTTGCTGGAAGACTTCAGCAAACATGTATGGGCCAACCTGCCGGTGAAGATCACCCTCACGGCGACGGATGAAGCGGGCAATGAAGGCGCGTCCTATCCCGCCGAAATGACCTTAGCAGCACGGCATTTCTTTAACCCGTCGGCAGCAGCGGTGATCGAGCTGCGGCGTGATTTGCTTTGGAACCGCGAGAATGGCGCGCGTGTGGCGCAGCTTTTGCGGGCCATTTCGCACCGCCCGGGAGATGTGTTCAAATCTGAAACCGACTATCTGCGCCTGCGCACGATTTTGCGCCGCTTGGAGGCCAAAGTGGCTTACGGCGGGCTAGATGACGAAACGCGCGACAGGCTCACCGAGGCGATGTGGGAGCTGGCGCTTAACCTCGAAGATGGCAACCTGTCAGACGCGCTAGAGCGAATGCGCGACGCCCAGGAAAAGCTCAGCGAGGCCATGCGCAACGGTGCTTCGGAAGAGGAGGTTGCACGCCTGATGGACGAGCTGCGCGAAGCCACGCAAGACTACATGAAGCAGCTTGCGCAACGCGATCCAGACGAGCAAAACGGCGAAGCTGGCGAGCGCGGCGAGAGCATGCAGATGAGCCAGCAAGACCTGCAAGACATGATGGACCGCATCCAGGAACTGATGGAACAAGGCCGCATGGCCGAGGCCGAGCAGGCGCTTAAAGAGTTCCAAGAGATGATGGAAAACATGCGCGTCACCCAAAACCAGCAGGGCGAAGGCCAAAGTGAGGGCCAGCAAGCAATGGAAGGCCTTTCTGACACGCTGCGCGAACAGCAGGGCTTGTCTGATCAAGCATTCCGCGACCTACAAGAGCAATTCAACCCCAATGCGCGGGCTGGCGAGAACGCCCAGAACGAGGGCCGCAACGGCGGCCAAGGCCGCGGCCAAGAGCACGAAGGCCAAGGCGAAGGCGAGGGTGAGGGCCAAGGCCGCGAAGGCAAGCAAGGCCAAGGCGGCAAAGGTGGTGAAGAAGGGCAGGGCGCTGACGGGCGCTCGCTTGCTGAGCGTCAGCAAGAGTTGAGGCGCCGTCTGGCCGAGCAGCAAAACGCGTTGCCCGGTTTGTCCGGTGAGGCAGGCGAAGCCATGCGCGAAGCCCTTGAGGGGGCCGAAAGCGCCATGGGCCGCGCCGAGGAAGAGTTGCGCCAAAACCAGCTCGCCGATGCGCTCAACAGCCAAGCCGAAGCGATGGAGAACCTGCGCGAAGGCATGGACAACCTCGGCGAAGCCATGGCACAGGCCCAGCAAGGCCAAGCCGGCCAAGAGGGCGACAGCCAGCAAGCCGGACCGAACGGGGACGACCGACTGGGGCGCAACCGCCGCGGCTTTTCAGGCGATGAAGACGTCTACCGCCGCGCGCGCGAGCTACTCGACGAAATTCGCCGCCGCTCGGGCGAGAACACCCGCTCAGAGACCGAACGTAACTACCTACGCCGCTTGTTGGAACGGTTCGGAAACTAGGGTCAGGACCCTAGCTACTCGGTTACTGGCTCAATCACAGGCTCTGTTGTTGGCGCCGATGCTGGTGTTGGGGCCGTATTTTCAGCCCCATCCGAGGCCATTCCATCAAGGCTGCCCATAAGTGAGCGCATCTGGCCATCAAGCCACAAGCGCGCACTGTCAACGGCCTCGACATAGGGCTCAAGCACAGGCGCAAGAGATGGAACGGCGGCACTGATCTGGGGTGCAAACACGTAGAGCAGCACCAGCAAAACCGCCAAAATCAGAACCCAGCGAAGGCCTCGCATAAAGCCACCTTTCACTTCTTCGGGCGTGGTGGCCTCGCGCGGCGCTGACTGTGCTGTTGGCGTACGGCGTGCGCTGTCTTTGCGAAGGGTTGAATTGATTTCGTCGATGTCTGGCAATACATCGCGACGCGAGCCTGCGGCTGTAGAAGTTGCTGCCGTGGCCGCGCTGCTGGCGTCACCACCGCGCATACGCACCATCCTATCTTGGGCTTCGCGCGAGCGGCGTGCGACTTCGTCATCCGGGTCAGCAAGGCCAAGATCCGGCTGTTCTTCTAATGGGCTCGCGTCGTGCTTGCGGGCTTCGGCTTCGAGCGCGGCTTCTTCGCGCAAGACATCGGCAACTGACGGGTCAAGCTCGCGTTTTCGCGGCTGGGGGGCTTTTTGCGGCGGCTCTTGTCGGAGCTCTTCTTCAGGCGTGGCTTGCGGCTCTTGAGGCTGCGGGATCTGCGGGCGGTGCTCTTCGATCAGCGAGCCTTCTGGCTCATCCATGTTATCAGTGAGGCTGTCGGCGTGGGGTTGAAACCACGTATCGCCACAGCTGGAACACTGAACATCGCGCCCGTTTTGTGGAATAACCTCGTCTGGCACTTCGTACTGCGCACCGCAATTTGGGCATGTAAGCCGCATGTCGTCCCCTAACTTACGCAAAAACACCTGCAATAAACTGACGTTAGCATAAGTCTTAACTGGATTGCAGAAAAGAGCAAACACGCTAAAGCTTTTCGAGAAAGCCTCAGGATTGTTTTTGCTCAAGCGCGGGTTTCGAAACACAACCTGTGCGACAGAATGTTTTCGAAACGCGTTAAGCCTTGGCTGATTGCAACTTGCCGCGCTCTGGGGCATGTATTGAGCGCATAAATGTGAGGGCAAAATGTGATCGAGCTGGAACAAGTGTCCTATAGCTATGGCGAAGGCGAGCTCTTGAGCGATATCTCGATTTCGCTCAGCGCGGGCTCCTTTCACTTTCTGACGGGGCCTTCGGGCGCGGGCAAGACCACCTTCCTCAAGCTGTGCTACGGTGAGCTTCTGCCATCGGCGGGCTACGTGCGCCTGTTTGATCGGGATGTGCGCAGCCTGACGCGTGACGATGTTGCTGAAATGCGCCGCCGCATTGGAGTTGTCCACCAAGACTGCCAGTTTCTTGATCACCTGCCGATTGCCGACAATATCGCCCTGCCTTTGACGGTTGCGGGGCACTCTGTGCGCGACGATCAGAGCGATTTGACCGAGCTGATGAGCTGGGTTGGCCTGCGCTCGCGCGCCTATGCGTTGCCGCCCGAACTGTCGGGTGGTGAGCGGCAAAGGGCTGCGCTGGCGCGAGCGGTTATCATGTCGCCCGACGTTATTCTGGCCGATGAGCCGACAGGCAACCTCGACTGGGAAATGTCGCAGCGCTTGCTGCAGTTGTTGGTTGAACTCAATAAAATGGGCAAGACAGTGGTTATCGCCACGCACGACCTTGCGCTTATTCGCGCGGCCAAAAGCCAAGTGCAAGCTCGGGTGCTGCGGATCGCGAACCGGCACTTAACTGTGGGAGCCGATCTGTAATGGCGCAGCGTTTTCAACTTTCCCATGTGATGGATTTTATCATCGGTGATGCACAGGCCGAGCGTGCCGTGCCGCCAACGGGCTTTACGGCGCGTCTTACGCTGTTTGCCGCAACTGTTATGGCCTTTTTAGCTGTCTTTGCGCTGGCTTTGTCGGTGTCGGCGGGCCGCCTGTCAGAGCGTTGGAGTGCCGAGCTTGCGCAGTCTGCCACGCTGCGGATATCGGCCCCTGTGGGCCAGATGCAGGCCCAGACCGACGCCGCCATGAGGGTGCTGGAAACCACACCGGGCATTGCCAGCGCGCGGCTGCTCACCGACGATGAGCAGCGCGCCCTGCTTGAGCCGTGGTTTGGCCCCGATGTGCCGCTTGAGAGCCTGCCTATCCCGCAGCTTATCGAGATCGTGGAGGCCGACATTGGCTTTGACGCGGAAGGCCTGCGGCTGCGCCTTGTCGCCGAGGCCCCCGGCGCTGTGCTGGATGACCATACGCGCTGGCGCAAACCGCTGGCAGCTGCAGCCGCGCGGCTTTGGTTTCTCGGCTGGCTTTCGATTGTGCTGATTTTTGCTGTCATGGGCGCGATGATCACACTGGCGGCGAATGCAGCACTTGCTGCCAACGCCAAAGTCATCTCGGTGATGCGGCTTGTCGGCGCGCTCGACAGCTATATCGCCAGCGCCTTTGTGCGCCGCTTCACCCTGCGCACCATTACCGGTGCGGCCATTGGTATGGTGCTTGGTGTTGCTGTTGTTTTGGTGCTGCCTGCGGCAGACAGCCAAGGCGGCTTTCTGAGTGATCTTGGCTTCGCGGGTGCTGGCTGGCTCTGGCCACTTGTCATACCTATCGCCGCGGGGCTTGTCGCCTTTCTGGCCACACGTTCTGCGGCCAATAGTACCTTGAAGGAGTTGCGCTGATGTTGGCTGTTCGCTGGATTATTTCGCTGATATTTGTGGTGCAGAACGCTGTTGCAATGGCAGTCCTTGGGATCGTCTTTCTGCCTTGGGCGCTGTTCAGTCCGAAAGGCGCGCGCATGGCTTGCCAGCTTTATGCCGGCTGGGCGCTTTGGACGGCCAAATGGATGCTGGGCCTGCGCCATGAAGTGCGTGGCACCATCCCAACCGATGAGGTGATGATCGCGGCCAAGCACCAGTCTTTTCTCGACATTCTGATGATCTTTTACTACGCGCCGAAGCCGAAATTCATCATGAAGCACGAGCTGCTTTGGACGCCGATCATCGGGCTTTATGCTTACCGACTTGGTTGTGTGCCTGTGAACCGTGGCAAGCGCGGACAAGCGATCAAGAAGATGGTAGACGACGTGCGCTCAGGCGCCGCCGAAGCCGGGCAACTTGTGATCTATAGTCAAGGCACGCGTGTGAAGCCGGGCGAGATGAAGGCTTATAAAGTGGGCACATATGCACTTTACGATCAGCTCCAGCAGCCCTGCGTGCCTGCGGCGACAAACGCGGGGCTTTTCTGGCCCAAGGGGACAATTCTGCGCAAACCCGGGTTGGCTGTTGTCGAATTTTTGGAACCTATTCCGCTTGGCCAAGAGCAAAAACCTTTCATGGCCGATCTGGAAGCCAAGGTTGAGGGCCGTTCAAACGCCTTGCTGGAAGAAGCTGGTTATGACGGTTGACTATGTGAGCGATATCAGTGCTTTAGAAGCGCTTTATGGTGATCCGGGGGAAGCATCACTGCGCAAAGTCGCGCAGCAAATGACGCCGCTCTATCGCGCGTGGATCATGCGCTCGCGGTTTTGCGTGATCAGCACCGTTGGCCCTGAGGGCACCGATGGCAGCCCGCGCGGCGACGACGCCCCCGTGGTGCGCGAGCTGGATGAATACACGCTCGCGATGCCAGATTGGCGCGGCAACAACCGCCTGGACACGCTGCGCAACATCGTGGCGGACGGGCGCATCTCGCTGATGTTCATGGTGGCGGGGTCGGACACGATTGTGCGGGTGAATGGCGAGGCTAAGGTTAGCGTTGACGCGGCTTTGTGCGAACAGTTTGCCACCGACAAAGGCCGTTTGCCGCGTTCTGTCATTGTGATCAAGATCGGCGAAATCTACACTCAGTGCGCACGTGCGCCGATGCGTGCTGGGCTTTGGAAGGATGGCGACCAGAGCGAAGGCCTGCCGACAGCAGGCGACATTTTGGCCGAGCAGACAGCGGGAGACGTGGGCGGCAAGGCCTATGACGACGCGTGGCTGCCGCGCGCGAAAAAGACGATGTGGTAGGGGGCAAAAACCCCACACAGGACTACGTGGGGGCCAGCCCCCACACCCCCGGGATATTTCTGGAAAGAGGAAACGGTTTAGAGAAGTTCTGTGGCCATTTCTGTGATGAGTTCCGAAAAGTAGGCCTGTGTGCGTGCGTTGGGTTGGCGCGCGGCGACGACGTCTGCCATCGGGTCGGGTACAGCGATGTTTGAGCCTGACATTTCTTGCAAGACCGCGTGGCCGCAGAACGGCACATAGGCTTCGGAGTAGCCGCCTTCATGCGCCATCATCAGGCGGCCTTCGCAGAGCTTGTCGGCGGCGGCCATGACTTGGCGAGTCATTTGGCGATAGGTTTCTGCGGTGCAAAGCTGGTGTGCGAGTGGGTCGAATATCCCCGCATCATATCCACAGGCGATGATGATCACGTCGGGTTTGTGTGCCTCAAGGGCTGGCAGAGCGATGCGTTCCATTGCCTCTAGGTAGGTGTCGTGGCCCGCGCCTGAAGGAAGCGGCACGTTCATGTTGTAGCCAAGGCCAGCGCCCTTGCCTTTGTCGGCTGTAGCACCAGTATCAACGGGGTAGTTTCTGTCTTCATGGAGGCTGATTGTCAGCACATCGTCGCGCTCATAAAAGACCGCTTCGGTGCCGTTGCCGTGGTGCACATCCCAGTCGACAACAGCGAAGCGTTTGCCTTCGCCTGCGGCAATGGCGGCTTCGATCGCGATGGCTAAGTTGGACATCAGGCAAAACCCGTTTGGCCAGTCGGGCGTGCAGTGATGGCCCGGGGGCCGCGACAGGGCGTAGGCGTTATTGAGCTCGCCTCTGAGTACGGCCCCGAGCGCGGCTTTGGAGAGGCCGGCTGAGAGCGCTGCGATCTCGTAACCGCCTTGCAAAAAGGGCGTGCGGCGGCCGATTTCCCCTCCGCCAGCGTCTGACATCTCTTTGAAAGCGGTCAGATAGCTTTCGGGGTGCACGCGCACCAAATCAGCATAGCTGGCTTCGGGCGCGGATTGCATGGCAAGTTCGGCACTCAGGCCAGAGACATCCATCAGGTTTTTCATCCTGCGTTTTGTCTCGGGGCTTTCGGGCAAGCCGCCTGCCATGGGCTGCACAAAGCCGCCAACCGGAAACATCTGCGCGTAGTCGCCGCCGCCGTGCCAGAAGCACTTCTCATCCCAGAAAAAACCAGTTGCCATGTTGCTCTCCCAATTGCCTTTACGGCATTAACAAAGGCCGCGCGGCAAAAGGCAAGTGTTTCCCGTGGCAGTCACGCGCGCGCCAAGCTGTTTGAGGGGTTTCAGAGCTTGCTCGGGGCCTCTGGCTTCAGCGAATAGACGCCTTCAGGCAAATCGAGCGCGGCGGCTAAGTCTTGCGCCTGGGCCATGGTGAGCGTGATTTTTTGCATCGTTTTGGTGCGTGCATCGTATTGCTCTAGCGTCAAACATTCTTCAAAAGCGTTGATTACGACGTCTTCGCCCAAGGGTGCCGCACCTTCGTCAACGAGGGTTATCACCGTGCTGTCAAATTCGTGTTCTATTGAAAACATAGCTTAAGCATAGGCAACAGCTTGCCGAGCGCAAGCCATCAAGGCCGCGTGAGGGGGCTGGCGGGCCAGCAAGTTACTGATATGCTGACCCGCGAACAAGGTGTGAAGTGACAGGTGTTATGACAAAGAGCTTAGGTTTTATTGCGGCAATTTTTCTAATGCTTCTAACGGCTTGCGTGGAAACAACAGTGCCGCAAACGCCAGTCGCCAAACCTGACGTTAAAGCACAGTTACCCGAGCGTTCGGCGGCGAAGCAATTTGTTAGCGTGGTGAACACGGTTGAGCCTGTGGCCGAGCGTGAATGTCGCGCGCGCACCAAAGGGATGAATTGCGACTATAAGATCGTGATTGATGACCGCCCGGGCCAGCCTGTTAACGCGGCGCAAACGCTCGATAAATCTGGCCGCCCGATCATCATCTTCACCCTCGCGATGATCGCTGATGTGCGCAATGCTGACGAGCTTGCCTTTGTCATGGGTCATGAAGCTGCGCACCATATTGCGGGGCATTTGGAGCGCCAACAGCGCAATGCGTCGACCGGTGCTTTGGTGTTTGCGGGACTTGCGGCGCTGGCGGGTGCCGACGCGCAAACCCTTCAAAACGCTACAGATATTGGGGCCCAAGTCGGCGCTCGGACCTACTCGAAGGACTATGAACTTGAGGCCGATGTGCTGGGCACGGTGATTGCCAAGAAGGCCGGATTTGACCCTGTGAAAGGCGCCAAGTTCTTCTCACGCATCCCTGATCCGGGGGATCGCTTTTTGGGGACGCACCCGCCAAACGCGCAGCGCATTGAAGTTGTTCGCAAAACTGCTGCGGCGCTTTGAACCAGCTTGAAGGCGTGATTTCTGACCGTGGCTCGAAATATAGCGTTTCGGGTGGAGCGGCGGCGACGCGGGCTGAGGCGGATGCATTTCTTAAGGCGTTGAAACGTAACAAAAAATACGCCAAGGCGACGCATAATACTTGGGCGATGATCTTGCCTGATGGCACGCCGCTTAAGGCCGATGACGGCGAGAGCGGGGCGGGCATGATCATCGTACGGATGCTGGAGCGCGAAGGGCTTGTTGGCCACGTCATCGTGGTGACGCGCTGGTATGGCGGCAAGCATCTGGGCGGCGACAGGTTCCGCCATGTGCAAGACAGTGTGCGGGCCTATCTGGACGCTTTTGGCGGCAAAGGTTAACGCCCAAAATCGCGGTGTCTACGGTATGCAGCACTGTATGCAGCTATCCGTGCATAACGCGTGCATACAGTTTTGGCTGGGTTGAAAAGGTTAACGGGCGCGCGCAAAGGTTAATGTCTAGCGGAGCGCTTGGGCCTCGGGGTGGGTGCTTTAGCGCCCTCCCCATGGGGGAGGTCCGGGCGCTGCCCAATCGGAGATTGGTCTGGGGAGCATTAGGCTCTGGCTAATTAGATCGTGCTTGCCACGTTTCCACTAAGAAAGACGCCATTGTACCAGACAAATTGACTGTTAAACTCGCGTGTCTAGAAGTTGGCTTGACGGGACGAACATGATTAACATGAGCATCTCCCAATTTGTTTCGCAGCGTCGAAAGATTGGTTACGATTGACGAGCAATTAGATAGAATCGATTTGAATATTTGCTCTTGGTGCTGCGACGGGCTCAAATTCAAATGGGTGGCACACTTTTTCCATAGCTTCGGCAAGTCATCATTTGATCCGTAGTCTTGTTCAAGCTCGGACAGAATGGCTTTGCATGTTCCTTCAAGAATGGTTCGCGAAAGCGTTATGGCCCCTTCAGGGTCATTAGAAACTCTGTCCAATGCCGTTTGCCAATGTCGATTTATATCTGCCTCTGCCAAATACCCTAGGCTTTGAAACGTTGCATCCCGATGTGGGGATGATCCATTAAACTCTAGATGGTCAAGAAGGGGGACAAAAGCGTCCCAGATTAGTTGGCGTCTTTCCGCATAGGTTGGTTTTTCGTATTTGATCCATCCCCAAAACTCAGAAACATCGCTGCATCTTCTAACAAAAAGAGGGACCAAGTCTTTTAGCGATGAATCCCTGCAGAGTAGTCTACGCAAAGTTTGGTACTCGTCGCCATCACCATATGAGCCTCCAGTGGCGGCTTCAACTAGGCCATTTTTCATTCTTTGGATTTGGTCGAAAAGTGTTTCTTGCATCCATCAATCCTGTGAAGCTTGCCCCCACAAGTCATACTCCCCAGCCTCATCCACTTCAACACTCACGATCTCGCCGACTTTCAGCCCTTCAGTGCCCTCGTCAATGAACAGGTTCCCGTCGATCTCGGGCGCGTCGGATTTTGTGCGGCAGGTGGCGATGCCGTCTTCGTCTATGTCATCAACAATGACGTCGAGGCGCTGCCCGACTTTGGCGGCGAGTTTGGCTTCCGAGATGGCTTGGGCCTTTTCCATGAAGCGGTCCCAGCGGGATTGTTTGAGCTCTTCGGGAACGTGGTCAGCCAAAGCGTTTGAACGCGCGCCATCGACGTTTTCATACTTAAAGCAGCCGACGCGGTCGAGTTGGGCCTCATCCATCCAGTCCAAAAGCGTTTGGAACTCGGCCTCTGTTTCGCCGGGGTAGCCGACGATGAAGGTTGAGCGCAGGGTGATGTCGGGGCAGAGGCCGCGCCATTCTTCAATGCGGTCAAGTGTGCGTTCGGCGTGGGCGGGGCGGGCCATGCGGCGGAGCGTGTCGGGGTGTGCGTGTTGGAACGGGATGTCGAGGTAGGGCAGGATCAGGCCTGCAGTATTCTCTAAGCTGGTCATCAGCGGGATGAGTTCGCGCACGTTCGGGTAGGGGTAGACGTAGTGCAGGCGCACCCAGATGTCGGGTGAGAGCTGGCCGAGCTCGCGCGCCAGCGTGGTGATCGGCTGCTCTGAGAGGCCGCGGCGCTGCTCGTTGGGCCAGTCGGTGCCGAAGGCCGAGGTGTCTTGGGAGATCACCAGCAGCTCTTTTACGCCGTTCTCAACCAGCTTTTCGGCTTCGCGCATGACGGCCTTATGGGGCCGCGAGGCGAGCTTGCCGCGCATGTCGGGGATGATGCAGAACTTGCACTTGTGGTTACAGCCTTCGGATATTTTGAGATAGCTGTAGTGGCGTGGTGTGAGCGACACGCCGGAGGCTGGCAGCAAGTCAACGAACGGGTCGGGCGAGGGCGGCACGACGGCATGCACCGCGTCAAGCACCTGCTCGTATTGGTGCGGGCCCGTGACGGCGAGAATGCGCGGGTGATGCTCGCGGATGTAGTTTGGCTCGGCTCCGAGGCAACCTGTGACAATGACTTTGCCGTTCTCAGAGAGGGCTTCACCGATGGCGTCGAGGCTTTCGGCTTTGGCGGAGTCAAGGAAGCCACAGGTGTTGACGATGACCGCATCAGCGCCGGAATAGTCGGGCGAAATGCCATAGCCCTCGGCACGCAGGCGCGTGAGGATGCGCTCGCTGTCGACAAGGGCTTTGGGGCAGCCAAGCGAGACCATGCCGATTGTTGGCTGGCCGTCACGGCGTGTTTCAGAAAGCCTGGCGTTTGCTAGGTCGGGGCGCAGTGAGGGCGGATTTTGTGACATGCAGGGGCGTATAGCGGCTGGAGCGCGCTTGCGAAAGCGCGATCTTGCGCCGGCGGTTGTTAATGCGCGCGCGCGGGCCTAGATTCAGTTTTAGGAATTAGGAGGAACTCATGGGTCTCATTCGCAAGCTGTTGCTCGCTGTTTTGGTTTTTGTCGTGCTCGTCGTGGCCGGACTGTTCTTGTTGCCCAAAGAGCGGATTGCCAAGGTGGCGAGTGCGGAACTGTCAAAAGCGCTGGGGCGCGATGTGGTTTTGAGCGGCGATCTGGGCATCAGCCTGTGGCCTGTCTTGGGCGTCAAGACGGGTACGGTGCGGGTGGCGGCGCCTGACTGGGCTGGCGATGCGCCGCTTTTGCAGGCTGAGGCTCTCAACATCGGCGTGTCGGCGGCGGCGGCCTTGAAGGGCGATGTGCAGATCAAAACGCTGGAGCTTGTCAGCCCCGAGATCACGCTGGTGAAGGCCACGGACGGGCGCGAAAGCTGGGCCTTTGGCACGGGAGATAGCGGCGAAAGCAACCCGCGCGAGGTAAGCCTTGAGAGCGCGCAATTGCGCGATGCTACGCTTGTGTATGAAGACCGTGCGGCAGGCACGCGCGAGCGGCTGAGTGCGTTGAACGCCAGCTTGAGCCTGCCTGATTTCTCCGGCCCAGCGACGCTGAAAGCAAGCGCGATACGTGGCAAAGCCGCCTTGGCGTTGGATGCCACGCTATCCAACGTCTCGGGGCTGCTCTCGGGCAAGCTCGTTGGCCTGAACGCTCAGGTGAGCGCACCGGGTGGCACGCTGGCGTTTGACGGGCAAGTGAGCAAAACACTGGATGCGCAGGGCGCGCTGAACATTTCCGCCAAGGACACCGGGAAGTTTTTGGCGGCACTCGGGCTTGACGCGAGCGCGCCTCCCAAGGGGCTGGGGCAGACACTGACGCTGAAGGCCAATGTGGTTTACGCGGGCGGCAAGGTTGTCAACCTGCGCAGCATGGTTCTGGGGCTCGACCAGAACAGCCTTGAGGGCGATGTCGACATTCGCCTTAACGCCGGAGACCGTCCGTTGATCACCGCCAAACTGCGCGCGGGGGCCTTAGACTTTGCCGCGCTGGCAAGCGAAGGCGGCAGCGGCGAGGCGAGCACTGGATGGAGCAAAACACCGATTGATGCTGGCGGGCTGGCGGCGGTGAACGCCAATGTGCGGCTCACGGCGGCCTCTGTTGACTTCGGCATGGTGACGTTGGGGGCGACGGACATGTCTGTTGCACTTGATAGATCGCGCGGCGTTTTCACGCTCAACAAGGCGCAGGGCTACGGCGGCACGGTTGTCGGGGAGTTTGTACTCAACAACCGCAATGGCCTGTCGGTGGGGGGCAACCTCAGCGTGTTGCAGGCCGACGTGAAGCCGCTTTTGAAAGACCTGTCAGGCGTCGAGCGTTTGTCGGGTAAGGGCGACGGGCAGATCAGGTTTCTGGGCTCGGGTGCGAGCCTGCATGCGATCATGAACTCGCTCGGCGGCAGCGGTGGCATGGCGATGGGCCAAGGCGCGATCAGCGGGTTTGACTTGGATAAGCTGATGAAAACCGGCTCGGGCACGGGCGGCACGACGATCTTTAACACCATGGGTGCGAGCTTTGATATCAAAGGCGGGGTGCTGACAAACGACAACCTCAACATGGCGCTCAAGAACTATAAAACCACGGGTAAAGGCCGTGTCGGGCTGGGCGCGCGCGATATTGACTATACCTTTGTGCCGACGGCTTTGAACGCGCGCAGTGGCAAGGGGTTGGCCATTCCGGTGCGCATCAAGGGCACTTGGGACAACTTCAAGATATTGCCCGACTTAAAGGGCGCGCTTGACCTTAACTTTGCCGAAGAAAAGGCCAAGGCCGAGGAGAAAGTCAAAGAGGCCGTGACAACCAAGATCGAAAAAGAGCTTGGTGTGACGGTCGGCGAAGGCGAAAGCCTGAAAGACGCGGTGAAAGACGGGGTTGAGGACAAGCTCAAGAAAGAGCTGCTCAAGATATTTGACTAAAGCGTTTGAGTGCTCCTAGGACAGCCCCAAAAGAGCTGGCCAGAGAGCTTGGTTTTTGCGCCGGAAGGCGGCGAGGTGTCCGACGTTTTGCAAGCCAAAGGCGGCGGGATCAAGCGTGACGTGGCTGTGACGCGCCTCAGGGTGCCACGCGACATGGCGGGCCACAACTTGCGGCGGGATCATGTCGTCGTCGGCGAGGGCAACCGTACGCAGCTCGCAGGTGAGCGAGGCGGGGTTGGCCAGCAGCGGGTCGGCGTCGTGCGCAAAGAAGCCGCGCTTGGTACACCAGCGCCGCCATTGCCAGAAAACACCAGCGGGAATGTCGGCACCAAGCCCCATGGCCTTGCCGGGATAGTAGCCGAGCAGCGTGGTGAGAACCGGGCCGAACACATGCCAGAACGCCATCACAGAGAGCCGGTAGGGCATCGGGTGATCATATTGGTGAATTGGCCCCGACGCGACGGCTATGACGCGGCTGAGGCGCGGCTCGGGCGCATGGAAATTGTGGCAAAGCCCGCCGAGCGAATGGCCGATCATCGTGAGCGCGCCTTCGGGCACGCGGGCGAGAAGCCAGGCGCGCGCAGCTTGCTGGTCGCGCGCGCCCCAAAGCGCCATTGTCGCTTGAGACTGGCGCATCGAGCCTGTCAGAGACGCGCCAAAATCGCTGTAGTCATAGGTGAGGCAGCCGAGGCTGTGTTCTTCAGTGAGCCAGCGCGCGAAGTGCTGGTAGTAGCCATGCGGTATCCCTGTTGCGCCGCTGAGCAACACCACGCCTTTTGGCGCAGTGTCAGGCAAAAAGAGGGTGCCGGACAGGCGGGTTGAACCAGCGGGGATGGTGACGGTTTCTGTGATCATTTAGCAAAGCTGACACAGGTTGGTGCGTGCTGAACAGTGCGACGTCGCGGAAAGGCGGATCGGATTGTGCGCCTCGCACTCCGCGGATTTAGACGAAGGGGGCTTTGCCCCCCTCGAACTCCCCCCAGGATATTTCAGGAAAGAGGAAGCGGGGGAGGGCCGGGAGCCGTGTTGGAAAGGGAAACGCCCGCAGCCTTGAGGGAGAGGTGCGGGCGTTTTGTTTGTGTGGCGGGTTTGACTAGGGTGTGGACTCAATTCAGCCAACATCTGATTGCGAAGATTTGAACCATTGATAGGAAGTTGCGTTTCAGCTTTTCGTATCTTGTCGTCAATCG
>JADGEJ010000040.1 GCA_016744435.1 Lentibacter sp. | reverse complement strand
ACCGCAACACCATTGGGCAGGGTTTCCTTTGGGTAGGCCGCGAACAGCTCTGTCGGAGCAGGGGCAGCAGGGTTGGCGTGAAAGCCCTTCTGAGCGACGCCATTTTTGCGCCGGATAGCCGACAGCTCGCCCCAAAGCTCCTGATAACGCGGGATGATCTTGCTCCAGTCATATACCGACAGCACCCGCGCAAGCCCAGCTTGCCCCATTCTCTGGCGTAAGTCGGCGTCGCGTGCCAGTGCCACAAAGCCCTGCGTGAGCGCGCGTAGATCAACCTCGGTAAGAGCCGAGATGTTGTTACCATACTGCGCATATGTCGTGCGTTTTGAAAGGTAAGCCCAAGCGTCGCCACGGGTGTGGCGCGTGTTCAAGCCGCGGGTTGGCACGCGAATGCCGACATCAGCAGTCACCGTGTCGCGCATTCCGTCCCAGTCAGTCGTGACAACGGGAAGGCCAGCGGCCATGGCTTCAAGCGGTGCCAGCCCAAAGGTTTCTTGAATGTTGTCGATCGGGAAGGTGAAAATATCAGCGCCCGAGAGCGTGGCTTGGCGCGCCTTGGCATCCTGTCCATCAAGCAGGGTAAAGCCGACACTGGGCATCAGTGCTTTCGCGCCATCGGTGAAGACTTTCTGTGAGTGTTTGTCGGCGTAAATTCCGCATGCAAGAAAGTGCAGTTTACGTGTGGTGCCAAGCTCGGCCTGCGCGGCCTCAAGGGCCATGAACAGCGGGAAGGGGTCAAACTTGCCATAGGGAGTGAGGCGTGAAAGCGTGGCAACGACAATGTCTGTCTCGCCCCAGCCTTTGCGTTTGCGCAGCATGTCACGGGCCTTAGCGTTGTGGGTAAAGTCGTCAGCGTTGAGCCCCAGAGGAATGACAGGCATCTGTGGCCTTGGCGGCGCTTTGCCGTAGCGCTCGAGCTGGTAGGCGTCCATCAAGTCCATCTGCGCGTCTTGGCTGGCGCGAACGGCGTGCGAGGTGCAGATAACCGCGTCCCACTCCATTTGTGGGGCATTGCGCAAATCAACCAAGCCCTGCATGACAGCGCTTGTGGCCGTCGTGTGGGTGATGCCGCAGAGCGAGTAAGCCGCAGGGCCAAGACTTTGTCGGCGCCACAGCTCCGACGCGAAGTTAGGGGCCGGGTAGTAGACGGTTTCAAGCGGCGCTATTTTGCGAGCGTTATGAAAAAAGCAGCCGCGCCTTGGCTTGCGGGCACCAAACCCTTCCATGGCCTTATCAAAGGCCTTGGCTCCGTTTTGCCCTTCGCTCAGGGAGACAAAACTGTCAACATCGCCATGGCGGGCGAAGCCTTTGAGAAACGAAGCCCCGGCCACGCGCCGTCCGTTTACGCCTTTGGCGTCAGGGTCATAGCCATCAACTGCATACCATATCGCGGCGTTCTGGCGCGGATCAGCCATGGGGACAATTCGGAGAGTGTTTAAGGCTCATCTGTGCTGCTCTTTGGTTGATTTTCGCCCATGCTACACGGCGCATGGGCAAAACCAAAGCTGAAGATGGCCTATCCGCGGCCGCGTTTCTCAAACCGTGGCAGCATGGCCGAAAAGTCCATCCCCATCCCGTCTTCGCTTTCAACAAACTGCTCGTAGAGGGCTGTGGCAGCTTGGCCAAGCGGTGTGTCGGCATCAGCACTTGCCGCGGCCTGTTGCGAGAGGCGTAAGTCTTTCAGCATCAGCTCGGCTGCGAAGCCCGGCTTGTAGTCGTTGTCTGAGGGCGACTTCGGCCCAACGCCGGGCGCGGGGCAATAGGCGTTCATCGTCCAGCTATAGCCTGAAGAGGTGCTGACAACGTCGAACATTTTCTGGCGATCAAGGCCAAGCTTGTCAGCCAAGGCGAAGGCTTCGCAGGTGCCGATCATCGTGATCCCGAGGATCATATTGTTGCAGACCTTTGCCGCCTGGCCTGCGCCCGCATCGCCGCAATGCACCGCCTTTTGGCCCATGATCTCAAACAGAGGTTCGGCAATGGCGAAGCCCTCAGGTGTTCCGCCCGCCATGAAGGTGAGCGTGCCGCCTTCTGCGCCGCCAACGCCGCCTGAAACAGGTGCATCAACGAAGTGAATGCCCTTGGCCGCAGCTTCTTCTGACACCGAGCGGGCGCTGTCGACGTCAACAGTCGAGCAATCCACAAGAGCGGCACCAGCTTGCATGGCTGGCAATACTTCGGCGGCTACACTGCGCAGGATTGCGCCGTTTGGCAGCATAGTGATGACAACATCCTGCCCTGTGGCTGCTTCTGCACTTGTGGCCGCCATGCTGACGCCGTTGATCGTAACATCGGCCATGTCATAGCCCGTCACGCTGTGGCCTGCTTTCGCGAGATTGGCCGCCATTGGCGCGCCCATGTTTCCTAGTCCGATGATTGCGATCTTCATGGCGAGTTCCTTTTCAGAATGTGAGTTCGAGCGGCCCGAGTGAGGCGCGCATCGCAGCGATGTCGGCCTCGGGCAGGTTTTCGATGGTGTGTTTCCAGTTTGGCTTGCGGTCTTTGTCGATGATCGCCGCGCGCACGCCCTCGATGAAGTCACCATGCTCCATCGCGCGAGCGGTAAAGCGATACTCCTGCACGAGTGCTTCGCGAATATCGGTGTTGCCTTTGAGATCAGCCATCATCCGGAGTGTCACGGCCATCGACAAGGGAGACCCGCGGCGCAGGGATTTGAGTGTGCTTGCCGCGAACTCGGTGCTTTCTGCCTCAAGCTTGGCGACAAGCGCGGGCAGGGTGGGCGCCGCAAAACTGGCGTCGATCTCGGCTTGCTGGCTGGCCAATGCGCCGCCGCTTGCAGGCGTGCTGGCGGCTGTGAGAACGGCTAGGTCGGCCCCGTCTTCAAGCGCCGCAATCAGGGCTGGCCACTTGGCCTCGCTGATAAACATGTCCGCAAAGCCCGCATAAATCGCGTCGGCGGCATTCATCCGCGCGCCTGTTGTGCCGAGGTATGCGCCGACATGGCCGGGCGCGTTGGCAAGGATCATCGAGCCGCCCACATCTGGCACAAGGCCGATGCCACACTCAGGCATGGCGATCTGGCTGCTCTCGCCAACGACACGGTGCGAACCGTGGCAACCCACGCCCATACCGCCGCCCATGGTGAAGCCTTGAAGGAAGGAAACAATAGGCTTTTCATAGTCATGCAGACCGGAGTTCATGCGATACTCATCGCGCCAGAATGTCTGGCCAAAGCCATAGTCGCCCGCAACACCGCTTGCGTAGAGGTCGGCAATATCGCCGCCCGCCGAGAAGGCTTTGTCGCCGACAGCGTCGATGATCACCAGCTCAACTGACGAATCGTCTCGCCAAGCATCTAACGCCGCGTGGATTGCCTTGACCATCTCGTAGGTGACAGCATTGAGCGCCTTGGGGCGGTTGAGCGTCAGCCGCCCGGCAGAACCTGTTTTGCGGATGGAAATATCAGACACGGCTTTGCTCCCATTTAGCAAATTCTTCCTGCGCTAATCTATGCAGCTTTAGTGCTCTGTCAGGAACTCCGAAAGTTGCGGCAAGCAAAGCAATAAAGTGAAACAAATGCTCAGTTCCAGCGCGAAGTGTGATTGGGGCCGTTGCAATGAAGAAGGGAAACATCACCAAGAAAAAAGTATTGTCCATAAATAGGCCAATACTTGATTGGTTCACTGCAAATATCGCTACCAACGACACGAAGACGGCGACGATAGTTCCCGGCAGAATAAACCAAATCAGTGCATGCATAAAGAAAATGTAGACTGGCAAAACTGGAAAGCGCGCGCAATTGCGCCACATCCATATTCTATTTTTCAGGTATGCCCCATAGAGCTTAGTATTCATAAGCCAGCCATACATACCTATGAAAGTTCTGCGATCATCTGGCGCGAGACGATCATATGCATGATCTCGTTTGTGCCTTCCAAAATCTGGTGCACCCGCAAGTCGCGCACGATTTTCTCGATGCCGTAGTCTGCGAGGTAGCCATAGCCGCCGTGGAGCTGCAAACATCCGTTGGCCACGTCAAAGGCGGCGTCAGTGACCATCATCTTCGCCATGGCGCAGAACTTGGAGGCATCCGCTGCGCCATTGTCGAGCTTCCACGCGGCTTGACGCAAAAAGATGCGCGAGCTTTGCAACTTGGTTTCATACTCTGCGAGCTTGAATTGCAATGCTTGGAACTGGTTGATTGACTTGCCAAACGCCTTGCGTTCCGCCATGTAAACCATTGTTAAATCAAGTGCTTTCTGCGCACCACCCAAGGCAGAGGCGGCGATGTTGAGCCGCCCGCCGTCAAGGCCCGCCATGGCGTAGGCAAAGCCGCGGCCTTCCTCGCCGATGCGGTTGTCATGTGGCACGAGGCAGTCGTCAAACTGCACTTGCGCTGTGGGTTGCGCGCGCCAGCCCATCTTGTCTTCAAGCGCCCCAAAGCTGAGGCCTTCGGCGCCATCCTCTACCACGACTGCCGAAATGCCCTTTGGCCCGTCGTCGCCCGTGCGCACCATGGTGAGGTAGGCGTCAGAGTAGCCACCACCCGAGATGAACGCCTTGGTGCCGTTCAAAACATAGCCTTCGTTCGTTTTGGCCGCGCGGGTTTTGAGCGCCGCCGCGTCTGAGCCTGAGCCGGGTTCTGTGAGGCAATAGGAGAAGATTTTCTCCATGCTGCACAGGGCAGGGAGCCACTTGGCACGGGTCTCGTCAGAGCCGAACTTGTCGATCATCCCACCGCACATGTTGTGGATGGAGAGGAATGAGCCAACAGCCGGGCAGGACATGGCGAGCGCTTCAAACACGAGCGTCGCGTCAAGCCGTGACAGCCCCGAGCCGCCGCTTTCTTCGCGCACATAAAGCCCGCCAAAGCCAAGCTCGGCGAGCTTTGGCCAAAGCTCTTTCGGAATGGTTTCGTCACGTTCCCATTGCATGGCATATGGGGCTATGTGTTCTTCGCCAAAGCCCTTGGCCATGTCAAAAATGAGCGTTTGCTCTTCGGTCAGCGCGAAATCCATAGGTGGCTCCTTTGGCGAGTGGAATTGAACACTTGTTTAATTCACAATTCTTTCAGGAGTTTTGCAACCCGTTGAGGAGCTATTCAACCACTATTTTGCCGCGCATGCCTTTGTGCCAACGGCAGAAATATTTGGAAGTGCCCTTTTCTGAGAACGTGATCGTGGCTGATTTGCCGCTCCTGAGGTTGTCAGTGTCCCAAGCACCTGCTTCGTCCGTGGCCGTATGATCGGCGCTATCGCGGTTTTCAAAAACCACTGTATCACCCGCTTTGATCTTGAGGGTGGAGGGGGAAAAGCGCATCGACTGGATGCGTATTTTATGCTGTGCTGCCTGTGCCGGAAGCGCGGCTGCCGTGAGCATAAAAGGGGCTGCGAAAAATGCCTTGAGGGCTGTTTTTAAGGCTGTGCGGCGTGATGTCATGTTGCTGTCCTCTTGGGGTTATAGATCAAAGTGAAAGGCTTCAGTCAGGTATCATACCACATCTTGCAGAGCTTGTTCTCGGGTTTTCGCGGCGTGTAAGAGCCTGCGCAAAAACTACGCGCAGTTCAGTGCCGTTTCCTACGACTGGCAAGCTAACTGGCCGTTTCAGCCTGTATTGCCTTGATCAAGGCCGCCACGCTCACGAACGGGAGGCCGACAAATTCAAGCGCGGCAGCGTCGTCACTAAAGGATCCGGTTTCAAAGCCGATGCCTTCGCTCGCGATGATTTCGTACATACGCAAAAAGCCAAATTGGACGTCGTTTCGCGCGACCATTGCCACTTTCCGGCATTGCGCCAATGCTGCGAGTAAAGGAACCTTTTTTGAGGCTTCATTAGATACTTTGCGATAGGTGAGGTCGCTTACTACGGCCTCACTGCAATCAATGATAAGCAGGGCATGGCCTGTTTTGCGGGTGTTTCCAGTTGCAAATGTACGTAGGCTTTCTGTGCCTTCCGCGATAGTGCTGCCTTTGGTGTAGCGCACAACAAGCACATCAAACGTGTCGCTTTGAAAGAGTTCTATAGGCACTTGC
Organism: Lentibacter sp.; assembly: GCA_016744435.1. Taxonomy (GTDB): domain Bacteria; phylum Pseudomonadota; class Alphaproteobacteria; order Rhodobacterales; family Rhodobacteraceae; genus Lentibacter. The sequence goes on along the minus strand of JADGEJ010000040.1, from coordinate 23,999 downwards.
TGGCCTCCTTGATGAGAAAACGGGACATCAAAACGCCATTTCGGACAAGCCGAAGGGGTGGCGTGATACTCATCAAGGGTAGATATCAGACTGGGGCAGAACGATCGGCCCCCAACACAGGTTTGGGAGCCGATTGAGTGATTTAATCCATCGGCTTGAAGTTAAACTCGCCGCCTTCTTTGATGCCTGAAGGCCAGCGCGAGGTCACGGTCTTGGTGCGCGTGTAGAACTTGAACGCGTCCGGGCCGTGCTGGTTAAGGTCGCCAAAGACTGATTTTTTCCAGCCGCCAAAGGTGTGGTAGGCGAGCGGCACAGGGATCGGCACGTTGATGCCGATCATGCCGACGTTCACGCGGGCTGCGAAGTCGCGCGCGGCGTCACCATCGCGGGTGAAGATAGCGGTGCCGTTGCCCATTTCGTGATCCATCGCAAGGCCGAGTGCGTCTTCGTAGGTTGCGGCGCGCACACAAGAAAGCACAGGCCCGAAGATCTCGTATTTGTAGATGTCCATGTCGGGTGTCACCTTGTCAAAAAGGTGCGGCCCGACGAAGAAACCGTCTTCGTAGCCCTGCAGGCTAAAGCCGCGACCATCGACAACCAGATCGGCGCCTTGGTCAACACCGGTCTGCACGAGGCGCTCGATGTTGGCTTTGGCGGCTGAGGTTACAACCGGGCCGTAGTCAACGTCATTGCCCGAAGTATATGGGCCAACCTTGAGCTTTTCGATGCGCGGGATGAGCTTTTCGATCAGCTTGTCGGCAGTTTCCTCGCCCACGGGAACGGCAACCGAAATCGCCATGCAGCGTTCGCCAGCTGCGCCATAGCCTGCGCCGATAAGCGCATCTGCGGCTTGGTCCATGTCGGCGTCTGGCATGATGATCATGTGGTTTTTCGCGCCGCCAAAGCACTGCACGCGCTTGCCGTTTGAGCAGCCACGGCCGTAAATGTATTCGGCGATCGGGGTCGAGCCAACGAAGCCGACTGACTGGATCACAGGGTGATCAAGGATCGCATCAACGGCTTCTTTGTCGCCGTTCACAACTTGCAGGATGCCCTTGGGCAGGCCGGCTTCTTCCATGAGTTCGGCCAGCATCAGCGGCACAGACGGGTCGCGCTCGCTTGGCTTAAGGATAAAGGCGTTGCCACAGGCAATCGCGGGAGCGAACATCCACATCGGGATCATCGCCGGGAAGTTGAACGGGGTGATGCCCGCAGACACGCCAAGCGGCTGTTTCATTGAATACATGTCAATGCCCGGGCCTGCGCCATCGGTGTAGTCGCCCTTGAGAAGCTCGGGCGCGCCAATGCAGTATTCCACAACTTCAAGCCCGCGCTGCACGTCGCCAGCGGCGTCAGGCAGGGTCTTGCCGTGCTCGCGTGAGAGCGCTTCGGCGAGCTTGTCCATGTCGCGGTTGAGGAGTGAGACCATCTTCATCATCACACGAGCGCGGCGCTGCGGGTTGGTCGCGGCCCAAGCTGGCTGCGCGGCGGCGGCAAACTCGACAGCCTTCGCCATTTCGTCGGCGTTTGCGAGTGGCGCTTTGGCTTGCACTTCGCCTGTCGCGGGGTTGAAAACATCGGCAAAGCGGCCTGATGTGCCCTTAACATGTTCGCCGTTTATGTAGTGCGTGAGTTCTTGCATCTTATCCTCCAGTCAGATTCCAGCTTAGAATTGTCGCGACAATAGCCTTGCATTAATGCGCTGAACAGGGGCAGGTTGCCAAAGGATGTTTTGCAAAAACGCAATATGGAGGGGCAAATGGCGCCAAACTGGGACGATATGAAAACTTTTGTCGCGGTGGCGCGCGCCGAAACCCTTTCAGGGGCGGGCACTTTGCTGCGCGCCGACCCTGCCACTGTCGGCCGCCGTATTGCCCGACTTGAAAGGGCATTGGGCTTTGTTTTGTTCACCAAGTCGCCGCAAGGCTATGTGCTCACGGCGCAGGGACAACGGCTGATGCCGCATGCCGTGCGCTTGGAGCAGACCATGCTTGAAGCCAATGAGGACATGAGCGGCAAGGGGCAGGACCTCTCAGGGCAGATCCGCCTCGGTGCGCCTGATGGCAGTGCAAACTACCTGCTACCGCAAGTCTGTGCGGCGATTGCGGCCGATAACCCTGAGCTAGAGATCCAGATCGTGGCTTTGCCGCGTATCTTTAACCTCTCAAAACGTGAGGCAGACATGGCGCTGACTGTGAGCCAGCCGACGGCGGGACGGCTCGTGGTGCAAAAAGTGACTGACTACAAGCTGCACCTCGCGGCGGCTGACAGCTATCTAGCAAAACACCCTCCGATCACCACGTTGGATGATCTGCGCATGCATCGCATTGTCGGCTACATCCCCGAGATGATTTATGACAAGGAGCTGGACTACCTCAGTGGCGCGGCGTTTGAGCAGGTCGCACTGGCTTCAAACTCGGCCTCGGTACAGTTTAACTTCATTCGCCAAGGCGGCGGTGTTGGCGTGGTGCATGACTTCGCATTGCCTGCGGTGCAGGGTGTTTCCAAGGTTTTAGCCGAGCGTTTTAGCCTGACTCGTAGTTTCTATCTGATCCGCCACGAGGACGACCAACGCGTTGCGCGGCTGACGCGGTTTGCCCAGCTTCTCAGTGAAGGGGTGCGCGCTGAAGTGTCCCGTTTGGAAAGCCAAGCTTGACAGAACGACAATGCCGCGCAACCTTGAGGAAAAAGGGAGGGCTAAAATGCTCGTTCAACAAATTCTGAAATCCAAGGGTGATGGGCCTGTCATTACGATCAAAGCCAGTGAGTCCATCGCAGATGCGGCGAGCATTCTGGCCGAACGCCGGATTGGCGGACTGATCGTCTCTGAAGACGGCAAGAAGGTTAAAGGCATCCTCTCGGAGCGTGACATCGTGCGCTCGCTTGCATTGCGCGGGGCTGTTTGCCTGAGCGAAACCGTTTCAGACTTGATGACACCCAACCCAGTGTCTTGCGCGACGAGTGAAACCGCCGACAGCGCTTTGCAGAAGATGACCAATGGGCGCTTCCGCCACATGCCCGTTATTGACGAGGGCGTGCTTGTTGGAATTATCACCATTGGTGATGCCGTGAAAGCCCGCCTCGAAGAGTTGGCGATGGAGAAAGACGCACTGCAAGGCATGATTATGGGGCACTGAACGGTTGCTTCTTGCCTTCGGGCTTGCGTTTTGTGCCTCAATACTGCATTGCAGCGTAATAATATTTCGCGTTCAATCTTATGAGGCTCACTATGCGCATTGGTCTTTACCCCGGCACGTTTGACCCAGTCACGCTTGGCCACCTTGATATCATCAAACGTGGGGCGGCTTTGGTTGACAGGCTTGTCATCGGAGTCGCGATCAACCGAGACAAAGGCCCATTGTTCACGTTGGAAGAACGCGTTGAGATGATCGAGGCGGAATGTTCCCAGCTCTCAAAAGAAACAGGCACCGAGATCGTCGTGCATCCGTTTGAGAACCTGCTCATTCACTGTGCCAAAGACGTCGGTGCGCAGGTTATCCTGCGGGGCCTGCGCGCTGTCACCGATTTTGAGTATGAATATCAAATGGTTGGCATGAACCGCGCGATGGATGCCAGCATTGAAACCGTGTTTCTGATGGCGGACCTTAACCATCAGGCTATCGCCTCAAAACTTGTCAAAGAGATAGCGCGGCTTGACGGCGACATTACCAATTTTGTGACGCCCTTAGTCAAGCGCCGCATGTTGGAGCGCCTCGGTAAAACCTGAGCTTAAATCAGACGCGCCATCACGGTAGGCTTGCTCGCTAGCCAGAGTGGCGCCCACAAGATTGACTTTAAAATTTTTAAAATCAACGACCTGAGGGGCGCACTTGAAGTGATGGTGTAGCGGCTTGCCCCTGTTTTCGAACGGCAAAATTTGGCGCTAACGCCAAAAGGCAAGGTACTCGATCAGCTCAGATTGTTTGCGCATCAGAAAAATCGAGTTATCCCAGTCGTATAAGACACTATCTACAATGAGCAGGCCGACAATAACCAGCCCGAGGCTGACGGCGATTTGGGTGTTCATATGCGCGCCTCAAAATAAAACTCCCGTGAGATATGCCTTACGGGAGTTAATTTCGCAAGAATGATGCCGCTTTTTAGAGGCGGCCCATCATGGCGGCAACGTCTGCCATGCGGCAGCTAAAGCCCCATTCGTTGTCATACCACGTCAAGATGCGCACCAGCCGTTTGCCCACAACCCGTGTCTGTGCGGGCGCAAAGATCGAGCTTTCTTCGGTGTGGTTGAAATCAACCGAAACAAGCGGCGCTTCTTCATAGCCCAGAACGCCTTTCATCGGGCCAGAAGCCGCGGCGCGCATGATCTCGTTGATGTCGTTCACGGTTACGTCTTTGCTGGCTGTGAACGTCAGGTCAACGGCGCTGACATTGGGTGTCGGCACGCGAATGGCCGAGCCGTCAAGCCTGCCCGCGAGTTCTGGCAACACTTCGCCAAGCGCTTTGGCTGCGCCTGTTGAAGTCGGGATCATGCTCATGGCAGCGGCGCGGGCGCGGTAGAGGTCGCTGTGGCGGCGGTCAAGCGTGGGCTGGTCGCCGGTATAGGCGTGAATAGTTGTCATGATGCCGCTCTCGATGCCAACCGTGTCATTCAGGACCTTGGCAACCGGGGCAAGGCAGTTCGTTGTGCACGAGCCGTTGCTGATCATGGTGTGGGAGGCTTCGAGCGCTTCGTTGTTCACACCATATACGATGGTCCGGTCAACGTTTTTGCCGGGTGCCGAAAGCAGCACTTTCTTGGCGCCTTGCGCGAGGTGGGCTTTGGCTTTTTCACCGTCGTTAAAGTTGCCGGTACATTCCATCACCACGTCAACGCCAGACCAGTCAAGCTCGTCCATATTGTAGGTCGAGAACATCTGCATTTCGCCTGCGCCAAGGTCCATTGTGCCGTCGCCGATCTTTACATCACCAGGGAAGCGGCCATGAACACTGTCATATTTGATCAGATGCGCGGCTGTCTCAAGAGGGCCGGTTGCGTTCACTTTGACAACTTTCACATCGTCACGGCCTGACGCCGCAATGTGCGACAGGGTGCAGCGGCCGATGCGGCCAAATCCGTTGATCCCGACTGTAATGGTCATGCGGTGTCTCCTTGCGCGTGTTTGTTGCTTGCCTCTTAGCCCCCATAGGGCTTTTCCGAAAGGGGCAAGGCTTGAATATCGCCTCAGTTTTGGGCATGTTAGCGATAAAGTTCGGCCAATGTTTCCAATGGCCTAGAGTGATTGCGCTAACAGGCAGAGGGATAAATAGACATGAGCGGATTGATCGCCCTTTTGGACGATGTAGCTGGGCTGGCCAAAGTTGCCGCAGCTTCTGTTGATGATGTGGCCACACAGGCCGTAAAAGCCGGGGCGAAAGCGGCTGGCGCGGTGATCGACGATGCCGCCGTTGCGCCGAAGTATGTCCAAGGTTTTGCGGCGTCTCGCGAGTTGCCAATCATTTGGCGGATCGCCAAAGGCTCGATGTTCAACAAGCTGGTGTTCCTGTTGCCAGCAGGCTTGGCGCTTAACAATTTCGCCCCATGGGCCATCCCACCGCTTCTAATGCTTGGCGGCGCTTATCTGTGTTTTGAGGGGGCTGAGAAAGTCGCTCAAGCGGTCGGGCTTGTTTCCCATCACGCGGAGGAGGGCGCTGAGAAACCTGTCGACGACCCCGCGCATCTCGAAGAAGAGAAGGCCGCTGGCGCAATCAAGACAGATTTCATTCTCTCCGCTGAGATCATGACAATCGCTTTGGCTGCGATCCCCGAAAGCACTTTCTGGATGGAAGCCGCAACGCTGGCCGCTGTCGCGGTGATGATCACGGTCGCTGTCTACGGTGCTGTTGCCATGATCGTGAAGGCCGATGATGTTGGCCTGCATATGGCTCAGCGTGGCAAGCTTGGCCTAACCCGCCGCTTTGGCGCGGGTGTTGTCGCAGCTATGCCAACGTTTCTGTGGTTGCTTACAGTTATCGGCACAGCCGCCATGCTCTGGGTTGGTGGATCGATTATCATCCATAGCCTGCATGAGCTCGGCTGGCATTTGCCATATGAATGGATCAAAGCGCAAGCCACAGCACTTGCTTACCTGATCGGTGGGCCGACAGAGGCTCTCAAGTGGATCTTCACAGCGGCGATGGACGGCATCTTCGGTGTCACGCTCGGGCTCGTTCTTATCCCGATCGGCACGAAGCTTGTCACGCCTGTCTGGCGCGCAATCTTTGCACGTAAAGCCTAGGTTTCCTCTTTCCGGAAATATCCCGGGGGAGTGTGAGGGGGCTGGCCCCCTCACTGCCTTCATTTGCAATCAGAGCAAGCTGCGCACTTTTGCAGCAACGCCAGCCGCTGTGATGCCGAACTTCTCGTAAAGCACTTCGGCAGGGGCCGATGCGCCGAAGCCTTCCATGCCGACAAAGCCCGCTTTCGTTGACTTGCCGCGCTCGCCGGTGAGCCACTTGTCCCAACCGGTCTGGCAGCCCGCTTCCACGGCAACCCGCACAGGGCCACCGGGCAGAACGCGGCGGCGAATGGCCTCGTCTTGCTCTTCAAACAGCTCCCAGCACGGCATAGAGATCACGCGTGTGCCGATCCCGTCAGCTTCCAGCAAAGCCCGCGCTTCCATCGCAATCGACACTTCCGAGCCCGTCGCCATGATGATCGCTTGGCGCTTGCCTGCTGTTGCGTCGGCCAGAACATAAGCGCCTTGGGCGGTCATGTTCTTGTTCTTATGCTCAAGGCGCAATGTCGGCAGGCCTTGGCGTGTCAGCGCCAACACAGAGGGCGTGTCTTTGCTGGTGAGCGCGATTTCCCAAGCTTCTGCCGTTTCCACTGTGTCCGCAGGGCGGAACGTGTAGCTGTTGGGTGTTGCGCGGCAAATAGCGAGATGCTCGACAGGCTGGTGTGTCGGGCCGTCTTCGCCCACGCCGATGCTGTCATGGGTCATCACGAAAACAGTCGGGATGCGCATGAGAGCGGCCAAGCGCATCGCAGGGCGCGCGTAGTCGGTGAACGTAAAGAACGTGCCGCTATAGGGGCGGATCCCGCCGTGCAGCACCATGCCGTTCATCGCGGCGGCCATGCCGTGTTCGCGAATGCCCCAGTAGACATAGCGCCCACCACGGTTGTCCACGTCAAACACGCCCAGATCAGCCGTCTTGGTGTTGTTTGAGCCAGTCAGGTCAGCAGAGCCGCCAACCGTTTCAGGCATGATCGGGTTGATCACTTCCAGAACGGTTTCTGACGACTTGCGCGTGGCCATCTTCGGCGCGCCTTCCGACATTTGCTTTTTCAGCGCTTTGATGGTCGCGGACAGCTTCTTGGGGGCTTCCAACGCATAGGCGCGGGTGAAGTCGGCTTGCTTGCGGCCAGAAATAGTCTCAAAGCGTGCTTCCCAGTCGGCACGCTCGGCTGCGCCGCGGGCTCCAATGGCTTCCCACTGCTCTTTGACGTCGCGGGGGATGTCAAATGGGCCGGTTGTCCAGCCATAGGCCTTCTTGGCGGCTGCGAGCTGGTCTGGGTCTGTCAAAGCGCCGTGGCCTTTTGACGTGTCCTGCGCGGCGTGGCCCAGAGCGATGTGGGTTTTACACGCGATCATCGAAGGCTTCGCGCCCGCGCTCTTGGCTTTCACGATGGCGGCGTCGATCGCCTCGGGGTCGTGCCCGTCGATCTCGATCACTTGCCAGCCAGCGGCCTTGAAGCGCTGCACTTGGTCGGTGCGGTCTGACAGCGAAACTGCGCCGTCGATTGTGATGTTGTTGTTGTCCCAAAACACGATCAGCTTGCCGAGCTGGTGGCGGCCGGCGATGCCGATGGCCTCGTGGCTGATGCCTTCCATAAGGCAGCCGTCGCCCGCCATGACATATGTGTGGTGGTCAACAACCTTGCGGCCATAGTTGGCGCGCTGGATCTCTTCGGCCATTGCGAAACCAACCGCATTGGCGATGCCTTGGCCAAGCGGGCCTGTCGTTGTCTCGATGCCTTTGGCGTGGCCATACTCAGGGTGGCCCGCCGTAATAGCGCCCCACTGGCGGAAGTTTTTGATCTGCTCCAGCGTCATGTCCTCATAGCCTGTGAGGTGCAGCAACGAATAAAGCAGCATAGAGCCGTGGCCCGCCGACAGAATAAAGCGGTCGCGATCAGGCCAGTCTGGCGCTTTGGCGTCAAACTTGAGGTGCTTTTCAAACAAGACAGTCGCCACATCGGCCATGCCCATCGGCATGCCAGAGTGGCCCGAATTGGCCGCGGCAACGGCGTCCAACGTCAGTGTGCGGATCGCAGCGGCGCGCATCCAATGATCAGGGTGTGACTTGCGAAGAGCAGCAATATCCAAGGGTTCATCCTCATGTGAGCGGTGTGAAATTTCACAGGTTGAATATCAGGCCCACAGTATAAGGCAACACAAGCGTTTCGATAAAAAGCTGAGATAAAGGTTTTTATCGAAGCGCCCACAACACTGATGCGTGGCGCGGCGTTTTCACTCAAACTTGCATCAGGTTTAAGTCGTAGCACTTTAGGCTTTCTGGGTGCAGGGTGCACAAAGCCGAAAAGATCGCTTAAACTTAAGCGATTGGAGGCCGAAGTTGCAGCAACTTGATTCGTTTCAACTGCGCAGAATTGGCAAAAACCAGAGCGGGACAGAGCGTATGAGTGATATTGACGGGCTAGAGCGGCGTATTACAGCCGCACTTGAGCGGATCGGAAAAAGTGTAGACGGCTTTGAAGCGAGCAGCGGTGGGGCCGACCCGGAAGAGCTGGCAGCACTCAAGGCCGCACTTGAAGACGAGAAGCTGGTGACAGCACAGCTTGAAGAGCGCACCAAGAAGTTGCACGCACAGCTTGATACCAAAAGCACGGGCCTCGCTGAGGAGTTGGAAGCCCAGCGCATGGCGACGGCTAAGCTTGACATGGAGATGCAGCGTATGCGCGCCGCCAATGAGCAGCTGCGCACCTCTAACGCGGCCCTGCGTGAAGCTAACGAGAAGGGGGTCGGAGAACCGCACCTCATTAACAAAGCCATGCTCGCCGAACTTGAAGGCCTGCGGGCCGCGCGCGCTGTCGATGTCGCCGAGACCGGCGCGATTGTTGACACGATAGGCGCATTGCTAAGCCACGCCGCCACTACTGAGGAGCAAGCCTGATGCCAGAGATCGAAATCAACATCGGCGGCCGCACTTTTGAAGTGGCCTGCCAAGAAGGCGAAGAGCACTACCTGCAAAGCGCCGCAGCGATGCTCAATATAGAAGCCAGCACACTCACAGAGCAGATCGGGCGTTTGCCTGAGCCGCGCATGTTGCTGATGGCCGGTCTTATGCTCGCCGACAAGACAGCGGGGCTCGAAGACAAGCTTGGCGCGCGCGACACGCGTATCTCTGAGCTTGAAAACGAGATCGCGCGTCTCAGTTCTATGCCGGCGCCGGAGCCTGAGCGTATAGAAGTGCCCGTTGTGCCCGCATCTCTCCAAGACAGCCTCGCCGAGCTAGCGGCCCGTGCCGAAGCTGTTGCGGGAGATCTTGAAGAACGGCTCGGAGCAGAGTCTTCCGGGGGGTAAATCTCCAGTAATTCCCGAGTATTTTCGCTGTATTGCGAAATGGGCGCTTTTTCGTATTGCAAAGCCCCTTAGATCAGGGCTAAAGAGCCGCACGGTCCGGGGCGTAGCGCAGTCTGGTAGCGCACCTGTTTTGGGTACAGGGGGTCGTAAGTTCGAATCTTACCGTCCCGACCATTTTCCATATGTTTGTGATCATCACCGCCATTCGGCGGCCCCACTTTGCGGAAGCTTGTGGCTTGTGGCTGTCTGATGCGTTTTTACTCATCTAAAGGGCGTGACCCTATATATGGTGTCCGCGACGTGGTGTGCCATATATTGGCGCTAAATCTGGATTGGGTCGCGGAAATTGATTCTGCCTTGAACGAGCGACTCGCGAGGAGAATACAGGCGTCGAACCTGCCTTTTCGCAAGGTTGTGCACTTGAGCGAATTTTTTTTTGATAGTGATTAAAAATGCGGCTTCTAATGTTAACAAAGGTAAAATTTAGCATCAGCTTTCGTTAAGCTTTTAACGTAAAGGTGCCAAAACTCTGAGATTTATGCGGCTTGTCCACAGCAACGATTTTACGCCGCGCTGTGGAGAAGTTTGTGAGTGAATCATCAACATCACTGTAGCGGGTGTTCGGGTTGTTTGGGTCAACAGCAAATTAACGTATTTTAAAAAAAGAATAAGTTGACCCACTGTGTGAAAATACGTCAAGTTGTGGGCACTGAGAGCAAGACCACAACATATAGGGGTCAGCTATCGGTGGGACAGGTTAAGGTCACGCATTTCAAATTTGCGCCAAAAGCGCCAGATTTCTAACGGCAGATTAATTTCTGCCGCGCGGAACGCTTTTGTGTTGATCCTAGCCTGCACGTTTGCAGCGCGCCGTTCGGTGTTGCTGTGTTTGTTGGGAACGTTGACACAAGGCTAGGCAGTGACATGAAGATCGAGAGAAAATTTACCGAGGCAGGCAAAGACGCATATGCGAGCATCGAGTTCGTCAAGACGTCGTCCGAAATTCGCAACCCTGACGGCACGACCGTCTTCAAGCTCGATGATGTCGAAGTCCCAGCAAGCTGGAGCCAAGTGGCCTCAGACGTGATTGCACAGAAATACTTCCGCAAAGCGGGCGTTCCCGCGGCGATGAAGAAAGTTAAAGAAAAAGACGTTCCAGAGTTTCTGTGGCGCTCAGAGGCTGCCACAGGTAGCACAGGTAGCACAGAACTTGGCGGCGAAATCTCTGCCAAACAGGTGTTTGACCGCCTCGCAGGCGCTTGGGCCTACTGGGGCTGGAAGGGCGGCTACTTTACCACAGAAGAAGACGCCTCAGCTTACTTTGACGAAATGCGCTACATGCTCGCGACCCAACGCGCAGCTCCGAACTCGCCACAATGGTTTAACACAGGCCTGCACTGGGCTTACGGCATCGACGGGCCGGGCCAAGGCCACTACTACGTTGACTACAAATCAGGCGAGCTGACCAAGTCAACCAGCTCATACGAGCACCCGCAGCCGCACGCTTGCTTTATCCAGTCGGTCAAGGATGACCTCGTCGGCGACGGCGGCATCATGGACCTGTGGGTGCGTGAAGCGCGTCTCTTCAAGTATGGCTCAGGCACAGGCACCAACTTCTCACACCTGCGCGCCTCAGACGAAGCGCTCTCGGGTGGCGGCAAGTCGTCGGGCCTCATGGGCTTCCTCAAGATCGGCGACCGCGCAGCAGGCGCGATCAAGTCGGGCGGCACAACCCGCCGTGCGGCCAAGATGGTGATCGTTGACGCCGACCACCCTGATATCGAAGAGTATATCAACTGGAAGGTTAAGGAGGAGCAGAAGGTTGCCTCCATCGTGGCTGGCTCCAAGATGCACGAAGAGCGCCTCAACGAGATTTTCTCAGCCATTCGCGCTTGGGACGGCAGCACAGAAGACTCGGTTGACCCGAAGAAGAACCCATCTCTTAAAGACGCCATTCGCGGCGCGAAAAAAGTATTTATCCCAGAGACCTACGTTAAGCGCGTGCTGGATTACGCAAAGCAGGGATACGCCAGCATCGAGTTCCCGACATATGACACTGACTGGGACAGTGAAGCCTACGCATCCGTCTCTGGCCAGAACAGCAACAACTCGATCCGCGTGACCAACGCTTACCTTCAGGCCGTCAAAGACGACGCTGACTGGGAGCTGATCCGCCGCACCGACGGCTCTGTCGCCAAAACCATCAAAGCGCGCGACCTCTGGAACGATGTTGGCCACGCTGCTTGGGCTTGTGCTGATCCGGGCATCCAGTTTCACGACACTGTCAACGAGTGGCACACATGCCCCGAAGATGGCGAAATTCGCGGTTCAAACCCGTGCTCTGAGTACATGTTCCTTGACGACACAGCCTGTAACCTGGCCTCGATGAACCTGCTGACCTTCTATGAAGACGGCAAGTTCAACGCGGAAGACTACATGCACGCTTCGCGCCTCTGGACAGTGACACTGGAAATTTCCGTCACCATGGCGCAGTTTCCGTCAAAAGAAATCGCGCAGCGCTCGTATGACTTCCGCACATTGGGCCTTGGCTATGCCAACATCGGTGGCCTCTTGATGAACATGGGTCTTGGCTATGACAGCGACGAAGGCCGCGCGATTGGCGCTGCTTTGACGGCGATCATGACAGGTGTGAGCTACGCGACATCTGCCGAAATGGCCGGAGAACTGGGCGCTTTTGCGGGTTATGAGCGCAACAAGGAGCACATGCTCCGTGTTATCCGCAACCACCGCAACGCAGCCTACGGCGCGACAGAAGGTTACGAAAATCTGGCCGTAAAGCCTGTGCCGCTCGACCTAACAAACTGCCCTGACAGCCAGTTGGTTGACTTGTCGATGGCCGTTTGGGACGAAGCCTATAAGCTTGGTGAGCAGCACGGCTACCGCAACGCGCAGGTTTCTGTGATCGCGCCGACCGGCACCATCGGCCTGGTGATGGATTGCGACACGACAGGCATCGAGCCTGACTTTGCTCTGGTGAAGTTCAAGAAGCTCGCAGGCGGCGGTTACTTCAAGATCATCAACCAGTCGGTTCCGGCTGCGCTTGAAAAGCTCGGTTATGGCTCTGCTCAGATCGAAGAGATCGTCTCGCACGCAGTGGGCCACGCCACACTTGGCAATGCGCCGGGTATCAACCACACCTCGCTGATCGGCCACGGCTTCGGCCAAGCCGAGATCGACAAAGTTGAAGCGGCGCTTGGCACGGCTTTTGACATCCGCTTTGTCTTCAACCAGTGGACACTCGGCGAAGACTTCTGCACCAAAACGCTTGGCATTCCTGCCGAAAAGCTGAACGATCCGACGTTTGATCTGCTCAAGCACCTCGGCTACGACCGTGCCGATATTGACGCAGCCAACAACCACGTTTGCGGAACCATGACGCTGGAAGGCGCACCGCATTTGGCCGAAAAGCACTACAATGTGTTTGACTGCGCCAACCCCTGCGGCAAAACCGGCAAGCGCTACCTGTCGACAAACAGCCACATTTACATGATGGCGGCGGCGCAAAGCTTTATCTCTGGCGCGATCTCTAAGACCGTAAACATGCCAAACGACGCAACTATTGAAGACTGCCAGAAAGCTTACGAGCTGTCATGGTCACTCGGAGTGAAAGCCAACGCGATCTACCGCGACGGCTCAAAGCTCAGCCAGCCACTTGCCTCAGCCCTTGTTGAGGATGACGACGAGGCGATGGAAGTTCTCGAGACTGGCTCAGCCCAAGAAAAAGCCGCCGTGCTTGCCGAGAAGATCGTTGAGAAAATCATCGTTAAGGAAGTTGTCAAATCACACCGCGAGAAGATGCCCGAGCGCCGCAAGGGCTACACGCAAAAAGCGGTTGTTGGCGGCCACAAAGTTTACCTGCGCACAGGTGAGTACGAAGACGGCAACCTCGGCGAGATATTCATCGACATGCACAAAGAGGGCGCTGGCTTTCGTGCAATGATGAACAACTTCGCCATCGCTGTGTCTGTTGGCCTGCAATATGGCGTGCCACTGGAAGAGTTCGTTGACGCCTTCACCTTCACCAAGTTTGAGCCAGCGGGCATGGTGCAAGGCAACGACAGCATCAAGAACGCGACGTCGATCCTTGACTATATCTTCCGCGAATTGGCCGTGAGCTACCTTGATCGCACCGATCTCGCCCACGTCAAACCACAGGGCGCAAGCTTTGATGACATTGGCCGCGGCGAGGAAGAGGGCGTGAGCAACATCCAGGAGATGAGCGACACGGCAGCGTCACGCTCGTTGGAAGTTCTCAAGCAGATCAGCTCAACAGGCTACCTGCGCAAGCGGATGCCACAAGAGCTTGTTGTGCTCCAAGGCGGACAGGCCCACGGCGGCACTGCACAGGGCACTGTACTGGGCGGAGCCTCTGACCCAGTGAGCGCGCTCAACGCGCTGGTGCCAGAGACAGCCACGCCACTCACGGGCGGTGACACGCTTGCCACGACGACAAGCACAACGGCTGTGAGCTCTGGCATGATGAGCATGGATGAGCGCGCCAAAGCCAAGATGCAGGGCTACGAAGGCGAAGCCTGCGGCGACTGCGGCAACTACACACTGGTGCGTAACGGCACCTGCATGAAGTGCAACACATGCGGCGGCACGAGCGGGTGTAGCTGATGGACGCACTTAACGATGGTGAGCACAAGATTTCGGTTGCCACACCAATTGGTTGGTCGAGCAGCGTAAGTTTGCGGTTGGACAAACACACTGCCGTGATTAGCCCTCCCATGGGTCACACATTCGTTGAGGGAAAACGAAATAGAGTTAGGTTGGATACTGGAGAAACAAGACAGATACTAATCAATCACAAACTTAGCGATGATTCATATTTCATCACGGTTATGGATCAACCTTAGTAACCAGTCACGGGGCGGGTGCGCTCGCCCCATGAAGACGTTCAGGCCGCAGGCATAAAACAAATAGAGCGGTGATAAATAAGTGAGCCTGAACGGCGAAACTAACAGGGGGCCACTGCGGCCCCCTTTTTTTATTTGAAGTGCGCGGCTGTCGGGCGGTAGTGCCCGATCATCTTGAACCGAAAGAGGATATCCTCTTCCTGCGTGCCCGCGCCGATGTTGTGGATGACAAGCGGCGTGCCGTTGGCCAGCCGTGTGTCACTGATGATCCCGATGTGGGGCAGGTTGCCGGGCAAGCGCCATGTCACGATGTCCCCAGCCACAAAACTGCTCGCGCCGTCACCCAGTGGCAGCGCAGCGTTCATGCGTTCAAAGAACACTTCCAGGTTGGGCACGCGGCGGTGATCAATGTTCTTGTCTGTCCGTGTAAGGCCCCAAGTCGTTGGATAACTTGAGAAGTCTTGCTTCATGTCGGTGTTGACGAGCGCCTGCAAATCAACGCCTGCAGTGTCGCGCAGCGCCCGAATGACAACATCAGTGCAAACGCCGCGCTCTCTGTCGATGTCTCCCATGGGGAAGTTGAGCCCTACATAGCTTGGGTCATAGATCGTCGTGACACCGATTTGCGCGCGTGCATCGCTAACCAGTTGTTGTTCAAAGTTCAGGGCAGTGTCGGCTGCCGACATATTGGCGCTCAAGACGAGTGCGAAGAATGAGTTGAGAGCTGTAAGTCGCATAGATGCCTTTCTGGTTAAACGTCACCACACATTAGAAGCGCCATTGCCCGCCAACAAACGGAAGGTCGCTCTTGCGCGGAATACTGCTCTTTTACGCCGGTTCGCTCGGCACATACTGGCTCGTGCAAGAGAGCGAAATTTTGCTGAGCTATCTCGCGCTTGCCCAAACCGCCTGTTTCGGCGGCCTCTAGCGCTAAACCGGTGGTTTCGCGGCTGAGGCTATCAGAGCGCCAAACCCTGTGGCTGATTGTGGATCGAGCAACACCGCTCGAGACATCAAAGGAAGTACATCATGAAGAAACTGTCTCTCACCGTTGCAGCTCTCGCATGGGCCGTGACACCCGCCCTCGCGATGGGCCAAGGCGCTGTGGAGGTTGACGCCAATGGCGACGGCCTGCTGACCATCCAAGAAGTGCAGGCGGTTTTCCCTTCCGTTACAGCAGAAGGCTTTTCAGCGATGGATGCCAACGCTGACGGGGCGCTTGACGACAGCGAAATCAAAGCTGCCGAAGAAGCTGGCCTGCTCAAAGCTGAAGGCTGAGCACGCTAGTTTACGAAACCTGAACCTTACGAAACCTGAAAGCCAAACAGACCAGAGGAAAATATCATGACCAAAGTTACAAACGCACTCACCCTTGCAGCCATGATCGCGGCGTTTTCGCCTTCACTTGTGGCGGCTGACACGCTCACAGACCTTGACGCCAACGAAGACACAATGGTGACCATGGAGGAAGTGATGGCTGTTTTCCCCGAGACAACAGAAGACGCCTTTGCAGCAATGGACGCCAATGCGGATGGCTCGCTTGATGCTTCCGAAATCGAAGCCGCGCAAAACGCTGGCATGCTCAAGCCCAGCGAATGAAGCAAAGTGGTTGACGCTGTCTATGCCTCAACATAGGCGTCAAACCACTTGAAGGAAGGCCTCAAAGCATCTGTCTTTGGGGCCTTTTCTTACTGCGCGCGCTTGAGCATGCCAAACAGATCACGCGGATCATCAGGGTCGGCCAGCATGTCGAGTTCCTGAAAGAACGGCGTGTCTTTGATGTGCTCTTTCACATAGCGCAGCGCTGAAAAGTCCTCGATCGCGAAGCCGACACTGTCAAACAGGGTGATCTGTTTGTCGCTCACACGGCCCTGTGCCGCGCCTGTGATAACCCGCCAAAGCTCGGTCACGGGGTGGTCTTCCGCGAGTTGCTGGATCTCGCCTTCCACGCGGGTTTGCGGCGGGAACTCGACGAAAATATCAGAACGGTGCAAGATCGCCTCGGCCAGCTCTGTCTTGCCGGGGCAGTCACCGCCGATTGCGTTGATATGCACACCTGCACCAACCATGTTGTCGGTCAGGATCGTCGCGCATTGCTTGTCAGCGGTGCAGGTCGTGATGATCTGCGCGCCTTCCATGCTGTCCTCGGCACTCTGGCAGCTGACGACGTTCACACCCATGCCATGCAGGTTGCGCGCGGCCTTTTCTGTGGCGGCAGAGTCGACATCGTAAAGCCGCACAGTCTCAAGGCCGATGATCGCCTTCATCGCCATGGTCTGAAACTCGCTCTGCGCGCCGTTGCCGATCATCGCCATGGTCTTAGCACCCTTTGGGGCTAAGTGCTTGGCAACCATAGCAGAAGTCGCTGCCGTGCGCAGCGCCGTGAGCAGCGTCATCTCGGTGAGCAGCGTCGGGTAGCCCGTGTATACGTCAGCAAGCAGGCCAAAGGCAGTCACGGTTTGCAGGCCTTCTGACGTGTTCTTTGGGTGGCCGTTGACGTACTTAAAGCCATAGGCCTCGCCGTCAGATGTTGGCATCAGCTCGATCACCCCGACATCAGAGTGCGAGGCAACCCGAGGTGTCTTGTCAAACAGCTCCCAGCGGCGGAAGTCATTCTCGATTTCATCAGCAAGACCGCGCAGCATCGACTCAAGGCCAATGTGGTGCACGAGCTTCATCATGTTGTGCACCGAAACAAACGGCACGAGCGCTTTGTGAGATGGGTTTGGGTTGTTCATGTGCTGTGTCCTTACGTGAAAGCGCGGGTGGGGCGGTCAAACACCCGCCGTCCGAGGGCTGAGGCGGCGAGGTCGACCATCACTTGCGCTGTGCGGCCGCGCTCGTCGAGGAACGGGTTAAGCTCGACAAGGTCGAGTGAGCTCATCAAACCGCTGTCGCTGATCATTTCCATCACCAGATGCGCCTCACGCATGGTGGCCCCGCCGGGCACTGTGGTGCCGACGGCAGGCGCAAACGAAGGGTCGAGAAAGTCGACATCAAGGCTGACGTGCAATGCGCCCTTGGCTTTTTTCACGATGGCGAGAAACTCGGCCAACGGCTTGGCAAACCCGCTTTCGTCGATCATCCGCATGTCATAGGCGCGTATTTTCGTGTCTTGCATGGCGTCGCGCTCGGCTTGGTCAACCGAGCGCAGGCCCATGATGCAGACGTTTTCCTGCGGCACAGGTTTGGCAAGTTTCGGAAAGCCGCCAAAGCCTTTGCGCCCAGTGAAATAGCCTATCGGCGTGCCGTGCAGGTTGCCGCTGTCAGTGGTTTCGGGCGTGTGATAGTCTGTGTGGGCATCAAGCCACAGAACAAACTGCGGTTGGCCTTTTTCGGCGGCATGGGCGCTGACGCCCGCGACAGAGCCAAGCGAAAGAGCATGGTCGCCGCCAAGGAAGATCGGCAGGCCCTTAGACATCGCCTCTTGCCCGGCGCGCATCAGGCGGTTTGTCCAGCCAATGGTTTCGCGATGGGCGTAGATATGCGCCTCAGGGTCATCATGGGGGTGCTCGGCGGGGGACAGATTGCCCCAATCGCTCACTTTGTAGCCAAGGTCGCTCAGCGCGGGGGCAAGCCCTGCGGTGCGGTAGGCATCAGGCCCCATGAGGCAGCCAGCGCTACGTTTTCCCGAGTCCAGCGGCGCACCAATCAGTATGATGTTGTCCATGAAGAGCAGTCCTTTATCCTGTCGCATGTTCGATTTAGCACTCAATTTGGTTTGCTTGTGAGTCAGCAAAGTGATCAATTGGCATTATTAGGTGCCAAAATGGGTGAGGTTATTAACGATATGGACGATTTTGATCGCAAGCTTCTGGCGGCCTTGCGTCACAACGCGCGTGCCTCACTGTCAGATTTGGCGCTTGAGCTGGGTGTAACGCGCGCGACAGTGCGCAACCGCATTGAGCGGCTTGAGCGCAGCGGCGAGATACTCGGGTATTCCGTTGTCCTGAAAAGCGACAGCGCGGCTGACCCTGTGCGCGGGCTGATGATGATCGGGATCGAGGGCAAGGGCGCCGAGCGGATTGTGCGCCAGCTCAAAGGCCTAAGTGCGGTGCGCCATGTTTACAGCACCAACGGGCGTTGGGATGTTATCGCCGAAATAGGCACCGATAGCCTCGAAAGCTTTGACGCGGTGCTGAGCCTGATCCGCAAGTTCGACGGGGTGAGCACCAGCGAAACTTCGCTCTTGCTGAGCGCCAAGAAGTAAGGGCTAAACGCGGGTTTTTGCGGCGACCAGCCAGACCAGAACCAGCGCTATAGAAAAGACCGCGTTCCAGCTGGCCATGGACAGGGTGAAAAGCTCCCATGGAGCTTCGTCGCAGCGCACAATCGGGGCTGTCAGGATTTTCTCCATCAGCTCAGACGAAGAGAGCCCGCTGATGTCACCGGAGGTGCAACTGGTTGGCCCGGCCCAAAGCTTGCGCTCAACGCCAGTGTGATAAACGCCGAGAGCCGCAGTGGTGAGGGCCGCCAAAGCGCCCATCAATGGCCAGAACCGGCCTGGAATAAGCAGCGCAACAAAGCCAATCACGATTGCAGCTATATGGGGGTAGCGCTGCCAATAGCACAGCTTACAGGGCGGCATGTCGCCGATATATTGAAACGCAAACGCGCCAAGCATGGCCGCAGCCGAGCCACCAGCTGCCAACAAGATCAAATGAGGCCGAGAAAGTGTCATATGTATTTCACCAGATAGAAGCTGCCCAAAAGGAGCACAATAAACAAGATGAACATAAGGCCGAGACGCTTCTCTATGAAATCACGAATTGGTGCGCCGAATTTCCAGAGCAAGCCGGCGACTATGAAGAAGCGCAAGCCACGCGCGGCGATTGACGTGATAATAAAGGTCGCGAGTGGCATACCCGTCCAGCCTGACATGATGGTGATCACCTTATAAGGAAACGGCGTCATGCCCGCGATCAGCACGGCCCAGAAGCCAAAGTCGTTGAAGCGGGTGTTGAACTCAGCCGCAGCATCGGCCTTCCCGAGGCTCGCGAGGATAGGCTGGCCAATGGTTTCAAACGCCAAAGCGCCAATAGCATAGCCCGCGAGCCCGCCAATAACAGAGGCTGCCAAAGCCACCGTCGCGATCAGGAACGCCCGCGATGGGCGCGCAAGGATCATCGGGATCATGATGATATCTGGCGGGATCGGAAACACCGAAGCTTCTATGAACGCGATGATCGCGAGCCACCACAAGGCCTGTGGGTGCTCGGCAAGGCGCATTGTCCAGCCGTATAGGTTGCGCAACATGGTCTGCTCGTATCTTATTATTTTACGCATAGGGCAGGGGTTTTGCGCTGGCGTCAAGGCATTGGCGGGGCTAAACTTTGAATGAGCACATATTGGAGTAGTCAAATGACGGTTTTGATCGCGGGCGCGGGGATCGGCGGGCTTAGCTTGGGGCTTTCTTTGCACCAGCTTGGCATCGACTTCAAAATCTTTGAAGCAGTGCGTGAGGTGCGCCCACTTGGCGTGGGTATCAACGTACAGCCACATGCTATTCGCGAGTTGTTTGAGTTGGGGCTTGAGGCCGAGCTAGAGGCTGTCGGGCTGCGCACTCAAGAGGTCGGCTATTTCTCGGCACAGGGTGGCGAGATCTGGCGTGAGCCGCGTGGTGCATTCGCAGGCTACAACTGGCCACAGTACTCTATTCACCGTGGCGAGATGCAAATGCTGCTGATGCGGGCCTTGAAGGCGCGAGCAGGGGATGACTGCATTGTTATGGGCAGTGCGGTGCGCAGTTGGGAAGAGAAAGCCCGCGGTATCGTTGTCTCCTTACATGACCGCGCGACAGGCGAAAGCCATGGCGAGGCGACAGGCACAGTGTTTGTCGCCGCTGATGGCATTAATTCAGCGGCGCGCGCAGAACTCTACCCTGACGAAGGCGCAGCCCATTGGGGCGGCACGATGATGTGGCGCGGCACAACGCGCGGCCCCAACTTCCTCACTGGCCGCACAATGGCGATGGCTGGCAAGCGCGACTGCAAGTTTGTCTGCTACCCGATCCACGACTATGGAGATGGCACCTGCGAGATCAACTGGATCGCCGACCGCGCGATGCCCGCGGATTATGTTTGGCGCGAGCAAGACTGGAACCGTCAAGGCCAGCTTGAAGACTTCCTGCCAGCGTTTGAAGACTGGTCGTTTGACTGGCTTGATGTGCCCGCCACCATCCGCGCGGCCGACAGCATCTTCGAGTACCCGATGGTTGACCGCAACCCGCTGCCGCGCTGGAGCCACCGTCGGATGACACTGCTGGGCGATGCGGCCCATGCGATGTATCCGATCGGCTCTAACGGCGCGAGCCAGGCTATCCTCGATGCGCGGGTTCTGGCGCGAGAGTTGCGCGACAAGGGCCTTACGTCGGAGGCGCTGGACGCCTATGATGTCGAGCGCCGTGAGAAAGTGAACGCGCTGGTGCTGGCCAACAGGGGCGATGGCCCTGACCGCGTGCTTGATATCGTGGCCGAACGCGCGCCCGACGGCTTTGACGACATCTCCGACGTGATGAGCACGGATGAGCTTGAAAACTCAGCCGCAGCCTATAAGAAACTCGCGGGAATGGACATTGAAGCGCTCAACAAGCGGGAATCCATCATCAAAGTGTGATTTTGGGCTTTTCCAACGCCGCACAAAGCGCTAAACCGCCTCCCGTGGCCCAAGTGGTGGAATGGTAGACGCGTCGGATTCAAAATCCGATTCCTTAACGGGAGTGTGGGTTCAAGTCCCACCTTGGGCACCACCAAAACTTTCAGAAAGCACTGAGTAACCACTGCGGAACTTCTGAGATTTGCTTCGCGCCGACGGGGTATGTTGTGGTGTTGCGTGGTGAACCGCCTCGCAACTTGAGTCTGCATCTTGTTTGCGTGGTTTTTTGCGCGACAGGTTGCGAAACTGCTCCAGCACTCTCAAAACAACTGGCAGGCAAGCTTTGGCTTAAACAACAGCGGGTTCCAAGCCGTTGATTCGGTGGAACAAGGCTTCCGATTCGCTGTTCGAATTGTGGCAATTTCTCTCAATCGTGGCCAATTGCGCGCAACGCCGCAGATTGCTCTCGCAAACGTGACCAATCATTTTTGAACTCATTCAACCCTAAGGTGAAATCTTCGTGTTTGGAATGGGTCGGTTAATTGTTTTCCCTCAGGAAACAATAACTTCTGAGCCTTCTGATCGTTCACGCGGCCAATTTTGCTTTAATCTTAGTAAAAACAGGCCATTAATACGGTTTTAACGTGTTGCCGAACGTTGAAAAACACCGCCAAACCCTTCGAAATAAGGCAGGTTGTGATTGGCCTACCGTGGCAAAGGGGGAGCCTTTCTTGGGTTTTCCCACCAAATATGTCTTTTGAGGCTGAGATAAAACCCGTAGTAGTAGGGATGCCCAACTGGGGGGCGTAGTGTGATGGTCACGGGGGCGACCGCAAACTGCGATGCATCTGGATGATGCGAAAAGAGCTTCGAAACCATTTTGCTTGGTCTCGGAGCAATGCTGCCAATACTGAATGCGCACCTGTGCGCGTTCCCTCTGCTGCATTCCTTTTCGACTGTTCACCTGTGTCTCGCGAAGATTTAGCGGATCGCGCGGCTTGCCGTATTGCGTCCATTTCATTCGGCGAACGGGGTTTCCCCGTCGTGGTGTAAGTAGGAAGGGTCTACAATGGCTGATCTGTTTTTGAACTGGGGCGACTTGGGTGCCTATGGAACGCCTGTTGAAGGCGGCGAAAGTGTTGATACGGGCGGCGTTGACGTCACCATCGGTTATCAAGCGATAGACGAAGGCGCGAACGCGGTCACCTTTAATGCGCCCGGCTATGCCGAAGCCTCAGACGGGATCAGCGATCAGTCTTACCTTAAGCTTGACGGGCAGGGCGGCGAAGGCGGCATTGATGACACCTCGACGACCACGATCGACTTCTCGTCGTCAAACGCGCTCTATGATGACGCGGTTCAAGACGTAACCTTCCGTATCAACGACGTTGACGGCGGCGGCGACGACATTGACCCGGGTTCAGCCGATCACCAGGATATCGTTACAATCCGTGCCTATGGCCCCGATGGCCAAGAAATTCCGGTCAACCTTGTTCCCGGTTCCTCGGTTGACGCGAACGGCAACACGCTCACAGGCGGCGCATCCAATTCGCTCTATACAGATGGCGACGCTTCGACATTGGTCAGCATTGCCGGACCAGTTTCTTACATCGAAATCGAATATGCCAATGCCGCCGGTGGCGAGCAAACAGTCATGGTTTCAGATGTTCACTTCTCAACAATCGACGCGACAGACAATGAAGCGCCCGTTGCCGAGGATGACATGGAAGACTGCACTGGCGCGGCTTCGTATGTTATCGACGTTCTGGCCAACGACAGTGACCCTGAAGGCGACGCGCTGACAGTTACTGGTGCGACAGACCCAGCCAATGGCTCGGCTGTTGTGAACGCAGATGGCACAATCACCTACACCCCAGACGCTGGCTTTGATGGTGAAGAAACGTTTGAATACACGATCGAAGACACAGCAGGCAACACAGCAACTGCAACTGTCACAGTTTGCGTAACACCGGGCAATGCTGCGCCAACGGCCAACGACGACGACGACGCGACAAACACCGATGAGACTGTTGTCATCTCGGTTCTTGCCAACGACACCGACCCAGAGAGCGATCCGCTCACAGTAACCGGCGCAACAGACCCAGCCAACGGCTCGGTTGTTGTGAACGGCGACGGCACGATCACTTACACGCCAGACGCTGGTTTCACCGGCACTGACACCTTTGATTACACAATCGAAGACCCGTCAGGTGGCACTTCGACGGCCTCTGTGACTGTTGTTGTGACAGACCCGGGCCCGAACGATCCAGCGACACCGATGGACGACGCAGCGACCACCGATGAAGACACCGCAGTTGTGATCTCGGTTCTCGACAACGACACAGACCCAGAAGGTGACGATCTCAACGTTGTTGACGCGTCTGATCCTACGAATGGTTCAATCGTAGTTAATGGCGACGGCACGATCACTTACACGCCAAACGCTGGTTTCACTGGCACGGACACATTCGAGTACACAGTTGAAGACGAGGGCGGGAATTACTCGTCAGCGGTCGTCACTGTTACAGTGGGCGATCCGAACTCGGCACCAACTGCGAATGACGATGCTGAAACCACAGAAGAAGAAACACCAGTTGTTATCTCCGTTCTTGGCAACGACACCGACCCAGAAGGTGACGATCTGACTGTGACTTCGGTTGAAACGCCAAACAACGGCACGGCCGTGATCAACGCGGATGGCACGATCACCTACACACCAGACGCGGGCTTCACGGGAACTGAGCTGTTTGACTACACAATCACTGATGAAGCAGGCAACACGAGCACTGCCGAAATCACCGTTGTTGTAGAAGAAGACACAAACACCGCGCCAACAGCCAACGCCGATGACGACACAACCGACATCGACACACCCGTTGTGATCTCGGTTCTTGCCAACGACACCGACCCAGAGAGCGATCCGCTCACAGTAACCGGCGCAACAGACCCAGCCAACGGCTCGGTTGTTGTGAACGGCGAC
>JADGEJ010000039.1 GCA_016744435.1 Lentibacter sp. | reverse complement strand
CTTTGTTACAGGGTGGCAATTGCTCGTAAGAGCAATGAGAACCCACCAGCACCGAAATAGCGAAGGGCTGCCCAAACGGGCGGCCCTTTTGCTGTCGGGGAGGTTGTTGTGAGTATCTGTGCACTTTGTTACCATTATGGAAACAATACTAGGCTCGGATATCATGACCAATCCCTACGAATTGCTGCCCAGCCATGCCTTTTGGCGCCTAGCGGTGGCCGAAGTCGGACCACATGGCCTTTCGCGGCTTTGGACGCCGCAATTTGAGATAGCCCCTGCAGACAAGATCGTTACCGCCGGCAGTTGCTTTGCTCAGCATATCGGACGTGCTCTCGCAGAGCGCGGGTATCGCTGGCTTGATGCAGAGCCTGCGCCGCCCTGGATTCGTGGAGATGACGCGAGGGCATTCAACTATGGCATCTTCAGTTTCCGTACCGGAAATATCTACACGCCGAAAATGCTGTTGCAGTGGCTCAGGTTGGCCTTTTCGGATGCCGAAACGGGCGAGATTTGGGAAGCTGACGGACGCTGGTATGATCCGCTGCGCCCAGTTATCGAGCCTGAAGGCTTTGCCAGCCGTGAAGAGCTAATAGACGCTCGCCGTGCAACATTGGCTTCGATCCGAGGCGCGGTACGCGAGGCACAGGTCTTTATATTTACACTCGGTTTGACGGAGAGCTGGCGCAATGCGGCGACGGGAATGGAGTATGCTCTTTGTCCCGGCACAATTGCGGGTGACGATTTTGACGCGGAGAAGCACAAATTTCACAATGCTTCTGTCTCTGAGATCGGTGATGATCTCGATGCTGCCCTTACATTGATGCGTAGCGAAAACGAGAAGTTGAATGTCTTACTAACGGTCTCGCCGGTCCCGTTGATTGCAAGCGCGTCTGGCGAGCATGTTTTGATAGCGACCTCGCACTCAAAGGCTGTTTTGCGAGCAGTTGCAGGGGAGGCCGCGAAGAGAAACGCGTGGGTTGATTACTTTCCATCCTACGAGATCATCACGCAACCTGTGTTTAGAGGTATGTTTTACGGACCAAACATGCGCAGCGTTGAACCAGCAGGTATTGCAACTGTGATGGAACATTTCTTCACGGAACAAGCCAGAGCGTTTGGTGAGCAACAGGTTGCAACCGAACCCGAGATTGGAAAGCCCAAGAAGAGCAAACGCCGAACGAAAGCCAATAGTGATGTGAAGTGCGAAGAGGAGCTCTTGGATGCCTTTACAAAGTAAGAGGTTGGTTATTTTCGGTGATAGTAACATTGCAACCGTCAAACGCGCGATGGACGAAGGCAAGCTTGCGTTTGACGGTTGGGAGCATGAGTTTTGGGGGGTTGCTGGCCCCGAATTTAGACATATTCATTTTGGTAAAGGGGCCATACGGGCTATCAAGCCCGAAGCCGAAAAAATGGTTCTTTTAGTCAATGGGAATGGGCGAAATCTGCTCAAAGCTCGCGACTTTGATCTATTCGTCTTCTACGGAGTGCGATTGCGCTTGGCTGAATTTTTCGCGCCCTATTTGGCGTTGTTTGCCAATGGTGAGTGTGCCGTCAGCGACGCCGTGTTAGAACATGCCGCGAACGCGTTTTTGCAAGACCGGCGTAGCGTGCGGATGGCTGAAAAACTCAAAGCCAAGGGGGCACGCGAGGTTGTGTTTGTTTCTGCTGGTTTTCCTGTTTGGGGAGTTGTTGATCAGGCTGAAGAGGGGCGCGTACTGGCTGATTATCCACTGGTAAAAACGGCAGGCCCTGCTGCGCGCGCGCGTGTTTGGAGGGCATTGGAGGCTGCGTTTGAAAACCGTGGTTTGCGCTTCGTAGCCCAACCTGAAGATACAGTAGTGAAAGGGATGTTCACAGATCCCTGCTATGCAATCGATGGAGCCGCGGAGAAGGGAGATGCAAGTCACAAATCAGCGGCCTATGCAGCCAAAGTCCTTGCAAATATCACGGCTTAGAACTGTTCCCCTTGCACTGGTGAGGCTAATTGTAACCTTGGTGCGAAAAACGCCTTGATTTCCATTGCTGCGCGTTTTATCCGGAAGCTCACTTTAGGGGTGTAGCTCAGTTGGTAGAGCGACGGTCTCCAAAACCGTAGGTCTGGGGTTCGAGCCCCCACGCCCCTGCCATTTCCCAAACTTAACAACAATCTAGTTGTGCTTGCCCAAGAGTGGTCGCATCAAGATCGGTGTGAGGTACATTGGTATCTGGTAACAGCCGAGGAAGATAAGGAACTCTTCCGTTTGGGTGACAGGTGACGCAACAAGAAACAGCGCTACATTGCGGTTGCCTGCAATGACCGCCATTGGGGCAGCAGCGGCGCCATAGCCTTTCTGTTTGAGTGCTGCGAAGGCAAGAGCCTGTAAGCCGAGATTGGCCGCGAAAGCAATGGCTAGCCATCTGGCGACACTTAAAGGCGTGGCCGTGAGGCTTGGTCCGAGAGCACTCATCAAGCCGATGACAATAGTGAAGAGCGCAAGTGACGTGACACCGTCGACAGCGCGACTTTGGCACTCTGACATCTGCGGAAGTGTGACGTGGCGCAGTGCGAAGGCCAGCGCAATAGTTGCGCAAATCGACAGCAGCAAGCGCCCAGAAGCTGCGAGAGTTTCCGCGAGACTGCCCAGTTCTGGCGAAAACAGGAACACAGGAATGACTGTGAGCGGCAGCAGCGCTGTCCCCACGATCAGCAGACGAAAGCTTGGTTCGGGTTCGTGTCCAAGCAAGGTTGCCATACTTGGGCCGCCCGTAACAGACGGAGCGGCAAGCATTAACGTGAGGGCCAAGGCGACGGGTGTTTGGGCAAGGCCACAGGCTGCGAAAACGATGATTGCAACGAGGGGCAAGAGGAGCTGATAGGCGAGCACAACCTTGAGAGTGGCGCGTAAGGCGCGAAGGCCTTGAACGGCTTCGTACAGCCCGACACGGTAGGCTGTAAGCCCCAAAAGCAAGAGCACCAATTCAGTGAGCCACGGTTTGAGCGCGATAGCTAGGGTAGGGAGCGCGAGCCCCGCAATGAGGCCTGCCACGAGTACGAAACGTCCATAGCGTGCGAGGAGGCCGAACGCTTGTATCATGAGCGCCTAGCCGCTCGGCCCTTGCCGGATGTTTTCTGGCAACCATGTTGCGAGTTCGGGGAAGACTACCAAGATCACCACCATCAGCAGCATGAGGCCGACCATTGGGATCGCTGTTTTGGCTATATAGCCGATCTCATGACGTGTCATACCTTGCAGCACGAAAAGGTTAAAGCCGATGGGTGGTGTGACCTGCGCGGTTTCAATCACCACAACGAGAAAGATGCCAAACCAGATCACATCAATGCCAGCTTGGCGAATCATCGGCTCGACGATCGCCATAGTTAGAACGACCGATGATAACCCGTCCATAAACATGCCGAGGACCAAGTAAAAAAGAGTCAGCACAGCGATGAGCGCGACGGGAGAGAGGTTGTAGCTGTCGATAAGCTCAGCCAGTGCGCGCGGCAAGCCTGTGAAGCCCATGGAGAGCGATAAGAACGCCGCGCCCATGAGGATGAAAGCGATCATCGCCGAGGTCTTGGTGGCCCCCATGAGGCTTTCGCGGAATGTCTCCCATTTCAGCGAGCCTTGCACGAACGATAGAGCCAGAGCGCCGACAACGCCAACAGCGGCGGCTTCTGTGGCCGTGGCATATCCCAAGTACATTGAGCCAATGACAACAAAAACAAGGCCGAAGAGCGGCAGCAGGAAGCGACTTTCCGACATCATCTTGCTGAACGGCATTTTGGGTTCAGGCTCTGGGCGTTGGTCGGGGTAAACGAAGTGCCACGCCATGATGTAGAGCATGAATAATGAGGCCAATACGAGGCCGGGGAAGACACCAGCCATAAACAGCTTGGTGATGCTTTCGTTGATTGTCACACCATAAACGATGAGCGTCAGAGACGGCGGAATCATAAGGCCGAGTGTGGCCGCGCCTGCAAGCGTGCCGATGATCATATACTCGGGGTAGCCGCGCTCACGCAGCTCAGGGATCGACATTTTGCCAACCATGTTGAGGGTAGCTGCTGAAGAGCCCGACACTGCAGCAAAGATGGTACAGCCCGCGATATTGGTGTGCAGTAAGCCGCCCGGCAAGAAGCGCATCCACGGTGCGAGGCCGCGAAACATATCTTCGGATAATCGCGTTCGATAGAGAATTTCACCCATCCAGATGAATAACGGGAGGGCTGTAAGTGTCCAGCTTGAGGCGCCTGTCCAGATGGTAGTGATCATGGCGTCGCCAGCTGGGCGCATAGTGAACAGCTCCATGCCGACCCAAGCGACACCCATCAAGGCAAGCCCGATCCAGACAGAGCCGCCAAGCAAGGCGAAGAGAACGAAGAGGAAGATTAAGGTTGCATAGATCTCGCTCATTCCAAAACCTCCCCATGAATTTGCGTTTCTCGTAGTACAAGCAAGCGGATTAGGTAATCCCAGATTGCGACGGCCAACAAAACCGTGCCGATCGACATTGGCAGTTGCGGCAACCAGACTGGAGTATAAACCCACTCCGAGCCAGTGTTGGCCCACATTTCCGCCCATTTGTCGGGGGAGTTGGCGAACATGGAAAAGAACGTCAGCAGCCATTCTGGCACGAAATCTTGGCCCTGAGTGCGATCGTTGAGAATCTCTGACATTATATTGGTCTTGATCGCGTAGCGCGCGAAATAGGTGGCCGTGACAGCGGCAATCAGCATCGCCAGCGCATCGAGCCAAAATTTGGTGTGGTTGTTGAGGTTAAGCAAGATGGACACGCGGATGTGCGCGCCTTGGGTCAGGGCATAAGCGAGCGCAAAGAAAGAGGTCGCGGCCATAGCATAGCCGGCATATTCGGTTGAGCCTGGAAAGGTGAGCGAGGCCCAACGCGCTACCATCTGCCCGATGATCAGTATGAGAATGGTGACCATGAAAATTGAAGCCAGAACACCAGACGCGAGGTAAACCTTGTCGAGCACGCGCCATATGGGGCGCAACAGGCGCTCAGCAGAGGGGCCTCTCCAAAGGCAGTAAGCCGCCAAACATGAGGGCAAGACAAACAGCCAAACCCACAATGGCAGTCCCAAAAATGGTTGCCAATCTCTCATCTACGTTCCCCCGGGAGTATGTCTCAACGGCGGCCCCGATCACAGGACAGGAGCCGCCAATAGCCGCCTTAGTTGGCCTTGTATGCATCAAGAATGGCTTGGCCGTCGTCGCCGACAGTCGCCAACCAATCAGCTGTCATCTTGGTGCCGATTGCTTGAAGCTCCGCAAGGAATTCGGGGCCCGCGTCTTCAACTTTCATTCCGTTGGCTTCGAGTTGCTCGAAATACCAGCTGGCAAGCTCTGAAGACTTCGCAGCACAGGCTGAGCCTGTTTCGTCAGCTGCTTTTTGAACATTGGCTTGCATGTCGGCGCTGAGGCCTTCCCACACGCCCTTGTTGACCATCACGTAGTTGCGCGGCAGCCATGCGTTGACTTTGTAGTAATGCGTCAGCGTTTCCCAGACTTTACGGTCATAGCCAGTTGAGCCTGATGAGATGAAGGCTTCTGCCACGCCTGTTGCCAACGCCTGGCTCAACTCTGCGGCTTCGACCTGCACTGGGATCATGCCCAGCTCTTCAGCAAAAGTTGCCGTGGCTGTGTTGTATGAACGGAACTTGACGCCCTGCGTGTCTTTTGACGAGGTTACTTCTTTTTTGAAATAAAAACCCTGTCCAGGCCACGGGCAGGTGTAAAGCGCTACGAGGTTGAGATCTGAGAGCTGCGCGTTGACCTTGTCTTTCGCCGCGGCCCAAAGCTTGTCGTTCTCTTCATAGGTTGTCGCGATGAATGGCAGATTGTCCCAGCCAAGCAGCGGCGCTTCGTTGGCGTGGGCCGACATAAAGCGCTCGCCGATCGGGGCTTGGCCCGTTTGCACCGCGCGTTTGATTTCGCCACCCTTAAAGAGCGAGCCGCCCGGGTGTACTGTGATGTCGATATCGCCACCGGTGTATTCGCGGACTTTGTCAGCAAAGACGACACCCATTTCAGAATGGAAGTTGGTGGCAGCATAGGCCATTGGCATGTCCCACTTTTCGGCCGACGCGGCGCTTGCCGCCATCGTCAATGCGACGCTTGCCGCTGCTGTGCTGAGTTTCTGTGTTAGAGTTTTCATAGTCGTTTCCCTTAGTTGGAGTTCGTTTCTTATCATCCGCCCTTGGCGAACCGCTTTGGCTCGAATGGGCGCATATCGTTATTGGAATGATTGCCTGCAATCATATCGGCGACCAGTCGGCCTGTTTTTGGCCCGCCTGTCAATCCGATGTGGTGATGTCCGAAAGCCGCGAAGACGCCAGAGTTGCCCACTTCGCCAATGAGTGGGAGGCTGTCGGAGGGGGCGGGGCGAAAGCCAAGCCACTCTTCTTCGCGGGATGCGGTCATGTTGGGGAAGACGTCTTTTACCTTGCGACGCAGCAGCGCCAATGGGGCTTTTGAAGGGGTTGGTTCCAGCCCGCCAAACTCAACGACACCAGCACAGCGCAGCCCTTGGTTCATAGCGGTGGCGACAAATTTGCCAGATGCCAGCATCATCGGGTTGTTGGGCGTCTGGCTCGGGTTTTCATAGACAATATGATATCCGCGCTCAGCTTCAAGCGGCACTGTGAGGCCCAACTTTTGCATCAGGGGCTTTGACCAGACACCTGAAGAGACTACCGCTTTGTCACATTCAAAGCGCCCTTCGGTGGTATCAACGGCACTGACATGGCCAGCGCTCAGCTCAAAATCTTTTACTTCGGCGCGCACAAACCGCCCGCCGAGATTTTCAAGAAGTTTGACGAGATCTTGCACATAAAGGCCGGGGTTGAGGATAAAACCGTGGTTTTTCATCACAGCCAGCAGGCCGATGTTCCTGTTCAGAATTGGTTCGAGTTCTTGAACTGCGCCGCCCTCAACAAGCTCGGGCACAAAGCCTGCATCGCGGCGAAGTCCCCAAGCGAAGGCGTCGTCTTTGAAGGCATGTCTGTCTTTGTATGCAAAGCTATAGGATGATTCTTTTACCCATTTTGCGGCATCCGTTCCAGCGGTGAGGGCTTGGTGTTGCTCTAGGCTGTCACCAACTATTGTCGTCAGCCCTTTTGAGATACGTTGGGTATCACCGGCATTGGCGTGAGACATATAGCGCACCAACCACGGCACCAATCTGGGCAGGTAACTCCAGCGCATGAAGAGAGGGAAGTTTGGATCCGCAAGGTAGCCAGGGCCCTTACGAATAAGGCCAGGGCCAGTGACGGGCACAACCGAGCAACTCGCTAGAATGCAGCCGTTGCCATAAGACGCGCCCATACCCGGCTCGCCCTTGTCGATCAGCGTAACCTCAAAGCCAGCGCGCCTCAGCCAAATCGCTGAGGCAGCACCGACGATTCCTGCTCCGACTATGACGACATGTTTTGATTTCACAATTAACCCCTGACCAGAGTCCGAGCTTGACGAAGGGGGTGCATCATTTCAAATACTATTAAGTGGTATTCACATCAAAAAAAGTGATATTTTATTCGAATGCGCCTTAGATTTCGCCAGCTTCAAGCCTTTCACGCCATCGTTGAAACAGGCACCGTCACAGGTGCTGCCGCCGCATTGGGCATTTCTCAACCTGGTATTTCCAACTTGCTTGCCGAGCTGGAGCGTCAAACGGGGCTCAAGTTGTTTGAGAGGGTGCATGGCCGCTTGGTGCAGACCCCGGAAGCGGGCTTGATGTATCGAGAGATTGACACCGTTGTGCGCGGGCTGGATCACGTCACCCAAACCGTGGTTGATCTGCAAAACAAACAGGCAGGGCAGCTGCAAGTCGCTTCGCAACACTCGATATCATTTGGCTTTGTGCCCAAGGTGATAGCCGAATTTGCGCAAGACAGGCCTGATATGAATATCTCGTTCCAGTCGCAGTATTCATCAAAAATTCAAGAGTGGGTTGTCGCAGGATTGTTTGAAATTGGCATATGTGAGATGCCGATGCTCTATGATAATTTGCATGTCTATCCGCTGCACGTTGAAACGCAGCTTGCCTTGCACAGAGACAATCCGTTGGCCCGCCACGATGTGCTGACGCCCGAATTACTCGAGAATGAGCCGTTTGTTGTGATGGGGCCTGATCATATTACCCAACGCCGTTTGCGAGCGGCCTTTGAGGAGGCGCAGGTTACATTGCGAACGCGTGTGCATTCGCATTTGTTCAAGAACTTGCTGAGCTTTGTCAAAGAGGGGATGGGCGTCTCGCTGCTAGACCGTTTCAGCCTTGAGTTTGACGAAGACACGCGCGTCGTTGCGCGCCCGTTTAAGCCAACCATCGTGATGGATATGGCTGTGATAACATCTGCTACGCGGCCCTTGTCGCAAGTCGGCAAAGATTTCTTGAATGTGTTGTTGCGCGAGCTCCAACCTTACTCGGCAAGCGGCGCTCCAATTGAACGTACACGCTAGCTGGGGTTGCTTGGAGTGAGGGAAATGAGCCATATTCAGAGCCGAAACTGCGGAGGCTGACATGCAAAATAATGCTGTAAATAATAAGCAAGCCGCCGTCGGGGTATTGATGCTCGAGACATGTTTCCCGCGCCCCGTTGGCGATATCGGCAATCCGTTGAGTTGGGGTTTTCCGGTGCAATATCGCGTTGTGAAAGGCGCAAGCGCGCAGAAAGTTGTCTTGCAAGACCCGACCGAGTTGTTTGGCGCTTTCGTCTCAGCAGGCCGTGAACTCGTGCAGGCAGGCTGCACGGGCATCACAACGTCCTGCGGCTTTCTTGCCTTGATGCAGAATGAGTTGAAGTCAGCGCTAGGAGTGCCCTTTGCCAGCTCGTCATTGATGCAATTACCGATGGTAGATACGATGTTACCAAGCGGAAAGCGGGCTGGCGTGCTGACGATTTCTGCGGAAAGCCTAACCACCGCTCATTTGACTGCAGCAGGTGCGCACCCAGATACGCCATTGCAGGGAATGGACCCGATAGGCGCGTTTGCTGGGCCTATATTAGCTGACCTACCGGAGATGGACTTTGAGGCTTGCCGCAAAGAAATGCTTGAGGCCGCAGAACAACTTGTGAGCCGAAATGAAGGCATCAGCGCCATTGTGTTGGAGTGCACCAACATGGTGCCTTACGCCGGAGAGATTGCTCAGCAAACGGGCCTGCCGGTTTACTCTATCCACAGCTTTGTGAGTTGGTTTCAGGCGGGGTTGTCACCCCAGCGTTTTCTGATTGGTTAAGCTATCGGCGGGGAAAATCGCAATGAGAGGCACGACATGCCACCATCGAGTTTGGCTGCTTCCGAATTACCGACTTCGCGAACGGTGTAGCCGGCATTGTCGAGTGTTTCGGCGGTTTTGGGGAAGCCAGCGGGCATGATAACCAACTCGTTAAAGCGAATGGTGTTGGCACATACTTCTTCGCCTTCGGCTGTGTTTATGACGTTATAGCCTTTAAAACAGCCTGATGCTGCGAGGCGCTTGGTTGACAGAATGGTCTCGTCATCAAGCAGCGAACAGTCGGTCTTGAAGTGCAAAACGCACTCAGGCGTGGCCACTTCGCGCACAGAATAGCCCCAGTCGGAGGTGGCGCGGCTCCGGGGCGCATCACTATCGCACCCTCATGGCGGCGCCGGTAGCTCAACGCCAGAATGCCTAGGTGGCGCGGAAAAGGCCAGAAAATCAGACAGCATTAGTCAATAATCGTTTGAGTTATGGAGCAGACGCTTGCAGACAGGCCAAGCTTTTGCGTAAGGCTATTGGGCAGATTGCAAATACAAGGACAGGCTCGCAATGCACTTGAGCGCTCGACATTTCCTCAAACTGGCACTCATGGTTTTGGCGCTAAGTTGGGCTGTGGTTGCGCAGGCTGAAACGGTGACAGTGTTTGCGGCTGCCAGCCTCAAAACAGTGCTTGATGATCTACGGCCCGCATTTGAAAAAAAGACGGGCGATGAGCTGCGTCTCGTCTATGCCGGCTCGTCAGCACTGGCGCGTCAGATCGGGCAGGGGGCCCCTGCCGATGTGTTCATTTCAGCCAACGTGGACTGGATGGACCTGCTCGAAAAACAAGGGGCCACCACTTCGGAAAGCCGCGTTGATCTGGTCGGCAATCAACTGGTGCTGATCTCAACCAGCCATGAAGATCCGCTTGCTCCTGCGAGCCTTGTCACTCTGGAAGGCCGCATCGCGATGGGGCTTGTCACGGCTGTTCCAGCTGGCATCTATGGCAAGCAAGCGCTCGAAAATCTAGCCCTCTGGGACGCACTCTCGGCACGCGTTGTGCAGACTGATAATGTGCGCGCAGCCCTCGCTTTGGTGGCGCGTGGTGAAGTGGATTTTGGCATAGTTTATGCAAGCGACGCGGCGGCTGAGCCTCGGGTTCAAAGCTTGGCCGTTTTTGAAGCCAGCACGCATTCACCGATAGTCTACCCTGCCGCGCTAACCTCGCGGGCGGGCACAACGGCTGCCGCCTATTTGCGCTTTCTGCAAAGTGGGCAAGCGCGAGAAAGTTTTGAAATACATGGGTTTTCTTTGCCGGAGCAACGCCCATGAACTGGCTTGGCCCCGAAGAATGGCAAGCTGTGATGCTGTCGCTCAAGGTTGCCTTCTGGGCAACTTTTCTTAGCCTGCCGCTTGGGGTTTTTGTGGCCTACGCTTTGGCGCGCTGGACGTTCTATGGCCGCCAATTGCTCAATGTATTGGTGCATTTACCACTCGTCATGCCGCCAGTCGTGACGGGCTATTTGCTGCTGATCCTGTTCGGATCACAAGGCCCTCTTGGCGGTGCGTTAGAGGCGATCGGGCTGCCTCTGGCTTTCCGCTGGACGGGGGCTGTGCTGGCCGCGGCGATCATGGCGTTTCCGCTGATGGTTCGGGCTATCAGGCTGTCCATCGAGGCGGTTGATCCGCGCTTTGAAGAGGCCGCGTCGACGCTTGGGGCTTCGCGTTTATGGGTGTTTGCAACCATCACTTTGCCACTTGCGGTTCCCGGTATTCTGGCGGGTTCGGTGCTGGGGTTTGCCAAGGCGATGGGGGAGTTCGGCGCGACGATAACGTTTGTTTCCAACATCCCCGGTGAGACCCAAACCTTGCCCTCGGCGGTCTATGGGTTTCTTCAGGTTCCGGGAGGCGAAAGCTCGGCTGTGAAGCTTGTTGTTATCGCCATCATTATCGCTGTGGGCGCGCTTTTGGCGTCGGAATATCTGGCGCAACGTGTGGCGCGGAGGGTGTCGGGAAAATGACGCTTTCGTTGAATATAACCAAGCAATTTGAAGGCTTTAAGCTTGATGCATCGCTAGAGCTTCCGGCGGGTCTCACGGTGTTGTTTGGCCCGTCGGGCTCGGGCAAGACCACCTTGCTCAATGCGGTGGCCGGGCTTGTAACGCCTGACACTGGGCACTTGGTGATCGACGGGCAGGTGCTGTTTGACAGCGCAAAAAACATTCACTTGCCACCGCACAAACGCGGGCTTGGATTTGTGTTCCAAGATGCGCGGCTTTTTCCGCACCTCAGCGTAGAACAGAATTTAAACTACGGGCGTTACTTCACGGTTAACAAGCCGTCAGAGGCCGACGTTAACCAAATTATCGAGATGCTGGGCATCCGCCATTTGCTGTCACGGGGTGCTGCGAAACTCTCGGGTGGCGAGCGCCAAAGGGTGTCGCTGGGGCGCGCGCTTTTGAGCAAGCCCAAGATGCTGCTGGCCGATGAGCCGCTGGCCGCGCTCGACGGTGCGCGCAAGGCCGAGTTGCTGCCATTTTTCGAGAGGCTTCGTGACGAGTTAAACCTGCCTGTTCTCTACGTTACCCACTCGGTTTCAGAGGCCGCAAGGCTCGCCAGCACAGTTGTCGCGATGGAGGCTGGGAAGGTCGTAAAACACGGCAGTCCCGCCGAGATACTGGCCGACCCTGCGCTGGTCCCAGGCGGGGTGCGCGGCGTTGGTACTGTGTTGAAAGCTAAGGTGAAAAGTCACGCGGGCGACGGCTTGAGCGAGCTAACAGCTGGGGGCGCAACACTGGTTGTGCCAAGGGTCAACCAGCCGGTTGGCAGCCCGCTGCGCGTGCGCATTGCCGCGCAAGATGTGATCTTGGCAACCGAACGGCCCATCGGGCTGTCGGCGCTCAACATTATTGAGGGACAAGTGCTGCGGCTGCGTACGGGCGAAGGGCCCGGCGCGATCGTCACACTACAGGCCGCTGGCGGCGAGGTGCTGGCGCGCATCACCCGCCGCTCACTGGCGGCGCTTAACCTCAGCGAGGGGCAGACATGTTTTGCCATTGTCAAAACGGTTTCGATCGCACGCGAAGACATCGGGCAGGGCTAGTGCCGCGCGAAAAGCGTTAACGCGCCGCGCGGTGTGGTTAACGCCCGCGGCAGGCCGAAACGAGACTGTGCCTACGGTATGCAGCTATGTATGCATACGACAGTGCATAACGTGTGCATACAGTTTTGCGCAAAAGGTTAAGCCGAATTAACTTACCGCAGCGTGCTCAGAGTGCAGCTTCAGCTGATCGGTTTGTTGTACTTGATGAAGGGCGTCAGTGTTGCGATCCTGTCGTACAGCTTGCGGGCTGTCTCGTTGAAGTCCTGTGTCATCCAATAGACAGTTGTGCAGCCGTCGCTGGCGGCTTTTGCATGCACCGCCTCGATGAGCTTGCGGCCAGCGCCTGTGCCGCGCGTTTCGGGCGCGACGTAGAGGTCTTGCAAATAGCAGGTGTTGGCGGCGCTCCACATATGGCGGTGGTAAAGAAAGTGGGTGAAGCCCACTGGCGTGCCGTCAAGCTCGGCGATGAAGCCTTGAAACTCGTGGTCTTTCCCCGAGAGCAGGCGCGCAAAGCTCGTCTCGTAGACGTCTTCGGGCACAGATGTTTCGTAGAACTCGAGGTAGGCTGTAAACATCGGGCCCCACGCGGCGCGATCAGAGGCTTGGATGGGGCGGATTGTGAGGCTCATGTTTGTGGTTCCTTATCAGGTTAGACCAAGCAGATGGCGGCATTGTGTGAGCTGCGCCTTGGCGATGTCTGAGGCCGCGCCCGCCTGCGTGAGGGCGGCTGCGAGCGTATCTGTATAGGCCATGAGGCTTTGCGGCGACATGTCGGTGAGGCTGGTTTGTAGCGCCTTTTGGTAGCCTGCGAGCAGGGCTTCTTCGGCGGCTGCGCTTGGCAGGGCGAGGGCGGCAAGGTGCTGCGCCTCTGCCTCTAGCAAGCTGTGGCGCGTGTCGGCGTCGCAGGACAGCTCAATCGGCGCTCCTGCTTCATGGCTCAGGTAAAGCCGGCGCAGGGGGTGCGCACCGTAATAACCAAGCAACTCGCCAAGTGCGGGGGCGGCATCTTCGCGCCGCGCGCCGAGGACGGGCTCAAGCAGCGAGGTTTGTAGCTGAGCAGCGCCGTCGCTCATGAGCGTGACAGCGGCGGCGAGGCCGGGGCCATAACTGCCGTAATCTTTGCGGAACACGTCGAGCAGGAGGGTGAAGCCGCGTGCGATTTTGTGCTGATGATAGGCGAGGTCGTAGGCGAAATAAGTATAGCGGCCTTCGGCGCCTGTGAGCGGGCGGCGTCTGGCGTCGCCCAGCTGTGGCGTATCAAGCGTAAGGCGGCCAGTTGGCGCTGCGGGAGCCTTGGGAAGGGCTTTGCCAGCGGCATCTGCGAGCAGACCTTTGGTGGCGAAACCTTGCATAAGCTCTGGCAGAGCGGCCTCTGCGGTGACGTCACTGTCGGGCGTGAAAACATCAAAGCGCACATTGAGGCTGGCGAGGTCTGATTTGATCGAAGCAAGCGCTGCGTCAATTGCGGCACGGCGAACAACGGGGAGCCATGTGGCCTCATCGGCGGTGAGCAGATCAGGGCTGATCATGCTGCGCACGGCGTCTGTGATGGCTGTGGTTTCGCCGGGGTCAAACCCATCAGCGTTGCTCATCCGAGCGAACACGCCGCGCGCCAAAGCGTCAGCCTGCGGGCCAGCATCGTTAACGTAGTATTCGCGCGTGACCTGCCATCCGCAATGCGCGAGCAGGTTTGCCAACACGTCGCCCGTGAAGGCGGCGTAGGCATCTTCCGCGCGCAGGGGACGGTTTGGGTAGGCTGAGACAAACTCAACATTCGCGTGCGCGCCTGCGCCGTTCAGGATATCTGCATGGCTGTTCATGGGGAGTGCGATAGCAGAGAAGGGCGGGGCAAGGGAAGGCTTTGCTGTTTCCTTTGGCTGTTCCCTTTGCCGCCGATTGCGCCTATGAAAGCGCGACTTTCAGGACATCAGACAAGACACCAAAGGGCGAGCGCATGACACAGACGCTGATAGACACATTACAGGCCCGCGTTTTGGCCGCTTTTGAGGCCGTGGGCTATGACGCCAAGTTTGGCGGCGTGCGCGTGTCTGACAGGCCAGACCTGGCGGACTTCCAGTGCAACGGCCTGATGGGCGTGGCCAAGAGCCGCAAGATGAACCCGATGGAAGCAGGCGCTGCCGTTTTGGCCGAGCTTGAGCTTGACGGGTTGTTTGCGGCCGAAGTCGTGAAGCCCGGTTTTCTGAACTTCAAGGCAACGGATGCTGCTTTGGTTGGGCTTGTGGCCGCGACTTCGGCTGACCCGCGCGCGCTGGCACCTGTGTCGGGCGCTCGCAAGTTTTTGGTCGACTACGGCGGGCCGAACCTCGCGAAAGAAATGCACGTCGGGCATTTGCGCACTGCGATTGTGGGCCATGGCTTGATCAACATTTTGAAGTTCGCCGGGCATGACGTGGTGAGCGATGTGCATCTTGGCGACTGGGGCTTGCAGATCGGCCAATTGATCAGCCAGATCGAAGATGTGCGGCCAGATTTGTTTGAGATTGAGGCTGACAGCCCAATCACCATGGAAGATTTGCAGGCGTGGTATCCGGCGGCCTCGGCCAAGAGCAAGGAAGACGATGACTTCCGCGACCGTGCACGCCGCGCGACGACAGCTATGCAGGCGGGTGACGCGCGCTACATGCGACTTTGGCGGCGGGTTGTGGACGTAAGCAAAGCCAGCCTCATGCGCGACTACGGGCGTCTTGGCTGTGAGTTCACCTATTTTTATGGCGAGAGCCGCTATCAAGACATGCTTGGCCCGATTGTGAGCCAGCTTGAAGAGCGCGGCGAGGCCGAGCCTTCAGAAGGCGCGATTGTTGTGCACCTGAAGGAAGGCAAGAAGCTGCCGCCGTTGATGCTGCGCAACTCCAACGGCGGCTATGGCTACGGCGCGACCGACTTGGCGACGATTGTTGACCGCGTGGAAACCGACGACCCTGAGTTTATCCTCTATGTCGTTGATGCACGCCAGAAGATGCACTTCCAGCAGGTGTTTTTGGCGGCTGAGCAGACGGGGCTGAACGGCCGCGCGAAGCTTGAGCACACCGCCTTTGGCACAGTGAACGGCACTGACGGCAAGCCGTTTAAAACCCGCGAGGGCGGGGTGATGCGCTTGCATGATTTGATGGAAGAGATGCACGCTGCAGCCCGTGCGCGGTTGGAAGACATGGGCCGCGTTGACGGCGAGGCCTTGGAGGCAACCGCTGAGCAAATCGCCATCTCGGCGATGAAGTTCGGCGAGCTGAGCCATGACAGAGAGAGTAACTATATCTTTGATATGGAACAGTTTTTGCAATTTGAAGGCAAAACAGGGCCATACATCCAGTATACTTGCGTGCGGATCGCTTCCTTGATGGAAAACGCGAAGGCGGCAGGCTTGGCCCCTGCTGCGTTTACGGAGGTGACGGATGGCGCGCGCGCACTGGTGCTAACGCTTGACGAGTTTCCGGCCAAGCTGGCCCGCTCGATAGAGACACGCAAGCCGAGCAATATGGCGCTGCATGTCTATAAGCTCGCCAATGCGACCAACTCGTTTTACCAGTCAAACCGCGTGTTGGCTGAGGGGATTGATCCGGCTGTTGCTGCGTCACATTTGGGGCTGTTGGCGGCGGCGCATAAGCAGCTTGAACTGGGGCTGAAGCTACTTGGGGTCGAAATTCCTGCCAAGATGTGAAGCTTTGCTGGGTGCTATGGCTCAAACGTTATTTTGACGTGCTCATAACGCGCTTTTAGCTCGGCTTCTTGCTGCTTTGTAGTCGGTATTCCGTCAAGCCAGAGACGCTTGAGCGAGGGCAGCGCTGCAAGCCTCGGAAGAACACCTGCCGCCGTGAGCGTGGTCTGGCCGTCATATCCGCCGAGTGACAAGTAGCTCAGATTTGGAAGCGCCGACAGACTGCTAAGGTCATCCTCTTGGATGTTCAGCGCCCAGATATCTAACGCCTGAAGCTGCTGCATTTGGCAAATGTGGCGCAGTCCTTTTGCGCTAACGCGGGTTGCGTCAATCTCAAGCCTAGTGAGTTTTGAGGATGACGCAAGCATCGCGGCCATCTCGTCAGTTAGGCTTGTTCCCTCTAAATTTAGAGTGGTGAGCTCTGGCATGTTTGCGATGCTTTCCAGTGCGGCGCCTGAAAACTGGGCGTTTTGGGCGCTCAGTGTGGTCAGGTTTGGCAGTTTGGAAATTTCTAAGAGGTCGTCACTTGAGAGGCCAAATGAGCACTCGAGGCTGCGCAGGGATGCGGAGAGGAGCATGCCTTTGAGAGAGCTGTGCTGGTGAAGGTCATTGATATAGATCTCCTCTAGCCTCGGTGTTTCAAGCAGCTGCCGTAAGGCCGCTTTTGAGGCGGTGCAAAACAAAGAAATCTCTCGAACTGACGGCCATCTGGAGATTTCACGAGCGATTTTTACGTGGCAGAAATCAGGTGCTGATAGGCTGAGATGATCAATCGGGCCAGCGGGCGCAAGGGCGCGCACATGTTTAACCGAGAGCGGCGCTTCGATTGAAATTTGCGGCAGGTCTGATCTAGTGTCCATAGCGTATCTTCATGGGTGTCGAGCGGTTGCGTGATTGGCAAGCCTCACACTAGGATGTTTGCTTGGCTTGCCGCAAATCTCACTCTTGCTCGGCCAGAAAACGCTCGGCTTCGAGCGCGGCCATGCAGCCCATGCCTGCTGACGTGACGGCTTGGCGATATTTGTGATCGGTGAGATCGCCCGCCGCGAACACACCAGCGATAGATGTTTCTGTGCTGTCAGGTTTGGTGACAACATAGCCGCCCATGTGCGTCTCGAGCGTGTCTTTGACAAGCTCGCTCGCGGGCGCGTGGCCGATGGCTATGAACACGCCCTTACAGGGGATGTCTGTGATCTCGCCAGTCTTGACGTTCTTGGCCTTCACGCCTTCAACGCCGAGCGGCATGTCTGTGCCGTAGACTTCGTCGATCTCGTGGAACCAGAGCGGAACGATTTTGTCGTTCTTCATCAGCCGGTCTTCGAGGATCTTCTCGCTGCGTAGCTCGTCGCGGCGGTGAATGAGCGTGACTTTGCTGGCGAAGTTGGTGAGAAAGAGCGCTTCCTCGACAGCCGTGTTGCCGCCGCCAACCACGACGATTTCTTGACCGCGGTAAAAGAAGCCGTCGCACGTCGCGCAGGCAGACACGCCGAAACCTTTGAACTTTTCTTCCGTCGGCAGGCCAAGCCACTTGGCACGTGCGCCCGTGGCGAGGATAACCGCGTCGCAAGTGTAGAGCGTGCCGCTGTCGCCTTGGGCCTTGAAGGGGCGTTCTGAGAGATCAAGGTCTGTGATGATATCACCGACAATCTCGGTGCCCATGGCGCGGGCGTGCTCTTCCATCTTGATCATCAGATCAGGGCCCTGCACTTCGGTGTAACCCGGGTAGTTTTCAACGTCGGTGGTTGTGGTCAGCTGGCCGCCCGGCTCAAGGCCTTGCACGAGGAGGGGCTCAAGCATCGCGCGGCTGGCATAAACACCAGCGGTGTAGCCCGCAGGGCCTGAGCCGATGATCAGAACTTTTGTGTGACGCGTTTCAGCCATTTTGGCCCCCATTTGCAGCAGTGATATCTTGAATTTGCGATATAACCTCGCAGGCCTAGGTTTGAAAGGCCGATTGCGGAGTTACCAGTGCGGTTTGATGATTGTTTAATTATCTTGCGCGCTCTTGTAACATTGTTGCGCGTGGGGCATACGAAGTAAAACTAATGCAGTCTCTAGGGAGGGTATGATGCCCGTCACGCGCCTTGATGAAATTGACAGAAAAATACTGGCCGAGCTGCAAGCGGATGGGCGTATGACCAATGTTGAATTGGCCAAACGCGTTGGTATATCGGCTCCACCCTGCCTGCGCCGCGTTCGGACTTTGGAAGACGCTGGTTTCATCCGTGGCTACCACGCAGAGGTTGATCCCCGCGAATTGGGCTTTGAAGTGCAAGTCTTTGCGATGGTCGGATTGGTGAGCCAAGCGGAAGCCGATCTGTCGGCTTTTGAAGCCCGCTGCAATGGCTGGCCGCTGGTGCGTGAATGCCATATGCTCAACGGTGAAGTTGACTTTGTGCTGAAATGTGTGGCGCCCGATCTGTCAACCTTTCAGAGCTTCCTCACCGAAGACCTGACAGCCGCCGACAATGTCGCGAGTGTTAAAACGTCGCTGGTAATCCGCGGCGCAAAAGACGAGCCAGGAGTGCCTTTCGAAGTGCTAGAAGAACGTCTCGCGCGAAAAGCTTGAGCTGCTTACAAATTGAATGCGCTGGGGCGCATACTCTTATTTTTGAGAAAGGGGCGCTCGCGCCCCTCTGCCTTCGGCATTCACCCCCGAGGATATTTTCGGAAAGAAAAAAGAAATTATTAACTATGATCGGTAACTTTTGATCCTGCGGTACAGGCGGGGACGCCGATGGCCGTGAAAGGAAAAGGAGATTAATCTCTTTTCAAGAGGGGGCCACAACAGCCTCCTCTTTTTCTTTCCAGAAATATCCCGGGGGTCTGGGGGCTGGCCCCCAGTTGAGCCAGTGTCTGGGGGCTGGCCCCCAGTGAGTTGGGTTGTGGGTCGGGTTTTGCTTTGCAAAGCCCGAAATTATGCTTCCGCAAACGGATCGTCAGCATAGCCCACGCAAGCCAAGTAAAGCCCGTCCGGAGAGCACACGGGGCCACAAGCCGAGCGGGTGCGTGCTTCGAGTGCTGTTTTAACTTGGTCTGGATCCCAAGTTCCTGCGCCCACGCGTTCGAGTGTTCCCACTATTGATCGGACTTGATTGTGCAGGAATGAGCGCGCTCGCACTGTGATGCGAAACTCTGCTCCGACAGAGAGTTTGTGTTCAGTGATGGTGATTTCATCCAGCGTTTTCACAGGGCTGGCCGCTTGGCAGATGGTTGAGCGAAATGTTGTGAAATCGTGGTGCCCAATGAGGTGG
Organism: Lentibacter sp.; assembly: GCA_016744435.1. GTDB lineage: Bacteria > Pseudomonadota > Alphaproteobacteria > Rhodobacterales > Rhodobacteraceae > Lentibacter. The sequence continues at coordinate 11,697 of JADGEJ010000039.1, read as the reverse complement.
GCAGCTCCTGCGCGCATTGCCTCGATGTCGAGCTTGCCTTTGACTTGCCAGACAAGCCCGCGTTCATGCGTCACTGGCGCGCGACGGGCTATCATGCGAAACTGATAGCACCGCTCAAGGGCTGAAAACCGGGCATGCCAATCGTCGTCAACACGCGCAGCGCCTACAATGGCAATTGGCTTTGGCTTGAGGTGAAAGTTTACCGCCTCGCTTAAGCGAAACGGGTCCCATTCTCCCTCCATGTCGCAGTGGCAGACTTGTGCGAGGGCATGGACCCCTGTGTCTGTTCGCCCGGCTGCTGCGATCTTGTGTTCGCGCGGTTCGAGTTTGGCCAAGGCGGCCTCGATGGCGCCTTGCACAGTGGATTGGTCGGTTTGCCTTTGCCAGCCAGCAAAAGGCCCGCCATGGTATTCGACTTTGAGAGCATATCTTGGCATGGCGTTTGCATAGCGTGCAGAGCCGCCTGCCACAAGCGGGGAAGCATCGCGCAAAGCTCCCCTCTGGCGGGCGGGGCCAATGCTGACTATCTTAGCGGTAACAAACAGAATTTAGGGGCAGCGTTTTGGTGATCACAGCGATTGCAGACAGCATCACACGGCAGGTTGAAAACGTCACCGACACAGTGTCGGAGGTGTTTTTTGAACCCGTCATTCGCCTTGGCGTGACGGGCCTGGCGCGCGCAGGCAAGACGGTGTTTATCACTTCGCTTGTGGCCAATTTACTTGACCGTGGGCGCATGCAGGGCCTGACGGCGAATATGCGCATTGAAGCTGCGTTCCTGCAGCCACAGCCTGACGACACTGTGCCAAGGTTTGCCTTTGAAGAGCACCTTGGGGCCTTGACTGGCCCAACGCCGCATTGGCCCAACTCGACGCGCGCGGTCAGCGAATTGCGCCTGTCTTTGCGGGTAAAGCCCTCGGGCTTGTTGTCTGGGTTTCAGAGCGCGCGCGTGGTGCATATCGACATTGTTGACTATCCCGGAGAATGGCTGCTCGATTTGGGTTTGATGGACAAAAGCTATGCCGAATGGAGCGGTGAAGTCTTTGAGCGGATTGAGCCACGCAGTGAGGCTGCGGCGTTTTTGGAGGCTGCGGGCGCTGCCGATGGGGGCGCGAAACTTGAAGAGCCAGACGCGCAGGCTTTGGCCGCTGCGTTCACGGACTATCTGTCGCAGGCGCAGGGGGCTGGCTACTACGACTGCTCGCCCGGGCGCTTCTTGCTGCCGGGTGAGCTGGCAGGTTCGCCGGTTCTTACCTTCGCTCCACTCAGGCCTGTTGAGGGCGCGCCACGTCGCTCGCTTTACCGCGAAATGGAGCGGCGCTTTGAGGCTTATAAATCGCGCGTTGTGACGCCGTTTTTCCGCGATCATTTCTCCAAGATCGACCGGCAAGTTGTCTTGCTTGACGCTTTAGGCGCGATCCACAAAGGCCCCGCTGCCGTAGAAGACATGCGCCGCGCAATGGCCGATATCTTGAGCGCGTTTAAGCCCGGTCAGAACGCTTTTCTAAGCCGGTTGTTTCTGGGCAAGCGCGTCGAGAAAATCCTCTTTGCGGCCACTAAGGCAGACCATCTGCACCACACGGAGCACGCTAAACTGACTGCCATCGTTGAGGCCTTCGTGCGCGCAGCCTCCGATAGGGCGGGCTTTGCGGGGGCTGATACGCGTGCGATGGCCCTGGCCAGCCTGCGTGCGACGGTTGAAGACACGCTGGCACATGAGGGGGCCAAACTGCCCTGTGTGCGCGGCACGCTTTTGAGCAGCGGCAGGCAGGCGGCGTTCTATGCGGGCGAGTTACCGAGTGACCCTGCCAAACTGCTGGCTCCGGCGCGGGCGGGGGCGCAGGAATGGCTGGATGCTGACTACCAGATCATGGAGTTCGCGCCCTCTGTTCTTGAGCTCAGGCCCGGTGACGGCCCGCCCCACATTAGGCTTGATCGCGCTGCCGAGTTCCTGTTGGGAGACAAACTGTGAGCCTCACACGCGCAGGGGTGTGGCAGTTGCCCCGACTGCTTTGCATCCTCTGGGCTGGCACGCGGGTTGGCCCTGTTGCACGGCGCCGCCACGAAGACGCAAGCGTTTTGGCCAAGCTTGTTATGCAGGGCAAGGTGCATGTCTGGCGTGAAGCGGGCCGCGTGCGGGCCTTCGTTGTGCGTGACGGCGAGCGCATTCATGCGCTTTACACCGAGCCGCAGTGGCGCGGGCGCGGCGCAGGAACGCGGCTTGTCCGTGAGGCGATGGAGGCAATCGATCGGCTTGAGTTGTGGACTGCACAAGCGAACCACGGCGCGCGCAGGTTCTATACCGGGCTGGGCTTCAAAGACGTGCGGCTGACGGAAGGGGAGGGCAACGATGAGGGTGTCCCCGATGTGCATATGAAATGGGAGAGGCAAGACAGATGAGCAAACGCCCGGTTTTGATCGAACTAGACAGTGAAGCAGTGCATGAAACGCCCGCTGAGGCCGAGCCTGTGCCAGAACTCATGCCCGAACTCATGCCTGAGCTGGGCGCACCACAAGGCCAAGCCATGCAAGCGGCCATAACTCTTGCGGCGCGCAAGCCTTCAAGGCTGGCCCGCTGGTTCTGGTCGCTTACTGGCGCTTTGCTGGTCGCTGTCGTGTCGGTTGCCGCGTGGGATTTTGCCCTAGGGCTGATCGCGCGTTCGCCGATCTTGGGCTATGCGATCACCGGGTTGATCGCGGCGCTTTTGCTGGTTTTGCTGGTGATCGCTCTGCGCGAGTTGGCAGCATTTGCCCGCTTGAGGCGGCTTGATGTGGTGAAGCAGGCCGCCGCACAGGCCTTGGCATCGGGCGCGCTGCCTGAGGCACAGGCCGCGATGGCGCACCTCATCGGGCTCTACAAAAAACGTGATGAAATGACTTGGGCCTTGGCGCGTTATAACGAGCGAGCTGGCGAACAGCTTGATGCTGACGCCTTGCTGGCTTTGGGCGAGCGCGAGATTATAGCACCGCTTGATGCGCTGGCTGTGCAGGAAGTTGAGGCCGCGGCGCGCCAAGTTGCCACCGTTACAGCGATCGTTCCGTTGGCTCTGGCAGATGTGGCGGCAGCCTTGACGATGAACATTCGCATGATCCGCCGGATTGCCGAAGTATACGGCGGCCGCTCAGGCAGCTTAGGCAACTGGCGTTTGGTCAAGGCGGTGATGACGCACCTTGTGGCGACAGGCGCTGTGGCCGTCGGCGATGACATGCTTGGCAGCCTTGCGGGGGGCGGCGTGTTGGCCAAACTGTCGCGCCGCTTTGGCGAGGGGGTTATCAACGGAGCGCTGACTGCCCGTGTTGGGGTTGCCGCGATCGAAGTTTGCCGCCCACTGGCGTTTGAGGCTTTGCCGCGCCCCTCTGTTTCGGCTCTTGTGGGCCGTGCCTTGAAGGGGCTTTTCAGCGGCGGTAAGCCAGCTGTTTAGCGCGCTTGCGCTGAGTGTAGAAGCCCCCTAGTTTTGGGGGGAAATTAGCATGAGTGACAGGCAGGTATCGTGATGGATGGTCTTATTGTTTTAGCAGTCATTTTTGGACTGCTCATTGTTGTCGGCATTCCTTATGCGCTGATTTCGCTGTCGAGCCTGCGCGCCCAGGTGGGGCGGCTTGAGAAGGAAGTCTACGGGCTGAGCCGCCGTCTGACGGCTGCTGTCAGTGACGAGAAAATCGCGCCGGGCACGGGCGCTGAAAAGGCTGAGCCGCACAAGCCAAAAGCTAAAGAGATACCTCCCGTTGATGCGACCGTTGATGCGCCAGTGGGCGAGGCCAAGCCAAAAGCGCATCCGGCGGCTGCGGCAATGCGCACCGAAGGGCTGAGTGTGCGCGAGCGTCGCGCGCTTGAAGACCGCGAAGCCAGAAACCCGCCAAAGGCCTATGTGTTTGAGGACAGCAAAGTTAGTGCTCTGGGCGCTTGGATGCGCGAAAACTGGGTGTTGGTTGTGGCGGCAGCCTCGCTCGCTTTTGCCGGTATTTTCATGGTGCAATACGGTGTTGAGCACGGTGTCCTGACGCCGTTCTGGCGTGTCATGGCGGCGCTTGGGTTCGGTGCTGCGATGATCGCGGCTGGTGAGGTGCTGCGCCGCCGTTTTGGTGACGAAACCGAAGGCGCCGCGCAATATCTGCCCTCAACCCTGTCTGGCGCGGGCATCATCACGCTGTTTGCAGGCGTGCTTTCCGCCAAGCTTCTTTATGGCCTTATAGGCAACAACACAGCCTTGATCGGGCTTGTGGCCGTCTCGGTTTTTGCCATGGTTCTGGGCTGGTTCTATGGCCCGTTTCTGGCCGCGATTGGCGTTATCGGCGCCATGGCGGCACCCTTCACGCTGAGCACGGGCGCAGGCGCGCCGAACGTGCTGTATTACTACTTCGTGCTGGTCGCGCTCATGGCGCTTGGCATCGACACAGTTAAGCGCTGGGCTTGGATTTCGGTGCTTGGCTTGGTGCTGGGTTTCGCCGCGATCTGGCTGTTGTTTGTTGACGGCACGGGGGCACTGCACTTCATCGGGGCAACCTTCGCCATTGCTTTGGCCGCCGTTATCATCCCGCAGCGCAGCTTGGTGCCAACGCAGGGCGGAGCGGCGTTGAGTGACGTGGTTATGCTGCGCAAAGAAGGCGGCGGTATGCTCCCCGAGTTTCCGACGCGGCTTTCTGCGGGCGCTTGGCTGTTCGCAAGCTTCGCCGCTTTCTCTGTAGCGATGGGCGCTGGCAACACGGCGGAAGCTTGGCTTGGCCTCGGCGGGCTGGTTGTTCTCGCAGCCTTGGCTTCGCTTTGGATGGCGCGCGCGCCTGCACTGTTTGACCATGCTTTGCCGCCCGCTTTGGGCTTTGTCGGGGCAATTGTCGTCATGGGGCTGAACTCCGGGCCGCTGGTGCGTGAGGTGCTCACAGGCATTCGCGTCAGCTCGGAGGTGAACCCGCCGCAGGTTGGCTATCTCCTTTACACGCTGGTGGGCTTGGGGGCGTTTCTGTCGCTGCTGGCGTTCTGGCGGATGCGCAGCGCAGCACAGGAGGGCGCGCGCAAGGCCGAGCCTATGATCTGGGCGATGTCGGGGGCTGTACTGGCCCCCGCGACCTTCCTCATCCTCGAGTTTCTCTGGCCGGTGAGCCAAGTGATCGGCAGCTACCCCTGGGCGCTTTGTGCGATAGCCTTGGCCGCGTTTATGACGGTTCTGGCCGAGCGCACTGTCTCGGCGGGCGGCGATGACGTGAAGGCGCGCGCTGGGCTGATGGCCTTGGCGGCGCTCACGATGATCGCGATGGCGCTGTTTCTTGTCTTGGCCAAAACCGCGCTGTCGCTGGCGCTGGCCGCGATGGTTGTTGGCATTGTTGTGCTTGATAAGCGGGTTAACCTGCCGGCCTTGGGCTGGTTTGCGCAGGCAGGCTTGGCTGTTATCACTTATCGGCTGATCGCCGATCCGGGCCTTTATTGGGCCGTAGAGAACGCCACGGCCATGCAAGCATTTGTCGCCTATGGCGGCGTCTTGGTGCTGCTAACGGTGGCATGGCTGTTGCTTGACGGCAAAGAGCGGCTGTCTACACGGCTGGCTGTTGAGTCAGCAGGCGCGCTGGTGTTGCTGGCTGGTATTATGGTTGGCCTCTTGCGCCTGCTGGATGACGATCTGTTCAGCCACTGGGGCATGGGCGTTTTGGCGACGCTTTGGGGCGCGGCCTTGTTGGCGCAGCTCTATCGTTTGCAAGGCACAGAGAATGCGGTGCACCGTGGCGTGCGTTACTTGTTGATGGCGCTTTTTGGCCTGTTTGCAACGCTGGCACTCGTCGGGCAGGCGACTATTTTCAACCCGCTGTTTGGCGGTCTGTTTAGCAAGGAGCGTGTTTTGGGGCCCTACTTGCTGGACAGCCTCGCGCTGGCTTACTTGCCCATCGCGGCGATGTTTGCTCTGGCGGCTTGGAAGTTTGCCAAGCCTGCTAGCTTGTTGCGCAGGCTCTTGGCCGTGCTCGCGAGCCTCTATGGCGTTACCTATGTGGTGCTTGAGATCAGGCGGGTTTTCCGCGGACGCGACTTGTCGGTTTACGGTGTGACGGACGGCGAACTTTACGCCTATACCGTGGCGATGCTGGTTGGCGCGGGGCTTTTGCTAATGCTGGCCTTCTCGCGCCGCTCTGTCACCTTGCGCAAGGTCGCGATGGGGCTTGTTGCGGTGACGATCGCCAAGGTGTTCCTTGTCGACATGTCGGGGCTTTCGGGCCTCACAAGGGTGTTCTCGTTTATGGGGCTTGGTCTGGCACTGTTAGGCCTCACGTGGGTGAACCGCCTGATGACATCACAGTGGGAGAAGGGCGCGCCTGAATTGCCTGAGGCACCTAAGCCTGAGCCTGAGCCTGAAGACGCGGCTTCAGAAGATCGGGACTGACCCTTTCGGGCGGTCACGGTCGGCTATACCGAGGCGTAGCCCGCGCCCGATCCGGTGAGCGAGGGCCGAGAAGCTGGCGGCAGGCTGTTCGGGAAGTTCGCTCGCGAGCACCTCGTCAAACAGCGCCAGCCAGTCGTCAAAATGCTCGGCGTGCATGTCGGGGATGCCGAGATGTACCATCATCGGATTGCCGTCGTAGCCTTGCTCATGCAGGATCGCTTTTTTCCAAAAGCTGCCAATCTTGGCCTCGTGCGCGGGCCACGCGCTGATGCGCGACATAAAGATCGGCCCCAGCACCGCGTGCGCGCGAATGCGGGTGTAGAACGTGCCCATCACGGCGTCGATCTGCTCGGAGGTAACGTCAAAGCGGGGCGGTATCGCAGGCATTTTGGGCCTTTCGGGCTTATTGTGGTTGGGCACCTTCCTAATTTGGCTATGTTGAGTGAGATAACAACAAGGGCAAGTGTCGCATGGCGAAAATTCTGCTTCTCGGGGCTTAGGCGACGGGAGCCGCGCTTTGAGACATGTCACGGCCCTGTAGGCGGATTTTGAAGCCTTGTCCGATACGGCGGGCGAGTGCGGAGAAGTCGGCGGCGGGCTGGGCTGGCAGCACCTCTGTGGCGGTCTCTTCAAACAGGTCGAGCCAGATGTCAAAGTGCTCGGGCTTCATGGCGCTAATGTCCATGTGTACTGACATCGGGTTGCCGTCGTAGCCGGGGATCTGCAGGATCGCTTTCTTCCAGAAACTGCCGATCTTGGCCTCATGGCTGGGCCAGTCTTTAATGCGCGACATGAAGATCGGGCTGAGAACGGCATGGGCACGAATGCGCTGGTAGAAGCGTGTCATCAGGCTGTCGATCTGACTTTCGGTTATGTCGATGCGCGGGGTTGCGTAGGCCATTGCTTTAATCCTGAGTTTGTTGGTCAGGTAATTGGTGCGCTTTTTTCGCGCTGTCTGCAATAGCAGATTGTCGCTATGGACGGCGGTGCGAGAGCGGCATATAACGCCTCTATGAGTCCAGCACAGCTGATCATTATTCGAATTATATGCCCGGCGCTCTGACATCACGAGCCGCCGGGATAAGGCGTTTGGGGAACCCACGCCGAACCGCTTCACCACATGATAAAACCTGATCCGAAGGACGCCAAAAATGTGCGCCGATACGCCTGAGACTGCCAACACACCTGAATACAAGACCACGCTGAACTTGCCTGAAACCGATTTCCCGATGCGCGCGGGCCTGCCGACACGCGAGCCTGTCTGGCTGGAGCGCTGGGCCAAGCTTGGCATCTACGACCAGTTGCGCGCCAAAGCCCTCGCCCGGACGGGCGAAAACGAAAAAACCCGCGAGCCGTTTATCTTGCATGACGGCCCGCCTTACGCGAACGGCCATCTGCACATCGGCCATGCGCTGAACAAGACGATCAAAGACATGATCGTGCGCAGCCATCAGATGATGGGCCATGACGCGCGTTATGTGCCGGGCTGGGACTGTCACGGCCTGCCGATCGAGTGGAAGATCGAAGAGCAATACCGCAAGAAGGGCAAGAACAAGGATGACGTGAACATCGTTGATTTCCGCCAAGAGTGCCGCAAGTTTGCCGAAGGCTGGGTCGACATCCAGCGCGAAGAGTTCAAGCGGCTGGGCATCACGGGCAACTGGCCTGATCCGTACCTCACGATGGATTTTCACGCCGAGCGGGTGATCGCGGAAGAGTTCATGAAGTTCCTGATGAACGGCACGCTGTATCAGGGCAGTAAGCCTGTGATGTGGTCGCCTATGGAGCAAACGGCTTTGGCCGAGGCTGAGGTTGAGTATCACGACAAGGAGAGCTTCACCGTTTGGGTGAAGTTCGAGGTTACCGGCTCTAATGCTCTTGATGGCGCAAAAGTCGTGATCTGGACAACGACGCCTTGGACGTTGCCTTCAAACAAAGCCGTGGTTTACGGCGAGAGCATTTCTTACGGGCTTTACGAAGTCACGGGCACACCGGGCGAGTGCTGGGCCACTGTTGGCGAGAAGTTCCTACTGGCTGACAACTTGGCCGCTGACGTGTTCGCACGCGCGCGTTTGCAAGACGACATGTGGAGCCGTGTGCGCGATGTGCCAAGCGACGAGCTGGCTGGCATCAGCCTCAAGCACCCGCTGAACGGGGCTGAAGGCGGCGAGGGCGAGTGGGATGATCTGCGTGATTTCCGCGCGGCTGACTTTGTGACTGACACCGAAGGCACGGGCTTTGTGCACTGCGCGCCGAGCCACGGCATGGAAGAGTTCGAGCTTTACCGCGACTTGGGCATGCTGGAGCAAGTGCTGACCTATAACGTCATGGACGATGGTGGCTTTCGCGCTGATCTGCCGTTCTTTGGCGGCAAGTATATCCTCAGCCGCAAGGGCGGCGAGGGCGATGCGAACAAGGCGATCATCGACAAGCTGGTTGAAGTGGGCGGCTTGCTGGCGCGTGGCAAGATCAAGCACAGCTACCCGCACTCGTGGCGCTCAAAAGCGCCGATCATCTACCGCAACACGCCGCAGTGGTTTGCCTCTGTTGACCGCGAAGTTGGCGACGGGCAAGATGAGATGGGCAAGAGCATTCGCGAGCGGGCGCTGAACTCGATTGATCAGTTGGTGAAGTGGACGCCGCAGACAGGGCGCAACCGCCTTCACAGCATGATCGAAGCGCGCCCTGACTGGGTGCTGTCGCGCCAACGCGCTTGGGGTGTGCCGCTGACGTGCTTTACACGCAAGGGCAAGCTGCCGACTGACGAAGGCTTCCTTTTGCGCGACGACGCAGTCAACGCCCGCGTGGCGGAAGCGTTTGAAGTGGAAGGCGCAGACTGCTGGTACATGGACGGGGCGAAAGAGCGCTTCCTTGGGGCCGATTATAACGCTGACGACTGGGAGCAGGTTTTTGACGTGCTTGACGTGTGGTTTGACTCTGGCTCAACCCACGCATTCGTTCTGCGCGACCGCGAAGATGGCGCGGCGGACGGCATTGCTGACGTTTACATGGAAGGGACAGACCAACACCGCGGCTGGTTCCACTCATCACTGTTGCAGGCCTGCGGAACCTTGGGCCGCGCGCCTTACCGCAACGTTGTGACGCATGGCTTTACGCTTGATGAGAAGGGCATGAAGATGTCCAAATCTATCGGCAACACCATCGTGCCAGAAACGATTGTGAAGCAGTACGGTGCCGACATCTTGCGGCTTTGGGTGGCGCAGACAGACTATACCGCTGACCAGCGCATTGGCCCGGAGATCCTCAAAGGGGTGGCTGACAGCTATCGCCGTTTGCGCAACACCATGCGCTATATGCTTGGCGCGCTGTCACACTTCAAAGAGGAAGAGCGCGTGGCTGTGGAAGACATGCCCGAGCTTGAGCGCTATGTGCTGCACCGCTTGGCCGAACTCGACCACCAAGTGCGCACGGGCTATCGAGCGTTTGACTTTCAGGGTGTGTTCTCGGCTGTGTTTAACTTCTGCACGGTCGAGCTGTCGGCGTTCTACTTCGACATTCGCAAAGACGCACTTTACTGCGACGGCGACACGCTGCGCGCCAAAGCGGCCCGCACAGTTATGGACTTGTTGTTTGAGCGCATCACGACGTGGCTGGCGCCTGTGCTGGTGTTCACGATGGAAGATGTCTGGCTCTCGCGTTATCCGGGCGAAGACAACTCTGTACACCTGCAAGACATGCCCGACACACCTGCCGACTGGCTCGATGAGCCGCTGGCTGCGAAGTGGGCGCATGTGCGCCGCGCGCGCCGTGTTGTAAACGCCGCTTTGGAGGTGCAACGGGCTGATAAGGTGATCGGAGCTTCGCTGGAAGCTGCGCCGACAGTTTATGTGCGCGATGCGGAGATGCTGGAAGCGCTCAAGTCAGTGCCGTTCAAGGACATCTGCATCACCTCTGGGCTACGCCTGACAGACAACCCGATTTCTGATGAGGCTTTCCGCATGCCGGAAGTTGAAAACATCGGTGTCGAGTTTGAAATGGCAAGCGGAGAGAAGTGCGGGCGATGCTGGAAGATTTTGCCAGATGTGGGCACGCATAAACACCCGGGCACATGCGCACGCTGCAGTAAGGCGCTGGGGTGACTTTTAGCGCCAAGGCGGGCTCGGCATGAGCCTGACGGTCTTTCTGGCTGTCCTTGGCGCGGCACTTTTGCACGCGACTTGGAACGCGCTCATTAAGACGGGCGCGTCCAAGATTGCTTCGATGTTTATCCTCACTTTGGTGCAGGGTGTGGCGGGTTTTGGCATCGCCATGACCCAGCCCTGGCCTGAGGCGCAAGTCTGGCTGTGGCTGGCGGCGTCGGGCGTGTTTCACGCGGGCTACAAGCTGTTCTTGGCCTTTGCCTATGAGCAGGGCGACTTGAGCCGCGTCTACCCGATCGCGCGCGGGGCGGCTCCTATGATTGTCACGCTGGCGTCGGCTTTGTTGCTGATTGATGTGATTGCGCCAATGGAATATGCCGCGATTGCGCTTTTGGGCTTAGGCATTGCACTGATGGCGCGGGGGGCTTTTACCAACGGGGAGAGCCGCAAGCTGGTGCCATTGGCGCTTGGATCGGCCTGTATGACGGCGGGCTATTCGCTGGTTGACGGGCTTGGCGCGCGGGTGGCGGGCAACGCTGTGATGTATGTCGGCTGGCTGTTTACGCTGGATGCGTTGTTGTTTTCGCCGCTGATCTTGGCCTTGCGCGGCACCGCAGGGATGCGGGCGAGCGGCAAGGACTGGGGCATTGGCGCGCTGGCTGCGGCAGCGTCTTATAGCGCTTACGCGATTGCGGTTTGGGCGATGACAGTTGCGCCGATTGCTTTGGTGACGGCGCTGCGCGAGACGTCGATTTTGTTTGCAGTTCTGATTGGCTGGTTGTTCTTTAAGGACAAGATGGACAGAGGCAAAGCCATTGCAGCGGTGCTTATTGTCGGCGGGGTTGTGTTGACGCGCCTTTGAGCGGCGCCCACCCACCCACCCCGCGCTCAAAGGCGCTTTGGAGTTGTAGATGCATTTAACAGTTGAGACCCCAACAGGGCGCTTCACTTTGAGTGAAGAGGGCGGTGCGATTGTGCGGGCTGAGTGGGGTGGTAACTCTGACGGGCATTCGGCTTTGCTCGACGAGGCCGCGCATCAGATTGCGGCTTACTATGCGGGGGAGTTGCACAAGTTTGAGCTGCCATTGACAGTGCAAGGCTCGGATTTTCAACGTGCGGTTTGTGACGTGATGAGCGCGATCCCGTTTGGGGAGACGCTGACTTATGGCGACATCGCCAAGCAGCTTGGCGTGCCTGCGCAGGCCGTGGGGCAGGCCTGCGGCGGCAACCCG
>JADGEJ010000068.1 GCA_016744435.1 Lentibacter sp. | reverse complement strand
GCCCAGCACGATGGTCTTGTCAGCCGCTTTTGAGGGGCCAGAAATGAGCACAGCTTTCGCGCCCGCCTCAAGCCCGCGCATAGCAACCGCGCGGTTGCCCGCAGCACCCGTGCACTCCAGCAACACATCAACACCGCTCAAGTCGAGCGTGCCAATGTCGGCGGCAGCGTGAAACGGGTAGGTCTGCGCATCCACTGTCAGGCTTTCGCCTGCATGGCTCACGACCCCGGGAAATGGGCCAAACACGCTGTCATAGGCAAACAGATAGGCGCAGCTTTCCAGCGGCGCGATATCGTTGATCAGCACCACTTCAAAGCCCTGCCCCGCGCGCGCGCCATGCAGCATGCGCAAAATAGAGCGGCCGATGCGGCCAAACCCGTTGATCGCGATTTTGACGGGCCTCGGCTGCATCAGTGCTCCTCGTCGCTGCGATAGCCCTGATCGTCAAAGAATGGTTCCATCTGCGCGACGATCACCGCGTTTTCTTCAAGCGCACGTGCCATCAAGCCGCGCTCTTCTGCGTCAATCTCGTGGCCAAGCTCTTCGCGCTCTTCAAGCGTGCCATATCCCGTCACATCCAAAGGCGCGGTGTCGGCCTGCTTCAAGATTGCGACAGTTTCGCGCACGGCCTCGGCCTCATCTATACCGCTGGCATAGATCACAAGGGCAGCCCCTGTTGCGTCTTTGGGCAGGCCGTCGCCCGCTTTGCGGCCAATCTGAACCAACAGCGTATAGACTTGCTGTCTGCTTTTCTGCTTCTCTGCCACAGTGGCCTCCAGAACAATTTCCCCACAGATGCGGCCATTCGGAGGCCAAGTCAACCAAAGCAAAACACGGTTTCGCATATGAAAACTTGACCCGACGCCACTGTTTGCTCAAAACAAGGCGGGTTTTGGGGGAAACAACCACATGAAACAATATCTGTTCGGCTTGCTCTGGCTCGGCCTGCTCTTGCTGCTCCCTATTGCGGCCAGCGCGCAAGAGGCAACTTTGACGTTCGTAACTGTCGACAGACCACCGTTCTCGATGCCTGCTGAAGGCAGCGGGCCACGCGAAGGCTTCTCTATCGAGCTGACTCGCACTATCGCCGATGCGCTAGGGTCCTGACCCTAATGACACTGCAAAGCGTCTCCGTGTTATGGTCGCTTCGCCTCAAGCCTATGGCGAAGCGCTTTAAGCCATTCCCAGCGCCTGAAGCCAAAGCCCAAGCGCGATTGCGGCTATCAAGAATGTTGATCTCATCACAGCGTTTGCCCCCTTCTTTAGGGCTCTAACGCAAAACGCGGCAACTTCCGTCGCCGCGTTCATCGGAATTTTGCAAAATTCCGGCCCGTTTTCTTGCAAGAAAACGACTATCGCATCAGTCGCGGAGCAACTCGTTGATCGAGGTTTTGCTACGCGTGCGTTCGTCTACGCGCTTGACGATCACGGCGCAGTAGAGGTTCACACCGTTCTTGCTTGGCATCGAGCCCGCAACCACAACCGAGCCTGAAGGCACTTCGCCATACATGACTTCGCCTGTTTCGCGATCCAAAATCTTGGTCGAC
>JADGEJ010000003.1 GCA_016744435.1 Lentibacter sp. | reverse complement strand
GCTGCAACAAATGCGCCCGTGAGTGCCCATCAGGGGCAATCACAGCAGGGCCAAAGCGGATGTTCAACGGCTACGAGATCTGGAAGTCAGACAGCCAGCAATGCACCAGCTACCGGATCGGCACACTCGGCGGCGCGATGTGTGGCCGCTGCATGAAAACCTGCCCATGGAACCTTGAGGGCCTGTTCGCAGAAGCCCCCTTCCGCTGGGCGGCGTCCAATGTGCCTCTCGCCGCGCCCTTGCTGGCGCGTCTCGATGACGCGCTCGGCAACGGCAGCTCAAGGGACGCTAAAAAGTGGTGGTGGGATATCGAGCTGCAAGGCGACGGCTCATACCGCCCGACAGTACACCCCGTTAACCGCCGCGCCTTGCAGACGGGCCTTGACCTCAAGTTTGAAGACCAAACTCTCGCTGTCTACCCCGCCCCGCTCGCGCCGCACCCGTGGCCCTACCCGTTCCCGATGGATCGTGAGGAAGGCATCAAAGCCTACGAAAACATGGTCAGCGCGGAAGAGTACAAGCGGCGCATTGCTGCCGGCGACATGTCGGTCGTGCACCGCTACACCAGCGACACAGCCTCGCCCGTGATGCGCCTGAACCTTTCCAAAGTCGAGGCCATGACTGGCGATGTAACCAAATATGAGTTCGCCACCGAGGGCGGGCTGCCCCTGCCCGAATGGAGCGCAGGCGCGCATCTCGACATCTTGGTTTCGCCCGAGTTCCTGCGGCAGTACTCCATGTCTGGCGACCCCGCCGATCGCAGCAAATTCCAGATCGGCGTGCTGCGCGAAGGCGAGGGCCGCGGAGGCTCGGCACTGATGCACCGGATCTTCACCGAGGGGCGTAAAGTGTTTGTCTCCTATCCGATCAACCACTTCGAGCTAGACGAGAGCGCCAGCAAGACATTCCTCATGGGCGGCGGCATCGGCATCACCCCGATGATCGCCTTTGCGCACCGCTTACACGCCTTGGGCCGCGACTTTGCGCTGCACTACTCTTGCAGCTCACGCGCGACGGCGGGCTACTTGGATGACCTCGCAAAAATGCCTTGGGCGGGCCGCGTGCACTATCACTTCTCTGACGAAGGCAGCCGCGCTGACCTCGACGAAGCCCTCAAAGGCTACACCTCGGGCCAACACATCTACACCTGCGGACCCGAGCGCTACATGGACGGCGTGATAGACGCCGCCACACGCCAGGGCTTCCCTGATGAGGCGCGCCACCTTGAGCACTTTTCAGCCCCCAAGCAGCCTGAGTATGAAAACCACGCCTTCACCCTCAAGCTCAAAGATGGCCGCGCCTTGCATGTGCCTGCCGACAAATCAGCGACTGATGTGCTGGCCGAAAATGGCATCCATGTCGACGTGAAATGCTCTGACGGCATCTGCGGTGTGTGCAAATGCGGGCTGATTTCTGGCGAGGTTGAACACCGCGACTTTGTGCTGTCGGCCAAGCAACGCGAGAGCGAGATCATCCTCTGCCAATCACGCGCTGCTGAGGCTGGCGGCACCCTCAAGATTGCCCTCTAATTACCGCGCCGCAACGTAACGACATAAAGCTGCTTGGAGACTCCCCTTTGGCGGGGTTAGTCTGTGCGCAACAATAAAAGGGAGAAAGCCTCATGGAAGGCATGATGATGCAGCAAGCGCTGCTTATTAGCGATATTCTGAAGTACGCAGCCGAAGCACACGGCGACAGCGAGATCATTTCGGCGCGCACCGAAGGCGACATTCACCGCCAGACGTACATCGAAACTGCCGCCCGCACGGCGCAACTCGCGCATGCCCTCGAGGGCCTTGGCGTCAAGCTGGGCGACCGCGTCGCAACGCTGGCCTGGAACGGCTACCGCCATTTCGAGCTTTACTACGGCATCTCCGGCATCGGCGCCATCTGCCACACGCTCAACCCGCGCCTCTCGGCCGAGCAGCTAATCTACATCGTCAATCACGCCGAAGACAAAGTGTTCTTCACCGACACAACTTTTGTGCCGGTTCTGGAGGCCGTAAAAGACCACCTGCCAAAAGACATGACCTATGTGGTGATGACCGATCGTGCGCATATGCCTGACAACACGCTGAACGCGCTCTGCTATGAAGAGCTGCTCGAAGGCCAGCCTGACAGCATCGACTGGCCGCAGTTTGACGAAAACACAGCCTCGGGTCTGTGCTATACTTCCGGCACAACAGGCCACCCGAAAGGCGCGCTCTACTCGCACCGCTCGACAGTGCTGCACGCGCTTTATGCCGCGCTGGTGTTGGGCAACGGCTACAAACCCGGCGACAAGATCCTGCCAGTTGTGCCGCAGTTTCACGTCAACGCATGGGGCCTGCCCTACTCCGCTCCGCTGATGGGCACCTCGCTTGTCATGCCCGGCGCAGCCCTTGACGGCCCGAGCCTGTTCAAGCTGATGGACGACGAAAAAGTGCTCTCGGCTTGGGGCGTCCCGACTGTCTGGCTTGGCCTCTCAAACGAGATCAAGGCGCAGGGCCGCAAGCCCGAAAACTTTGCCGAAGTTGTGATTGGTGGCTCTGCTGCGCCACGCAGCATGATCGAGGGCTTCGAGAAGCAAGGCGTTGATGTTATCCACGCTTGGGGCATGACAGAAATGAGCCCGCTTGGCACGCACGGCAAAATGCCACCTTGGGTAAAGAACCAAAACTTTGAGGAGCAGATCAACAAGAAGTCTCTGCAAGGCCGCCGCGTCTTTGGCGTTGATCTCAAGATCACCGATGAAGACGGCAACAAACTGCCGCACGACGGCGAAGCAGCAGGCGAGCTTTTCGTGCGCGGCAACGCGGTTATTTCCAGCTACTACAACAACGCTGAGGCCAGCAAAACCGCGTTTGACGCCGAGGGCTGGTTTGGCACAGGTGACGTCGCCAGCATCGACGCACAAGGCTTTCTCAACATTCAAGACCGCGCCAAAGACTTGGTAAAATCAGGCGGCGAATGGATCAGCTCGATTGACCTTGAGAACACAGCCATGGCGCACGCCGCGGTTGCCAACTGCGCCGTCATCGCCATTGCGCACCCCAAGTGGGACGAGCGGCCAGTTCTGGTTGCCGTGGCGGCTGGCGACGAGAAGCCAAGCCTCGAAGAGATGCACACGCATATGTCCGAGCACTTCGCCAAATGGCAGTTGCCTGATGACATCTTGTGGGTCGATGAGCTGCCAATGACAGCCACTGGCAAGGTCTCCAAACTCAACTTGCGCAAGCAGTTCGCCGACTACCAACTGCCTGATCTTCGCTCATGAGCGACACCATCGAAGCGCCCTATCCGTTTCAGGAGACGCTAGGGTTTGCCATCACCGAATGGACAGACGGGGGCTGCACTCTTGAGCAGCCCTTGCTCGGCCATCTGGGCAACCGCTACGGCATTCTGCACGGCGGTGTGCACGCCACATTGCTCGACACCGCGATGGGCTTTGCCGTGTCCTACACGGGCGACCCTGAGCAAAAACAACTGGTGATGACGCTTTCTCTCAACGTCAGCTACCTTGGCGTTGCCTCCGGCGAGAAAATCGTCGCGACGGGCCGCAAAACAGGCGGTGGGCGCTCAACCGCATTCGCGGCAGGCGAAATACGAGACACCGAGGGCAACCTCTTAGCAACAGCGACTGGCGTGTTCCGCTATCGCGGCAATGCCCCAGCAGGAGAATAACCATGACTGAAGCCATGCAACAGATAACCCTCGCAGCACGCCCTGTCGGCGCGCCCAAAGACAGCGACTTTGCGCTGCTCGACGCGCCCCTGCCCACGCCCAAAGACGGCGAAGTGTTGGTGCGCGTGCATTACATGTCGCTTGATCCGTACATGCGGGGCCGGATGGATGACGCAAAGTCCTACGCCGCCCCCGTGCCCATCGGCGGCGTCATGGAAGCAGGCGGCGTTGGCGAAGTCATCGCCTCAAAGTCAGACGCCTTCAAAGTCGGCGACATGACATTTGGCATGTTCGGCTGGGCCACGCACGGCTGCCTGCCCGCCAAAGAAATGCGCAAACTCGACGCGCGCCTGCCTGTTACCACAGCACTCGGCGTGCTCGGCATGCCCGGCTTCACGGGCTGGTATGGCCTGATGGAACTTGGCCGCCCCAAAGAAGGCGAAACGCTCGTTGTCGCGGCGGCCACCGGCCCCGTCGGCTCGATGGTCGGCCAAATGGCAAAGGCACGCGGGCTGCGCACAATTGCCATCGCGGGCGGAGCTGACAAATGCAAACTCGCCACCGAAAAGTTCGGCTTTGACGCGGCGATTGATCACCGCGCCCATGACGACGCGAGCAGCCTGCGCCGCGCCCTCGCCGAAGTCGCCCCGAAAGGCATCGACATCTACTTCGAGAACGTCGGCGGAAAAGTCTTTGAAGCCGTGCTGCCCCTGATGAACACCTTTGGCCGCATCCCCGTCTGCGGCATGATCGCGGGCTACAATGCAGGAGCGCTGGGCGGCAACGAGCAAAGCACAGTGCCAGACCGTCTGCCAATGCTCTGGCGCTCGATCCTAGTCAAACAAATGTCGATCAATGGCTTCATCATTTCCAACCACTTTGATCTCTACCCAGCCTTCCTCAATGAAGTCGCGCCGCTTGTGGCCACAGGCAAGATCGAAGTGCTCGAAGATATCGCCGAAGGCCTGGAAAACGCCCCGCGCGCCTTCATGGGCCTCCTTGAGGGTCGAAACGTCGGCAAACAGATCGTCAAACTGATCTAATTTTTCTTTCCAGAAATATCCCGGGGGGTCACAAAACTTGTTTTGTGACTTGGGGGCTGGCCCCCACTTATATACCTGCAGTGCGAGGGGCTAGCCCCTCGCACCCGCCCGCCGCAGGCGCCAAAGCTGCGAAGCAGGTTTGCCAACAGCGGCAGAACCCTGCCTTTTTCTTCGCCACATTCTCGCCACAATGCAGCATCTAGTGCATAGAGCAGCGGCAGCCACGACATGTGGTGAAAATTCCTTCGCTCAACCATAAAATGAAAACTTTATTCAAAATCCACAATATGTTAGCCTGAAGACAATTCAAAAAAGCCAGTCGAGCAAATCGGCGGCGTTGAGGCAGATAAAAGGCAAGACCCGTGCAAAATCACAGCACAGTGGCCCGTTTGGGCCTAGCATTCGTTGCATCCGTTTGGATGCTTGTCCTCGCTCCCGTTAGCGTGGCGGCTGCGCCCTATGCCGCCGTAGTGATGGATGCGCGCACAGGCAAAATCATGCATTCGCGCAATGCCGACACCCGTTTACACCCTGCGTCGCTCACCAAAATGATGACGCTCTATATTGCCTTTCAAGCCATCGAGGCGGGCGAGATCAGCCTCGACACCAACATGCGTATCTCCAAGAACGCCGCTTCCGAGCCGCCTTCAAAGCTGGGCCTCGTGGCTGGGCAACGTATCAAACTGCGCTACTGTATTCGCGCCGCAGCGGTCAAGTCAGCCAACGATTGCGCGACAGCCATTGGCGAGCTCATCGCAGGTTCTGAAGCCAAGTTCGCCCGCCGTATGACACGCACGGCCAAAACACTTGGCATGACGCGCACCACCTTCAAAAACGCCCACGGGCTTACGGAAAGTGGCCATTTGTCGACAGCCCATGACATGACAATTCTGGGTCGCCATGTGCTCTACGACTACCCGCAGTATTACAATCTTTTCAGCCGTCGCTCGACAGACGCAGGCATCCGTGAAGTCGCCAACACCAACCGCCGACTGCTGGCCGCCTACAAAGGCGCTGACGGTATCAAGACAGGCTACACCCGCGCCGCTGGGTTCAACCTTGTTGCTTCAGCCGAACGCGGCAATGAACGGATCATCGCCACGGTGTTCGGGGGCCGCTCAACAGCCTCACGCAATGCCAAAGTCGCCGAGTTACTTGACTTAGGCTTTCGCCGCGCTCCCAGCCGCGCCAAAGTCCGCAAGCCGTCAAAGCCCCGTTTCGTCGGCTCCGTGGCCGGCCCTGTAAGCGGGCAAGTCATCGCGTCAAACAACAAGCCAGACACCGGAAAAAAGGGCAAAACCATCCGCCTGATCACGGCGGTCAAAACAAGCCTACGGCCCAAGCCGCGCCCTGGCGTGAGCGCACCTGCTACTGCGCCTGTCCTTGTCGCCATGAAAAGCGACATCACCCAAGCCTTGGCCGAAGCACAGGCCGCGAAGGTTGAAACCACGCCATTGGCGCCCGCCGCCACGCCAGCAGTTAAGCCTAAGGTGAAGCCAAACGCGCGCCCTGTTGACGTTGTCCTGGCCAGCGTGAAGCGAAACGTTGTTAAGACACAGCAAAAGCAAACCCAAGAGATCGTGCGCGAAGTTGTGACACGTGTTTCTACGTCGGGTGGCAAGCATTACGGCATCAGCGTTGGGCGCTATACCACGCGCTACAAAGCCGAGCGGGCCCTGCTCAAGACGGCCCTCAACGAGATGGAAACACTCGATGGTTCGCTGCGTAAAGTTGTCAAGCGCCCCAAGGGCTTTGAGGCCAACTTCAACGGCCTCACCCGTGAGCGCGCCGAGCTGGCCTGTCGCCGCCTGCAAGCCCGCAATGTTACCTGTTTTATGATTGGCCCAAGTTAACCTGTTAGGGAGGCCACATGCCCGCCCCGTATATTTCAGAAATCAAATACCTAGGTGGCGCGTCCGTCGACTTTGTTGAAGTCGCGCTTGATGCTGGCACCAGCACGGCCAACATCGAGATCATCATCTACCATCCGAATGGCAGCGTGCGAACAACCAACACGCTCGGCGCTCTCGACAACACCATCGCAGGCACAGACGTCTACATCATCGACGTTGCAACTTCAGCCACATTCAACGGGCTGCACAAGAACGGCGCTGTTGCTATCGCGGTGAACGGTGTTGTCACCGGGTTCTACTCGTTCAACAGTGCTGTCACGGCAACGGCTGGCCCCGCAAGTGGCACGACTTCCACGCAAGTTGGCACAACGGCCTCGGGCGGCTCACTCGAAAGCACCGATGGCGTAACATACACCGCAACAACCACTCCAACACCCGCAACTGTGCCCTGCTTCGTCACCGGAACGTTGATCGAAACCGACACAGGGCTGCGCGTTGTAGAAGGGCTTTCAGTTGGTGACAATGTCATGACACTCGATAATGGCTTTCAAAAACTGCTCTGGGTTGGTCAGCGCGATCTGGCAAAATGCGAGCGCCAGGCACCGGAGAACGCGGCAGTGCTCATCCCCGCTGACGCTTTCGGGCAAGGTTGCCCTAGCCACACGCTGATGGTGTCGCGCAATCACCGCATGGTGTTGAGTGGCCCAACGATAGAACTGCTCTATGGTGCCCCTGAGGTGCTTGTTGCGGCCAAAAGCCTTGTCGGCCATGCAGGCGTGCGCAATGTGCCGCTGCTTAGTGGACTAGCCTACCATCATCTGTTGTTTGACAGTCACGAGATTGTTCTTTCAAACGGGATGGCCAGTGAAAGCCTGCATCTCGGACAGATGGCACTACTCGGCTTTACGCCGCGTGTGCGCCGCGCGTTGCGAGAGCACTTTCGCGGCACGTTCAAGGCCGCGACTGCGCGTATGGTGCTCACGGCAGCTGAGGCGCATACAGCGGTGGCTTGTTTCACCAGCCAGGGGCTCACGCGCCAGCATGCGTCCTAGGGCTTTGGCTTGTCATCCCACTCGTCCGACAGAATGCGCTGCGCGTCGCCCTCCGGGTCATCATATTGATTGGTTCTCAGTGTGAACACAAAGAACAGCAGCCCAAAGCCGCCCAACACAAGTGAGATCGGGATCAGATAAGTCAGGATGTTCATGTCTCAGCCTCTCAGGCGCATAGCGTTGAGCGAGACTGTAATGGATGAGGTTGACATCGCCAAGGCGGCAATCAGCGGAGTGGCAAGGCCCGCCACGGCCAAGGGCACCGCGATGATGTTGTAAAGCGTGGCAATGCGGAAGTTTTCCTTGATGCGCTTCACGGCAGATACCGATGTTTCGATAGCCGCCGGAATAGGCGACAAGTCCCCGCCCAAAAGCACGATGTCACTGGCAACGCGGGCCGCGTCCAAAGCGCTGGCAGGCGAGATAGACACATGCGCTGCTGTCAGCGCCGCCGTGTCGTTAAGCCCGTCGCCCACCATGAGCACTTTGCAGCCCTCAGCGGCCATCGTTTGAATACGGGCTGACTTGTCACCGGGAAGGGCCTCCGCCATCCAGTTGTCAATTCCGAGGCGCGCGGCCATGGCCTCAACTGCGTCAGTCGTGTCGCCCGATATCAGACAGACCATTTTGCCAGATGCCTGCAACGCTTTGACGGCCTGCTCGGCTCCCGTGCGCAGGCTGTCAGCGAAGGTGAAAGCCACGGGCGCAGCATCGCCCAGTTTGAGCCAAGCACTTGTTTGAGAGCCTGTTTTTGCTCCCAACCAGCTGGCGCGGCCAAGGCGTAACTCCTGCCCTTGCCAGAGCGCCTTGGTGCCATAGCCCGGCACCTCGGTAACTTCGCTCAGCTGCTCCGGCACTACGCCCGCTTGCTTGCACGCCAGCGCGATAGCACGTGACAGCGGGTGCGAAGAGCCTGCCGCCATGGCCGCCGCCAAGCTCAGCATGTCAGCGGGTATGTCTGCGAGATTTGTCAGCTCTGGCGTGCCTTCTGTCAGCGTGCCTGTCTTGTCAAACACCACAGTGTCAACTTGGGCCATGCGCTCAAGCGCTGTGGAATGCTTGATCAGCATACCAGCCCGAAACAGCCGCCCGCTCGCGGCTGTCGTGACAGCAGGCACAGCAAGGCCAAGGGCGCAGGGGCAGGTGATAATCAGAACTGCGGCGGCAATGTTGAGAGCGACACGCATGTCGCCCGAGTAAGCCAGCCAACCAAGGAAAGCGAGCGCTGAAAGGATGTGCACGCCCGGTGCATAAAGCTTCGCGGCAGCATCGGCCAGCGAGGTATATTTTGAGCGCCCAGACTCAGCGATGGCGACCAAGTCAGCCATCCGGTGCAGCGAGGTATCCTCGCCCACGGCTAGTGCGCGGATGTGTAGCGGCCCAGTTAAGTTGACTTCGCCCGCCGACACGCCCTGCCCGACTTCCGCAAAAACAGGTAGGCTCTCGCCGGTCAGTAACGAGCGGTCAAGCTCGGAGGTGCCTTCGATGATCTCGCCGTCAACCGGCATCCGCCCACCGGGGCGCACCAGAATGATGTCACCCACCTTGAGCTCTGCCGTCGGCACTTCACGCTCAACACCGTCTTGTAAAACGAAGGCACGCGGCACTTCCAACGCGGCCAGCTCTTCGGCAGCTGAGCGCGCAATCGCGCGTGTGCGGTGGTCAAGGTAGCGGCCCGCAAGCAGGAAAAACGTAAGCGTCAGCGCCGCATCAAAGTAAGCATGCTCACCCGAAAGAGACGTCTCCCAAAGCGAGGTTGCAACAGCCAGCACGATCGCCAAAGTGATCGGTACATCCATGTTGAGGTGCCCGTGCTTAAGCACGCTCCAAGCGCTGCGGTAGAATGGCTGGCCCGAAAACAAGACCGTCGGTAAAGTGATCGCTGCAGAAATCCAGTGAAACATATCGCGCGTGGCATCAGCCGCGCCCGCCCAAACAGCAACGCTCAAGAGCATCACGTTCATCGAGGCAAAGCCAGCCACGGCGAGGCGCATAAGGAGTTCGCGGCCCGCGCGGTCTGTCGCTGTGGCGCTCAGGGTGCCTGCATCAAGCTCGTAAGCCTCATAGCCGATTGTGTCGAGTACCTGCACAAGCTGCTCGGCCGTTACCTCGGGCGAGGCCTCAATCGTGGCGCGCTTCAAGGTCAAATTGACCCGCGCGCTGATCACGCCGGGCTCGGCGGCAAGCCTGCGTTCAACCGCCGCAATGCAAGCCGCGCAATGAATGGTCGGCAACGAAAGGGCAAGGCGCGCGTCTTTCTGGGCCGCGCGCGAGGCCAAGTCTTCGGCTGCGGGAGCCGCGCTGCAGGCCGGGCAAGCCGACATATTGGGGCGCATTGCCGCTGTCATTGTTGCCTCACTTCACGTGCAGAATGATACGCTTTTGAAAAGCCGAGCCATCTTCGGAAACGGCTGTCATGCGGATATTCCAGTTACCATCGGTAATCGTAACAGGTGTCACAAACGCCGCGCCATCGAAAGTAAAGCTTAGCTCCTGATCGTCTTTCACTTGTGTCGGGCGGCCCAGAATGGCCTGCATCTTCGCGGGCTGAACAGGCTTCCCAGCAGCGTCAACGATCGAAAGACGCAGCACGCCGTCTTGGTGCTCGGCATCCACTTTCCAGCCAAGCGCCACCTGCTCTGCCTTGCGAGTGTTAAACTCCTGACTGGCGACATAGCTGTTTTTCACTTCAAGCCCGGGGAAGGTTTTGACCGCACTGTAAGCCAACGACAGATTTGCCCCAATGATCGTGGCGAAGGCCAACATTGCGGTGACCAACATGTGCCCGCCCATAAATCTTCCGATCCTCCTCACCGATCCGCCAACGACCAGAGCCAAAGCACCCGCCCAAAAAACAACGGCCAAAAGGAACGGCAGGAACATCCAATTATACTCGCCAAAAGAGACGCCCAAAAACATCAATGTCTTGTTGAGTAAGACGCCCAGTTGAGAGCCTACATAGAGGCCAACTATGTTACCGATGAGGCCGAGTAGAAAGAGCCCTGTAAAGTAGATAAAGCCTTTGCCAGCTGTGTTACTGGCCTCTGCCGTTGCGGCCATCAGTTGGCCCTCCCGTTGAAAATGGTGTCTTTGTAGGCCCGTTCTCCAGTTACCGTGTCTTCAACCCAAAGGCGGATATCAACACGCTCGCTGGCAGCTGCATCCGAGCCTTTTGGCGCCACGACATATGTACGCACAAGCTTGGTGCTGTCAGCCGGGATCATCACAGTATCACTGTCGCTGCCTTCCATGACAAGGTTGAATGTTTCGGCGCCCACAACCGTCAGCTTGAAGGGCCTGTCATCGCCGTGTTTGTTGCGGAATCTGATCTCGTAGACATTGCGGATCGAACCGTCAGACAGGGTCACAAACGTCGGGTTGCGAACGGGTGCAACCGTCATATCAACGTCAGCGCGCATGAACAACGCCACGACAAGCATAACGCCGACAAGCGACCAAAGCGTTGTGTAAAGGATGGTGCGAGGGCGGAACACGTGCTGCCAGATCGGCTTGGGCTCTTTGCCTTCGCGCTCGCGCACTTCGTCAGTCAGCGCCATATAGTCGATCAACCCGCGCGGCTTGCCGATCCGGTCCATCGTCTCGTCGCAGGCATCAATGCAGAGCGCGCAGGTGATGCACTCAAGCTGCTGACCCTCACGAATGTCGATGCCCATTGGGCAGACGTTCACGCAGGCCATACAGTCGATGCAATCGCCCTGATCGGGGTTAAGCGCGCCCTTGCGCATCTTGCCGCGCGGCTCACCGCGCCAGTCGCGATAGCCCACAATCAGCGTGTCTTCGTCGATCATCGCGGCCTGAATGCGTGGCCATGGGCAGGCATAAATGCAGATCTGCTCGCGCGCAAAGCCACCAAAGAAAAAGGTGATCGCGCCCATAACCAGAATGGTTGTGTAGGCAACAGGGTGTGCCGTGCCTTGGATCAGATCAACAACCAGCGTCGGCGCATCGGTGTAGTAGAACACCCAGGCGCCGCCCGTGGCGAGGCCGATAACGGCCCACACGATCCATTTGGTCAGGCGCAGTCGGACTTTCTTGAAGTCGAGCTTCTTTTGGCGGTGCAAGCGTAGGCGGTTGTTGCGGTCGCCCTCAATCCAGCGCTCGACCAAGATAAACAAATCTGTCCAAACGGTCTGCGGGCAAGCATAGCCGCACCAGACGCGGCCCAGTGCCGAGGTAAACAAGAACAACCCCAAGCCCGCCATGACAAGCAGCCCCGCAACAAAGTAAAACTCGTGCGGCCAAATTTCGACCCAGAAGAAATAGAAGCGGCGGTTGGCCAAGTCGAGCAGAACAGCTTGGTCAGGCAAAGCCGGGCCACGATCCCAACGAATCCACGGCGTGAGGTAGTAAACACCAAGCGCGACAGCCAGAATAGCCCACTTCAGGTTACGGAATTTTCCATAGACCTTCTTGGGAAAAATAGGCTCGCGGGAGGCGTAAAGTTCTTGTGGCGCGTCAGACACGAAATCACTCCGAAAATGGGTTTTGTTCTTAGCCGTTGTCTCAGATTAGAAACGTTCTATCTTTGACCTGCATCAAATTTGTATCTGAAAGTTACCTTTTGTGCGCGGCCTTTCTGAGCCGAGCCACGCAACGACAGGTTTTGAACAACAAGCGACGTTGGGGCCCTAATCAAATACGTATGTTCGTGAGAAACCAAACGTCCGGGCGGGCTGCAGCGAATGGTGGTTCGTGCCCTCTCGGGCAATAGACAAAGCCGAAAATGTCTGCTGCGCAACTTGAAGCGCACCGGAAAGCTGGGCTCTCCACGTCCATTCCGACACATGCATGCTGCGGCGCACTTCGAACGCCAAACCAGACTGCGAAGAGAAGCATGCGCCGGATAAGCGACCCTTGATCATTCAAACAAAGGAAAATGAGTTTGACTCAGACACCCAACTAGAGAAACAGACATTTGCAGAATTCGGCCGGGGGCCCCGAAGCTCGCATTGGGTCAGAACACCCACGTTGCACAGCTGCGTCCCAAAGCAGAAATTGATCACTGGCGCGGCATTCCCGTGGCCGGAGCGTCGGCTACGCGAGCTTATCGGTAGTGCCTCGGATTGCGAACACCCCAGTCGGAAAAAAGGTCTGGCAGGATTGTCCCGAATTGCTCTGATGCGGTAACGGGCCCAATCGCGTCCGCACCATCGTTTCCGAACACAGTCGCAACATCACCGACGCAGACATTTTCTATTTCGGTCACATCTGCAATGATCGAATTCATCGAGATTTTCCCCAATACTTTCGCCCTCTTGCCACGGATCAGCACAGCGCCGCTATCTTGTGCGATTCGGCGGTAACCAGCTGCATATCCGATAGAAACACAGGCCAACCGCCGATCCGAAACAAGGAGCTGGTCGCTGTCGTAACCGACGAAAGCCCCTTTAGGATACTCCCCCAGATGAACCACATTTGCCTTCAACCCAATGGTTGGACGGAACCCGAATTCGGGGCGCAAAAACCCATAAAGGATTGCTCCACAGCGGTACATATCGGTTTCAACCGGCTCACCTGAAAGCAGTGTCAGGGTGCTTCCCGCATGAACACGAAGGCCTGATCTTTCTAGCTCACTGTTGTTGCAGACCCATGCGATCTGCTGCTTGAAGAGTTCCGAACTCTGCCGGAGCACTGCCGGTTCATTTCGCGGGAAGTGAGTGGATATTCCGACAATTCTTGGGCCTATTTCGGCAAGGATGTCTCGGCAGGCCTGTTGCCCAGCTTGCGTTGATATGTCGAGCCCATCGCGCGACATCCCGCCTGAGTTGAGCGCGAGGTGAACACCGGTGGATACACCCGCGCGCTCAAGAATTCCGCGTAATTGACTTGCGCCCCAATGCGCTCCAACCTGCTCTTGGACAAGGTCGTCCAAAGCCGCTTCCATTTCCTGAGGAGTGGCCGTGCGAAGGCGGATCAGAGTTCCGCGAAAACCCGCTTCCCGCACAGAACGCGCTTCCGAGTTTGACGTGATGCCAACGCTACTCACCCCCTGCTCCATTAGCAGAGGCACAATACGGCTGATGCCATGTCCATAAGCGTCGGCCTTCATGACGGCGCAAAAATCAGCGCTCTCCGGCACTAGGCCAAGCGTCAGCTCAAGGTTCTGTGAAACACGATCGAGGTTGATTTCAACCCACGAGCTTGGGATAGACGCGTCCAGCACCGTCATGCGGGCGCTGTGCCAAGAATGTCTGCGATGATCCCGCAAAACAGATCCGCGGTGAGCGCAATCAATGCATCGGGAAAGTCATAGTCGGGGTTGTGCAATTGCGGGTGCGTTTCACCTGCCCCGACATACAGCAAGGCAGCCTTAGCGCCATCGTTGCCTAAACGGCCGAAGTCTTCAGACCAGCGCATCGGAGCGTCCATCTCATAGCTTGCAAAGCCTTTGTCCGTCGCCACCTGCCGCGCTATCTCGGTTGCTCCAGCGTCGTTCGTTACCGACAGGAAGACATCATGCCAGAGAACATCGGTTGAAAGGCCGGTGGTGTGTGTAGCAACCAGCGCTAATGCATCCGAGACCAATGCCTCCATCCTTTCATCGGTCATACAGCGCAGGGTTACAAACACCTCGCCGTGCCCGGGGGCAATGCCGAAGGTCGGCTCTCCCAATTTGGCGTGCGTTAAGGTGCTGAGCGCAAAATCACTGTCTCCGACCTCCCCCGTGCCGAGGCGCGGCAACGCCTCCATCAACGCCGCCATTCCGGGGCCCGGTGAGGTTCCGTCTTCAGGGGCGGCGGCATGCGAGCTTTTGCCCCAGAGTAAGACTTGCATGCCGCGTGACGCACAATTCCCCGGCCCCGGGCGCAATCCGATTTCGCCCAACGGGCGGCCCGGAACGTTGTGATACGCGAAGGCAAAGTCTGGCCGGATTTCAGGCCATCTGGGGTCGTCGATGACGGCCTTGGCTCCAGTGCCAGTTTCCTCGGCGGGTTGAAAAAGCAAGACAACACGGCCTCTGGCCGGTCGGGCGGCAAGGCCCATAGCCACGCCCAGCATAGATACCATATGCCCGTCATGGCCGCATAAGTGCCCTTTGCCGTCGAGTTCAGAGCGGTAGGAATGATCCGATATCTCATAGATCGGCAGGCCATCAAGCTCGCAGCGCAGCAGAACGGTGGGGCCGTCCTCTAAACCTTTGAATTCCGCGGCAACACCGTGCCCGCCAAGACCGCGCCAGATCTGATCAGCCCCAAGTCTTATCAGTTCCTCTGCGATGAAAGCTGCGGTTTCGGCTTCCTCGCCTGAAAGTTCCGGACGCCGATGCAACGCATGGCGCAAGGAGATCAGCTCAGAAACTTGCTCTTGGGCCAATAACGTCACGAGGGAATTCCTTCAGATGGTTTCATGCAGTGCAGGAGCACTTTTGCTTCCGTCCAGACCCGTTGGCATGGCGCCTCATTGTTGCCTCGGCTTCGCACAAATATCCACCTCCTCAAAGTTCTTCGGTGCCACACCAATCGGCGATGAAAAGCGCGGTTGCCTTGGTGACGCGGCGCATGCTTTCCAGATCAACCCGTTCGTTGAACCCGTGGATCGCCTCGGCGCGCGGGCCATAGACCAGAGCAGGTGTGTCAGCATATAGGCCGAAAAAGCGTGCGTCGGTTGTGGCCGTTATCGCTTCACGCACCAATGCCTCGCCGGTGGTGGTTTTGTGGGCTTGGTCCAAGGCACTTATCGCCGATGCTGCCTTGGCCGAACTGTCTTTCGACAGCGCGTAACCCTCGGCGTTAAACCCGTGGTAAACGATCTCCGGCAAGGAGTTGCGCAGAAAATCGTTGCTCCGCGCCGCGTTCAGAATGACTTGTTCGATCTCAGCTTTCGCAGCGTCTATAGACTGGCCGGGGAAGATTGCCATGCGCACATCAAAGGTGCTCCACGCGGGCACCGAACTTGTCCAGTCGCCGCCTTCAAACTTGCCGACATTCAGGTTCAGCGCATGTTCCATATGGGCATAGTCATCAGGGCGGTTTTCAGCGGCGTTCCAGCGATGCTCCATCTCGTGCAAGGCCGAGATCAGCGGGATAGCAGCCTCAATCGCATTCGCGCCACTGCCCGCATAGGCGACATGGGTTGGCCGCCCTTTGAGGTGAACTTGAAACCAGATCACGCCAAGCTGTGCCGTCACGAGATGCTCCGCAAAGGGCTCGGGGATCAGCGCTGCATCAGCTTTGTAGCCACGCGCCAAACAGGCCAGAGCGCCATTTCCTGTGCATTCTTCCTCGACGACGGATTGGTAAAACACATCCGCCGCCGGCGCGAGGCCACAGGCATTCAACGCATCAAGTGCAAACAGGTTGGAAGCCAATCCGGCTTTCATATCGCCGCCACCGCGCCCGTAAAGCCAGCCATCGTCGATGCGCGGCTCAAATGGTGGGCTGTCCCACATGTCGAGCGGCCCCGCGGGCACAACATCAATGTGGCCGTTCAGGATCAGAGATCGTCCTGTTGCGGCTGTTGAGCGGTGTGTCCCGACGACATTCACGGCGTCGTCATAAGGCGCCAAAACCGGGGAAAACCCGGGAAGATGCTGAATATCGGCCACGTCAATTTGCCAACGGTCAAGCGCATAACCGCGCTGCGCTAACTCGCCAGCCATAAAGTCCTGTGCGGATTGTTCCTCGCCACGGATTGAGGGATGAAACGTCAGCTCAGACAGAAACGCGATCTGCTTGTCAAACGCGGCATCTACTGCGGTTAGTAGGCGGTTCTCAAGGGTGTCTTGCATTCACGGGCCTCAAAATTTTGGGAGTTCAGTGTCGGGAACGCGTAGCGCGGCACCTGTTGCGTCAATGATCTCGGCGACACTGACACCTTGGGCGGTTTCAACCAGCGTAAAGCCATTCGCCTCCACATCAATCACCGCCATGTCGGTAAATATTCGCGCCACGCAGGCTTGGGCCGTTAGCGGCAGGCTGCATCTTTCCTTCAGCTTTGGGTTTCCCGCACGGTCAGTGTGGGTCGTCAGAACGGCCACACGCTGCGCCTTTTGAGCCAGTTCAATGCCGCCGCCGACACCGGGGGAGAACTTACCGGGGATTTTCCAGTTGGCCAGATCGCCGTTGGCCGCGACCTCGAACGCCCCAAGCATTGTGAGGTCAAGCCGACCGGAGCGCACCAAAGCAAAACTCGTGGCGCTGTCAAAGAAGGCCGAGCCTGGGATCGTCGAAACATAGGCACCGCCAGCGTCAATCAGATTTCGGTTCGCTTGATCCGACGGCAGCGTTGGCCCGATGCCCGCCAGCCCGTTTTCGGTGTGCAGGCATACCGGGAAATCGGCGGGTAAGTGATTGACGACTTTGGTTGGCAAGCCGATGCCAAGGTTCACCACCATACCGGGCTGAAGTTCGCGAGCCGCGCGCACGACCATTCTCTCTTTAGCGTTGGACAACGGCATATTCCTTTGACAAGGCACCCAGTTTTGCGACGTGATCGACAAACACGCCAGATGTGTGGATGTCATCTGCCGCCAACCCGCCCAAAGGAAAAACAGCTTCCGCCTCGGCAATGACGCAGTCGGCAGCCATGGCCATCAGCGGGTTAAAGTTCCGCGCGGTGGCCACATAAGCAAGGTTGCCGAAACTGTCGGCGCGGTCGGCATGGAGCAAAGCCACATCTGCGCGCAAGGCAGGTTCCACGAGGTAGGTTTTACCGCCCTGTTCTATCACCTGCTTGCCTTCGGCCAGCTCAGTCCCGATGCCGATGTCGCTCAGAAACCCGCCAAGCCCGGCACCGCCCGCGCGGATACGCTCGGCCAGAATGCCCTGTGCGTTGAACTCGACGTCGATTTGGCCGGAGTTCATCAGCCCGATCGCATGAGCATTGAGGCCTAAATGGGTAGTGATCAGCCGCGCCACCAGCCCGCTTTGCAGCAAATGGTCGACACCCATGTTCGGCTCGTTGGCATCGTTCTTCACAATCGTGAGGTTGCGCGCGCCGTGCTGCACCAGAGCACGGATCAAGGCAAACGGCGTGCCGGGAACACCGAACCCGCCCAGCATAACCGTATCCCCGTCTTTGACATGGATGATGGCTTCTTCGATGCTGGATTGCTTGTCGGGAAGCTTCACGCTGTCGCCTCCAACATAGGAAGGCCCGCTTCTGTAGCAAATTCGTCTAGCGCATCCCGCAAGATAGCCATCATCTCGGCAATCTGCTCTTCAGTGATGATCAGCGGCGGGGCCAACAGGAAGTGATCGCCGGACGTGCCGCCACGGGTGCGGCGCGAATAAATGATCAACCCGCGTGCGTAGGCCAACTCAACCAGCCGATCATATGCGTTTAGCGCTGGCGGCAACGGCTCCATCGTATCGCGATCAGAGACAAACTCAAACGCGGTCAGTAGCCCTTTTCCGCGCACGTCACCGATGAAAGGGTAGCGCTCCATTAAGCCGTGGAGATGCTCCATCAGCACCTCGCCCATCCGGGCTGCGTTCTCAACAAGGTTGAGCTCTTCCATCTCCTCAAGAACGGCCAACCCTGCGGCGCAGGCCATGGGGTTACCTGCGTAGGTGAATCCATGCAAAAAGCCGCCTGCATCAAGCACTGGCTCAACCAGCCGCGCGCCCGCGACGATTGCGCCTAGCGGGGCGTAACCCGCGCCAAACCCTTTGGACATCGCTACGATATCGGGTGTGATCCCCCAGTGCTCCGCCGCGAGGAATTTGCCGGTGCGACCCGCGCCTGTCATGACTTCATCATAGATCAGAAGAACGCCAAATTCGTCGCAGATTTCGCGGATGCGTCCGTAGTAACTGTCGGGCGCCACAAGCGCACCAGTTGACGCGCCGCCGACCGGCTCCATGATAAACGCCAACACCGTGTCCGGGCCTTCTTCGACGATCTTGTCACGCAGATACTCGGCGTATTTCAAGCCGCGCGCCTCTTCACTCAAGTTGTCACGGTCAAGATAGCTCGCAGGCGCGGCGATCTTGGGCATGCCTTGCATCATCGGGGCAAAGGGCTCGCGCAGCGGGTCATAGCCCGTCAAATCAAGCGCGCCGAAGGTGCAGCCGTGATAAGACGGAAAGCGCGAGATCACTTTATAGCGCGAGGGCTCATCCTGTGTCAGGGCGTATTGCCGAGCCAGCTTCACAGCACTTTCAACGGCCTCAGACCCACCGGACACAAAGAACACACGGTCAAGCCCGTCGGGCATGAGTGACACTGTCTTTGCCGCCAGATCCTCGGAAGGGTGCGTGCGAAAATGAAGTCGGTAGCCGAATGTAGCCCTGTCCATCTGCGCCTTGATCTTGGCAAGAACCCGCGGATTTGAATGGCCGATATTTGACACCATCGCCCCAGAGGAGCCGTCAATATAACGCTTGCCACTTTCATCAATCAAATAGATCCCTTCGCCATGATCCAGAAAGGGGCGTGGATTGCGGGTTTGGTAGAAGAGATAGGAAGTATCGTCGCTCATTTGGCACCTTCCAAATGCTTGCGCAAAAACTCCCGTGTGCGGGGCTGTGTGGGGTTGGTAAACAAGATCGCGGGCGGGCCTTCCTCAACCACGACGCCCTGATCCATAAATAGAACGCGGTCGCAAACCGAGGCCGCAAAATCCATCTCGTGGGTGACAATGATCATTGTCATGTGCTGCTCGGCGAGCTTGCGCATGACTTGGTTCACTTCCTCCACAAGCTCAGGATCAAGCGCCGATGTTGCCTCATCAAACAGCATCAGCTTGGGCTTCATGGCCAGCGCCCGCGCGATCGCGACACGTTGCTTTTGGCCGCCTGAAAGCTGCGAGGGGTAATAGTCAATCCGTTCCAGCAGCCCGACATGGTCAAGCTGTTCCTCGGCAAGGGCGTTGGCCTCCTCTTGGGAAAGCCCCTTGAGCATCATCGGTGCCATTTTAACGTTCTCGCGGGCCGTCATATGCGGAAAAAGGTTGAAGTGCTGGAACACCATCCCGACTTGCTGGCGCATTTGGTTGATGTGTTTCTCATACTGCCGGTGCGGCAACTTCTGGTTTACTTGCACGCCATCAAGCCAGACCTCGCCACCCGTCAGCGGATCAAGGTCGTTTATGGCGCGAAGCAGTGTTGATTTGCCCGATCCCGACGATCCGATGATGCCAACAATCTGGCCTTGAGCAACGCTCAGGCTGATATCCTTGAGCACCTCAAGAGACCCGAAAGCTTTTTGGGCGTGTCGGATTTCTACAAAGCTCTTTTCGTCTGTCATGTCTGACTCCAATACTCAGCGAGACATCGAGATGCGGCGTTCTATCTTGCGCTGCACCCATTCCATCCCGAGGTTGATGACGTAGTAGAAGGCTGCCGCGAGCAAATAGAATTCAAATGGCCGGTAGGTCTTGCCGATAACGCGCTGCGCCGACAGCGTCAGCTCACTTACGCCGATCACAGAGACCAGCGCGCTGTCCTTCAAAAGCGCAATCATGTTGTTGCTGATTGGCGGAATAACATCACGGACAGCCTGCGGAATAACAACCTTGCGCAGCGCTTCACCGCGGCTAAGGCCTAGGGTGCGCGCGGCTTCCATCTGGCCCTTGTCAACAGACAGAATAGCCGTCTGGATCAGTTCCGAATTGTAAACCGCGAAGTGCAAGCCCAGCCCAATGATCCCCGCGACAACAGCAGGCAAATCTATACCGACTTGAACCAAGCCGAAATAGATCAAAAACAACTGAAGCAATAGAGGTGTCCCCATGAACATCCACGCAACCAAGCGAAAAGGTTGGCGGATTATCCAAGGCGCGTAGAGCGCGATCACCGCAAAAACGATACCGCCAAAGAAACTCAAAACTGCAGCGGCGACAGTAATGCCAACAGTATAGGCGCACCCCAACAAGATGATATCGAGATATTTGGGGACCACCGAGAAATCGAGACCCATCGGCTTATCCTTTCAAAGTCACGTGATCTGCACTTTGCGATCAAGCCAGGCAACGCCCCGGCCGGTCACATAGATGATAATCATGTAGAGAACTCCTGCGAGCAGGAACATTTCGAACGGCTTGTAAGTAGAGCCGATGTAGCGTTGCGCAGTGTAGGTGAGTTCGACAACCGAAATGGCCGCGACAAGCGCCGTGGCTTTGATCAGCATGTTCAGGTTCACACCGAGCGGGCGCACCATCAGGCGGGCGGCTTGCGGCAGGATGATCTTGTGCATGGCCTGCCAATGGCTCAGGCCGAGGGTGCGGGCAGCCTCGCGCTGGCCTTTGTCGATAGAGATGATCCCGCCGCGGATTGTCTCGGCCATATAGGCTCCGGCATTGATGCCAAGGCCGATCACACCAGCCTCGAAAGCGTCAAGCTGGATGCCGATCTGAGGCCCACCGAAATAGAGGATGAACAGCTGGATCAAGGCGGGCGTACCGCGGAAAAGGCTGACATAAGCGGCGGCGGTAAACCTGAGAACAGCAAACCGCGAGAGGCGTGCGAAGGCAGCTAGAGTTCCGCAGATCAGCCCCAAAACGGCTGTCAGAACGGACAACACAATGGTGAGCCACGCGGCCTCCAGAAAGAACGGATAGACCTTGAGCATCAGTTCAATATCCACGGCAACTTCCTTGTATGAAGGGCACAGTCCGGCTGCCAAGCGGGTGCGAACAGACGTTCATCATAAAGACGGTGAGCCCTCGCCGCTTTGACGGCAAGGGCAAATGGCGGTTAGCGGATGTCCGCGCCGATCCATTTTTTGGCAAGGGTAAGGTATGTCCCGTCATCCATCATGGATTGCAGGGCCGCTTGCATCTCGGCTGCGAGTTTCGGGCTGCCTTCGCGAATGGCGATGCCTGCACCAAAGGGCTCTGTGGTCGGGTCACCGAACATTTCGAATTCCTGCCCCTTTTCACCCATCGCCAAAATGGCGGCGATAGAGTCGTTCACGATCGCATCCACGCGGCCATTTTCCAGTTCGAGCAACAGCTCTGGCAAGCCTTTATAGGTGTTGATGTCGTAGCCTTTTTCGCGCGCCCAGTCTTCATGGGTTTCGCCAAGTGTCAGGCCAACTTTCTTGCCCTTGAGATCGTCAAGGCTGGCAATGCCAGAGCCCGGCTTGGTGAAGATCGCGCGTTTGTCCGAATAGTAAGGGCCGACGAAGTCGACGACTTCGTCGCGCTCGGCTGTGATCGTCATCGAGCCTACAATGGCGTCATACTTGTTTGCCAGCAGGCCGCCAATGATACCGTCCCACGCAGTGGTTACGATCTCGGCCTCCATCCCCATGCGCTTGGCAATTTCTGTTCCAATGGCCGGGTCGAAGCCGACAACCTGATTTTCATCGTTCACAAAGTTGAATGGAGGGTATGCGCCCGACATCGCGATGCGGATCACACCCTTTTCCTTGAGGGCGTCAAGCTCTTCTGCTGTTGCGTTCATGCCCAGCACGGCCAAGCCTGCCGCGGCAATTGCAGATTTCAGAATGGTACGACGAATAGTCATTTTTGGTCTCCCAGCTGTGTATCGCTTTAAAGCCGACTGCGGCTCCGTGTTGGCGGATTCTCCGCTCTAAGATCGAGCCTTGCACGGAGCGAAGCCATAGGGCAAATAGATATTCAGTATTATCAATATAGAGAAAATCTATGCACCAAGCCCTTGATCAGCGTTTCCCCTGGAACCTTGACTGGAACCTCCTGCGAACATTCATGGTCGTTGTCGAGCAGAAAGGCATCTCCAAGGCAGCGCATTTTTTGGGCCTGAAACAGCCAACTATTTCTGCCGCCTTAAAGCGGCTGGAAGAGCACACGGGCCAGACTCTTATAATACGCAAACCAAATGAGTTTTCGCTGACACGCTCTGGGCAAGTGCTCTACACGGAATGCGCAAAAATCTTCGGAACGGTCTCGCAGCTTCCGTCCCTTCTTGATCAGGCTCATGCAGAGCTTCGTGGGCACCTGTCAATTGCCATAACAAGCCATGTGGTCTCGGAGCACTTTGACGATTTTCTGAACAGGTTTTCCAATCAGCATCCTCACGTTACCTACTCATTCTCAGTTACGGAAAGCGACGAGGTTGAAATCACGGTCTCGCAAAATCGGGCAAGCTTCGGGATCTGCCTGCTGCCCGCTGCCCCCAAACATCTGGAGTCGCTCATTTTGTATCGCGAGTTTTTCGGACTCTTTTGCGGCCCGCGCCATCCGCTTTTCGATGCACCGGAAATTGCTCCGCAAGATCTTCAAGACGAGCCTTTTGTGGCGTTTCAAACCGAAGCCGAAGGCCGCCCCCTTGAGGCAATATCTCGCCTGCGCTCACACCTTGGCCTCGCCAACAGTCGGCGCGGGATGTCATCAAGTCTCAATGAAATCAGACGTATGATCATGGCAAATATTGGCATCGGCTCGCTGCCGCTGCACGTTGCACAGCAGGACGTTGACGCTGGGCACCTTCGCCAGCTGCCCCCATATAATGACTTGCCGCTTGTGAACATCTATCTCATCAGCAACCCAAACCGCCGCCAGTCAGACGCTGAAGCAACCTTCCTGTCAGCCTGCGTTAAGGAGATATCTGCAATCGACATCGCAGAACGTACATATGGCGACAGGGGGTAGAATGACCAGATCAAGAGACATCAGATTGGCGACCGTAGATGACGCAGAGACCATCACAGAATTGCTTGCCTGTCTTGCCCAAGAAATGGGCGATGGAGGAGTGTTCGCGTCAACACCGGAGGCGATCCGCCATTATGGGTTTGGTCCCAATGCGTTGTTTTTAGTCATGCTCGCAGAGAGCGACGGCCTGTCGCTATTTTTTCCGCACTTTTCCACCACACGCGCGCAGCCAGGAGTTTATGTGCAGGACTTGTGGGTTAACCCAACTCAACGCGGGCAAAACCTTGGGGCACGTTTGCTTTCAGCAACGGCCGCGCATGCCGCCCAAAGTTGGGGAGCGCGTTACATGGGTTTGACAACGCATGGCCACAACGATGCTGCGCGCCGTTTTTACCTACATCTGGGTTTTGCCGGAGCGCAGAATGATGTCCCGATGGCTCTCAATGGGCCGGATTTTTTGTCCTTTGCCGAGGCGCGAGACGAGCAGCAGGACGGAGCGGCCAAGTCTTAGATGTTGCGGAGTTACCTTCTTAGGGGCAGGTCCCATTAATCCTGCACCTCTGGCGTCAAATCCGCGAAATATCAGGGGGTTGGTGCGCGCCGGGCATAGTGGTTCTATTCCCAAGCGCGACATGCCGCTGAGATGATGCGGATTTGACGTCCTTCGGATTTGGCAGATATTTCGCCTGCCGTCTTTCCAATGCCCTGAAATAGAACCACTATTCCTTCAGCATTGGGCATAGTCAGGCAAAATATCTGTCAAACCAGAGGTGCAGGATTAATGGGTCCTGACCCTAGCAACGCGAATCCGGACTGGAGAGATAGCTTTTGGGCATCGACCTCATAGTCGAAAAATGACCCGATCCAAGAGATCGCGGGACTTGTGTTCGAAGTTCTTCCCGAGAAGAGGCTAAGAAAAACCTGCGATTTGGTCTTGATAAGGAGAACAGTCACTTGGGTAGAACGCACCCAACTCGTACCAGACCTATGTCGCGACGAGTCTGAACGGCGGCTTTGCCTTGTGTGGATGGCTCCCTTTTTGCAAGCCCTTTTTCGCGCATGGTATTTCGTCAGAAGCAGTCTTGTGTTCCCATTGCCCGGCAGGCGATTTGCAAAGCAAATCTGCCGAGAGAGGCCTGTTAGCGCGACGCACATGGCCGCAGCATCAACGGCACCTGATTTGCCGCGTTTGACATAGGGCTTCACGTTGGCCGGTGGGATCAGCTTCACGTTATGACCGACTTGAACAGTTCGCGTGCCCAATGGTGGCTCGTTCCACAAGCTTCAATACCAACCAAACATGGCTCAAGCCGCGGAGCCACCCACCGTCAGCCCGCCGATCATCACTGTTGGTTGCCCGACGCCCACTGGCACCCATTGGCCCGCCTTGCCGCAGTTGCCCATGCCAGGGTCAAGCGCCATATCGTTGCCCAGCGCGCGAATGTTGTTGAGCGCGGTTGCACCGTCGCCGATGAGCGTGGCGCCTTTCACGGGCTCCATGACTTTGCCGCCTCGAACGCGGTAGGCCTCGGTGCAGGAAAACACGAACTTGCCATTGGTGATGTCAACCTGCCCGCCGCCAAAGCCGACAGCCCAGATGCCGTCTTTCATGTCGGCGACGATATCGTCAGGCGCAGTGTCCCCGCCCAGCATATAGGTGTTGGTCATCCGCGGCATCGGCGGGTGGGCATAACTCTCGCGCCGCCCGTTGCCTGTTGGCTCAACGCCCATCAGCCGCGCATTCTGGCGGTCTTGCATATAGCCAACCAAGACACCGTCCTCGATCAGCACGTTCTTAGCACTTGGCGTGCCTTCATCGTCGATCGTGATCGAGCCGCGCCTGTCAGGGATCATCCCGTCATCAAGCACAGTAACGCCCTTAGAGGCAATCTGCTTGCCCATCAGCCCCGCGAAGGCCGAGCTTTCCTTGCGGTTAAAGTCGCCCTCAAGGCCGTGGCCTATCGCCTCGTGCAGCAAAATGCCCGGCCAGCCCGGCCCAAGCACCACGTCGATCGCACCCGCAGGGGCTGGGACTGCTTCGAGGTTCACCAAAGCCACGCGCAGGGCCTCGCGGGCTTTGTCTTGCCAGTCTTTGGCGTCAAGCAGCGTATCAAGTGCTATGCGCCCGCCGCCGCCTGCGGTTCCGCTTTCACGCCGCCCGTTCTGCTCGACAATAACGCTCACATTCAACCGGGCCATGGGCCGCACGTCGCGCAAGTGCGTGCCTTCAGGGCGCAGAATTTCGATCTCCTGATGGCTTGCCGAAATTGACGCGGTGACTTGCACCACGCGCTTGTCGAGGCTGCGGGTGAAGGCGTCGATCTCGCCCAGAATGTCGAGTTTGTCGGCAAAGCTGGCGCTCGTGATTGGATCAATGTCGGTATAGAGCCGCTTGTTTGTGCCTGTCGGTGCGTCAGCCAATGTGCCGCCGCCTGCGCCAACAGCCAAGCGCGCCGTTTCAACCGCGCGCTTGATCGCTTTCTCGCTGATTTCGGTGCTGTGAGCATAGCCAGCCACGTCATCCCGCACCGCGCGAAGCCCGAAACCTTGCGCTGAATCAAAACTGGCGTTTTTTACGCGGCCATCGTCGAACACCAGTGATTCTGACTGGCTGTTTTCAAGGTAGAGCTCGCCATCATCAGCCCCGGCAACCGCTTCGCGCAGTAAAATAAGGCTATTTTCGAAATCCAGAGTGGTTTCGAACGGGCGGAAAGGGGCGTTTTTCATCTGTGTCCTTCAAGTCTTTTCTAGGTTTTTTTTGATATAGATCAAAAAAGCGACCGTTTGACGCTAGTGAGAATGTTGTTTCTTAAGCAAGAATATGGTTTTTGGGGCAACAATACGCAATGGGCGAAGATGTGAGTCTTTTCTCGATATTGCTTTAGACAATGAAATAACACGCAACCGATCAGGGTGAACCATGCGAATTCTCACTACACTAATGGCTTTTCTTGCCACTTTCCTTGCAGTTCCCGCGATGGCGCAAGACGCCGTCGAACGTGTCGGCAAGCCAATTGACCGTCTCACGGGCTTCCAGCCTGCCGCTACCGAGCTGGCCCGCGACATTCACTTTCTTGATAATATGATCAACTGGATCATCGCAGCCATCTGCGTGCTGGTGATCGGCCTCGTTCTTGTTATCATCGTGCGCTACAACCGCCGCGCCAACCCGACGCCGGGCACGTTTACGCACCACACAACGATCGAAGTGTTGTGGACACTCATTCCAGTGCTGATCCTTGTGTTCATCGGTGCCTTCTCGCTTCCGATCCTGTTCAAGCAACAAGAAATTCCTGAGGGTGACATCCACATCAAAGTGACGGGCAGCCAGTGGTACTGGACTTACGAATACACAGATGAAGAGTTCGAATTTGACAGCTATATGGTCGACGCCGAATACAAGATTGACGACGAGTCTGCTGGCTGGGGCGACGATCAGCCTATCGGCAAGCCGCAAATATTGAACGATGTTGCCATCAAGAAGCTAGACTACTTTGGTTATGCTGCCGATGAGTTCCTACTCGCGACCGACACCCGCGTGATTGTTCCGATCAACAAAACAGTTGTCATGACAGTCACAGGCGCCGACGTGATCCACTCGTGGACGATCCCGGCCTTTGGTGTGAAGCAAGACGCCGTTCCAGGCCGCCTCGCGCAGCTTTGGTTTAAAGCCGAGAGAGAAGGCCTCTACTTTGGCCAGTGCTCCGAGCTTTGCGGCAAGGCACATGCCTATATGCCAATCGTTGTGCAGGTTGTCAGCGAAGAGGCCTACGCTACGTGGCTTGCCGAAGCCAAAGAAGAATACGCAGGCGTTCCTGCTGCTGTAACAGTCGCCTCGGCTGACTGATCACAACACTTGCAGGGCGGCATCCTTCGCCCTGCACCCCCAACCTGAGAGATGACATGAGCGATACATCTATCAACACACGTGTTTCAGAAGGCGACGCCAGTTTTGGCGACTACTTCGCGCTGCTCAAGCCGCGCGTGATGTCTTTGGTCGTGTTCACAGCGCTCGTCGGCCTTCTGGCCGCGCCGCAGCCTGTTCACCCGCTGCTGGCGTTCGCCTCTGTCCTCTTCATTGCCATTGGTGGCGGTGCCTCCGGCGCGCTCAACATGTGGTGGGATGCCGACATTGACCGCATCATGAGCCGCACACAGTCGCGCCCCATCCCTGCGGGCAAGATCGCCGAGCAAGAGGCCTTCGCCTTTGGTGCGTTCCTGTCTGTCTTTGCGGTTGTTATGCTCGGGCTTGCATCAAACTGGGTTGCAGCAGGGCTTCTGGCCTTTACCATCTTCTTTTACGTTGTCGTTTACTCGATGTGGCTCAAGCGCTCGACGCCTCAGAACATCGTCATCGGCGGTGCCGCTGGTGCCCTCCCCCCGATGATCGGCTGGGCCGTGGCCACGGGCGGCGTGAGCGTTGAAAGCGTTCTCATGTTCACCCTGATCTTCATGTGGACACCGCCGCACTTCTGGGCGCTGGCACTGTTCATGAAGTCTGACTATCGCGATGCTGGCGTGCCGA
The DNA here is from genome assembly GCA_016744435.1 of Lentibacter sp. Classification (GTDB taxonomy): domain Bacteria; phylum Pseudomonadota; class Alphaproteobacteria; order Rhodobacterales; family Rhodobacteraceae; genus Lentibacter. The sequence continues at coordinate 98,327 of JADGEJ010000003.1, read as the reverse complement.
TGCTGACCGTGACGCATGGCCGCAAAGCCACGCGCCGTCATATCCTCATCTACACCATACTGCTCGCTCCGATCGCCATCGGCGCAGGCTTCACAGCCATCGGCGGGCCTGTCTATCTCGCGACATCTATTCTGCTCAATCTGGGCTTCCTCAAGGGCGCCTACAACATCTGGCAGCGCGACGAAGCTGAGGCGGAAGCTGATGACTACAAAGTCGAGAAATCAGTCTTCAAATTCTCGCTGCTCTATCTCTTCGCGCATTTCGTCGCGATCCTTGTTGAAAAGTTTCTCGCCGTCTACGGCATGGGAGGTTGGGCATGAGCTTAAACCAAGTTGAACACGAGCTGCATAGCCGTCGCAAAAACCGCAATGTTGGCCTTGGCCTCGTGCTTGGCGCGTTTGTATTGCTTGTCATGGGCATGACCTATGTGAAGCTGACAGCCCAAAACGCCGAAATGGCAGCCCAACGTGCCGCCGAGCAGGCTGCTGCTGAGGCTTCGGTCCAGTCAGGAGCTTCTGACTGATGGCAATGGACGCAAAAATGAAAACACTGGCACAAACAAGTGCGCTCGTGATTTTCATGGGCGCACTAGCCTGGGCGTCTGTTCCGTTTTACGACTGGTTTTGCCGTGTCACAGGCTTTGGTGGTGTAACCGCCACGGCCGACGCGGGCAGCGACGTTATTCTTGATCAAACAATCAAGATTCGTTTTGACGCCTCAAAAGAGCGCGACATGCCATGGACGTTCAAGCCCATGCAGCGCGAAATGGAACTGCGCATTGGCGAAACCGGGCTGGCCTTTTACGAAGCCCACAACCCGACAGACCGGCCCATTGCCGGCACAGCGGCCTACAACGTTGCGCCCTATGAAGCTGGTGGTTTCTTCACCAAGATCGACTGTTTCTGCTTTGAAGAACAAATACTGCAACCGGGCGAAACCGTGCAAATGCCGGTGACGTTCTATGTTGACCCCGAGATCGTCACTGACCGTGACGCAAAATATGTCCACACCATCACGCTGGGCTACACTTTTTACGAAACCGATCTGCCCGAAGCGCAAGCTTCTCTAGACATGGGCCGCAAAACTGACCTTAACTAAAACAAACTAGCCTCCGGCGAGGGATATCATGGCGCACGAAAAAAATCACGACTACCACATTCTCGAACCCTCAGCATGGCCGCTCCTTGGCGCGCTGGCGGGTTTCATCTTGCTGTTCGGCTCGGTGCTTTACTTCCACGATGTGACATCAATCGTCATGATCGTTGGCTTCCTGTTCGTTTTCTACGTCATGTTTGGCTGGTGGTCAGAAGTCGTAAAAGAGAGCAACATCGGCGACCATACACCCGTTGTTCAAATCGGCCTGCGCTATGGCGTTGTGTTGTTCATCATCTCCGAAGTTATGTTCTTCGCAGCGTGGTTTTGGAGCTTCTTCAAGCACGCGCTTTACCCGATGGGCCCTGAAAGCCCGATGGTTGACGGCCAGTGGCCCCCTGCTGGTATCGAAACATTCGATGCTTGGCACTTGCCGCTGATCAACACGCTCATCCTGCTCTGTTCAGGTGCCGCGGCAACTTGGGCGCACCACGCACTGGCCCATGAGGACAACCGCTCAGACATGAAATGGGGCCTGATCCTCGCCGTTGCACTTGGCGTTTTGTTCACGGGTTTCCAAGCCTATGAGTACAGCCACGCAGCCTTCGGCTTTGCAGGCAACATCTATGGCGCGAACTTCTTCATGGCGACAGGCTTTCACGGCTTTCACGTTCTGATCGGCACGATCTTCTTGTTGGTCTGCTTGCTTCGCTTGCAAGCTGGTCACTTCACCAAAGAAAACCACGTCGGCTTTGAAGCTGCGGCTTGGTACTGGCACTTTGTTGACGTTGTCTGGCTCTTCCTCTTTGCAGCCGTCTACGTCTGGGGCGGCTAAGCCTTCCCCTCTGTGACACTCAAACGCCCCGCGACATTCGTGGGGCGTTTTGCGTTTAGCAGCTTTCAGGCTTGCATCATGCGCACCCGTGGCGCACATCAGACCAGTCAACAAACAGGTGTTGCATGCGCCGCAATCTGCCCTTTCTGATTTCTTCTGCAATCGTGCTGACGATCCTCGTCTCGCTCGGCAACTGGCAAGTGCGCCGTCAGGGCGAGAAGAACGCCTATATCGCCGCGATTGAAGCCAAGCTTGAAGCCGCTCCTGTCGCACCGCCCGTGACCGCTACGCCCGAAAACGACCAGTTTCTTGCGGTGACGCTTGAAGGCCGCTTCACAGGCCCCGAAGTTCACATGCTTGTCTCAACCCGCGACCACGGCGCTGGCTACCGCATCATTCAAGCGTTTGAGACAGGAGAGCGCCGCGTGTTGGTTGACCGCGGCTATATTCGCCTTGAAAGCAAAGACACCCCGCGCCCCACGGGCGACATGCAGGTCAATGGCAACTTGCATTGGCCCGTTGAGCGCGACAGCTACACCCCGGAAGACGACGTGCAAGCAAACATCTGGTATGCGCGCGATGTCGCCAAACTCTCCAAGTCTCTCAACACCGAAGAGGTGCTTGTGATCGCCGCCACAAGCCTGCCAAACGACAGCACCATCCTGCCACTGCCCGTGAACACAAGCTCCATTCCCAACCGCCATCTTGAATACATCATCACATGGTATGGATTGGCAGCAGTATGGGTGGTAATGAGCCTATATTTCCTGAAACGCCGCCCCAAGAAAGACGACTGATGCGCTATATCTCGACCCGTGGAAAAGCCCCTGACCTCAGCTTTGAAGAAGCCATGCTCACTGGCCTCGCCCGTGACGGCGGGCTTTACTTGCCGGAGAGCATCCCGACGCTCAGCACCGCCGAGATCAAAGCACTGCATGGGCTATCCTACGAAGAGGCGGCCTTTGCCATTATGCGGCCCTTCATTGGCGATACATTTACTGATGCTGAGTTCCGCGCGCTGATCGCTAAGGCCTATGAAGGCTTCGGCCACAAGGCGCGCGCGCCACTGGTACAGCTTGAAAGCGGGCACTTCCTGCTCGAGCTCTTCCACGGCCCGACGCTGGCGTTCAAAGACTTCGCGATGCAGCTCATCGGGCAGATGTTCCAAGCCGCGCTGTCACGCTCGGGCAAGCGCGTAACAATCGTTGGCGCCACATCAGGCGACACAGGCTCAGCCGCGATCGAGGCCTTCCGCGGGCTTGATAATGTTGATGTCTTCATCCTCTATCCGCATGGCCGCGTCTCTGAAGTGCAGCGCCGCCAGATGACGACACCGTCAGAAAGCAACGTTCACACTCTCGCCATGACGGGCGACTTTGACGACTGTCAGGCGCGCGTCAAAGACATGTTCAACGACTTTGACTTCCGTGACAGTGTTTCGCTTGCTGGCGTTAACTCGATCAACTGGGGCCGCGTGCTGGCGCAGGTTGTTTACTACTTCACTTCGGCTGTGTCCCTCGGTGCGCCTGAGCGTAAAGTCAGCTTCACCGTGCCAACAGGCAACTTCGGCGACATCTTTGCAGGCTATATCGCCAAGCAAATGGGCCTGCCTATTGACCGACTTGTTGTCGCCACCAACCAAAACGACATCTTGCACCGCTGCCTCACAACGTCTGACTATAAGCCTGACGGTGTCGTGCCCTCCATCAGCCCCTCGATGGACATTCAAGTCAGCTCCAACTTCGAGCGCGCGCTGTTTGAAGCTTACGGGCGTGAAGGCGCTCCCGTTGCGCAGCTGATGGACGAGCTCAAAGCAGGCGGTTTCTCCGTCAGCCAAGGCGCTTTGCAGGCTTTGCAAGAGAGCTATGACAGCGGGCGTTGCTCAGAAGAGGAAACCTCCGCGACCATCGCCAAAGTGCTTGCCGAGAGCACCGAGCTGCTCTGCCCGCACTCCGCCGTTGGTGCAAAAGTCGCCTCCGAGCACATGCAGGCCGACACACCGATGATCACGCTCGCAACAGCCCACCCCGCCAAGTTCCCCGACGCCGTGGAAGCTGCCTCAGGCATCCGCCCGCCGCTCCCTGCGCGCATGTCAGACTTGTTCGAGCGCGACGAGCGCGTCACCCGCGTCGAGAACGACCTCGCAGCCATTCAAGCCCTTATCAAAGATCGGATCCGCTCTTGAGCATCCAGACGCACACCCTGCCCAACGGTTTTCGCATCGTCACCGAGCACATGCCCGGGCTCCAGTCGGCCTCTGTCGGCGTTTGGGTCACAGCAGGTGGCCGCAACGAACGGGTCGAGCAAAACGGCATTGCCCACTTCCTTGAGCATATGGCTTTCAAAGGCACCGATAGGCGCAGCTCTTTGCAGATCGCCGAAGTGATCGAAAACGTCGGTGGCTATATCAACGCCTATACCAGTCGCGAGACGACAGCCTACTACGCGCGCGTTTTGGCGGGCGACGTTGAGCTGGCGGTTGATGTTATCGCCGACATCCTGCTCAACCCGCTGTTTGAGCAAAAAGAGATAGACGTCGAGCGCGGTGTTATTCTGCAAGAGATCGGCCAAGCGCTCGACACGCCTGATGATGTGATCTTTGACTGGCTTCAGGAAGAGGCCTACCCAGATCAGCCTCTGGGCCGGACGATCCTTGGCCCAGCCGAGCGCGTGAACAGCTTCAGCCAAGATGATCTCCGAGGCTTCGTGTCTGAACACTACGGCCCCGAAAACATGATCCTATCTGCAGCGGGCGGCGTCAGCCATGACGATATCGTCGCGCAGGCCACGGCTCTGTTTGGCGACATGAAGCGCGGCGATGCCCCCGGCGAGACGCCCGCGCGTTTCGCGGGCGGAGAGCGCCGTGTTGTGAAAGACCTCGAGCAAGCCCATTTCGCACTGGCCTTTGAAGGGCCCGATTACCGCGACGACGCGATCTTCACAGCACAGATATATGCCTCAGCACTTGGCGGCGGAATGTCGTCTCGTCTCTTCCAGGAAGTGCGCGAGAAGCGCGGGCTTTGCTATACTATTTTTGCCCAAGCAGGCGCCTACGCCGACACCGGAATGCTGACGCTCTATGCGGGCACTTCGGGCGAACAGCTCGGTGAGTTGGCCCAGATCACGCTTGATGAAATGGCCCGCGCTGCCAGCGACATGAGCGCCGAAGAAGTTGCCCGCGCCCGCGCCCAGATGAAAGCGGGCATGCTGATGGGCTTAGAGAGCCCGTCAAACCGCGCCGAGCGTCTGGCCCGCATGACGCAAATCTGGGGGCGTGTCCCTGACTTGTCGGAAGTCGTGCAAAAAATCGACGCCGTCACAACGGGTGACGTGCGTGACTTTGCTGGCAACCTGCTTGAAAATGCGCCAACCGCCCTTGCGCTTTACGGCCCTGTTGAGCAAGCCCCAGCGCTGGCCAGCCTGCGCCAACGGCCCGCTGCCTGATGCTTCTGCGCGCACGCAAAAAGCTCCGGCTCGAAACCGAGCGCCTAACCCTGCGTGCACCGATCCATTCTGATTTTCACCAATGGACAGCACTCAGGCGCAACTCAGAAGAGTTTCTCACTCCGTGGGAGCCTGCTTGGGCCGATGACCACCTGTCGCGCCGCAGCTTTACCAACCGCGTCTACTGGGCGCAGCGGGCGATGTCGTCAGAAACCGCCCTGCCCCTGTTCATGTTTCACCGGGAAGGTGAGCAACTTGTTGGCGCCATAACGCTCGACAACATACGCCGTGGCCCTGCCCAAGCTGCCACTGTCGGTTATTGGACAGGAGAGAGTCACGCCCGCCAAGGCTTCATGCGCGAGGCGCTCATGGCCATGGTGCATCACGCCTTTCATGTCATGGATCTCAGCCGCATCGAGGCTGCCTGCTTGCCAGAAAACACGCCCTCGCGCGGGCTGCTTGAGCGCTCTGGCTTCAAGTATGAAGGCGTGGCACAAAGCTATCTGCAAATCGGCGGGCGCTGGCGCAACCACGTGCTTTACTCCGCCCTCAGGATGGACCGCCGTGGCAAAACCGAGATAGGCTAAAGCATGTCCCTGAACCCCGCTGATAGCGCGTTTGTCGCCACCCTCAAAGCCAGCCTGCCTGATGCTGCCGTCAGGCCTGCCGCGCCGCGCTACCTTGAAGAGCCGCGCGGAAAGTGGCAGGGCCAAGCCGGAGTTCTCGTGGCCCCTGCCAGCGTAGAAGAAGCTGCCACAGCTATCCGTTGCGCCGCCCAAGCTTGCGTTGCGGTTGTGCCTTACGGCGGCGGCACAGGACTTGTCAGTGGGCAAGTCATGCCCGAAGGGCCAAGCCCGATGCTGCTATCGCTTGAGCGCATGAACCGCATTCGCGCTGTTTACCCCGAGGAGAACGTTATCGTCGCGGAAGCAGGCACAACTTTACAGGCGGTGCAGGACGCCGCTGAGGCAGCTGACAGGTTGTTCCCTTTGTCCATCGCCTCCAAAGGCACTGCCCAAATCGGTGGCAACCTTGCCACCAACGCGGGCGGCCTCAACGTGCTGCGCTACGGCAATGCCCGTGATCTGTGCTTGGGGCTTGAGGCCGTTTTGCCCTCTGGCGAAATATGGCATGGCCTCACGCGCCTTCGAAAAGACAACACGGGTTATGATCTTCGCAACCTGCTCGTTGGCTCCGAAGGCACGCTTGGCGTTATCACGGCCGCCGCTCTCAAACTGTCGCCCAAACCCGCCCGCAACGGCACTGCTGCCTTCGCCGTGCCAAGCCCAGCTGCGGCATTGTCGCTGCTCTCTATGATGCGCGCGCAAGTCGGCGAAGCGGTGAGCGCATTTGAGTTGATCCACAGACAGGGCCTTCATTTTTTGGCTGAAAAGCTCCCGCAAGTGCGGCAGATGTTTGACACCCCACCTGAGTGGATGGTGCTGACAGAGCTTGGCCTGCCGCGTGGCCTTGAGCCGCAAGAAGAGTTTGAAGCGCTCTTTTCCGAGGCCGCCGAGGCCGACCTTGTTAGCGACGGGCTGATTGCGCAAAGCGAGGCTCAAGCCGAAGCATTCTGGCAGGTGCGCGAGGCGATCCCGGAAGCCAACCGCCTTGTTGGCGGACTGTCTAGCCACGACATTTCGCTACCCTTGAGTGTCCTTCCTGCATTTATTGAAACGGCAGGTGCGGGGTTGGCAAAACATGGTGACTACCGCATCAACTGTTTTGGCCACTTGGGGGATGGAAACCTGCATTACAACGTCTATCCAGCCCTCGGCAAAACCCGTTCAGACTATAGCACAGAAGCCGCCGAGGTGGCGGAACTGGTACATGATCTTGCCGTAAAGATGGGCGGTTCTTTCAGCGCCGAGCACGGCGTCGGGCGGCTCAAAACAGGCGAACTTGAGCGCTACGCTGACCCCACCCGCCTTGCTGCGATGCAGGCAATCAAAACCGCGCTTGACCCTTTGGGCATTATGAATCCGGGGGCTGTGTTGCGCCGTTAACTGTGGAAAATAAACATGGTTTACGGCCTGTTAACCAACAGAGCGTAAACATGATTCTGCAAGCTGACGGAGCCATGATGCCAGAAGGTACACATCTTTCCACTCACCCCCCACTCCCACCCACCACGGAAGATGAACGCGTGTTGTGGCTCCGTCTATTGCGCTCTCGCCGAGTTGGCATCGCCACTTTTTTCAGGCTTATGGCTGAGCATGGCAGCGCTTCTGCGGCCCTCGCCGAGCTTCCGCGCGTTGCACAGGCCGCGAATGTAACCTCCTACAAAGCCTGCCCCGAAAGTGTCGCGCTTGAAGAACTCAAGGCAGCGGCACATGCGCGCGCCACGATGGTCTGCATCGGAGAGGCCACCTACCCCAAAGCGCTGCTTGATCTGTCTGATCCACCGCCCATTCTTTGGGTGCGCGGCAACCTCGAGGTTCTCAACCAAGAGGCCATTGGCATGGTTGGCGCTCGCAATGCCTCCTCGCTTGGCGGGCGCACGGCCCGCGCCTTAGCCACTGAACTCTCCGAGCAGGGCCGCGTGATTGTCTCTGGCCTCGCACGCGGAATCGACACCTGCGCCCACAAAGCCAGCCTCACAGGCGGCACCATTGGTGTGCTCGCCGGTGGCGTTGACGTGATATACCCCGCAGAGAATGTGCATCTGGCGCATGACATCCTTGAGACTGGTGCTCTGATCTCCGAGCAGCCCATGGGCCTGCGCCCGCAAGCCCGGCATTTCCCGCGGCGCAATCGCCTCATCTCAGGCCTTAGCGAGGGCCTGGTTGTCATCGAAGCTGCGTCAAAGTCAGGCAGCCTGATCACGGCCCGCAATGCACTTGACCAAGGCCGCGAAGTCCTCGCCGTGCCGGGGCACCCCTTTGATGCCCGCGCATCGGGTTGCAACATGCTAATCCGTGACGGCGCAACTCTGGTGCGCTCAGGCTCGGACGTTCTGGAGGCCCTCGCACCCCTTGCGTCTCAGTCAGACGTAATCGAAGAGCCCGAGCTCTCTCTCGAGATCCCCGCTCCACCACCAGAGCGTCGCGGGCTTTCGGAAACCGCAGGCTTGCATCAGCAAATTCTCGACAGGCTTGGGCCCTCCCCGTTGCCGGAGGATCAGCTCATCCGCGACTTAGCCCGCCCGCCACAAGCTGTAGCGCCAGCACTTGTCGAGTTGGAGCTTGATGGCAAAATTCACCGCGCCCCCGGCGGAATGCTGTCGCGCGACACTGAAATGTTGGTGAGTTAAGCGCGCAATTTGGGCCGCAACCGGCGGAAATCTCGCGCCCTTCGCATAAGCCGCATTGACATTCCCCTCCTCCGCGACACATTTTGCGCCGCTATAGTCGCTTTTCGAAGTTGTGAGGAATTTCATGCCCGTTGTTGTTGTCGAATCCCCAGCCAAAGCCAAAACCATTGAGAATTACCTTGGTAAGGGTTTCACTGTTCTAGCATCATACGGCCACGTCCGTGACTTGCCGCCGAAAGACGGCTCTGTCGACACAGACGCCGATTTCGAGATGAAATGGGAAGTCGGCTATGACAGCCGCAAGCACGTCAAAGCCATCGCCGATGCGCTGAAAGACGACCCGAACCTCATTCTCGCGACCGACCCTGACCGCGAAGGCGAAGCCATCAGTTGGCACCTTGAAGAAGCGCTGCGCAAACGCAAGGCGATCAAGAAAGACACGCCCGTCAGCCGTGTCGTCTTCAACGCGATCACCAAATCCGCCGTGACCGAGGCCATGAAAAACCCACGCGAGATCGACGTGCCGCTGGTCGATGCCTACCTCGCCCGCCGTGCTTTGGACTATCTCGTTGGCTTCAACCTCTCCCCAGTTCTCTGGCGCAAACTGCCCGGCGCGCGCAGCGCTGGCCGCGTGCAGTCAGTCTGCCTGCGTCTCATCGTTGAGCGCGAGATGGAGATCGAGGCGTTCAATCCGCAAGAATACTGGACAGTCAAAGCCATGCTCGGCACCCCGCGCGGGCAAGAATACGAAGCGCGCCTGACAGTGCTCGCGGGCAAGAAGCTCGAAAAATTTGACATTGCCAACGAAACGCAGGCCGAACTGGCCGTACAGGCCGTTAACTCGCGCGATCTGACGATCACCTCAGTTGAAGCCAAGCCAGCCGCGCGCAACCCGTCAGCGCCGTTCATGACATCAACGCTGCAGCAAGAAGCTTCCCGCAAGTTTGGCATGGGCGCACGCGTTTGCATGAGCACGGCGCAACGCCTTTATGAGGCCGGCCATATCACATATATGCGGACTGACGGCATCGACATGGCGCCCGAAGCCGTCACCGAAGTGCGTGCCACCATCGGCAGCCGTTATGGGGCCGAGTATGTGCCCGGGTCACCGCGCATCTATAAGAACAAGGCCAAAAACGCCCAAGAGGCGCACGAGTGTATCCGCCCGACCGTTATGGAGGCCGACGCCGCCGCGCTCAAACTGCGCGATGCCGACCAAGCCAAGCTCTATGATCTGATCTGGAAGCGCACGCTCGCTTGCCAAATGGAAAGCGCCAAGATGGAGCGCACGACTGTCGATATCGGCTCAGCCGACGGCCAAGTCGGGCTGCGCGCCACAGGCCAAGTTGTGTTGTTTGACGGCTTCATGCGCGTCTACGAAGAGGGCCGCGACGACCAGGTTGTTGATGACGACGACAAGCGCCTGCCGCAGGTTTCGCAAGGCGACCCTGCGACCAAGAAAAGCGTCAACCCCGAGCAGCACCACACCCAACCACCGCCCCGTTACACCGAGGCGACGCTGGTAAAGCGTATGGAAGAGCTCGGCATTGGCCGCCCGTCAACTTACGCGAGCGTGATCACTACGATCCAAGACCGCGAGTATGTTCGCAAAGACAAGAACCGCCTCTTCCCCGAAGACAAGGGCCGCATTGTTACGATCTTCTTGCTCAACTTCTTTCGCAACTACGTCGGCTACGAGTTTACCGCCAACCTCGAAGAAGAGCTTGATGACGTCTCAGCAGGCAACCGCGACTATAAAGCCGTGTTGCAACGCTTCTGGAAAGACTTCTCAGCCGCGATTGCCGAAACCAGCGAGTTGCGCATTTCTGCAGTGCTCGATGTGCTCGACGACGCACTTGCGCCGCAGCTTTACCCGCCAAAAGAAGACGGATCAGACCCCCGCGCTTGCCCCAAGTGTGGCAACGGCCAGCTGCATTTGAAGTCGTCACGCACCGGCGGCTTTGTCGGCTGCGGCAACTACCCCGAGTGCACCTACACCCGCCCCATTGCGGGCGAAGGTGCTGATGGCGACGAGCGCGTGCTGGGCGAAGACGCAGGCGACGAGATCTGGCTCAAGTCGGGCCGCTTTGGCCCCTATGTGCAACGTGGCGAGCCGACACCTGAGAACAAGAAGCCGCCTCGTGCGTCATTGCCTAAAGGCTGGCAGAAGGAAGAGATGGACCTTCCAAAGGCGCTCACGCTTCTGTCTTTGCCACGCGAAATCGGCGAGCACCCTGAAGGCGGCATGATCAGCTCGAATTTTGGCCGCTTTGGGCCTTACGTGATGCACAAATTGCCCGATGCCGAAAAGCCGACTTATGCCAACCTCAAAGACCCGAACGATGTGTTTGAGCTTGGCATGAACCGCGCGGTTGAACTGCTCGCAGAAAAGCGCGCCAATCCGGGCCGCGGGCGCTCGGCTGCGGCCAAGCCACTCAAAGAGCTGGGCGAGCACCCCGACAGCGGCGGGCCAGTCAATGTGATGGACGGGCGCTATGGCCCCTACGTGAAGTGGGAAAAGGTCAACGCGACAATCCCGAAAGACGTTGAGGCCGCTGATGTGACCATGGCGCAGGCTGTTGAGTGGATCGCCGAGAAGGCTGCTAAAGGCGGCAAGAAGAAGCCTGCTGCCAAGAAAACCGCCGCGGTAAAAAAACCAGCCGCCAAAAAGCCTGCAGCCAAAAAGAAAGCGCCAGCCAAGAAAAAGCCTGCAGCCAAAAAAGACGACTAAGTAGAAACCCTAAGGAAGATGCGCCTGCATTGACTCTACGCTAACGCCGCGTCAATACAGGCGCATACCTTACCTTAGGGAGTTTTCCATGAAAAAAGTCTATGGTTCAGCCGCAGAAGCGCTCGACGGGCTGCTGCATGACGGCATGTTCATCGCCTCTGGCGGCTTCGGCCTGTGCGGCATTCCAGAATTGCTGCTTGAGGCCATCAAACAGGCCGGCACGAAAGACCTGACATTCGCGTCAAACAACGCGGGCGTTGATGATTTCGGCATCGGCATTTTGTTGCAAACCAAGCAGGTCAAGAAAATGATCAGCTCATATGTCGGCGAAAACGCCGAGTTCATGCGCCAGTATCTTTCGGGCGAGCTTGAGCTTGAGTTCAACCCGCAAGGCACGCTCGCCGAACGCCTTCGCGCAGGTGGCTGCGGCATTCCGGGCTTTTACACCAAAACAGGTGTTGGCACGGTTATCGCCGATGGCAAAGAGCACAAAGACTTCAATGGTGAAACCTACATCATGGAGACCGGCATCGTTGCCGACCTCGCCATCGTGAAGGCTTGGAAGGCCGACGCGACAGGCAACCTTGTGTTCCGCAAGACAGCCCGCAACTTCAACCCGCCTGCCGCCATGGCTGGCAAGGTCTGTGTTGTTGAAGTCGAAGAGATCGTGCCAACAGGCTCGCTTGACCCTGACAGCATCCACCTGCCCGGCATCTACGTGCACCGCATCATTCAAGGCGACCACGAGAAGCGCATCGAGCAACGCACAGTCAGAGCAAAGTCCGCCTCTGGCGAAACGAGGAGCGCATAACATGTGGGATCGAAATCAAATGGCGGCACGCGCCGCACTCGAGCTGCAAGACGGCTGGTATGTTAACCTCGGCATCGGCATCCCGACGCTGGTGAGCAACTACATCCCTGAAGGCGTTGAAGTGACGCTGCAATCAGAGAACGGTATGCTCGGCATGGGGCCTTTCCCCATCGAGGGCGAAGAAGACGCTGACCTCATTAACGCAGGCAAGCAGACCATCACTGAGCTGCCGCAAACCGCGTATTTTGACTCAGCCCAAAGCTTCGGGATGATCCGCGGTGGCAAGATCGCTATGGCGATTTTGGGCGCGATGGAAGTTGCCGAAAACGGCGACCTCGCAAACTGGATGATCCCCGGTAAGCTTGTCAAAGGCATGGGCGGCGCTATGGACCTCGTCGCAGGCGTTGGCCGCGTTGTTGTTGTCATGGACCACACCAACAAGCACGGCGTCAGCAAAGTGCTCAAAGAATGCACCTTGCCTCTGACGGGCCAGAAAGTTGTTGACCGCATCATCACCAACCTCGGCGTTTTGGATGTCGTCGAAGGCGGCCTCAAGATTGTTGAACTGGCCGATGGCGTGACAGAAGAAGACATGCGCGCGAGTACCGAAGCGACGCTGGTTTAAGCCACACTTCACAACGTTATGAACGGGCTGCTTTTGGCGGCCCGTTTTATTTTGTTTCGCAAACCGCAACAAATCCATAAAATTGCCTGAATTGATCCGTAGATCAGCGAGCAATGACTATGAGCAGTGACATACCCGTAAACGCGCCCGCTAAGGCCAGCACCCGCACCCGCGACTTTCTGTTGCTTGGCGGGCTGTTCGTGCTTGTGCTCGTGGGCCTCGGCTCACTCGCTGCCGCGACGGGCTGGGAAGAGACAATGGCGCAGCTTTCAAAGCTTGGGCTTGTGCAACTTCTGGTGCTTTTGGGCCTCAGCCTCGTCAACTATCTGTTCCGCGGCTTTCGTTGGCATTACTTCACAACGCGCCTCGGCCTTGGCACAAAACTTGGCCAAAATATGCGCCATTTCCTCGGCGGCTTTGCCATGTCGGCAACCCCGGGCCGCGTGGGCGAGCTTATTCGCATGCGCTGGCTCAAACGCGAGACAGGCTGGAGCTTTGAGCGCACAGCACCGCTTGTGTTGGTTGATCGCGCCTCTGACTTGGCCGCAATGGCGTTGATACTTGCTGTTGCCCTGTTGTTCTCCGGCGCAATGATCCGCTTTGCCATTCCTGTCACTCTGCTGGCCATGGCAGGCGCTATCCTTGTGACACGCCCCACTTTGCTGTCATTCACGGCCAAGAGTTTTTACAAAACCACGGGCCTGTTCCCGCGCCTGATGGCCCGCATCCGCCGCGCCGCGCGTTCGCTCAAAAGCTTTTCCGGCGCGAGCACGCTCACAGTCGCGACGCTGCTCGGCCTTATCGGTTGGGTCGCCGAGGGCTACGCCTTCTGGCTGCTTCTGGTCTGGATGCAAGCCGACATCGGCTTTGCCATGGCTGTGCTGATCTTCGTGTTCTCAACCCTCGCTGGTGGCCTCACGGGCGCGCCGGGCGGCATTGGCGGCGCCGAAGCGGCGATGGTCGCGCTCTTGCTGGTCGAAGGCGTGCCGCTTGAAGTGGCCCTGCCCGCAACAGCCGTTATCCGCGTCACAACTCTTTGGTTTGCCATTCTCATAGGCCTAGGCGTTTTCCCATACGCCGAAGCTCAATCACTCAAGAACAAAGGAGCGCACTGATGCGCTGGAACGAAATTACCTACTCTGGTTGGGGCCGTGCCCTGCAAGCCACTGGCGAAGTCGCACGCCCTGAACGCGTGCATGGCCTTACGGCCGCGGCACCCGTGCCCGCTTTCGGCAACCGTCGCTCCTATGGCGATGCCTGCACAAATGACGGCGGTCGCGCTATTGATATGACACGCCTTGATCGCGTGTTGTCGTTCGACGCCGAGACTGGCCTTGTCGAAGCCGAAGCAGGCATGCCCATCGGCGAGCTGGCCCGTCTGTTTGCGCCGCTTGGTTGGATGCCAACCGTTATGCCCGGCACTGGCTTTGCCACCATCGGCGGCTGCATCGCGATGGACGTTCACGGCAAGAACCACCATATCGACGGCTCGTTTGGCGCGCATGTCACGGCGATCAAGATGATCGTCGCTGGCAAACCCAAGACAGTGACACCGAAGAATAAAACGCTTTTCCGCGCCACAGTCGGCGGCCTTGGCCAAACAGGCATGATCCTGTCAGCGACCCTGCAAATGAAGCGCTGTGAAGGCACTGGAATGGAAGTCACCGAGCAACGCGCCGAGAACTGGGATGAGCACATTGCCCTGCTCGCGTCGTCCACTGCGCCCTATACAGTTGGCTGGCTCGACGCGACGGCCAAAGGCAGAAAGCTTGGCCGCGGCATTATTGAGGAAGCCGTTAGCACAGCGGTTGAGCCGCAAAGCTCGCCCAAAGGCGCAAGCAAGTCAGTTCCGTTTAACTTCCCCCGTTTCACCCTGTCCAAAGCAATGGTCAGTGGCTTTAACAAAGCCTACTATTTGCGCATTCGCGACGGTGGCCAGACCCGTATCAAGCCACTGGAAGAATTCTTCTTTCCGCTTGATAAGATCCACAACTGGAACCGCCTCTATGGCAAAAACGGTTTCCATCAGTTCCAATGCGTGCTGCCCGATGCTTCGCTTGATGCACTAAAAGCCATGGTCGAGAAGATCGCAAAGAGCGGCCTCGCCTCGCCGCTCGCTGTGCTCAAACGTTTGGGACCAGACGCATCTGGTATGATGTCCTTCCCGATGCAGGGCTACACGCTTGCTGTCGATTTTCGTGAAAGCCCTAAGGCGCGTAGGCTAATCGCCGAGCTCAACGCAGATACGCTGAAAGCTGGCGGGCGCATCTACTTTGCCAAAGACAGCCTCGCAACGGCAGAGCAAGCTAAGGCGATGTATCCGGATTGGGCAACATGGGCCGCGGAGGCCAACAAAGCTGACCCTGAACATGCATTGGAAACCGACATGACCCGCCGCCTCGGCCTAAGGAGCGTATGATATGAGCGAAACATGGATCATTCTTGGCGCGAGCTCGTCAATGGCACGCAACTTCGTTCGCAAACTGGCAGAAGAGGGTAACAGCCTTGTCCTGACGGGCCGCGATAAAGACGACTTGGCGCGCCTGTCGGCTGACTGCCTCGCACGTGGCGCAGCAAGCTGTGCGAACTTTCCGATTGATGCGCGTGATGCGAATAGCTTCACACCGATCATAAAGCACGCGGGCCTCACCGAGGGCATGCTGTCTTGCGCAGTGTTCATCGGCTCGATGCCTGATCAAAGCGAAATCGACGCAGACCCAAGCCTGATTGACGGCGTCATCGCCGACAGCTTCACAGGCCCCGCCCGCTTCTTGCAACTCCTTGCGCCGCTCATGGAAGAGCGCGGCGGCGGCACGGTTGTTGGCGTTGGCTCAGTCGCGGGAGACAGAGGCCGATTGGGCAACTATGTCTACGGCGCGGCCAAAGCTGGCTTTGCGACTTACCTCTCGGGCCTGCGCAACCGCATGGGCCGCGAAGGCGTGCATGTGATGACAGTCAAGCCAGGCCCGGTCGACACCGCGATGACTTGGGGGCTCGGAAAGCAGCCCTTCATGACGACGCCGGAGGGCGTAGCCGACGACATCCTCAAAGGGATGCGCAAGAAGCGCAACATCGTCTACACGGCGGGTATCTGGCGGCTGGTAATGTTTGTTATCCGCAACATCCCCGAGCCGATTTTCAAGAAGATGTCGATCTGAGGGGGGGCGAATTCCGATGCGGAATTCGGGCCGTTTTCTGACACAGAAAACGGGGTTAGCCGCAAGACCTGCGCTAAAAGCCAAACCACTGTGCCCAAAGCCCAGCTGCGTAGAACATTAGAGACAGGGTGATCATAATCAGCCCAAGCCCGCGTTTGTCGCGCAGCGCAAAAACAATCGGGTCATAATCCTGCTTGCCGTAGTAGCCGAGACGCACCATGCGCCAGAGCCACGCGGCAAGCGGGACAATCGCCAGCCAGAGAAACCAGCGGTCAGGGTAAAGCGCACGCGCCTGTACGCTGAGTGTATAGAGATAGAAAATCACCAGTGCCGCGATCATGCTAACGATCGCAAAGTTCAAGAGTTTGCCACGGTCAAGCCGACTATACCCTCGCCCGGGCAAGCGCTCGTCATTCTTGGCCAGGGTCAGCTCTGTCAGCCGCTTCACGGCCCCGAGTGTCAGAAACACCGGGAAAATGAAAAACAGCATCGCGCCAGACACAGCCACGCCCGCGGCCGCCGCCCCCGCCACAACACGCACAGTATAGAGTGAGCCGAGCAGCATGATGTCGACCCAGCGCATCCGCTTGAGGCGCATCGAGTAGGTTACCGAGACAAAGACATATAATACTGTGATCGCCAAAAAGTGCAGGCCAAGGTAAGCGCCAACACCAAGTGCTATACAAACGAGTATGAGCCCGGTTAACATGCCAACGCTCAAAGGCACCGTGCCACTGGCGAACGGGCGTTTGCATTTTTTGGGGTGCAGGCGGTCGGCTTCCAGATCGAGCAGATCATTCACCACATAGATAGATGAGGCAGCCGCCGAAAACGCGACCATGCCCAAGAGAGCCTGCACAAGTGACAACCCGTCAAACTGATGCGCAGCCAGCAGCGGCAGTAACAGCAGGATGTTTTTCACCCACTGATGCGGGCGAATGGCCTTGAGCAGGCTTTTGATCTTCCAGCCTGTTGTGCTTTTCTCAACGGCCCCCGCGTAGGCTGTCGCGACTTCAAACCCGTAGTGCTCTGCAAGTGCTTGTGCCAACTCCGGGTCACTGCTGGCGTCAATCGCCACAGCTTGGCCTCCAGCTTTCAGGGCGTTCATCCGCGCGAGGACGTCGTCGTCGACGGGCAAAAGATCAATCCTCAGCTCGTCGCCTTCAACACGTTGCCCCGACAAAGCCGCGAGTGGCGCTTTGCCAAACGTCGCCCAAAAGTGCTCAAGCCGAGGACTCGTGCGCAGAAGGCCATCCTTCAGCGCGAAAACCGTTGCATTTGTCATGCTTATTTCTCTGCCTTTGCGAATTTCACATTAAAGACGCAGCCATCCGTTACCAACTGCGGTGGCGTCAAGCACAGCCCGCGCGCAGTTTTGAACGCTGCCAAGACCTTTGGTACATAGTCACGCGTTTCTTTGTAGTCAGGCACGCCACCTTTGCGCTTAACTGCGTTCTCACCGGCATTATAACTGGCGAGAACAAGGATCGGATCATTCTTGAACTGTTTCATCAACACATTCAGGTAGGCAACGCCGCCTTTGATATTCTGATCAGGTTGCATCGCGTCGGTAACGCCAAAACGTTCGGCGGTTGGTGGCATCAGCTGCATCAGCCCTTGGGCGCCTGCTTTGCTTACGGCGTCAGCCCGCCCGCCACTTTCGATAGTGATCACGGCCAGCACCAAAGCTGGTGACACATCCGTTCCGATCGTGGCTTTGAGAATGTCGGCGCCGCGTTTTGCTGCGATCTCTTGCATTGTCTGCAGGCGCGGCGAGGTAACTGTTTTGCCGCCGGGGCCATTGTCGAGGTGGATCAGGGCCGGGCGCAACCGCCCTGGGCCGCTTTCTTCCAGTTTGGGAGAGATCTCCTCCCAGAACCAAGCATAGTGCGCATTTGATTTTGCGGGTTTGGCCGCCTTGTCTTTTGTAGTGGGCTCAACCTTTGGAGCGCTGCGGCGCACAAGGTTCACGCTCTTTCCGCTCTGGCGCTGCATGTCTTCAGGCGCGACTTGAATTGTAATGCGTTTCTTTTTGCTGCCAGAACTCGGCGGCTTCACACGCTTAAACGTGAAGTCGGTAAACGGCGCAGGTTCGTCCGCAGCCGCTGGCATTGCGCAAATCAGCGCCACCAGTGAAGATTTTATTAAGCGCCGCATGTTTCCTGCGTTCTGCTCTGCCTCTGTATTTGCGCTGGTTATCGCAGAATCTGCTCAAAAACGCTAGTGAAAGCCTCAAATTGTGCCACATTTGACAGGATTTTCCGCTCTCAAGGGCTGAAAAATAGCTAAAATCAGAAAAATTCACATTTTTTATCGTTTAAAATCAATAAGGTAAATTAATACCAAGCCTCTCCACGGAAATTCACCAAAATTGCTCAGATCCTGCCCAATTCGTGCCCAAGTCTGGGGGCTATATAGCTTCATACCAAGTCGGCGACGGGCCATTGAGAGAGCGGCCCACCAAGTTAAAGACTGGTTCTGTAAACACTTAAAGATCCTTTGGAGGGACCTACCATGATGAAATTTATCAAAAACTTCCGTAAAGACGAAGACGGCGCCGTAACAGTTGACTGGGTTGTTCTGACAGCAGCCGTAGTTGGCCTCGCAGTCGCAGCCTACTCTTCAATCCAAACTGGTGCAGAAGACCTTACTTCACGCACAAACGACTTCATGGGCAGCCAGAACCCTGGTTCGTTCAACTAAGTTGACGTTAGCCGCATCGCCTAACGGGCGGTGTGGCACCCCTGTTTTTTCTTACAGACTTGGTCGAGATCGACACTCTGTAAACACTTAAAGATCCTTTGGAGGGACCTACCATGATGAAATTTATCAAAAACTTCCGTAAAGACGAAGACGGCGCCGTAACAGTTGACTGGGTTGTTCTGACAGCAGCCGTAGTTGGCCTCGCAGTCGCAGCCTACTCTTCAATCCAAACTGGTGCAGAAGACCTTACTTCACGCACAAACGACTTCATGGGCAGCCAGAACCCTGGTTCGTTCAACTAAGTTGACGTTAGCCGCATCGCCTAACGGGCGGTGCGGCACTTTTTTGTCTGATACAAACTTTCACTTCTAGAAAGGCCTCTAAATGCTGCTAACAGTAAAACGGTTTTTCAAGCGTGACGACGGTGCAGTAACTGTCGATTGGGTTGTGCTTTCAGCCGCCGTTGTGGGCCTTATGGCCGCAGGATATGGCTCGATGAAAGATGCCACGACTGACCTTGCCGAGGGTACAGAAGAATACATGAGTTCTGCGGAACCCGGCAGCTTCTAACGCTTCGTGACAATGCAATTTTTTGAAGCCGCTGAAGAAATCAGCGGTTTCTTTACGTTCAGCCTTGCGGTTTCGGGTGCCCGAAAAACCACCCCCAAATCACCACTGCTGAACCACGTTGCTGCCACATTTTTGGGGCACATATCTAACAAGGCGTAACGGCTTTCAGTCCGTTATCCATAATAAACTTTTGAGGATGCTAAAATGCGAGCCGTATTTGGATTGGTACTAATTGTAGGTGTGGGCCTTGCCGGCTTCGCAGTCTACATGGCTAAAGGTTATATTGATGGCCAGAGATCGGCCCTTGCTGAAGCGCGGGCCAATTCTGGGTCAGTTGATGCCATCAAGATTTTCGTCACCAAGAAGTCGGTGAAATACGGCGATGAGTTGACTGCAGAAGATGTCCGCCTCGTTATGTGGCCCGTCAGCTCAATTCCGGAAGGTGCCTACACTGTTCCAGAAGAGCTTTTCCCGCAGGGATTTGACAAGCCACGTGCTGTCTTGCGTTCAATCGAGCCAGGCGAAGCCATCTTGCTTGCCAAACTCACAGAACCGGGCCAACCCGCTGGCCTAACGGCCCTTCTCAAGCCCGGCCAAAGCGCCTTTACCATTGAAGTTAATGTTTCTTCAGGCGTTTCAGGCTTCCTGCGCCCGGGTCATCATGTTGACGTTTACTGGACAGTGCGCACCGACAGCGGCGAAGTCACCAAACTGCTCCAAACGAGCCTGCCGCTGATCGCGATTGACCAATCAGCCAACGAAGAAGTTAAATCGTCAGGGATCGCCAAGACAGTGACTGTGGCCGTGAGTTCACAACAGGCCGCGAACCTGCAACAAGCGCAATCAACCGGCAAACTTGCCCTCGCCCTTGTTGGCTCCAACAAAGACCGGCCCGAAGAGACTGTCGAAGTCAACCAACGCTCACTTCTTGGGCTCGCAGCCGTCGAAGAAGCTGTTGTGGAGGCCGAAGAAAAGATTTGCACCATCCGCACACGCCGTGGCGCCGAAGTTGTGCAAATCGAGATCCCTTGCACCAACTGAGCACCAATTGAGGTAGCTCACAGCGCATCCGACACAAGATCATGAGGCGCGGCTCCGGCTGCGCCTCATTGCGTGATTGAGGCAAAAAACCCCTCTGTTGCGCAAGGCCCACATAAAGAGTGCAAGCGAAACGACTGATTCTTGCAATAAAAATCAAAATGACGCATGGTCGCGTCAATAAGGGGAAAACCCCACATAAAAACACCCGTGATCGGAGAGGCAGGTCACTATGATATTGAGCAGAACCTTACAAGCGGTGGCCGCAGGCCTTGTCTTGTCGTTATCAACACTTCCAAGCGGGACGTTCGCTGAGTCACTTCGTGTGGTCAATCGCGGTACGTCAAAAACGCTTGAAGTTCCCATGAACCGCGCAGTTGTGGTGGAAAGCGATCAGCCCTTTGCTGAGCTTTCGATCGCCAACCCAGCGATTGCTGACATCTCGTCCCTGTCGGACCGCACCATTTATGTGCTTGGCAAATCGCCCGGTCTGACAACAATGACGATCCTTGACGCCAATGGCCGATTGATCACAAACGTCGACGTGCGCGTTGCCGCGGACATTTCCGAATTCAAAGAACGTCTTCGCCAAATTCTCCCTGGTGAGAAAGTCGAAGTGCGCACAGCCAACGATGGCATCGTGCTCTCTGGCACCATCTCATCATCTGCGCGCTTGCAACGCGCGCTTGATCTGGCCGAGCGTTACGCGCCCGAGCGGGTCTCTAACCTGATGGTTGTTGGCGGCATCCAGCAAGTCATGTTGAAAGTCCGGTTTGCTGAAATGGAGCGCACCGTCTCCAAGCAACTGAGTGCTTCTTTGGCCCTTAACGGCAGCGCCTTGGGTGGCAGCCTGGGCCTCAATGGCGGCAGCAACACGACCAACACCTCTACCGGTGTGACAAACTCACTTGGCGGCAATATCCCATCGGTTTCGGAATCAAACGGCGCGATGCTGTTTGGCTTTAACGCTGGGTCCGTAGAAGTTGGCGTTTTGCTTGAAGCCCTTGAAACAAAAGGCATTGTGCGCACATTGGCCGAGCCAAACCTGACAGCCCTTTCAGGCCAAGAGGCCAAGTTCTTGGCAGGTGGCGAATATCCTGTGCCCGTGGCGCAAGACGGCGGATCTGTCACGGTCGAATACAAGCCATTCGGTGTTGAGCTCAACTTCATCCCACGTGTTGTGGATGGTGACTTGATCAACCTCGAGATTGAAGCCGCGGTTTCCTCGCTTGACCCATCAAACGGTGCGACGTTCAGTGGCTTCACCGTCGATGCATTCAAAAAACGCGAGACTTCAACAACGGTTGAGTTGCGCGACGGCGAGAGTTTTGCCATCGCTGGTCTGCTGCTTGATGACTTCCTTGATACTGCAGGCCAAGTGCCATGGTTGGGCGATATTCCGATCCTCGGCACCCTGTTTCGCAGCGCAAGCTATCAACGTAAGCAATCCGAACTTGTGATCATTATCACAGCACATCTTGTCACCCCGACACGCGGCGAAGCGCTTGTGCTTCCTACCGACCGCGTGCGCCCACCCTCCGAGAAGGACTTGTTCCTGCGTGGACGTGTTGGCAGCACGGGTGCAGTGCAACGTGGTGTCGTCGGCGAAGTCGCTAAGCAAGACTTCAACGGCTCTTATGGCTATGTGATGGAGTAAGGCAATGCAGGGGCGTATGAAAAAACATATCACCAAAACAAGCGTTATTGCACTGGCTGCAGGCCTTGTGCTCGCGGGTTGCTCTAACGACAACCCGGCCATGATGCGCATGAACAGCGAGGCTGGCACGCTTCTTAACAGCCGCGACTTTGGCAACTCGACAATGAACAACACCATGATCATGTCTGGCCAAAAGTCCTATGCTATTGATTTGGCCAACCGGTTTGCTGCCGAAGTGATCACGACAGTACACTTCGCCTTTAACAGCGCTCAGCTGGATGCAGGCGCGCAAGATGCACTTCGCGAGCAAGCCAAGTGGATCCGCCAGTTCCCGGAGATAACTTTCCGCGTCTTCGGCCATGCCGATGCACCCGGCTCAAACGGCTACAACAAGAGCCTCGGCTTGCGACGTGCCAAAGCGGTTGTCTCGTTCCTGACAACGCAAGGCATCAGCCGCAAAAGGCTTGAAGCTGTCTCCTCGCTGGGAGAATCGCAGCCGCTGGTCGTTACCGAAGGCCGCGAGAGGCGTAACCGCCGCTCTGTCACGGAAGTGTCGGGCTTCGTACAGTCGCATCCGACCGTTCTTGACGGTAAGTATGCACAGCTCGTTTACCGCGATTATGTCGAAAGCGGGGTTGCCCAGACAGGCTTGAGCGGCATCTCTGGCGCAGAACTTTCCACAGAACAGTAACTCAGAAAAAGGCGCTTCGGCGCCTTTTTTAATGGTCCGTTACCGGAGCAAATACCGCAGAATAGGAGTTTTTTGGCCCTATTTCTGCCCCAGTGTTCACCGATATTTTCTCAAAGAAGTAGGCTTTCATGATGTTGGAAGCAGGGGTTTGAAGGCCAGAGACAGCTCAACTGTCCAACGTCCTTGAGCTCGAATTTGAGGAATAGGCAATGACAAGCGCAGACATTCAACAACCGGAGCTTCCAGAGCTCAAAGCATGCACCATTAGCCGCGATGTGCAGGATTTTGACTTGCTGATCGAGGATATGGAAGCCATTTTGGGCGAGGCCTGGGGCGACCTCGGGTTCGCTGAAGCGCGTGCTTTCTTTGAACAGCCTGAGGCCTCTTCGCTCGAGTTTGTCGCCCTCGCGATAGATGCGCAGGACGAGGAGAAACTTGTCGTTCTGAGCGACATCATCAAAACCGCCGAAGCCAAAGGCATCAACGTGATCCTGATCGCGGAAGATGTGACGCCAGCAGCCTTGCACCAGCTTTTGCGTGATGGCGCGGACGAATTTGTCCCCTACCCGCTTCCCGAAGGCGAGTTGCAGGCCGCAATCAAACGCTTGAACAGCCCGAAGAATGCGCCCGAACCTGTGGTTAATCTGGCCGCTGTAACAGATCCAGCACCTGTTACAGCAGGCGCCGGAACAAAAGACGGCTCGGTTTTCGCGGTGCACGGCCTGTCGGGCGGCACCGGAGCCACAACGCTGGCCGTTAACCTTGCCTGGGAGCTGGCCACGATCGACAAAAAAGCGCCGCCAAAGGTCTGCCTGATCGACCTTGATCTGCAGTTTGGCTCGGTTGCAACCTACCTTGACTTGCCGCGCCTTGAGCCGATCTTCGAGCTTTTGTCTGACACCGAGTCGATGGACGCCGATATGTTCACCCACGCGCTGGTTGGCTATGAAGATCAACTGAGCGTCTTCACCGCGCCTGCCGATATGATCCCGCTTGATCTGGTGGGATCGGAAGACATCAACCGCATTCTTGCGCTTGCCAAAGCCCACTTTGACTATGTCGTAATCGACATGCCCAAAACGCTGGTGCAATGGACAGAAACCGTGCTGCGCCACGCGCATGTTTACTTCGCACCTGTCGAGCTTGATATGCGCTCAGCGCAAAACACATTGCGCATGAAACGTGCTTTGCAGGCGGAAGACTTGCCGCTTGAGAAGCTGCGCTACGTACTCAACCGCGCCCCGAAGTTTGCTGACTTGAATGGCAAGGCCCGCGTCAAGCGTATGGCCGAAAGCCTGGATATCACGATCGACGTGTTGCTTCCTGAAGGCGGCAAGCCGGTTACGCAAGGCGCCGACCACGGCCTGCCGCTCGCCAGTTCGGCCGGCAAGAATCCGTTGCGCAAAGAAATTGCCAAGCTCGCATCCGAGCTTCACGCAGTCGGCCAGTCCGACGCCAAAGCCGCTTAAGGGAGAGAAAACAGATGTTTTCGCGTTACAAAAAAGAAGGGGCTGCCGACAAGCCCGCCGCTTCTGCAAGCGTCACCGAACTTCCGACAGCTGCTGCTGCGCCTGCCCCGGCCCCAGAGCCTACGGCAAGCCTGCGTCGACATGTTGAAAAACACGCTGTCCCTACTGCCGCTGACAAAGAAGTAAAGCGCCGCGACCGGATTGCCGACCTCAAGCTCGAACTGCACCGTGAGCTTCTCGACAACCTCAACCTTGCCGCGCTTGAAACGGCCGCCGAGGGCGACTTGCGGTCAGAGATCAACGCCATCACCGACGAAGTGCTGGCGTCAAAGAACGTTGTTCTCAACCGCGAAGACCGCACGACGCTGTGCAACGAGTTGTTTGATGAAGTGAAAGGTCTCGGCCCGCTCGAAACGCTTCTGAAAGACGACAGCGTGAACGACATTCTCGTCAACGGCCCACGCCAGATATTTGTGGAACGCTCAGGCAAGCTTGAGCTGACAGACGTCAAGTTCAAAGACGAAAAACACCTGATGCGGATCATCGACAAGATCGTTTCCGCCGTTGGCCGCCGTGTTGACGAAAGCAACCCCTACGTCGATGCGCGCTTGCAAGACGGCTCGCGTTTCAACGCTATGGTTCCGCCCATCGCCGTTGACGGCTCGCTGGTTTCCATTCGGAAATTCAAAAAAGACAAGCTCGGCATTGATGATCTGGTCGGCTTCGGAGCTTTCTCTGAAGAGATGGCCGCCTATCTTCAGGCCGCCGTGTCAACGCGCCTTAACATCATCGTTTCTGGCGGTACGGGCTCTGGTAAAACCACGACGCTCAACGCCCTTTCAAGCTTCATTGACGATGATGAACGCATCCTGACAATCGAAGACACCGCCGAACTTCAGCTCCAGCAGACACATGTTGGCCGGATGGAAAGCCGCCCGCCAAACGTTGAAGGCAAAGGCGAAGTTTCACCGCGCGACTGTTTGAAAAACGCCCTTCGTATGCGCCCTGACCGCATCATCGTTGGGGAAACACGCGGCGAAGAAGTTATCGACATGCTGCAAGCCATGAACACGGGCCACGACGGCTCGATGACAACGATCCACGCCAACAACCCGCGTGATGGTATCTCGCGTCTTGAAAACATGATCGCGATGGCCGGCATCGAAATGCCGCTCAAGGCCGTGCGCTCGCAGGTGTCTTCCGCTGTGAACTTGCTCGTGCAGGCTTCTCGCCTGCAAGACGGTTCACGCCGCATGACCTCGATCACCGAGATCACCGGTATGGAAGGCGACGTTATTTCAATGCAGGAAATCTTCCGCTTCCAACGTGTTGGCCTGACACCTGACAACAAAATCATCGGTCACTTCACAGCCACAGGCGTGCGCTCGCACTTCTCCGAGCGCTTCCGCCTCTGGGGCTATGATCTGCCCGCAACCCTCTTTGAACCAGTCGCAGCGGAGTAAGCCCCATGGCAATCAGCGCAGAACCACTCATTTACGGTCTGATCTTCATCGGCGTACTGGTGCTCGTCGAAGGCGTTTATCTTGTTGCTTTTGGCAAGTCGATTTCGCTTAACAGCCGCGTCAACCGCCGCCTCGATATGATCGAGAAAGGCAACAAGCGCGCCGACGTGATGGACAAGCTCCGCAAGGAAATGAACCAGCACAAAAAGTCGATGGGAATCCCGCTTTACGCGCTTCTGGCCGAGAAAGCCCAGAAAGCCGCGATCGCGTTCACACCTGTGCAACTGATCATGATCATGCTCGGCGTTTCGGTTGTCGCCTTTTTGGGCCTCACGCTTGGCACTGACACAGATGTCGCCATTCGCATTCCCATGGCGCTCGTCATGGGCATCGGCGGGATCTTCTTTTGGGTGAACTCGAAAGCCAAAAAGCGCATCTCGATGATCGAAGAGCAACTTCCTGATGCGGTCGAGCTGATGGTCCGCTCCCTGCGCGTTGGGCACCCGTTTGCCTCGGCGGTTCAGATCGTCTCCAAAGAGATCAAAGATCCGCTGGCCTCGGAGTTTGGCATCATTGCCGATGAAAGCGCCTATGGCCGTGAAGTGGGCGACGCGCTCAAAGACATGGCCGAGCGGATTGGCCTGCAAGACTTGCGCTTCCTCGCGGTTGCTGTGACCATTCAGCAGCAATCCGGTGGTAACCTCGCCGAGATCCTCGATGGCCTCGCCAAAGTTATCCGTGCGCGCTTCCGTCTGTTCCGCCGTGTGAAAGCGATCACCGCTGAGGCGCAATGGTCTGGCAAGTTCCTGTCGGCCTTCCCCATCGTGGCGCTGATTGTGATCAACGTGGCCGACCCGCACTACTACGATGTGGTGATGGACCACCCCTACTTCATTCCGGCGTGTATTCTCGTCGCCGCATTCCTGACGCTCAACCTGTTCGTCATGCGTGTCTTGACCGACATCAAAGTGTAACCCACACAGAAGGAGCGAAAAAATGGACGCGTTAAACGACACCGTCACAGGCGTACTTGGCCCCTTCGGGATGCTGATCGCCGTAGCCCTACTCGGGGTTATCCTCATAGCGGGTGCAGTTTCGATGATGGTTGCGCAAAAGCGTGACCCGCTTGAACGCCTCAAGCACGACACCCGCCTGCCCAGCAACACACGTGAGGTGAAGCAAAAACTGCGCACATCGCAGCGCAACGAAAAGCTTGAGAAGTTCGCCAACTATCTTGAGCCGCAAGATGATCAGGAACTCGCGGGTATGAAGCTCAAGCTCATGCAAGCGGGTTACCGTGGCAAAGACGCTGTGCGCTATTTCCACTTTGCCCAGTTCGCGCTTGGCATTGGCTTGCTTGTCCTCGGCGTGGCGTATTTCATCATGTTCGTTCAAGACGACAAGACGACCATGCAGCAGACCATCATGTATATCCTTGGGCCGGGTGCCGTGGGCTATATGTTCCCCAAATACTGGGTGACAAAGCGCATGCAAACCCGTCAGGAAAACCTGACCAATGGGTTCCCGGATTCGCTTGATATGTTGCTCGTCTGCGTTGAAGCGGGCCAGTCTATGGAACAGGCGATCATCAAGGTTGCCGCCGAAGTGCGCCCCTCTTGCGCCGATCTGGCCGATGAGTTCGAGATCGTCTCGCACGAAATGAAAGCTGGTAAAGACAAAGCCACGGTGATGAACGATATGTCAGAGCGCTGCGGCTCTCAGGATATCTCGAGTTTTGTGACGGTGATGAACCAGTCACAGGCCTTCGGTACGCCGATTTCTGATGCCTTGCGTGTCTATTCTGCCGAAATGCGTGACAAACGTGTGATGCGCGCCGAAGAAGCCGCGAACAAGTTGCCAACCAAGATGACACTTGCCACAATGATGCTCACGGTGCCGCCGTTGCTGATCATTTTGGTCGGGCCTTCGGTTCACGGCATCACGCAGTTGGGCAATATGTAAGGGTAAACATGCATCCTCGCCAGTTCTTCATTCCTCTGGCATTTGGTACGCTTTTGGCCGCTTGTTCTACAGGCGGCCTTAGCACGTCAAAAGACAGCCCTTTTGCGCCGGGTATCAAAAAAAACGCAGAGGCTGTTGATGGGCTGCTTGTCGGGCATCGCCTTATGGAGGCCGGCGAGTTTGAACTTGCGCTGACGCATTTCACCCGCGCTGCTGGCGAACAGGGCCTTACCGTTGATGTGCTCAGCGCTCTTGGCACCGCCAACCTTGGCCTCGGGCGGCTTGGGCAAGCCGAAGGCCTCTTGCGCCGTGCTGTCAAAACCGACGACGTTGTACCAGAAACTTGGAACAACCTCGGTGTTTTGCTCATGGAACGTGGCGAATTTGCCGAAGCTTCCAAAGTATTTCAGCGCGCATACGCACTTGATAATGGCCAAAGTGACTCAATTCGCGATAATCTTCGCTTAGCACTCGCAAAAATTGACAATTCGGGTTATTATGAGGGTGTAGAAGAACAAGACTACAAATTGGTACGGCGCGGAAGCAGCGACTTCCTAATAAGATCGATACCATAATGAGGCTGAGGCAGTAAAAGGACGCAGGCAAAATGCGCCATCTTAAAGTTATTCCCCTATGCGTTTTGAGCGTAGGCATTCTGGCGGGCTGTCAGAAGGCTGGCAACGGCGAAGTTTCCCGCGCGTTCAAAGATGTGAACGTCGTGGACGAGAGCAACCTGAGTGACATCATGCTCACCGTTGCTGACCCCAACGAAGCGGTAAACTACTTCAAGCGCTCCACCGCAGAAAACCCTGATCGCATTGATCTCCAACGTGGCTTGGCCAGCTCTCTTGTGCGTGCCAAACGCGCGACTGAAGCCGTGCCTGTCTACGAGAAAATCCTCAAGCTTGAAGGCACCAACAGCGAAGACCGCGTTGATTATGCAGATGCTCTCATTCGCGCAGGCGACTGGAAGAAAGCCGAGAAGGTCCTCGACGGGGTGCCGCCAACCTTTGAAACATTCAAGCGTTACCGCCTTGAGGCGATGGTCGCGGATAGCAACAAAGAGTGGAAGAAAGCCGACAGTTTTTACGAGACAGCCGTAGGCCTCACAACGCGGCCCTCGGGCGTGCTCAACAACTGGGGCTACTCCAAGCTCACCCGCGGCGACTATAAAGATGCCGAGCGCCTGTTCTCTGACGCGATCCGCCAAGACACCGCGCTCTTTACGGCGAAAAACAACATGGTTTTGGCCCGTGGCGCACAGCGCAACTACAACTTGCCTGTCATCCCGATGAGCCAGACAGAGCGCGCGCAGCTTTTGCACACGCTTGGCCTTTCAGCGATCAAACAGGGTGATGTTGAAACAGGCAAAGGCCTGTTGCGCGAAGCCGTCAACACGCATCCGCAGCACTTTGAAGCGGCCGTGCGCAGCCTGCGTGCGCTTGAAGCCAACGTAACCAACTGATCGGGGCGCATCCATGATGGAGCAAACTGCCCTCGCGGCGCGCCTTTTTCTGCCCTTTATTCTACCGATCTGCATCTGGGTCGCGTGGTCAGATCTGCGCGCTATGAAAATCCCCAACAAAGCCGTGATAGCCCTCGCTGTTGTGTTCGTGCTGCTTGGCTTGTTTGTCATGCCATGGGATCAATATCTCTGGCGATTGTCACACCTTGTGATCGTGCTGCTTGTCGGCATCGTGCTCAACGCCGCGGGCGCTATGGGCGCGGGCGACGCAAAGTTCGCCGCCGCCGCCGCACTCTTCATCGCCTTAGGCGATCTGCGGTTTCTTATCGGGCTTTATGCCGCCAACCTGTTGGCCGCCTATGTGACCCACCGTTTGGCCAAGCACACACCGCTGCGCAAACTCGCACCCGACTGGAAAAGCTGGAACGTCGGCAGCGACTTCCCCATGGGCCTGAGCCTCGGCGCGACACTGGCGCTCTATATTGTGTTCGGCGCAATTTACGGCAGCTGAGGGCGGAAGACAGCCATCGTCTCATCCTGAAACACCGGCTCAAGCGCAATGCCACGCGCCGTGATTTCGCGCATCACCAGCTCTTTAAACTCGGGTTTCAGGCTGCATTCCGGCAGCACAAAGAGGGTTGCGTCCTCGATCCCCGGCAAGCCGCCATAATACCACGGCGCGCCGCCCTTGAGCGGCTCAAAATCAGCGAACAGCCAGAAGCTGTTAAACAGCCCCGCCGCATAGACGCGCTCGCCCGCAAAACCCTGTGCAGCAAGGGTTTCGGCCATCCTGCGCATGTAGCCCACGGCACCGCTGGAAAGCTTGCAACTCGCGTCTGTCTCGCCGAGCGGCCAAGTGCCTGAGGGGGTGCCAAACCGCGCGGTAACGCCTCGCAGATCAGCATGATCAGGCAAGACTGGCGAGAACGCCGCGCTCGGCTGCATGAGGTGGCGCACCGGGCTAAAGCCCACGTTGATCACCACAGGCGCAATCAAGGCCAGCGTGATGCCCCCCCAGAGCGGCAAGGCACGCAGGCCTGTCTCAACAGCAAGCGCCAAAAGCACCAAGCCCCATAAGATCAGCCAAAATGGGTCATTTCCGTAGTTTTGATAACTCACGTAAATCGCACCCGGCAAGATGAGCGCCAGCACCAAACCAGCGGGCTCGCCTTTCAGCTTGGAGCGCAGCCAAAGCACGCTTCCCACAGCCAGAATTGTCCCCGCGGCATAGGCCGGCGACAGCATGACCTGAGCCCAGCTTTTGCCCGGTTGCGGGCGCACATCTGACGCAGCAACTGCGAGCAGGTCAGCAACATAAGCCTGCCAGAACGCCATGCCTGAAACCAGAGTTTGAGCCGCCAATATAGCGACGCCAGCCAACACCGAGACAGCCAGAAGCCTAGCTTGCTTACGAAGCAATAAGCCCACTATGACGGCGGGTGCGAAGGCTACAAAATACGTCGCCTTCACCAGCGTCAGGGCCGCCATTGCGCCGCCAATAATCAGCGCCTCAGCCCAGAAAACCTGCTTCTGCGCAGGCAAGGCCACAAGCGCCAACGGCAAGAAAACTATCGCCCAAGCCCAGCGGTTATAGTGCATCGAAAGCGAAAGCTTCGCATCAACTCCGCCATAAACCAGCCCCGCCGCGAGCAGCAGCACCGATGCGCCGAAGGCAACAGCAAGTGCAGGCGTCTTCATCCGGCTCACCGCGACATACCAAGCAGGCACTAACAGTGCCGCCGCCACGGCGATCTGGCCCCATTTGAGCGCCGCCCCAAGGCCTAGCCCCGCGCTTTTGAGAGCGGCAAACGGCGCCACGCTCCACAAGCCCAGCGGCGTCATGAAGTCTTGGTGAATACGTTCGCCCGCTTCTAGCCGCAAAACGATATCGACCAGGTGCAACATATCTGTCTCGTGTTTGGCAAAATCAAACCCGCCACGCAGCCCGGCCAGCACGGCCAAAACGGCCAATACCCCAAGCAGAATGGCAAAAACACGGCCTCGCTGTGCTGACTGCATCACAACCTCTTCATTTTTTCTGCACTTTATGGGGCCATACTGCGGTTTGCGAGGATTTTGTTTGGGTTGGTTGCCCAGTTGAGGGTAAAGTTAACTCAAAAAATCAGGCCCTTTCAAAAGAGCAGTCGAGGCAGATAATGAACATGCAACCCACAGCCGTAATGGCTCCGCCCCCACCTAAAACACTTGAGCAAATGAAGCTTCCGATTGTCATGATGCGTGACATTGTGCTGAAGACCATGTTTCGCAAAAACCTGACGGAAGTTGGCGAGATCGCCGTTGCGGTTTGCCTGCCCCGCCCTATCACCCAAGAGCTGATAGACATGGCGCGCGAGCAAAAGCTGCTGGAAGCCACAGGCACGCTCAATGCCAACTCTGGCGGCGAGATGGGCTACCAGCTTACCGATGGTGGCAAGTCACGCACGCTCGACGCGCTTTCGCAGTCTGAATACTTCGGCGCGATGCCCGTGCCGCTTGACGTTTACCGCGAACAAGTGAAGCGCCAGTCAATCCGCAACATTCAGGTTTCGCGCGAGCAACTCACTGGCGCTATGGGCCACCTTGTGTTGCCTGACGAGCTTCTCGGCCACCTCGGCCCAGCCGTGTCGGCAGGCCGCTCTATCCTGATGTACGGCCCGCCCGGCAACGGCAAATCCTCAATCTCGAACGGCATTCGCGACGCGATGGGTGACAAAGTCTATGTGCCACGCGCCATCGAGTATGCTGGTCAGGTGATCACCGTTTATGACCCGATCGTTCACACATCCGTCGAGGAAGAAGCCGAAGACCCAAACGCACTGCGCCGTCGCAAAACCTTCGATACGCGCTATGTCAAATGCGACCGCCCGACAGTTATCACCGGTGGTGAGCTGACGCTCGACATGCTTGATCTGGTCTACAACCCGACAGCGCGCACCTACCAAGCGCCGCTGCAGCTCAAGTCGACAGGCGGCATCTTTATCGTCGACGATTTGGGCCGCCAGTCAGAGCCGCCCCAATCCCTGATCAACCGCTGGATCGTTCCGCTGGAAGAGAGCAAAGACATCTTGGCGCTGCAATCAGGCGAGAAGTTTGAAGTGCCGTTTGATACGCTGGTTATCTTCTCGACCAACTTCCACCCCAACAAGATATTTGACCAAGCCGCCCTGCGCCGTATCTTCTTCAAAATCAAGATCGACGGGCCAAACCAAGAAGACTTCCTCAAAATCTTCGCCCTCGTCGCGCGCGCCAAGGGCATGCAACTTGACGAAGCCGCGCTGATACATTTGCTCAAGGTCAAATACCCAACGATCAACAATGTCTACGCCAACTATCAGCCAGTCTTCCTGATCGACCAGATGCGCGCGATCTGTGACTTTGAGGGCATTCCTTACAAAATGTCACCCGATCTCATCGAGCGCGCATGGGCCAACATGTTCGTCAAAGAAGAAGAGATTGTGAATTAGTGCTCCACCATCTCCGGCCCGCCCCGAAACGGAAGCGTTCTTTCTTCTTCGGCGCGGAACAGGCACTTGGCTCTCTGTTGGTCTTGCTGGTCGCTTATGTTCTAGGCATCTACATGACAGGCAGCCATGACGGCGTCATCAGCGAGCTAACAGGAACAGCTGGCGGGGATGGGTTGAATTCTCTGATGTTTTGGATAGTCACTGGCTTGTTCTGGCTGGCTGGCGGTGTCAGCGCGCTGATCTTCTGGCCGATCCTCATAACACACCTACTGGTTCGTGGTGTTCGCAAACTCCTCGCGTAACGGGCAATTTTCTTCGAAGAAAATTAGCCGGAAAATTCGAATTTTCCGCAGCCCCTTGCCAAACGATGCGCGCTACGTCACCCATGGTTTATGTCTGGTTACGGTTTCACACTTGCAGGAGTAGCGCTTGTCGCCCGTGCCTCGGGAGCCTTGTATTGGCCCGAGCAGAACCTGCTCTGCGTTTCGGATTTACACTTCGGCACGCATCATGACGAAACCCCCAACCAAACCAACGATACGCTTGAGCGGCTCGACAGCGAGCTTGAATCAACGGGCGCAAAGACTGTGATTTGCTTGGGGGACAGTTTTGACGGTGCCACTGCCGCCACCTCATTGCAGGACAGCGAAAAACTCTGGATCGCACGGATGCAGGCAGGTCGCCGCTGGGTCTGGATTGAGGGCAGCCATAGCTCTGGGCCGGTTGACCTTGGCGGAGCACACCTCGCCTCGCTACCACTTTCGCCGCTGACGTTCTGCCATGTCGCTGATACAGCTCAGTTCGGCGAGGTTTCGGGGCACTATCACCCCAAAGCCGCCGCTCAAACGCCCAAACGCACACTCACGCGCCCCTGTTTTCTTTATGACAGTGACAGGTTGGTCATGCCTGCATTCGGCGTTTACGCAGGCGGTTTGCGTAACAATGAAGACGTTCTCGCAAAGCTCATGCGCCCTGAGGCAGTCGCCATTCTCACAGGGCCAAACCCGAGTGCTATGCCGATGCCGCGCTAGCCTAAGCCGTCAGCCCTACAGGCTCCGCAAGCCCGTTAGCGCGGCAGCAGGCGGTGACAGTATTGGCCAGCAAACAAGCGATCGTCATCGGCCCGACGCCTCCCGGCACAGGCGTGATGGCACCCGCAACTTCCGTTACAGCAGCAAAATCCACATCGCCCAGAAGCTTGGTTTTACCCGGCTTTTCGGGGTGTGGCACGCGGGTGATGCCCACATCTATCACAGTGGACCCCGGCTTGACCCAGTCAGCCTTGACCATTTCAGCGCGGCCCACGGCAGCCACCAAAATATCGGCGCGACGGCATACCTCGGCCAAGTCCTTGGTGCGCGAATGGGCGATGGTCACGGTGCAGCTTTCACGTAGCAACAACTGGCCCATGGGCTTGCCAAAAAGGTTAGAACGGCCAATCACCACAGCCTCAAGCCCCGACAAATCACCCAGCCGATCGCGTAGCAACATCAAACAGCCCAGCGGCGTGCAAGACACCAGCCCCACCTCTCCACTGGCCAGCAGCCCAGCGTTAACAACGCTAAGGCCATCCACGTCCTTGGCCGGATCAATCCGCGCCACGACCGAGCGCTCATCCAGATGGTCAGGCACCGGAAACTGGCACAAAATGCCATGCACCGCAGGGTCAGCATTTAATTGGTCGATAAGCGCAAAAAGATCAGCCTCCGACACATCCGCCGGCAACTTGTGCTCAAAGGAGGCCATGCCAACCTCGACAGTCTGCTTGTGCTTCGCAGCAACATAAACTTCGCTGGCAGGGTCTTCGCCCACCAAAACAACAGCCAAGCCCGGTGTGATGCCGTGCTCGTCCTTAAGCCGCGTCACATGCCCTGCAACCTTCTCGCGCACTGTGCCCGCAAAGGCTTTTCCGTCAATCAAAGTCGCGCTCATAAGACCCTCTTTTTCTTTCTACAAATATCCTTGTCCCTTTGCCGTCAGTCGGCCCGGCCGACGTTGGTGAGGCCGGAGCCTCTTCGGAGGCGACCGTGGCAAAAGGGGTTCGATGCCCCTTTTGCCACGGACCTCTCTCTTAGAACAAGCCTTCGATCTCGCCCGCGTCATTCAGATGAATACTTTCCGCCGCTGGCACACGTGGCAAGCCCGGCATCGTCATGATCTCACCGCAGACAACCACGACAAAGCCCGCACCCGCTGAAAGCCGCACTTCACGCACTGGCACAGAGTGGCCCGTAGGAGCGCCGCGCTGTGTTGGGTCAGTCGAGAAGCTATACTGTGTTTTCGCCATACACACGGGCAGGTTGCCATAGCCCTGCTCTTCCCAAAGTCTAAGCTGATCACGGATTTTCTTGTCGGCAATCACCTCATCAGCACGGTAGATGCCCTTCGCAACCCGTTCGATCTTCTCAAACAAGCCAAGGTCGTCGGGGTAGAGCGGCGCAAACTGGCTCACGCCGCTGTCGGCAATCTCGGCAACGCGCTTGGCAAGCGCTTCTGAGCCTTTAGAGCCAAACTCCCAGTGCTGGCTTACAATCGCCTCGGCACCTTCCGTTTTCACGAAGTCTTTCACGGCCTGCACTTCGGCGTCGGTGTCCGTGACAAAGTGGTTGATCGCCACAACAACGGGAACACCGAAAGACTTGAGGTTGCCGATATGGCGGCCAAGGTTGGAACAGCCCGCTTGCACAGCCTCAACGCTTTCTTGCCCAAGGTCGGCCTTCGCCATTCCGCCATTCATCTTCATCGCGCGCACAGTCGCAACCAGCACAACACAGTCGGGCGAAAGGCCCGCTTTGCGGCATTTGATGTTCATGAACTTCTCAGCACCCAAGTCCGCGCCAAAGCCCGCTTCTGTGACGACATAGTCGGTCAGTTTCAGCGCCGTCTTGGTGGCAATAACCGAGTTACAGCCATGGGCGATGTTGGCGAACGGACCGCCATGCACGAAAGCTGGGTTGTTTTCCAGCGTCTGCACGAGGTTCGGCTGCATCGCATCTTTGAGCAAAACAGTCATCGCGCCCGCTGCTTTGATATCACGACAGAAAACAGGCGAGCGGTCGCGGCGGTAGGCCACAATCATGTTGCCAAGGCGTGCCTCAAGGTCTTTCAAGTCATTCGCCAGACAAAGGATCGCCATGACTTCAGACGCCACAGTAATGTCAAACCCGTCTTCGCGGGCAAAGCCGTTTGAAACGCCGCCAAGGCTCGACGTAATCTGGCGCAAACTGCGGTCGTTCATATCAACAACACGTCGCCACGTAATCCGGCGCGTGTCGATCTCTTGCGCATTGCCCCAGTAAACATGGTTGTCGAGCATCGCGCTCAACAGTGAGTGCGCGCTTGTGATCGCGTGAAAGTCGCCGGTGAAGTGCAGGTTCATGTCTTCCATCGGCACGATCTGCGCATAGCCCCCCCCGGCCGCGCCACCCTTCATGCCAAAGTTCGGCCCAAGGCTGGCTTCGCGAATGCAAACCATCGCGTTTTTGCCGATCGCGTTAAGCCCGTCACCAAGGCCAACAGTCGTTGTCGTCTTGCCCTCGCCCGCAGGCGTCGGGTTGATCGCAGTCACCAAGATAAGCTTGCCGTTTTTCTTTGACTGCACAGAGTTGATGAAGTCTTGGCTCACCTTCGCTTTGTCATGGCCGTAAGGCAGGAGGTGCTCGGTTGAGATGCCAATCTTGTCACCAATCTCTTGGATCGGCTTCTTGTTGGCTTCACGGGCAATTTGGATGTCTGATTTATAGCTCATGGTGCGGATTCCCTCCCTTGGTCCGGCTGTCTCCCCCTAGGGTCTACGACCTTACCAGCCCCAAAAGGCGCGCATTTCCGACATTTACAGCTGCGCTTGCGGCGGGATGCCGCAGTGGCGTTTCTTTTCGGAAACGCTCGCCGCTTAAGAGCCCCGCGCCGCAGCGAGATGCGGCCAGACAGGCTGGTCAGGAATATGCAGCACCAACTCGTCGCCAATCGCGATCAAGCCAGGCCGTTCCACCCAAGCCGTAACACCGCGCCGCCCCGCAGCCGCAGGCTTGTAGGCCTTGCCAAAGCCCTCATGCTCAAGCTCAACTTCCTTAGCAGGCCAAATGCAGGGGCGGTTTTCCATATCCACCACCAGCGTCGCACCTGAAGGGGCTTGCAGGCGCGAAGATGGCGGAACTTGCGTAAAATCCGCGATCCCCTCAATCATCAAAGACGCCCCAAGCCACTCTGGCGCAATCTCGGCAAGGCCCATCGTCGCCGCCGTCGCCGCCACTTCCTCAACAGAGAGAACAGAAAGCTGGCGTACATTGGCAATCTCGGTGCCGCGTTCATGCTGCGACAACACCCTGCTGCATGACGGGCGTGTCAGCCCACCGTGGTCTTCGCCCTCGATCCCGCCAAAACCGAGCATCGCTTGCTCAAGCGGCGCCGCGCGCAGGCTCTCTTCACGGTCAGCCACCCACCCGATCCATTTGACCACAGCTTTAAACTCAGTCGGTTTCAACGCTGGCATAACTCTCTCCTGTCCAAACTCACACGATTCTGCCCCGCGCGCGCCCCAAACACAAATCATCCTTTATGATCCGAACAAAACAAACGCTTATGCTCTTTTTCTTTCCAGAAATATCCTAGGGGGTTTGGGGGACTAGTCCCCCATCTGAGCCGTGGTTTGGGGGACTAGTCCCCCATCTTGAAAATCCTGTGCGCCGAAGGCGCTCCTTCAGATCACTTCTCGGTAAACTTAAGCTCGATCCGCCGGTTCTGCGCCCGTGCCTCGTTAGAGTTTCCTGTAGCAATCGGTTGATACTGCCCAAAGCCATTGGCACTCAGCCGTTCAGGCGGAATTCCGAGGAAATTCACCATGTAGCGCACCACAGACAGCGCGCGCGCTTGGCTGAGTTCCCAGTTGTCGGCAAACTCGCCAGCCCCCGACAGCGGCACAGTATCAGTGTGCCCGTCAACTCGGATCACCCAGTCAATCTCGCTAGGAATGTCACTCGCGATGTTGCGCAAAATGTCGGCGATCTTGGCCAGTTCCCGTTGCCCGAGCCGCGACAGGTTTGCCTGTCCCTGTGCAAACAACACCTCCGAGGAAAACACAAATCGGTCGCCAACAATCCGCACGCCTTCCTGCGCGCCCATCACGTCACGCAAGCGCCCGAAAAACTCCGAGCGGTAGCGCTCCAAGTCTTGCTTCTCAGCCTCAAGCCTGATGCGCTCGGCCTCTTCCAACTCGCGCCGCTTACGCTCTTCTGCGGCGGCACGGGCAAGGGCTGCGTTCAGGTCTTGCCCGAGGTTTGACAGCTGGATATCCGCGGCTGCGTCACGCTCCTTGTAGTCGTCGATGATCGCCTGAAGCCCGCCAAGCTGCTCGCGCAGGGCTGCGACTTGCTGGTTCAGAAGCTCTTGTTCGCGCTGCGCTGCCGCCGAGAGGGCCTCCTCTTTCTCAAGAGCGGCGTTCGCTGTTGCCAAAAGGGCCGCGCGCTTCCCGGCTTCGCTGAGCTTTCCCTCCAAGGCAGCACTCAGCTTGGCTTCTGCCGCCTGTGCAGCCGCGAGCAAGGTCAGGGTTTCTTCTGCCTTCTTGCGCTCTTCCTCAAGGCTCAGCGTCATCGCTGTCAGCTCGGTGGTTGCCCCCTCAAGCCGCTTACGCAAGGCCTCTGCTGCCGCGATCTCGACAAGCCGCGCCGCCTCCTCTTTCGAGAGCTCTGTCTTCAGCGTGGCAATCTCTTCGGCGTTTGCCTGCGCCTTTTCTGCGTTTGCTTGCGCGTCGGCCTCTGCCTGCGCGATCAAAGCCTCCAAGGCTTCTCTCTCAGCTGCGGCACGTCGGGCTTGCTCGGCGCCAGCGTCAACTTCGCTGCGGGCCTGCGCCAGAGCCATGTTCAAAGCCTCTTTTTCGCTGAGCAGCGCATCGCGGGTTTTCTCCAAACTCGCAACACCCGCCAATGCGTTGTCGCGCTCGGCCAACAGGCTGGCAACCTGCGCCTCAAACGTGGTGATCTTGGCATCGGCAGCGCTCAGCGCCTTGGCCTGCGCATCGCTCGTTGCCGTAAGACTCGCGATCAGCGTTGCCTGCTCGCCAAGTCGGCTCTCAGCACTGTCCAAAGTCGCCCCGAGCGCACCAACGCGCGCTTCAAGGTCGGTTGATTTGCGCTGCTCCAGCCCCAAAGCCTGCGCCAGTTTGGCGATCTCTTGGTTAAGCTGGGTCATCTCGCTTTCTTGGCCAGTGATCGTCTCGCGCAACACGAATTGCACCACCATAAAAATGGTCAGAACGAACATCAAAACGAGCAGAAGCCCCGTCATCGCGTCAACGAAGCCAGGCCAGATATTGGCCTGAAAACGTGCACCCGTGCGGCGGGACAGGGCCATGGCCTAGTTCCCGTCCTGCGGAATATCAGGGAGCTTTTCAGGGAGCTTTCCTGTCGCGCGCACCCGTCGCGGGCCGTTTCTCTGATCGCTCATAATCTTGGCCAAGGCATTCAGATCGGTGCGCAGCTCGGCCATCATTTCTTGGCGGCCTGCCGAAATCTCTTCCAGTACCCGCAGCATTTGCACGTCGATCGAGCGCAGCCGCATCCGACTTTCTGCGTCAATGCCCGCTTCGCCAGACGTGCCATTGTTGCGGCGCAACTCGTCGATCAGCGCCTCCTGGCCTAGGGCCACTCTCTCAAGCGTCGCGTTCATCTGGTTTCGTGCCGGGTCTTGCTCGCCCATGCGAAATGTCAGCCGTTCCATCGAGTCAGCCAGCGTGCCTAGTTTTTCGTCAACCAGCGCGCGGCTCACGTCTGACTGGGTGAACATCATCTGCATGTCTTCCATCTGGCGCGCCATGTGATCAAGCACCCCGTCAAGCACCGCCACTTGCCCGCCCTCTTCGCCATCGCCTGAAGCAAAGCCAAGCCGCGTGATCGAGCTCAGCCATTCTTCAAGCTCGCGGTAAAACCGGTTTTGCCCGTGACCTGCGAAAAGCTCGAGCAGGCCCACAACAAGCGAGCCGGCAAGCCCCAGCAATGATGAGGCAAAAGCAACGCCCATGCCCGAGAGCTGGCTTTCAAGCCCGCCCATCAGACGGCCAAAAAGCTCAGCGCCGCTCTCGCCATCTTGCGGCGCGAGGCTGCGGATCGTGTCAACCAGTGCCGGAACTGTTGTCGCCAGCCCGTAAAATGTGCCGAGCAGGCCAAGGAAAATCAGCAGGCTGACAATATAGCGGGTGATTTCGCGTTCTTCGTCGATGCGCTGCGCGACAGAGTCCAGGATCGAGCGCGCCGAGCTTGACGAGATCTGCCGCCCGTGCCCCCGCGCCGACATTAGCGTTGCCAGCGGAGCCAAAAGCGAGGGGACAACAACGCCTTCTCTCTCGTCATTTTGCGCTGCAAATGCCTCGATCCACCGCACTGATCGCACCATTTGGAGCACTTGCCAAAATGTTGCTAAAACCCCGATAACAAACACAAAAAGTATAAAACCGTTGAGGTATGGGTTGGCCTCGAAAACGGGCAGTACCTGCGGCAGCGCCAGCATGGTGACAAACACAGTCAGCCCCAGCACGACCAGCATCAAGATGACGGGTCTTACGGGGTGGGAGAACTGCGGCTCGGCCTCGCGGTCCGGATGGTCCATAAGGACAGGCTCCTGACTCATTTCATTTGATCAGAACCATAGGCAGATAAAACCGCCAAGCCAAGAATTTTACGCAAGTTGCGGCAGCCAGAACCTGCGCTGATGAAATGAATGCAGCGCTCAGGGCAAGCCCGAGCGCTGCAATTGTAAAGAGCGCTGATAATAATTAGCGGCGGCCCTCGGTGTTGTCTTCAAACGAAAGTGTTTTGAAAACAGTGACAGAAGCTTTGCTGCGTGAGCTGGTCATCATTTTGTCATGGCCGGCTTTGTCGCTCGTGGTTGCTGACGCGGGGCTGCTTAGCTGGCGCAAAAGCGCATCCTGCTCGCGGTCTTCTTGTGTTGTGACGGCAAAGGCTGTCGTGGCCACGATGGCTGATGCGGCGATCGTTGTGATGAGGAGTTTCATGGGTTTGGTCCTTTTGTTTGTGCTGTTGTGAAACCAATCTGCGCCTTGCTAACCGTGTTTTCAAAACACCTCTGCTCACCGCCCCGTGACGCCGCGCGAGGCACGCAAACTTTCGGCCCCTAGCGAAGAAAACCACGGTTTAAACATTTAATAACAGCCACTTAAGTGACGCCAAAATCACGCCCTCTGAAACATCACTCACACATCACGTGGCCATGATCATTGAGTGATGGTTTTTGTGATCAGCGCACCCGCTAAAACGCGCGCATAGCGCCCGCGCCCGACGTCGCTTCGTGAGCCGCACATGTATAGTGTGATCAATATTTCAAAAACCGAGCTGCTGAGCACCCGTTTCAGAGCAGGAATTTCACCCGCCGCACCAGATCATCAAGTTCTGGGTCGGTGATCCCAAGTTTGCTCAGGTGCTCGGCGGTGTTGAACAGATACTCGGTGTTCGGCCCCCTGTCGCCATGTGCGCCCGCGATGATGCTTGCCTGCTCTTGCAAGTCGAGCCCGCCACAGTACTGCACATGATCAGGGTCGATCACATAAACCAGCGCCTCGGCCTTTCCGCCGCCAGCAAAGCTGATCTCAGCATAGCGCTCCAGATAAGCCGACGAGATAAGCTCGCGTTCGCGCAGGTAAGCCAACACCTCAGCCTCTTGGCCGTCTTTCACGGCAAAGCCGACGCCGCGACATGTTGCGTTTGGCATTTCGTCCAGCGCCAGCACCAAGCCGGGGCTCGCTTCACTGCCGCGGTGGTGTATAGAGCGCATGCAAAAGCTGCGGTGATAGCCCGCCATGCTCGCCACGCGCATTTCCGCAACCTCAAAGCCCGGGTTCCACACCAGAGAGCCGTAGCCAAACACCCACATTGTCATAACACTTGTTCCTCACGCGCTTGGCCCCCATAAACACCAAGCACCACCTCGGGGAAAGAGCGCATCGCATGAAAAGACTGGTTGTTGTTATTGTGGTTCTGTCTGCGCTTTGGGCGGGCTACTGGCTTGTTGGCTCGCGCGCGGCCCTGAGCGGCTTTGAGGGCTGGTTTGAGGCCCGTCGCGCCGACGGCTGGCAGGCTGAGTATACTGACATTACGCTGCGTGGCTTTCCCAACCGGTTTGACACCACGCTGACTGACCCTGTCTTGGCCGACCCGAACACAGGGCTTTTATGGCAAGCCAACTTCCTGCAAATTTTCGCGCTGTCTTATAAGCCAAATCACATCATCACCGCGTTTTCTGAAGTTCAGACGATCGACACGCCGCACCAACACTATGACATACTTAGTTCTGACATGCGCGCCTCGATGGTCATGGAGCCGAACACTGATCTGGCGTTCAACCGCGCCAACCTTGTTTCAGATGCTATGACGATCATTCGCGATGCGGGAGGAGACACCACGTATCTCGATGGCCTGCAAGTTGCTCTCACCCGCGAGGACGGCGCCAACTACCGCCTCGCATTCAACGCAGACGGGCTGACGCCTGCCTTGCCTGCGGCCATCACTTCTGACTTGCCCGCCAAGCTTTCGGCCTTTCGCGCTGACGCGACGCTTGGCTTCTCCAAACCGTGGGACATTTCCGCACTTGAGCAAGCCCGCCCGCAGCCACGCCTGATCAAGCTGCACTTGGCAGAGGCCAAATGGGGCGAGCTGCAACTCGAAGCAGCGGGCGAGCTGACGGTTGATCGCGCAGGCACGCCCACCGGCAAGATCACCATCAAAGCGCGCAACTGGCGCGAGATCGTGGCCCTCGCCCGCGCCACCAAAGCTGCGCCCGATGTGCTGCTTGATCAGGTCGAGCAGGGCCTAAGCCTGCTCGCACAGCTCAATGGCAACGCTGAAACGCTCGACATCCCCCTTGGCTTCTCCGGCGGATTTATCAAGCTAGGCCCCGTGCCTATCGGCCCCGCCCCGCGTCTGTTCATCCGGTGAGCTGCGCCTATGAAGCCGCATTGCTCAAAGCTTGGGAAGGCCAGAATGACAGCGCGCATGACATTGCCCACATCCGCCGCGTCTGGGACAACTGCAAGGCGCTGAGCGA
Source organism: Lentibacter sp. (assembly GCA_016744435.1). GTDB lineage: Bacteria > Pseudomonadota > Alphaproteobacteria > Rhodobacterales > Rhodobacteraceae > Lentibacter. Next base: position 55,846 of record JADGEJ010000003.1, on the reverse strand, counting down.
TGCGAGCACCGACACAGAAGTGCTCTACGCTGCCTGCATTTTCCACGACTTGGTTAACCTCCCCAAAGACGCGCCAAACCGCGCCGAGGCCTCGCGCCTCTCTGCCGTGGCCGCTGCACCTTTGCTGGCAAAGCTCGGCTTGCCCGACGCCAAACTGCCCGCCGTGCAACACGCGATTGAGGCGCATAGCTACTCCGCAGGCATACCGCCTGAAACGCCAGAAGCACGCATCCTCCAAGACGCCGACAGGCTCGACGCTCTTGGGGCCATCGGCATCGCTCGCATGTTCGCGATTTGCGGTGCTTTGGGCCGCCAACTTTACGATCCAGAAGACCCACTCGCCGAGAGACGTCCGCTTGATGACACTCTCTATGCAATCGACCATTTTGAAACCAAGCTTTTCCGCCTGCCCGAAACCATGAACACCGCAAAAGGCATCGCCCTCGCGCAAGAACGCTGCGCCTACATGCGCGCGTTTCGCGACGCCCTGCTCGCCTCCTGACAACAGGCGACAAATCTGACCAAAGCCTCCCGCCACAAGTCGTGCATCACAGATGCTCTCGTTTGTGTTGGGCGTGGCCGTTTGACCAGATCGCAGCTTCGCTGCGATCTGGTCAAACGGCGGGGCGACGTGGCGAAGCCACGGCGCAAAACTGTGGAACGTCGCACATCTTTAATCTGATGCCGCGTGGTTTTCTAAACCACCCGTCAAGCATTTCTAGCCCGAGCCAGCCGTTCACCATCATAGCTGTAAACGGTGAAGCTGCCTTTAGGTGCATTCCCACTTCAACAGGTTTTTCCCTCTGGCTCGCTGGATATCACTGGCCATCCTAGATTGGCGCATTTAGAAGATCCCGTGCAGGAAATTAGAGGTTTCTATGAAGCGCGTGATGATCATAGGCGGGCCCGGTTCGGGCAAATCAACACTGGGGCGCTTGTTGGCCACCAAGACTGGTCTCCCCCTCTATCATATGGATCGCATCCACTATCGACCAGGCTGGGACGAGCGCTCGGCAGAGGAAAAGGATGCGCTGTGCCATGAAGTTCACATGAAAGACGAATGGGTGTTCGAAGGCGGTCACTCTCGCACGTTAGATGAACGTATCGAACGGGCAGATACTGCTATCTGGCTCGATTTGCCTGTTTGGCTACGCATGAATAGATGCCTTTGGCGCACAATCAAGAACCACGGCAAAACCCGCCCCGACTTACAAGAAAACTGTCCTGAACGGTTCGATTTAGACTTCTACCGTTATATTTGGCGAACAAGAAACACCTCCTCCGCGAAAATCGGAAAGAAGTTGAGCGCTTCTCCACCCAGATTAAAAGTTCACCACTTCACAAGACCAAAACAGGTTGAAGATTATATCTCCAGCTGTTGAGCTGTTGAGTTGGAAAAGCATACTCCAAGCTAAGGTCAATTTAGCCTGACGTTCAACACAAAGAGCACCACCACCGCACGCTGCAATAAGTTAATTTGCCTCAAGCTTTGCCGCCAAAACTGTATGCACGCGTTATGCACACATAGCTGCATAGGGTGCTGCATACTGTAGGCACGGCCAATTTCGCCGCTCTCGGTAGCTGTTAACCACCCTGCGCGCTGTGTTTACTTACAGTATGGCCCGCCACGGTAGCGCGCCGTGTCAAAGTGGAAGTGATCATCGTGATAGCGGTCTGATCCCGGGCCCAAAACCGTGCCAAAAGGCCCGCAAGCGGCCTTGCGCGCAGCCCTCAATGCCTTACCGCCACGGCCTTTGCCCCAGTCATTTAACACACTGATTTCTTTTCCATTTTCGAGATAAAAGCCAGAAATATCAATCGCGCGACCCTTGCCATGCTCGCTGATTTTAGCGCCTGTTTTGTTGTTTCGTGTACGGCAGGCATAGTGCGCTGCGACGCGAAGTTTGCGAACACCGCCGCCCATTTTCCCAAAAGCAGGTTTCACGCCAGTATCAACCCATGTTTTCAAGGCCTTAGCCGTCACACAGTCCATGATCGCGTGCTGGCTCAAGGCCACGCCACTGACCGAGCGCAGCTTAACCGCGTCGTTAACCCCGCAGCCGCTAATCTTGCCGGGCACTTGGCCGACCACTTCACCTTGCAAACCAGAAACACCACAAACCATGCCCTCCCGCTCAGCCTTTGCGCGCGCACGTTCTTGTTTGCGCTTCTTGCCAAGCCCAAACAACGCCAACTGCTCGTTGCGCATCTTCGGGCGTTTTGTAGTTTGCGGCAAAGTGACTGACGCCTCAGGCCGCGCTTGTGGCCGCGTAGTGGCCCCCGATGTTCGCGCCGACAGCCCGAACAGCAGAGCTGAAAAAAGAGCTATCATGATGAAATATCTCACTTTTTCACCCTCCCAAAATCTGGCGCATCAGTGTCTTGGCCTGCTTCGATGATCCCGCGGCGAATGGCTCTCGTATGCGTAAAATACTCAAACAAATGGTCGCCATCTCCGGTTCTGATCGCTCTTTGCAGTGCGAAAAGCTCCTCTGTGAAGCGCCCCAAAATCTCCAATGTTGCCTCTTTGTTGCTTAAGAAAACATCACGCCACATCGTTGGATCAGAGGCGGCGATGCGGGTAAAATCCCGAAAACCAGCCGCTGAATATTTGATCACTTCACTGTCCGTCACGCGCTGCAGATCATCTGCCACGCCAACCATCGTATAGGCGATCAGATGCGGCGTATGAGATGTCACGGCAAGCACCAAATCATGGTGTTCAGCGTCCATTTCCTCAACCAGTGCTCCCGTTCCTTCCCAAAGCGCGCGCAATCTTGCGACTGCCTGAGAGTCAGATTTTTCATCTGGTGTCAGCAGGAGCGGGCGGTTTTCAAACAGCTCAGCAAAGCCAGAGTTCGGGCCAGAATGTTCCGTACCGGCCACGGGGTGTGCTGGAATAAAGTGAACATTTTCAGGTAGGTGCGGGCCAACCGCCTCAACAACCGCTTTTTTGACAGAGCCCACGTCACTCACAGTCGCACCCGCTTTCAGCGCTGGCGCGATCTCTTCTGCGACGGCGCTCATCGCGCCCACGGGCACGCAGAGCACGACCAAGTCAGCGTCTTTCACGGCCTCAAGCACACTGTCGCAAACCACATCGCACAATCCGATTTCGCGCGCCGTTTCGCGGGTTTTTTCAGAGCGGGCATAGCCGCGCACTTCGCCTGCGAGGCCATTGCGCTTGATAGCCCAGAACATCGAAGAGGCAATCAGCCCCAAGCCGATAAGGGCCACTTTATCATAGACTTGTGCCATCAGCCTGCCTCCCGCCAACGCGTTAATGCGTCAATCACGCGCCCTGTTTGCTCCGCGTCACCCACTGTAATGCGCAGCCCCTCAGGGAAGCCATAGCTTGTTGGGCGACGCACGATAATACCACCGTTGAGAAGCGCCTGCTCGGCCGCGTCGGCTTCTGCTTTGTCCACGCAACGCACCAGCACAAAATTGGCTTCACTGTCGTCGCAGGCCAGCCCGAGTTGGCGCATTGCCCCCGTGAGGCGTGCGCGCTGTTCGGCGTTGAGCTTCGCGCAATCGCGCACCCAATCAGGGTCGCGCACAGCGGCCTCTGCGGCGGCGAGTTGCACACCTGACAAGTTAAACGGCTGGCGAATACGCGTCATCACGTCGATCATCTCTTGTGGCCCGTAGCCCCAGCCAATGCGTAAGCCGCCAAGCCCATAGACCTTGGAGAAAGTGCGCGTCATCAGTACGTTAGGGCGGGTCGCCGCAAGTGTCTTGCCTCCATCGTAACCTTCAGAGAACTCAACATACGCGCCATCCAGCACAAGGATCACATGCGCAGGCAATCCGTCAGCGAGGCGCACAAGCTCAGCATCAGGCACGAGCGTGCCTGTCGGGTTGGCGGGGTTAGCGATGAAGACAATTTTCGTCTTCTCGGAGATGGCTTCAAGGATGATATCAACATCAACAACCCGCTCAACTTCGGGCAATTTCACGGGAGTGGCCCCCGCCATATGCGCCAAAATCGGATACATCGAAAAGCCATGTTCGGTGTAGATGATCTCGTCGCCCTCACCGCTGAAGGCTTGCGTGACAAACTGCAAAACCTCGTCAGAACCAACACCGCAGATGATCCGCGAGGCTTCAAGCTCGTAGACCTCCGCAATCGCGTCGCGCAACGCTGCATGGTCAGTTGAGGGGTAGCGGTTAACCTCTATGGCGGCTTTGGTAATCGCTTCAACGGCTGCAGGAGGTGGGCCCAAAGGGTTCTCGTTGGATGACAACTTAAGCACATCGTCACGCCCAACAATGCTCGACGTCCCGCTTTCATAAAGCGTGATTTCCATGATGCCAATTTGCGGTGTCAGGCTCATAAGTCTCTCCTGTGTCGTTTCTTTTTAGACAAACGGGAAAGCTGCGGCCAGAAAAGAAAAAGGGCCGCAGCGGGTTCCCGCCACAGCCCTTCATTAAGCTTTGCGAAAACCGCTGGCTTAGTTTTGTGCGTAATATTCGATGACGAGGTTTGGTTCCATCATCACTGGGTATGGCACGTCGCCAAGGCCGGGTGCGCGAACGAATGTCGCTGACAGCTTTGAGTGATCGGCATCAATGTAGTCAGGCACATCGCGCTCTGCCAATTGTGTGGCTTCCAGCACAACCGCGATCTGCTTTGAGCGATCACGAACAGCGATCACGTCGCCTTCTTTGACGCGGTATGAAGGGATGTTAACCTTCTTGCCGTTCACTGTGACGTGGCCGTGGTTTACGAACTGGCGTGCCGCGAAAACTGTCGCAACAAACTTGGCGCGGTACACAACGGCGTCAAGGCGGCGCTCGAGAAGGCCGATCAGGTTTTCGCCTGTGTCGCCTTTTACGCGTTCAGCTTCTTTAAAGATGCGGCGGAATTGCTTTTCAGTCAGGTCGCCGTAGTAGCCTTTAAGCTTCTGCTTGGCGCGCAACTGCAGACCAAAGTCTGACAGTTTTCCCTTACGGCGTTGGCCGTGCTGGCCGGGGCCATATTCGCGGCGATTGACTGGTGATTTTGGACGACCCCAGATGTTTTCACCCATGCGGCGGTCAATTTTATATTTGGCAGACGTACGTTTAGTCACGGCTGATCTCCTTCGTTTAGGTTGTCGAAGGGCGTTGTCCTCTTCCCGGATTTTGCCGGAATGACAGGCTGGCTCTTGCGAGGGCCACCAACACCAATGAAGCCGCGCTTATAGCGGCTCCACATAGGGTGTCAACATATATAACGTTGGCGTTTAAGCGGCCTCGTGCCGCAGTATTGCCGCTTCGGACGCCGACAGATTGCGCCGCGCGAAAGCACCATAGCTTTCAGGGTGGCTCTCATACTCAGGCCGCATAGCCAAAAGCGAGGCGCGGTCATCGTCAGAGAGCGTTGAAAGCGCCGTGTTTGCTGGATGAAAGCTCTCCGTTTCCACGCCATTGGCCCAAACGATCTGGTGTTTGGGCAGTAGCAAATGCACATAAGTCACTTCGCGCATCTGGCTATCAACCACAACGGTGCGATCATTGAGCAAGTCTTTCGCCCGTACAAGGACTTCGTCGGTGTTAAACAGCGCGCGTGCCGTGGCACCTTTGACCAACATCCGGTGCTCTGGCGACACCACAAGCTCTTCGTCAGGCCGCTGGATGCCCAAAGCGCCTGCCCTAAGGCGGATCGGGCGCAAGCGTGGCATCGCAAACAAGCGCGCGCCTGTCATGCGGCGTTGGCCGATCCACTGGACCTCCTGCGCGCCGTTGTCCTTGGTTTGCACATAGTCGCCTTCGCGCAGGTCTTGGATCAGCTTCGGGCCATCAGGAGTGTCAATTTTGGTGCCGGGAGTGAAGCAAATAACGCCGCCAGCATCTGGCCCCTCGGGGTTGGCGCGTATCTTCTCGAAACTCTGATGAACGACCCAGAGGTCGCGGCCTTTCGGCGGCATCTGGTCAACGAACATCAGCAGCGGTTGCGCGCCAGTGCCCGGATCAATCAGCGTGATAGTATAGCTGCGAGTGCCGTCTGTGACCACAAAACTGCTGTCTTCATGCGGCATGTCATCAAACGACGCGTTGAGAGTTTTAGTTGGTTCCAGTGCCGCCCCGACAAGGCGGTGCACCATGCGCGCTGCGCGCCGGCGAAGGTTTGCGATATCGTCCGTTTCCTCAAGTCGCAACAGCTCGTTCGGACCATCGACTCGCACAGCGTCTCCATGCCATGCCCACGTCGCCCCAACGTTTAACTCAGTCACTGGCGCTGACGCCAGCCCGTCTAGTTCTGTTTGCGGCCAAGAAATCACGAACGCGCCTTTAAAGCCCGTTTCCATTCTTAACTGCCTGCCTCATAGTTTTTTATTATTACCCAAAAGTTAACAGATGAGATTCGGGCTGCATACCCCCGAAATGACAGGGAAAACTCAACCTGTGGCATAAAAGCTGACGCGAATAGGCGTCATTCAGGTTGCTTTCCCCAAGGCACCCTGCCCCTCTAATGCAATCATAACGCGCTCAGAACTGGACAGTCCTGCCAATGCTTGCAAAGTTAAAAACAACCACAACGAGGCAAGGCAATGCCCATCAAGATCGACATGCTGCGCGTGTTCCGCGCAGTGGCTGAAACTGGCTCGCTGGCGCATGCTGCCGAGCAACTAGGCCGCACGCCTTCTGCTTTGTCGATGACACTGAAACAACTCGAAGACCACATCGGCACAGCGCTGTTTGAAACCCAACGCAAGTCGCATCTGACGCCAATGGGGCGGCATGTTTTGAGCGAAGCTCAGGCCGAGCTCGCCCACTTCGACGAGACTGTTCTTCGCATCGAAAAGCTCGCCAAGGCCAAGTCTGGCCTCGTGCGTCTTGCCGTGACCCCATCTTTTGCTCAGGCCTTCTTGCCGCCCGTTCTCAAGCGCTTTCACGCAGCCCACCCAGACATCTTGATAGAGCTGCGTGACATGGACAGCGCCGCCGTTCTGCACGAGTTGAACAACGACCTCGCCGATGTTGCTGTTGCCACCCTCCCCGAGCGGCCCGGCTTTCAAAGAACGCTTCTGTTTTCCGATGTTTTTGGCGTGGTCTGTCCGCGTGATCACCATTTGCAAACTGACTGGGACAAGTTGACTTGGGCCGATTTGGAAGGCGAAAACTTGATCGCAAATGGTTTGTGCCAGCAAATCCAAGCCCCGGCCTTTGCGCCGCTCTTAGCGCAATCGCGGATGATGGTGCACAATACCGCGTCCTTGTTGGCCCTCGTGCGAAACGGACAAGGCATTACCGTTTTACCGAAACTAGTGCTCTCACCAACCGAAGCTGATTTGGTGTTCTTGCCTCTCAGGGGCAGCAACGCACAAAGGCAGGTACACCTGATGCACCGTCCAGTGAGTGCACTGATGCCCCATGTTCGGGCTTTCCTGAGCTTCTTGAAAGACGAGCAGGTCACGTAACTTCAAAAAACCTGAAGCTTACTGAAGGTAAATTCGATTGATTTGAAGCGAGATTCGGGTTCATCAAGGCTGCGAACTCTTTCAGGAACGCACATGACACAACTCAACAAGAACTACATCGCCGGTGACTGGCTCGCTGGCCAAGGTGAGATCACTAATATCAACCCGTCTGATCTGTCAGATGTGGTTGGGCAGTTCGCACAGGCCGACAGCAGCCAGCTCGACAAAGCCATCGAAGCAGCACAGGCTGCCCAGGCCGAATGGGCCGCCTACGGGCTTGAGCGCAAGCAAGCTGTGCTTATGGCAATCGGCACCGAGATGATGGAACGCGCTGAAGAACTCGGCACGCTGCTTAGCCGCGAGGAAGGCAAGCCGCTCGCAGAAGGCAAAGGCGAAGTCTACCGTGCAGGCCAGTTCTTCACGTATTACGCCGCCGAAGTGCTGCGCCAACTGGGCCAAAACGCCCAGTCCGTGCGCCCGGGTGTTGATATCGACATCCGCCGCGAGCCCGTCGGCACTGTCGCGATCATCAGCCCGTGGAACTTCCCAACCGCGACAGCCAGCTGGAAGATCGCCCCCGCGCTTGCCTATGGCAACGCCGTCGTCTGGAAGCCCGCCAACGCAACTCCCGCCTCCGCCCACGCCTTGACAGAAATCATCGCGCGTCAGGATATCCCGAAAGGGCTGTTTAACCTCGTGATGGGCTCGGGCGGCGACATTGGCCAGAAGCTCGTCGAGCACAAAGGCATCAACGCGATCTCATTTACAGGCTCGGTGCCCGTCGGCCGTGGCATCGCCCAAGCCGCCGTGGGTAACTTCACCAAGCTTCAGCTCGAAATGGGCTCAAAAAACGCTCTCGCAGTAATGGACAACGCTGACCTTGACCTCGCCGTCGCAGTAGCCCTCGGCGGCGCTTTCGGCGGAACCGGGCAGAAATGCACAGCCTCCGCGCGCCTTGTGGTGCATGAGGGCGTGCATGACGCGTTTGTCGAAAAACTCGTCAAAGGCGCTGAGGCAATGAAGGTTGGCCACGCGCTGGAAGAGGGCACGCAGATCGGCCCTGTCGTCAGCGAACAGCAGCTCAACGAAAACCTCGCATGGGTCGCCAAAGGCCGCTCCGAAGGGGCCGAGCTTGCCTGTGGCGGCGCACAAGTCGAGCGCGCAACCAAGGGCTTTTACATGACACCCGGCGTGTTCCTCGGCACCACAAACCAGATGGAGATCAACCGCGAGGAACTGTTCGCACCGCTCACCGCCGTGATCAAAGTCGGCAGCTACGATGAAGCGCTGCACACCGTCAACGACACGCGCTTTGGCCTCACCGCTGGCATCGTCACCCGCTCACTCGCCCGCGCCAACCACTTCCGCACAAACGCGCGCGCGGGTTGCGTCATGGTCAACCTGCCAACCGCAGGCACAGACTACCACGTGCCCTTCGGTGGGCGCGGCGAAAGCTCGTATGGCCCGCGCGAGCAAGGCGCAACCGCGTCGGAATTCTACACTATCGTCAAGACAAGCTACATCGCCGCTGGCGAGCCGGAGTAAGCAGCCATGTACCGCATCGACAACCTGCAATACGCCAATTGGTCAGAGAAAATCTTTCGCCAAATGCGCGAGGGCGGGCTCGATGCGGTGCATGTCACCATCGCCTACCACGAAAACTTCCGCGAGACGGTGCTCAACATGGAGCGCTGGAACCGCTGGTTTGAGCAACATAGCGATCTGATCCTCAAGGGCCGGTGGGCGGGCGATGTGCGCCGCGCGCACGAGTCCGCTCGCACGGCTATCTTCTTTGGTTTCCAAAACCCCTCACCGATAGAGGATGACATCGGCCTTGTCGAAGTCCACCACGATCTCGGTGCGCGCTTCATGCAGCTCACTTACAACAACCAGTCCCTCCTCGCGACGGGCTGCTATGAGGATGACGACACAGGCCTCACCCGCATGGGCAAGCAAGTGGTGCGCGAAATGAACCGCGTTGGCCTCGTCGTCGACATGTCCCACTCCGCCGATCGCTCCACAATCGAAGCCGCCGAGCATTCCGAGCGTCCGATCACGATCACCCACGCCAACCCGCATTTCTGGCAACCAGCCCTGCGCAACAAACGCGACAATGTCATTCGCGCCGTCACAGACAACGGCGGCATGATGGGCTTCTCGCTCTATCCGCATCACCTCAAGGACAAATCCGCCTGCACGCTGGAGAGCTTCTGTCAGATGGTCGCCGATTGCGCCGAAAAGTTCGGAGCCGAGCATTTTGGCATCGGCTCAGATCTCTGCCAAGATCAGCCTGACAGCGTTGTCGAATGGATGCGCGTTGGCCGCTGGACCAAAGAGATCGACTATGGTGAAGGCTCGGCAGCTGCCCCCGGCTTTCCGCCCATGCCAAGCTGGTACAAAGACAACCGAGACTTTGGCAACATCGCCACTGGCCTCGCGACTGTTGGCTTCTCACAAGCCGAAGTTGAAGGCCTCATGGGCGACAACTGGTTCCACTTTTACGAACAAAACTTCAAGCCAGCCTCATGAAAGAGATCGCGCTGCGCCCTCCCGAACAAGTCATGACGCTGTCGCGCCTCGGAAGCATGCACCAATGTCGCCTCTCGTTCATGCGCCAGCTCCTGCGCCGAATGCAGCGCGAAAACTGGCAATTCAGCCGCCCACACTTTGACATTGACGCACGCGGTGAGGGCTTTGCCGTCTACACCGCCAAAGGCCCTAAGCGCAGTTATTCACTCATCGCTTTCGCGCATGACTTACCTGAAGAAGCGCGCTCAGACCGCGTTATCGCTACGGCATGGGACGCAACATTCACCTTGTTTGATGGCATTCCCACCATGGAGGACATCGCCCGGCTGCGTGGCAACGTCCCCCAACAAGAGGCTGGCCGCATACGTGAAACAGAGCTGTCTCTCAGCCGTGCCAACCGCTCAGTGCGTCTCTGGCAGTCAGTTGTCGACAGCCTTGCGAAAGGCGCGCAACCCGATGCCGAAGAGCTCGCCAGAACGGGCTATCTCATGCGCACAACTGCCGTCTACGGGTCTGCCAAATTCGGCGCTGCCGACAGAGCCAGCCTTGAAGGCCGTCCCGAGTTCGCGGCCCCCTTCCAAGTTGAGATGCTTTCGGTTTTTCTCACCCGCGCCTTTGTGGCCGACTTGGTTGAACACATGGCAAAGCTGAAGTCCCCTGACACCGCCGTACCTCTGGCAAAGGGCCTTCGAAGCAACCTAGGCATAGGCAACTCCACCGGTCTCGGCATGGCTCCCTTCCTGCTCAACCACCCGCGTCTTCTCAACAACTGGGTCGGCGCGCGGGAGTCTGCCCTTGCGAAAGTGCGCAGCCTTGAGGCTTCCCCTTCTGAAGCCGCGAAGTTCATGGCTATTTTCAACAATGCCAAAGATAGCATCGCACTCTGGCATTCAGAGCATCCCCTTCAAAAAGGGAAAATAGCGCAACTTTCCAAAGATATAATCGAGCTTGAGCACAAGCTTCTAACGCATAGTTTCACCCGCAAGAAACCGTGGAACACGCTTTATCTTTGGGCGGAAAGCCACCTCTCAGAAGAAGGCCAAGAGCTCTTGGTATCCTTGATGCTCGAGCCTTATGGCGACATGCTCGAAGGCCTCGGCAGCAGCATGCAAGCTGACGAGGCTGTGCTGTTTCCCATCAATGGACACATGCATCTAAGCGAGTTATCGCAGCTCACTCAAACAGGCTATGCTTGGGCTCTTGCCACAGACTGGAGCGCAGGAGCAAGCTGCGCTCGGATTTGGTATGTCTCTGAAGAAAAGCTCGAGCCCCGCCTTGGTGAGCGCCACGAAGAGCCGCTTGATGCCTATGAGCAGCCGCTTTCGCCGGGCCGTGATGTGGCGGCGATGCACGCTTGCCTCGCTGATTTCGAAGGCGAGACTACCGCCAGTTTTCTGGCCGCCCACCCCGAGCACCGCCATGCTGTACGCCGTGTGCAGATGGTGGCGCAATTTCCCTACAGCGAGGTGCGCGACAACACGATCAGTGCAAGTATGCTGCCAATCGACATGCTGCGTGCCAAGCTTTCCTTCTTTGGGGCCACACATTTTGATCCGCGTTCTGACCGCTGGGTCCGCATCAACATGTTTCGCGGCGCGCCTTATCCAGACGAGCTCGCAACTGCGCCTTCTGACAGTTGGGCCTATGGAGGTGCGCCATGAACTTCGCATTGGGCGAGCTGGAGGCACTCGCCAAGAAAGCAGCCAAAGGTTTGGGATATAGCTGGGGTGAGGCTGAAGAGGCAGGGCAAGCCATGCGCATTCTCGCTGCGTCTAAGTTACCTGCCGTCAGGCTTTTCACGCAATATTTTAGCGCTGTTGATGCTAACCAAATAGAAGTCGCCACTTGCCCGGTGCGGCTTGGGTGTCGGCTTGTGGATGGCGCCGATCTGGGCGTGTTTAACTGCACCTTACCTACCCTACTCATGCCCTTCGTTGCCCGCCGGGCGGTACACGAAGGCTCGGCATTGACACTCAGCAGCGCCTCGTTTCGAGCCACTGCAGGCCCAGATCTGGCAATCATTGTGGAGAGGTCCTGCTTCACGGGCACGGGCTTAACTCTGGAGCCTGCCCTCACAGCGCCTGAACTCTCGCGTGTCTACCGCGCAGACGCCGAACTGGGCAATATTGCTGTTCTCGACGGGTTCGCTCACCGCACTTACGCACCTGAAACGGAAGGTCGACGCGCCGCTGGTGCGGGTGCCGGAGACGATGGAAACGCATAGCTTGGCTATCCGCTGCGCAGCCCCCAAGCCGTAAGAGACGAACCGATTGCAAACGCAATCCACTGCGGCACTGGTGACAGTGTCCCCAATGAGATGATACCGACGCCAATAAACAAAGCCGTAAAGCCGAGTTGAATGCCGATCGCCATGAACGCAAGTTCTTGGTTTCTATGCCACGAAAGCCAAAACAACGCCGCCGCGATGGCCGCCAGTGTGACGCTGACACCGTGCCAAACCACAAGCGCCAAGGCGCGCACCACAGGGTCTAGATCACTGGCTTGGATCGGCGCATTGACTTCCGGGCCTCCGCCAAAAATATGCGCCACGACAGTCAAGCTCATGAGGACTGCTGCGGCGAAAGTTGGTTTGTTCATGTCGAATCCCCATACGTTGGCGTATGTTCATCTTTACGGGTTTCGACTTGCACAAGTCAATACGCTAGCGTATGTTTTCAAAATGACTAACAAGCGACTTACAAAAGATGACTGGGTGTTAGCTGGCTTTCGCGCTCTGGTTCAGCAAGGGCCCCAAGCGCTCAAAGCCGAGCCGTTGGCACGTGCACTTGCCACAACCAAGGGCTCATTTTACTGGCACTTCAAAGATGTTCCAAGCTTTCATACGGCCATGCTCCTCTATTGGGAGCGACACGCTCTGGACGGCATTATCACACTGGTTGAGACCGAGGGAACGCCTGTTGCTTCGCTTCGCAAGCTCGCTCAAGTGGCAGTTTCGCACGACGACCCCGCCTACGGAGGCAAACACGCCGAGCCTGCCATTCGCGCTTGGGCGCGGTCTGATCCTGCCGTCTCTAAAGCCGTCGCCGAAGTCGATGCAAAGCGCTTGGCTTACCTGCAAAAACTGTTGACACAATGCGGCGTCAGCAACCCTGAACTGGCCCGAGCGCTCTACGCCGCGTCACTGGGAATGGAAGAGCTTTCAACCCGCGACAATGCTGACAATCAAAACGCGATCGGAACACTTGTTGATCTGATTTTAGCGCTTAGATAACCCCTATGAAACGCTTGGCCTTCACACTTCTTGCCCTGCCTGCTTTGGCTGCCCTGCCCGCATGCCGCGCCGACGAGACCGTCGGAGGATACGGCGGCGCCGAGCAGATCTGGATTCTCGAAGAGATCAACGGCGAAGCCTTTGAGGCCGACGCCAACCTACACTTCCCTGAACCCGGGAAAATAGCTGGCCAGGCCCCTTGCAACCGCTACTTCGGAGCTATGACAGCGCCCTACCCTTGGTTTGAAGCCAAGAACATCGCAAGCACCCGCATGGCATGCCCCGCGCTTGACGCTGAGGTCAAGTTCTTGAAGTCATTAGCAGAAATGAGCCTTTCTGAAGTCAGCGGCGGCACTTTACTGCTCAGCAATGACGCCGGAAGCACAATGGTGTTCAAGGCTGAGTAAGCCGCTTTTCAAACACAGCAAGAAACCGTGATCGCGCATCGGGCAAGGGCTTGCCCCCCATGCCATGAGCCAGATTGTGCTTTAGGAAATGCCCCGTCAGCCGCAGGCCTTGCGCGACATCGGCGTCGTCACCGGTGCCGCGACCAAGGAGTATTTCCGGCAACGGCAGCAGCCTGTCAGCCCAGGTGCCTGCGCCCTCACGCGTCACTGCTCGCCCTGTGTTCGGTGAGACAAACACAAGCCCTTCACGCGCCCCCGTGACAGCGCAACTCGTCAGATCAAGGCCAAAGCCAAGCTCGTCCAGTAAGGACAGTTCCCACTTTAAATAGGCAAGTGGCCAAACTTCATCTTGGCCAAGCAAGTCGAGCAGCGCCTCGGTGCGTTCGTAAAGCGCAAGATGCTTTTCTCGTTCTGGCAAAGAGAAGAGCAACAACGCGCAAACTGTGTTGAGACCAGCCAGAGCAATGCGTGAGTTCATCACCTGAGCAGACCGCGAGCGCTCAAGCTCGGCGGAGAAGCTGCCCAAATGCTCTTCGAGCCGTGCCCGCCACGCAAGATCAAGTTGCGCGCCGGGTTGCAACATTGGCGCACGCTTGCGGCTGGTCGCGCCGCGCAAAACACCAGCATGCAGCCCGCGTGATGGCGTCAACACCTCCAGAATGGCGCTGTTTTCGCCATGAGGTCGCGTGCTCAGAAGTATGCCAGTGTCTCGCCAATCCATTCTCTGAATCTAACGCCAATGACGCGCCTGTGCGAGCGGTGAATTAGCCCTGTTTAGCTTGCCAGCTGCGAAACACCCTCAGCGCCGTTTCAATCGCCCGTTCAGACCGGGCGCTGGCACCGGCTTCTGCCAGTTTTTGCGCGATCCAACCGGGATAGGTGAGCGCGCGCAACAGCAACATCAGATCAAGCTCGACGCCTCAATACGCTTGCGTATTGAATACCCCTTACATAGAGCCGCTCGCAACACTGAGTAGTCAGCATCTTGCACGAAGCGCAAAAGAAACGTCGCCAACTCAAAGCTGCGAAAACCGTAGCAACTGCCATCAAAATCAATGAACGAAACCTCGCTACCGTCCCACATCAGGTTCTGGCCCACGACATCGGCGTGGATCAGGCCGAAGTCGAGCCTGTCCTCAATCTGTGCCAGCGCGTCGTTCGCCTGCGCTCGTGCGCCTTTCAACCAAGTCAAAACACTCACGGATCGGCTGTCTATCTCCGCAAGAAACCTGCCTTTCAAGTCGGCTACAGGCTTGGGAACCAAGCACCGCCATCCGCCAGCGCTCGCAGCCACAGCATTTCAGATTGCAACTCAGCCAGAGTTCGATAGCCCGTTCTGTGCAGCCTCAGCGCATAGCCTTGCTTGCCAACATCAACGCGATAGACCTCGTTCGCAGGCCGCCGCCAAAGTAACTTGAGCGTCCTGAAGGCCCCAAACCCGGACCCCTTGCTCTGCAAGCGCTTGGCTCAAAGCTGGATCCAGGCTGTTTTCAGATCGACATACTTGTCGAGCGCATGGAGCGATTTGTCATGCCCGTTACCTGACTGTTTCACCCCGCCGAGCGGCACTGTGCCATCGGTGCCTCCGTAGGTGTTCACATGTACAACCCCTGCATTGATACCACGTACCATACGGTGTGCGCGGCTCAGGTTTGAGGTCCAAACCCCTGCCGCCAAACCGAAGTCTGTCGCGTTGGCCAGTTTGAGCGCCTCGGCCTCACTGCCAAATGTGCTTACGGCCAGAACTGGGCCAAACACTTCATTTTGAAAGACATTATGGCCCGGCTCAACACCTGTCAGGATGGTTGGAGCCATGTAATATCCGCCAGTTTCCTGCAAAATACGCCCGCCCCCCGTGGCAACTTGAGCGCCCTCGGCGATGGCTTTTTCGACAAACCCAAGGTTGCCTTGCAATTGCGCCACCGAGTTCACAGCCCCGATCTGATTGCCGACATTCAGCGGATCACCGACTCTGAACTTCTCGGTTTCCGCCGCCAGTAAGGCAACAAATTCGTCATGAACACTGCCTTCGACCAAGAGCCGCGAGCCGGCCACGCAAACCTGGCCGGAGTTGCGGAAAATCGCAGCCGCCGAGACTTTGGCCGCTTTTGCCAAGTCGGGCGCGTCGGCAAAGATGATGTTGGGGGATTTGCCGCCAAGCTCCAGATAGACCCGCTTCATGTTGGAGCGCGCCGAGTATTCCATCAGCCGTCGCCCAGTGCCGCCCGAGCCGGTGAAAACAAGAACATCCACATCCATCGAGAGGCCCATAGCCTCGCCCACGACGGCACCTTCGCCAGTGACGGCGTTGAGCACACCCGCTGGCAAGCCAGCTTCTAGCGCCAGTTCGGCCATTCGCATCAAGGAAAGCGAGGCGGTTTCAGCGGGCTTCAAAACAACAGAGTTGCCCATCGCCAAAGCTGGCCCAAGCTTCCAAGCGCCAATCATCATCGGGAAATTCCACGGGATAATCGCACCAACAACGCCAACAGGCTCCTTATGAACCATGGCCAACACATCACTCTGGGTCGGCGCGATCTCGCCATATACTTTATCGAGAGCCTCAGCGTAATAGCGGATCGTGCCCGCCGCCGAGCCTGGCTCTGCTTTAAGCGCCATGCCGATCTCGGTGCCATTGTCACGCACCCCCAGAACCGCAAGCTCTAGGGCGTTGGCTTCGATCAGGTTTGCCCACTTCAGCAAGACTTTCTTGCGTGCCGCAGGCGCTTGGCCCGCCCAGCGCCGGTCTTCAAAAGCCGCGCGCGCCGAGGCGATAGCAGCCTGCATATCCTCGGTTGTGCCCTTGGCAACCTGCGTGAGAACCTGCCCGTCAAGCGGCGAGACAACGTCCATCTGGCCACCGTCTGATGCCGCCACTTGCTTGCCATCTATCAGGTGCATACGCGGAGGAATGGGCTGCGCGCGGAGCGCATCAATGCGGTTCTGGTCCATAGGGTTACCTCATTTGCGTGTCGTGAATGTCGTGGTCTTCTTCGGGTTGATGCGCTTTGTATTCCTTGAACAAGGTGCGCAAGTGCAAGGCAAGAACAAGAAGGATCATCACGAACAGAATGAAGGAAATCGGGCGATCTATCATGTCAAATGGCGTTTTCAGGCGCGGCATTGCTGAACGCAGCTTAACTTCCATGATGCCGCCCAAAACCATCCCGAGGATGATTGGCACAATCGGCAAGTTGAGCCGTTTGAGGACCAAGCCGAAAACACCGAACACCGCCGCGATCATGCAGTCAGTCAGTGAGTTGCGCAGGCTGTAAACGCCGACGAACGACAGGATCAAGACCATAACACCCAAAAAGCGCGTTGGAATGCGGATGATCTTGGTGAGCAGGTTTGTCGAGAACAGCAAAAACACCATGACGATGACGTTGAGCAGGATCAGCGCTAGATAGAGGCCATAAACGAGGTCAATGTTGTTCTGGAACAGCTGTGGACCCGGGATCACGTTGTGCACATAAAAGACTGATAGCATCATCGCGGTCAGTGCTTCGCCCGGGATGCCAAGTGCCAAAAGTGGGATCATCGCGGCGGCAGGTACGGCGTTGTTTGCAGCCTCTGAGGCGATAAGGCCCTCAGGCGAGCCCTTGCCAAACGAGTCCGGGTCTTTCGAGGTTTTCTGCGCATAGGTGTAGGACATAAACTGCGCGGTGAACTCGCCGGTGCCGGGGATCATCCCAAGGATCACACCAAAGCCCGAAGCAACAGTGGCCACACGCTTATGCTTCATAAGCTCCTTGAAACCCGCAGACATTTTTCCGGTGACTGGCTTGGCACTTGGGCTGCTGTCAGGCGCTGTGAGCAGGTAGAAGGCTTGACTAAGGGCAAACAATCCGAGCACCACAACAATGAGGTTAATGCCCGAACTCAGGAACGAATACCCAAAAGTATAGCGCTGCGTGTATGTCACGGCATCAAGGCCAACGGTTTGCAGAAAGATACCCAACATCGCGAGCAGGCCCGCCGCAAAAATCTGGCCACGGTGCGCAAGGATCACCAGAATGATCCCAAGGAGCGCAGCAAGGAAAATCTCGCGACTGCCAAACATCGGTGCGATCATGGCTAGAACTGGCGAGAGCAGGATCAGGCAAAGGATGCCAAAGATACCGCCCCAGAACGACGCACTATATGCCAGCGAAACCGCGCGATGTGCCTCACCACGCTGTGTCATGGGGTAGCCGTCGTAAGAGGTGAGCGCGTTGACGGCTGTGCCCGGCGTGTTGATAAGAACCGCAGGAATAGCCCCGCCATACATTGACGATCCATAGATACCCAAGAGCATGGTCAGCCCGACAATTGGGTCCATTGCGAAAGTCGCGGGCAGCAAAATGGCGATAGCAACAGCAGGGCCAACTCCCGGAATAGCGCCAATGATAACCCCCCCGATTGAGCCAACAAGTAGGGCAATTCCTACGTCCCAACGGGCCAGCATTTCGGCCCCAGCGATCAGGTTTTCCAACATTTTTCGATCCGATCAGAAATAAGTCAGCATGACTTGGCGCAGCCCGTCTGGCAGCAGTTCGTAAACGCGCCCCGAGGGCAGCTTGACTTGTAAGAAGGCTTTGAACAGCACGACAATGGCAATAGCGCTCACGACCGAAGAAATAAGCGCTGCTTTGCTGCGGTATCCCGCGCGCAGCACCAAAAGCAGCGAAAAAAGGATCGTTGACGGCAAATACCCCGCCCACGGAACCAACGCTGCATATCCGATGAACCAGCCTGCATATTCAAGCGAAGAGACCCAGAGCAAAACTTCTTTCCAGCGCCCTTCGATCCGCTCCGATAAAAGCGACCCCAGCAAATGAAGTGCTGCAAACCCCGCCATAAGCGACAGCGAAACCGCAGGCCAAAAGCGCGGTTGTGCAAACAGCTTTGCCCCGGGCTTAAACGCAGTCTGAGCAAACAATTGCGACAGTAAAAACACCGAAACGATCAAGATAAACCAAGCAAACACTATGTCTCCTGGGCGGCGGTATCGCTTGAAAAGAGCCTGAAGTGTCTTGGCACGTGACATGCGGCAAGTCCTGTCTTTAAGAGGCCAAAGGCAAAATCGGGCAGCCAGAAGCCGCCCGATTCAGGTGTCGTTTAGATCATTCGCTCAGAATTTTGTCGATAGCGCCAAGCGTTTCGATGTCTGTTGCGATCTGGGTTTTCACGTCGTTAGCTGACTGCCAGTAAACTGTCGCGCCGGTTTCGGCGGCCAGTTTTTGCGCCTTCTCAGACATCACTGTTTTTGAAGCAACCGCGATGATCTTCTCGCGCACGTCTTGCGGCGTATCTTTGTGCACAAAGAGGCCGTTCCAAAGCGCTACATCAAGAGTCGGTGCAAGCTCGGCAACCGTCGGCGCATCTGGCGTCAGCGGGATCCGCTCTGAGCCGATCGACGCGAGAACCTTCACCTTGTCCAGACAGGGCAGGATAAGTTGCAGCGTTGTGTTGATCACGTCAACGTCGCCCGAGGCCAGTGTGTTGCAGTCAAGCGCGTCAAACGCAGCATCTGAGGCATAGGAAAAGCCCATGTCTTTGGCGAGCGCGAGCGTGACTTGCGTTGGCACAAGCGGTGCGCCGAAGTGGCCAAGCACCACGTCGTTGCCTTTGGCGTGTGCGGCTAGGCCTGCCATGTCATCATAAGGCGCATCGCCACCAGCGGCGATAACGAACGGGTAAGTCAAGAAGTTGCCCAGTGGCTCAAACGGATCAGGGTTCAGCTCCGGAATGCCGATCTGCGGGCCGACAACCGGGACCGCGATGATAAATGAGCCGATGGTGTATCCATCCGCCGGAGCATTCGCGACTTCGATTGCACCGGGGAACGGGCCACCGCCACCACCGGGTTTGTTCACAACGGCCGCAGGCACGCCATAAGCGGCTTGGAAGTCATCAGCGATCATCCGTGTCAGCACGTCTTCCAAGTCACCCGGAGGCCATGGCACGATGAAGCTTACAGGCTTTTCCGGATATTCGGCCAGCGCTGCGCCGCCCAATGCCGTCATGGTTAGAGCGAGTGCGCCGCCTAAAATTCTATTACCTAGCATCTTGTTCTCCCTAAGAATGTGGTTCATTATTCGAACCATTGGTTCTAAAATAGATTGACATCGCCACCCTGAGTCTGTCAACAAATTTAACATGTGAACCTTTCATCAAGGCACTCCAAACCGCAAGCGCCCATATTTTGGGCGAGAAAGCCGACAATGGGAACCGTCTCTAAAGCGCTGTCTTTGCTGACTTACTTCTCTCGCACTCGTAGCCACATCGGGCTTAGCGAGCTGTCCCGCTTATCTGGGCTAAACAAGGCAACTGTGCACCGTTTGATGAGCGATTTGCAGGAGCAGGGGTTCGTTGAGCAGGCAGAGTCAGGCCGCGAGTACCGCCTCGGCGTCGCATTCTTACGCCTTGCAGCCCTGCGAGAAGCCGCCGTTCCAATGCGCGAAATTGCGCAAACTGTGCTTTCAGAACTCGCCGAAGCAACCGGTGAAACCGCTCATGTTTCTCTCTTACAAGGCCAGACACTGAGCACTTTGGCCTACGTCTATTCGCTCCAACACGGCACCCGCGTTACAATGGAAGACGCCGAAGTCTTGCCGCTTCACGCGACAAGTTCGGGCCTCTCGGTCCTCGCTTTCTCACCCCCTGCATTTGTGGAGGCTGCGCTTGCTGAACCGCTTGAGGCACGCACTGCCAACACCGAGACTGATCCGGAAAGGCTGCGCGTGACCCTCGCACAAGTACGTCAAGACGGCATCGCCGAGTCCATCGCGAACTTCGAAGATGATGTGCACACCCATGCCATGCCGCTGTTTGATGCACGTCAGGTTTGCATCGGAGCGCTCGCCGTCGCCGCGCCTGTGTCACGAATGGATTCCACATTGCGCGCGTCTATCCGATCAAACCTGCGCCAGGCAGCTCCGCGCCTTACGCGCTCCACAGGGGGCTTTCTTCCGCCTTCATTCAGAGAGGTGTCAGTATGACCGCTCAAGCTCTTATTCTCGACTTTGGCGGCGTCGTGTCGCGCACGTTGTTTGAAACCCACGACCTAACTGAGGCGGCCCTTGGCCTGCCAACAGGCAGCCTTACTTGGCAGGGCCCGTTTGCGCCTGATTCCGACACCCCATGGCGCGCCATGCAGGCTGACGAGATGACTGAACGCAACTATTGGGGCCAGCGCACCCGCGAAGTTGGCCAGCTCGTTGGCGAAGACTGGACAGAGATGAGCCAGTTCGTGCGCGCCGCCCGCGGGGCCGACCCTGACGCAGTTATCCGTCCGGAATTCCGCGCCTGCATTGCCGCATGCAAAGGGGCGGACATCCGCCTTGCTATTCTGTCTAACGAGCTTGATCTCTTCTATGGTGCTGATTTTCGCGAGAAGTTGCCGTTTCTCAAAGACTTCGAGGTGATTGTCGACGCCACCTACACAGGCATCCTCAAGCCCGACGCCCGCGCCTATGAGGCCGTGCTGGAAGAGCTTGCCCTGCCCGCCAGCGCCTGCGTTTTTGTCGATGACCAACTCCGAAATATCAAAGGTGCTGACGCGATTGGCCTACCCCGCGTGCACTTTGACGTCACCTCACCCGCAACAAGCTACCAAGAGGCGCTTGGCCTCCTGGGCCTTCCTGAAAGGACCACGACATGAAAGATAGTAACTTCCTCAAAGAGAAAAACGCCCGCTCGATGTGGCATCCAATGGCGCACCCCGCCGATAGCCTTGCCAATCCGCCAACAATCGTAACAAGCGCGCAGGGTGTGCGCATTTCCGATGTCGACGGCCACGAAGTTGTCGACGGTGTCGGCGGCCTCTGGAACGTAAACCTCGGTTTCTCCTGCCAGCCGGTGAAAGACGCGATCGCGGCCCAACTTGAGCAACTGCCTTACTATTCCACGTTCCGTGGCACCACCAACGATGCCGTCATCGAGCTTTCCGAAGAGCTGCGCGACTTCTTTGAGCCAGACGGGCTCACGCGCGCATTCTACACCTCCGGTGGCTCAGACTCGGTTGAAACAGCTCTGCGCCTCGCGCGACAGTATCACAAAGTTAAGGGCGAGCCAGCACGCACCAAGTTCCTCTCGCTCAAAAAGGGCTATCACGGCACGCATTTTGGCGGTGCGTCTGTCAATGGCAATGCCAACTTCCGCACGGCTTACGAGCCACTTTTGGCGGGTTGTTTCCACATCCCCGCACCCTACACCTACCGCAACCCGTTCAACGAGACAGACCCAGAGAAACTGGCACAGCTCTGCCTTGCAGCACTTGAAGACGAGATCGCCTTTCAAGGCGCGGGCACCATCGCTGCCTTCATCATGGAGCCGATCCTCGGCGCAGGCGGCGTTATTGCACCACACAAAAGCTTCATGCCCGGCGTGCGCGACATCTGCACGCGCAATGGCATTCTGCTCATCTCCGACGAAGTCATCACAGCCTTTGGCCGCACAGGCTCATGGTCAGGCGCGCGCCACTGGGGCGTGAAGCCCGACTTCATGTGCACCGCCAAAGCGATCACCAACGGCTACTTCCCGTTTGGCGCGGTGATGATCGCCGAAGACGTCGTGCAAGTTTTTGAGCAAGACACCTCAGGCAAAGCCGCTATCGGACATGGCTACACCTATTCGGGCCACCCCGTCGGAGCAGCCGCTGCCCTTGCGTGTTTGGCCGAAACCAAGCGCCTGAAGGTCAACGAAAACGCAGCAGCCCGCGGCGCCGAACTGTTCGCAGGCATGCAAGCGCTGCAAGCCAAGCACAGCATGATCGGTGATGTGCGCGGTGGCCACGGCCTCATGTGCGCGATGGAGTTGGTCTCGGATCGCGCCAGCAAAACGCCCATCGACAAGGCAAGCATCGTAACCCTGCAAGACGTCACCTACCAAAACGGTGCGATGGTGCGTGTCTCCGGACCAAACGTGATCCTCTCACCACCCCTCGTGCTGACAAGCGATGACGTGCAGACAATTCTAACCGCGCTCGACGCAGGGTTCACCGCCGCAAGTTAAGCACCACTCAAGTGCTTTTCCTTTGCAAAAATACTCAAATCCGACGTTAAAGTCGGTTAAGCAACTGGAGTGTCGGCCAAGCATCGGCCGGCATGCCAAGTTTCTTTTGGGTGTCCTGTACGGCCGCACGTGTGCCCGAGCCCAAAATACCGTCGATCTTACCAACGTCATAGCCACGGCGCGTCAGTTTCTCTTGCAAGCGCTTCATGTCTGGCCCGCTCAGGCCGCGATCAGGCTTACCAGGGTTATAAACCGGCCCACCTTCAAGACGGTTGGCAAAATATGCCGCCGTCAGTACATAGGTATAGCTCTGGTTCCACTCGAAATAGACCCGAAAATTCGGATATGCCAAGAAAGCAGGGCCTTTTCGCCCTTGTGGCAAAAGCAACGAGGCCGGCAACTTGCCAGCCAGCTTTCCATGGCGTGGCTTCACCCCCATCTTGGCCCAGTCAGAGGCCTTAAGCTGCGTGCGCAGGCCAGTTTTTGACCAGTCCAGATTGCTCGGCACAGCGACTTCCTGCAGCCAAGGTTCCCCGGCCCGCCAGCCCAAGTGGCGCAACATTTTGGCCCCACTCAAAAGCGCATCGGTGGCCGACGTCTTCAACCTGACTTTGCCGTCCCCGTCGCCATCAACGCCATTGTCGATGATGTCTTGCGGCAACATTTGCACCATTCCGATCTCACCAGCCCAAGCTCCTGTTGTTTTGGTCGGGCTAAATTCTCCGCGTTTGTACAGCTCAAGCGCCGCAAACACTTGTGGGCGAAACAGGTGTGGGCGTCGGCAGTCATGGCTCAGCGTCGCCAGCGCGTTCAGAGTGTTGAAGTTGCCCTGAAAGCTGCCGTAGTCCGTCTCAAAGGCCCAAAAGGCCAAAAGCACTCCACGGCTGACACCATACTCGCGCTCCATACGCGAAAACGTGCGGCTATACTTTTTGGCATTGCTGCGGCCCTTGTTGATCCGCGCATTAGAAATCAGCCGGCGCGAAAACGCCGTAAAGTCCAGCTGAAACACGCCTTGCGCGCGGTCGGCTTTGATCACTTTACGATCTTGGCGCACATTGGCGAAGAAATTGTTCGTGAGTTTGGCGTCGTAGCCTTTGGCACGCGCCTCTGCTTTCAAGCCATTCACGAAACTGGGAAAGCTTCCGCCGCACCCTTGTTGCGCAGACGCGCCTGCCCCTATTGCGAGCCCAAAAGCCGTGAGCGTTGTGAAAAGCAGTTTGCGCATTTGAGTTCCAGTCCTTGCGAAAGAAAGTTCTGCTCCAAAAAGCGCAAAACCGCTGTTTATGCAAGTAAGCGCATCTCAGAACTAGCGCATCTCTTCCATTATGGAATGAGCCCCACCGGCAGATAGTTAAAATTTTACTCAAACACTAAGGCGTTCTCCGCATTCTCAACAAAATCTGAGCGGGAATTAGCCATTCATATCTTGCATCAAGATAAAGCAATCGTGTAGTCGAGAATGTCTTCTATACTGATATCAAGTCTGTCATCACAATTGTTTACCCGAGGCTGTTTTGAAAGTACTAATTGTTGAACCCGTTGCCGACCTTGGTGCGCTTTGGAAAAGGCATCTTGATCGGCAAGGAGCGACCACAGCCATTGCTCTAAACGAAGACAGCGCCGTGTCGATGCTACAAGAGCAGCTGTTTGACCTGCTTATTTTAGATCTCGAACTTGAAGGCGGCAGTGCACTGGCCGTGGCTGATTTTGCCAATTTTCGCCAACCCGACGCTCAGATTATCTTCGTAACCAGCAGCTCGTTCTTCTCTGATGGTTCGATCTTCAACCTTTGCTCAAACGCTTGCGCGCTGATCCAAAGTGATACCGCGCCCGACGACATCGCAGCGATGGCCGAGCATTACACCCGCACCACCAACCGAAAAACGCTTAGCTCGCCTTCTTGAGGTCTGCGATCAGCTCGTCAAAGTTGCCACGCCGCTTATCAAGCATCGAGCCGATCTCAGTGCGCTCGGTGAGCAGCATGTTGATGCCTTCAACATAGAGGTTGAAGAATTTGCTGCCGCCCGAGCGGTCGGAAACAAGGAACTTCACTTCAAATGGTGCCTGCCCTTTGAGATAAGCCGTGGCTTTGACTTCATACCACTTTTTCACCTTCTTCACGCCCTGCACTTCCAGACGTCCGCCGATAAACTCGCGGAAACGGCTGCCGTACTTGCGCGCGATATAAACTTGAAATGCCTTCGAATAGGCCTTCTTCTGCGAGGCCGATGCGCGGCGCCCGTCGTTTCCAAGCGTATAGGCTGCCATGTAAGGAACATCGGAGTAACGCGCGAAGATGCGCTCAAAGGAGCCAAGCATACTGGCTTCAGATTTACCTGATGCGATCACTTTGTTGATTTCACCAACCAGTTTATCGACAAGCGACTTTGCCTGCCCTTCCGTGATCGCCAATGCGGAGGTCGGAGCGACAGCAAAGGCAGCAAAGCTTGCGACAACTGCAGAAACAGCGGAGCGGCGTGTCAGGTTTTTCATCTTCAAAATCCTTGAGTGTTTAGTTCAAACGGGTCGATCTCGGCCTCGGGCACTTCTTGCCCCAGCTCAAACCGCCTGTTTTGGATAAATATCGCACGTGACTGCGCATAGCTGTCCGCGCTGTCATAGAGCACTGAGTCAAGTGTGTCAGCATAGGTTCCGCGGTCGCCCAACCGCGAAGCAACAGATGCGCCGGTGCTGTAGTATTTCTCTGGGCTGGGCAAAATGTAGGACACAGGGTTTGTAAACAAATCAACCACTTTGCCAACCGCGTCGCGCTCGGTTGACGGCCCGAGCAGTGGCAACTCAACGTAGGCACCTTCTGGCACGCCCCAAACATGAAGCGTCTCGCCAAAATCGGTGGCTTCTTCGTAAAGCTTGAACTCACCCGCCGCATCAACGAGCCCGCCCAAGCCGATCGTGCTGTTCAAGGCAAACCGCAGAGTATTTTTGCCCGCTTTTCCAAGACGGCCTTGCAGCAGGTTGTTCACAACAAGTCCGGGCAAAGACAGGTTTGACGCGAAGTTGCTGACGCCCTTTTGAACAGGCTTAGGAAGCACTTTGACATAGCCGTTACCAGCGGGGCGCACCAAAGCTCTGTCGATCTTTTTGGTGAGTTCGTGGTTTTCACGATTACGCTCTTCGAACGGATCAAAGGCCATGACGGGATCATGTCCTGCAGGCGGGTTGTTACACCCCGCAAGCATTGCCGCGATTGAAATCGCCAAAACTGTTTTGATACCGCGAGAAATCACCCGACACCCTTCCCGAAAACTCATGCGTTCATCTAAGTCATCATGCCCTCAAGTCCATGGGAGCGGAAGGGTTCTCTCCCATCTGTGGCACTTTAGAAACAGGGTCGCACTATAATTGAGCTATTTCTTGCGCGTTTTAAGCACTTTGATAGCGGTTGCGCTTAGAAAGGCCCTGATGAAAAAGCCCAATCTTCAAATCGGACAAGATGAGCTGCGCCGTGCGCGGCGCGAAAGCCGTGGCCTGTTCTGGGCCGCCGGCCTGTTCAGCGTGTTTGTTAACCTGCTCATGCTCACTGGCCCGCTCTATATGTTGCAAGTCTATGACCGTGTTCTTGGCTCACGATCCGAGGCAACTCTGGTCGCGCTGACGGTGCTTGTCGTGTTCCTGTACACCATGATGGGCCTGCTTGATTACGCGCGCGGGCGAATCATGGCGCGGGTTGGCGCGCGCTTTCAGGCGCGTCTTGATCAGCGGGTGTTTGACGCGGTTATTCGCAAAAACGCTCTGGGGATTCGGGATGAAAGCGCCACCGCCCTGCGGGATCTGGAAGCTGTGCAGCGCCTGCTCACCTCGCCTGCACTCATGGCGCTGTTTGACCTGCCGTTCACGCCGCTCTTCTTGTTCGGGATATTCCTGTTTCACCCTTGGCTCGGCATTCTGGCCGTCCTAGGCGGGCTGCTTCTTGTGGCTTTGACTCTGGCCAACCTGACGGCAACCCGCCGCCCACTGACGGCCGCAAACCACGCTACGGCCCATTCCGAAATGCTCTCAGAGCAGCTGCGCGCAGAATCGGAGATGATCCAAGCTATGGGCATGCGTGATGCTGCGTTCCAACGCTGGCAAAAGTCCCGCACCAAAGCGCTGAGCGAGCACATGCACGCCGCCGATCTTGGCGGCAGTTTTTCCACCGCGGGCAAGGCCTTCCGGCTCCTGCTGCAATCAGCCATGCTCGGCCTTGGTGCCTATCTTGTCCTCTACGCAGAGCTGAC
Organism: Lentibacter sp.; assembly: GCA_016744435.1. Lineage (GTDB taxonomy): Bacteria > Pseudomonadota > Alphaproteobacteria > Rhodobacterales > Rhodobacteraceae > Lentibacter. The sequence goes on along the minus strand of JADGEJ010000003.1, from coordinate 29,034 downwards.
ACCGGGCGCGATGATCGCAGGTTCCATCTTGATGGGCCGTGCCCTTGCCCCCATCGAGATGACCATCGGACAATGGCCCTTGTTTGAGCGTGCCCGCAAAGGCTGGCACACGCTGGAAACCCTGCTTTCCGAGGTGCCACCTGAGCATGTGCGCACCCCCTTGCCGCGGCCGCAAGCCTTGCTGGAAGTGCAGCAAGCGACAGTTGTCCCCCCTGGCGAAGCGCAGGCCGCGCTTAAGTTGGTAAACTTCACGCTTAAACCCGGACAGGCCGTTGGCGTGATCGGCAAGTCAGGCGCAGGGAAGTCAACCCTTGCGCGCGCCCTGACGGGGGCTTGGCGGCCCGCAGGCGGCAAAATCCGCCTCGATGGAGCCGCGCTTGAGCAATATGATCCGAGCATTCTAGGCGCGCTCATTGGCTATCTGCCACAACGGGTTGAGCTGTTTGACGGCACCATCGCTGAAAACATCGCCAAGCTCTCTGAAGCGCCCGACGCCGAGGAGGTTGTCAACGCCGCCAAACGCGCGGATGCCCACGACATGATCGTCAAATTGCCCGAAGGTTATGACAGCCGGGTCTCGGCCAATGGCGGGCGTCTGTCTGGCGGTCAAATCCAGCGCATCGGGCTGGCCCGCGCAATGTATGGCGACCCGGTTTTGCTCATTCTGGATGAGCCAAACTCCAACCTCGACAATGACGGCAGCCAAGCCCTCAACCAAGCCATCAAAAGCTTTACACAGCGCGGCGGATCGGTGCTGATTATGGCGCACAGGCCCGCCGCGATTGAGCAATGTGACTTGCTGCTGATGCTCGAAGACGGCCGCCTCATTGCCTATGGCCCGAAGGATGAAGTTTTGCGCCGCGTCGTGCAAAACCACGCAGATTTGGCGGCACCAGCGCAAGCCGCGCCGCCCCAAACCGGGCCAAGCCAGCCTCCCAAGCCTGATCCGAAAGGAGGCGTTTAGTGGAGCGTAAGTCTCACAATAAGGCAGCCAGAAAAACAGCTCTGGCGAAGCGGCCAAACACCCTGCCCGCCAATCTAACCGCGCCGAAAGCCGAGGCCCAAGCCAGCGCGGACGTCAAGCGCAATTGGCCCGCGCGCATGCCTGTTTTCGTTGGCCTTTTGGCCACGCTATTGCTGGTTGGTGGGTTTGGCGGCTGGTCGGTGTTCAGCTCGCTCGCAGGCGCAATTGTGGCCAGTGGGCGCGTCGAAGTCGAGCAAAACCGCCAAGTCGTGCAGCACCCAGACGGCGGTGTGGTCGCGCAGATCAAGGTTAAAGAAGGCGATATCGTTTCAGCGGGCCAAGTCCTGCTTGAGCTTGAGAGCGCGTCGATTCAATCTCAGCTTTCCATCGTCGAAGGCCAGCTGTTTGAGATCCTGTCGCGCAGCGCCCGCCTTGAGGCCGAGCGTGACGCCGCAGACCACCTTGTGGTTGATAGTGAGCTTGCCACATTGGCCGCCCAGAGCGCTGAAGTCGCTGACCTGATTGATGGCCAAAAACGCCTGTTTCTTGCCCGCCGTGAAAGCGTGACGCGCGAGCGCGAGCAACTCGCCAAACAACGTGACCAGATCGCTGATCAGGTGCGCGGCATTGAAGCCCAAACAGAGGCACTCGTTGTGCAGATTGGCCTCATCGCCGAAGAATTGGCGAACCAGACAAGCCTGCTCGAGCGTGGTTTGGCGCAGTCATCGCGCGTGCTGTCTTTGCAACGTGAAGAGGCGCGCCTTAAAGGGCTCGCTGGCGAGCTGACAGCACAGAAAGCGCAGGCGCAAGGCCGCATTATCGAATCCGAAATAGGCAGCCTCAAGCTTGCGAACACCGTGCGCGAAGAAGCTATCACCCAGTTGCGCGACGTGCGTTTGCAAGAGCTTGAGCTGCGCGAACGCCGGCTTCGTTTGAAAGAGCAGCTTTCGCGCCTGTCGATCGCGGCGCCGGTGTCTGGCGTGGTCTATGGACTCGCCGTCAACACGCCACGCTCGGTGCTGCGGGCTGCCGAACCCGTGGCATATATAGTCCCGCAAGACCGCCCTCTGGTAATCGCGGCGCAAGTTCCGCCGATCCATATTGACCAGATCTATGCAGGCCAAAAAGTAAACCTGCGATTTTCTGCACTTGATCAGCGGCGCACCCCTGAGCTGTTCGGGCAGGTTGTGCAAGTCTCTGCGGATAGCTTCACCGACGAAGCGCGCGGCACATCCTATTACCGCGCCGAGATCGCGCTCGGCGAGGGCGAACTCGCCAAGCTCCCCGAAGGCGCTGTGCTCATTCCGGGCATGCCCGCCGAGGCCTATATCCTCACCTCCGAGCGCAGCCCGATGGACTATCTTATCAAGCCATTCTCCGACTACTTCGAGCGCGCCTTCCGCGAATAGGCATTTGGCGTTTCAGTAGCCCGCATTTGCGGCTAGCCTTGTCGCGACTCACCCACAGCCAACAGGAGACACGCGATGACATCGACGATCGAAACCCGCCTTGCCGAACTTGGCGTCACCTTGCCCGAAGCCCCAGCACCCGCGGCCAACTATGTGCCCTATGTGACCACCGGCAACACAGTTTATGTCTCGGGTCAGATATCAAACGGGCCAGATGGGCTGATCAAAGGCAAACTGGGCGCCGGTATGAGCACAGAAGAGGGTGCTACCGCCGCAAAAACCTGCGCAATCAGCCTATTGGCGCAACTCAAGGCAGCTTGCGGCGGCGACATAGACCGCCTCGTTCGGGTGGTAAAACTCGTGGGTTTCGTCAACTCGACAGGCGACTATACCGAGCAACCGATGGTTATCAACGGCGCATCTGACTTCATGGTTGAAGCCCTGGGCGACAAGGGCCGCCACGCACGCTCGGCTGTCTCTGCCGCCTCACTGCCCCTCGGTGTTGCAGTCGAAATCGAAGGCATCTTCGAGATCGCCTGATGCAATTGCCTGTAATACCTCCAAGTCTGCTAACAACCCCTTTGGCGCATCGTGGCCTGCACGATGTTGCCAGCGGGCGGCCTGAAAACAGCCTCGCGGCGTTTGATGCCGCGATCAGGCATGGCTACGGTATTGAGCTTGATTTGCAGCTGTCCAAAGACGGTGTCGCGATGGTCTTTCATGACTATTTCCTCCAGCGTTTGACGGCCGAAAACGGCCCCGTTGCCCAGCGCACAGCTGCCGAACTAGGCTCAATTGCGCTGCTGCATGGCCGCGCCGAGCGCATCCCGACACTGGCGCAAGTGCTTGCTGTCGTTGCGGGCCGCGCGCCTTTGCTGATCGAATTGAAAGACCAAGACGGCGCTCTTGGACCCAACATAGGCCCGCTTGAGGCCGCAACCGTTCAGGCGCTTGACGGCTATGCAGGCGATGCGGCGGTGATGTCTTTCAGTCCGCATTCTGTTGCCGAACTGGCCAAGCTTGCACCAAGCCTGCCGCGCGGCCTCACCACCTGCAACTACCTCAAGGAAGATTGGTTAACTGTGCCTGAGGCCCGCCTCGCCGAGCTGCGCCCGCTGCCCGACGTGGCCCGCATCGGAGCTGGCTTCATTTCTCATCAAGAAGATGATCTTGCCAACCCGCATGTGGCGCAGCTCAAAACAAAGGGCATGCCCGTTCTGTGCTGGACAGTCCGCTCGCCCGAGAGGGAGGAACAAGCCCGCCTTGTGGCTGACAACATCACTTTTGAAGGCTACCTGCCCGCTTGAAATGCAACTGCGCGCCCCCAACATCGGACAACAATGACTGAAGAAACACCCATCGAGATAAGGCTCAACGCCTCGCTTGCAGACATCCCCGCCAGCGCGTGGGACGCTTGCGCTCAAGGGCTTGATCCGTTCACGTCACACCGGTTTTTGCTGGCGCTGGAAGAGAGCGGCTCTGTCGGGCACGGCACCGGCTGGCAGCCGCTTTATCTCACGGCACATGATGGTGACGTCATAATCGGCTGCGCGCCACTTTACGCCAAGTCGCACTCTCAGGGCGAGTATATCTTCGACTTCAACTGGGCGCAGGCCTATGAGCAGGCAGGTGGGCGTTACTACCCGAAATTCCAGATCGCCGTGCCGCACACGCCCGCCACAGGACGGCGCTTTCTAGCGCACCCCGACCATGCCACACGCGGCCTCGCCGCGCTCATTCAAGGCGCTGTGCAGCTCGCGAGCGAAAAAGGCGTCAGCTCGCTGCATGCCACGTTTTGCACCGAAGCAGAGGCCATAGCTGGCGCGCAGATGGGGCTGCTCAGGCGCACGTCGCAACAGTTTCACTGGCTCAATGATGGCTTTGAAAGCTTCGACGCGTTCCTCGCCACGCTCACCTCGCGCAAGCGCAAAAACATCCGCCGCGAACGCGCTCAAGCGCAGGCTTTCGGCGGCACCATTCGCAGGCTCACAGGTGACGAGATCCAGCCGCATCACTGGGATGCCTTCTGGCGCTTCTACCAAGACACGGGCCAGCGCAAATGGGGCACGCCCTACCTCACCCGCGCGTTCTTTGACGCAGCCCACGAAACGATGCGCGACGACATGATCCTCGTGCTTGCCGAACGCGACGGGCGCGCTGTCGCAGCCGCACTCAACTTTATCGGCCAGCAAGCGCTTTTCGGCCGCTATTGGGGCTGCGTGGAAGACCATCCGTGCCTTCACTTCGAGCTGTGCTACTATCAAGCCATCGACGCTGCGATAGAGCTTGGCCTTGCCCGCGTCGAAGCAGGCGCACAGGGCGAGCACAAGCTGGCGCGCGGCTATTTGCCGACGCCCTGCCACTCGCTGCACTGGATAGCCGACGAGGGCTTTTCAAACGCGGTTGAGCACTACTTGCAGGCCGAAGCCGAGGCCGTCGGAGAAGAGATCGAAGTTTTGACAGGCTACGGCCCGTTTAAGAACGCCACGAAGGAGGAACACGATTGATCGAGAAACTGAGCGACACCGCCCAAGAGCAGCTTCTTGGCCCACTCCTTGCGAACGGCTGGAGCCACGACGAGGCCCGCGGCGCGATCACCAAAGCCTATAAGTTCGCCGACTTCGCCGAAGCCTTCGGCTGGATGACGCAAGCGGCTTTGTGGGCCGAAAAGTGGAACCATCACCCCGAGTGGTCAAACACCTACAACCGCGTCACTGTCACGCTCACCACCCACGACGCAGGCGGGCTAAGCGCGCTTGACGCAAAGCTGGCAAGGAAGATGGACAGTTTGTGAAAGACGCCCCTACGGCCTACTCAACTCAAAGCTGCCTTCCATTCAACTGGCGTCACATAAACCACGCCATCATCAACACTGACCATAACTTCGCCGTCCTGAATATTGATCTGCAACTTCATCGAGCGGCTTGCCAGCCTTCCCAGCTCACCGGTGTCTTTTTCTGAGAGGTTCGTAACCTGAAGGTTGTCAAAGCGGGTGGTGCTACCTTTGAGTTTATCCCACCACATCTCGGCGGTCTTGCCGCCATAGCTGTAGACAATCACCTTGCTGGATTTACCGCAGGATTGCCGCACAAGCTTCTCGCTCGGAAGCCCTAAGGCGACCCACAACTCAAGCTCGCCACTCAGGCTTTTCTGCCAAATGTCTGGCTCGTCATCCGTTGAAATCCCCTTGGTCATTTCCAACTGCTCATGGGCATTCAGAGCAAACGCCAAAAGCCGCACCATCAAACGCTCGTCTGTCTCTGACGGGTGTTTGGCAACGGTCAGTTTGTAGGTCTCATAGTAATGACGATCCATGTCAGACACAGAAAGTTCAACTTTATAGATCGTAGCTTTTTGCGCCATGGTAGGCCCCCGAACAGTGCAGATAGGGCTGCCTAATGCCTCTGGCGGCCTAGTGAAAGCAGATAAAGGAGCGCGCCCTAAAGCGCCGCCACCATCGCCTCGCCACCCGAAATCTCGCAAACCCCGGCGTTCTCTTCGGCGTGCAGCACGGTCACAACGCCGTTGTCCGCGCACATCGCGTAGCGCTTTGAGCGGCCCGAGAAGCCCACGGGCGGTGCGTCAAAGTCCATGCCAATAGCGGCTGTGAACGCGCCGGAAGCGTCTGACAACATGCTAATGCCCTCGCCCGCCGCGCCCGTCGCCTCGCCCCAAGCTTGCATAACCCACGGGTCGTTGACCGACACGCAGATGATCTCGTCAACGCCCTTAGCCTTGAGCGCGTCTTTCTGGCGGATAAAGCTTGGCACATGCGCGCTGCTGCACGTCGGCGTGTAAGCGCCCGGCACTGCGAAGATCACAACTTTGCGGCCCTTGAGCTTTGCGCCCAAATCAACAGGCGCCGGCCCTTCGGCACCGAGTGTCATCAAGCTGGCTTCTGGCAGCGTGTCACCTACTGAAAGTGTCATGTCGTTTTCTCCCTGTTTGCGTTTGTTATTTCACAGCATATAGGGTTCTCTACGCGAAGAGCCAGTAGAGGGATCAAACTTATGTCGCATATCGTTGTTGTCGGGGCCGGACAGGCCGGATCATCTCTCGTAGCAAAGCTGCGCAAAGACAGCTTTGAAGGCGAGATAACGCTGATCGGCGAGGAAACTGCGCCGCCCTACCAACGCCCGCCACTCTCAAAGGCTTATCTGCTCGGCGACATGGCGCTTGAGCGGCTCTACTTGCGGCCCGAAAGCTTTTACGCTGATCAGAACATCAAGCTGCGGCTCGGCGCACATGTCGACGCGATCGACACGGCTGCCAAGACGCTCACAGTCGACGGCGAAACGCTCGCCTACGACCAACTCGCGCTCACCACGGGCTCAACGCCACACCGCCTGCCCGCCAGCATCGGCGGCGCGCTTGGGGGCGTCTACGTTGTGCGCGGGCTGACGGACGTTGACGCGATGGAGCCGGAGTTTGGCGAAGGCAAACATGTGCTCATCGTCGGCGGCGGCTATATCGGGCTTGAGGCGGCAGCGGTTGCCAAGAAGAAGGGTCTCAAAGTCACGCTCGTTGAGATGGCCGACCGTATCTTGCAGCGAGTTGCCTCGCCCGAAACGTCAGACTACTTTCGCGCTTTGCACGCCTCTCATGGCGTCAACATTCTCGAAGGCACTGGCCTGTCGCGCCTCACAGGCGACACCCGCGTTACTGGGGCCGAGCTGACAGATGGCAGCGCGCTTGAGGTTGATTTCGTCATCGTCGGCGTCGGCATTGCCCCCGCAACCAGCCTCGCCGAACAAGCGGGCCTCACCCTTGAAAACGGCATCAAAACCGACACTCAGGGCCGCACATCTGGCGCCAGCGTCTGGGCGGCGGGCGACTGCGCCTCGTTCCCCTACCGCGACACGCGCATTCGCCTAGAGAGCGTGCCAAACGCGATTGATCAAGCAGAGATCGTTGCGCAAAATATGCTCGGCACGGGTGTCGACTACGTCGCCAAGCCTTGGTTCTGGTCAGATCAATACGACGTGAAGCTGCAAATCGCGGGCCTCAACACGGGCTATGACAGCGTCGTTGCACGCCACGGTGACAAAGAAGGCAGCGTCTCGTTTTGGTACTACAAGGGCGACACGCTCCTCGCCGTTGACGCCGCCAACGACCCGCGCGCCTACATGATCGGCAAGCGGCTCATCGAGGCCGGAAAGTCTCCTGCTCCCGAAGACATAGCGAACCCAGAAACCGACATGAAAGCGCTGATGAAAGCGTGAGGATCATCGCCGGACAGCACCGTGGCCTCGTGCTTACAGATCTAGGCCAAGGCGACACCAGCGCGCACTTGCGCCCCACGTCTGACCGCGTGCGCGAAAGCCTGTTCAACATGCTGATGAAATACGGGCGGCCAAACGGCGCGCGTGTGCTTGACCTGTTCGCAGGCACAGGCGCTTTGGGCCTTGAAGCGCTGTCACGCGGCGCGGCGCACGTGACCTACGTTGAAAACGGACGCGTTGCGCAAAAGCTCATCACTGAGAACCTGCGCAAAGCCAAGCGCGAGGCCGACGCCAAGCTCATCAAAACTGACGCCACCCAACTGCCGCCAGCCCCCGCGCCCTGCGACTTGGTGTTCCTCGATCCGCCCTATGCAAAAGGCCTTGGAGAGAAAGCGCTCGCCTCGGCCATAGCCCAAGGCTGGCTCGCCGAAAATGTCCTCATCGTCTGGGAGGAAAGCGCCATGATAGCCCCGCCACAAGGCTTCACATTGCAAGATCAGCGCCAATACGGCGGCACAACCATCTCGTTCCTGACGTACACATCGCACGGGCTTTAAACGAACTGAGGCCGCCCAAAGGCGACCCCATGAGACAGTCATTCCAGACATGCGTTAGTCTGAGCTGGGCGTCGCCGCGCCACGCGCTGCTTCTACAGCCATGCGAGCATCCTCAATCAGCTGAGCACCGTCCAAACCTCTGGCATCCGCCTCAGCCTGCCAAGCACTGACAACCTTGTCAGCAACCGCTTTGATACGGGCAGTCTCTTCGACACTCACCTCAGCCAAAGTGTTTCCCGCCTCATCCATGCGCTCGCGACCAACCCGATCACCAATGTCATGCGCACGTCCGGCCCAAGCGCTGGCCATCAAACCAGAGTTAGCGTCAATCACTGCGCGCAGATCGTCTGGCAGGCCTTCGTAGCGCTCTTTGTTCATTGCCCAGATGAAGTACAGATTGTAGAGCGCTTTGTCGCCCGCAACGTCGGTGTGGCTGTCTGTCAGGTCATCAAGCTTGAGGCTTGGCGCCATCTCCCAAGTGATAACCCCGCCGTCAACAACGCCTTTTGCGAGCGCCTCGGGAAAGGCCGGAACAGGGATCCCCACTGGTGTCGCGCCCAACTCGGCCAGCAGCAGCGTTGCCGCACGCGATGGCCCGCGCAGTTTGACCCCGGCGAAGTCTTCCATCGTTTCAATCGGCGCGCCTGTTTTATGCACAATGCCCGGCCCGTGCATATGCGCGGCAAAGACGTGAACATCAGAGAAATCATCGGTCAGGTGCTTTTGCGTAAAGTTCCACGCGGCGATGCTTGCCTCCTCCGCTGACTTGGTCGTCATGAAAGGAAGCTCAAGCGCCTCGGCTTCGGGAAAACGCCCTGTCTGATACCCGGGGATAACCCAGCCGCCGTCAATCACACCATCGGCGATGAGGTCGTATTGGCTCGGGGCCTTGCCGCCAAGCTGCATGAACGGGAATATCTCAACTTTGATCCGCCCGCCGCTTTCACGCTCGACTTTTTCAGCCCAAGGCTCAATGAAATACTTGGGGTTGGCCGAATTAGGCGAAACAAAATGCTGGAAACGTAGAGTGACTTCCTGTGTGACTTCCTGCGCAAAGCTGCTTGTTGCGGTAAGGCCCAGAAGGGCGGCGAGGGCTACGGATTTCATATGTTTCATCGCGTTTAGCTCCAGTTCATGTCGTTCCAAAAAGCGCCGCTGCACTCGCTGCACTGCGGCATAGCCACCTTACAGGACGCTGCGCCCAAGTTGCAACTCACTCGCAATTAGACGCAAAAAGAATGTAAAGCCCTGAAAGTAGACGCAAATACCAGATCAACTGGGAGGTTTCGCCAAAGCCTCCCCAAAGAAAATCTTTCAGTATGTCGGGTGAAACTTGCCGGCTGGCGACAGCGTAAAAATCTCAAAGCCCGTCGCCGTTACGCCAATCGAATGCTCAAACTGCGCGCTCAGTGACTTGTCGCGCGTCACGGCCGTCCAGTCATCGGCCAACACCTTGGTCTCAGGGCGGCCAATGTTTACCATCGGCTCAATCGTAAAGAACATGCCCTCTTCCAGCACGGCACCAGCCCCCGCGCGCCCGTAGTGCAGCACATTGGGCGGCGAGTGAAACACGCGTCCAAGCCCATGCCCGCAAAAGTCGCGCACAACGCTCATCCGGTGGCCTTCCACAAAAGTCTGGATAGCATGGCCAATGTCGCCAAACGTGTTGCCCGGTTTCACGGCTTCGATACCTTTGAACAGCGCATCGTGGGTGATCTCGATCAAACGCTCGGCTTTGCGCCCCAGCTTGCCGGCCACATACATGCGGCTCGTGTCGCCAAACCAACCATCGACAATCACAGTCACATCAATGTTGAGAATGTCGCCATCCTTGAGCTTTTTCTCGCTCGGGATACCGTGACACACCACGTGGTTCACCGAAATACAGCTCGCGTGCTGATAGCCCTTGTAGCCAATCGTTGCCGAGGTCGAGCCCAGCTCACCCGCGCGCCGCTCGATAAACGCATCTATCGCAGCGGTTGTCTGGCCAACAGCCACATGCTCGGCAACCTCGTCCAAAATCTGCGCTGAAACCTGCCCCGCCTTGTGCATGCCCGCAAAATCCGCCTCTTCATAGATGCGAATTCCGTCTTTTGTCTGACGTCCACGATGCTTCTCAGTCATGGGCTCACCCTCAATCTCATGCACATTCGCTCCTATTTAGGCAAGGTCGCCAATAATAACCAGCCTATGTGCTTTTTCTTCGTACAAATACTCAATCCAACACAGTCTATAAGACGGGCAACACGCGCCCAAGGCTGATTTCGTCAGGGCTGATCTTACAATCAACCGCCATGACTTCAACGCCCGCCGCACGTGCTGCTGCAAAGCCTGCCGCGTAGGCCGGGTCAATGTCCGCCGCGACACTCACACTTACAGCATCCGTCCGTTGCACAAGGTAAAACAACATCGCACGGTGGCCTTGTGCCACCACCCTTTGCAACTCCTGCAAGTGCTTCAGGCCGCGCGCCGTGACACTATCGGGAAACTCAGCCAAGCCCGCCTGTCTCATCAGGGTGGCAGACTTCACCTCAAAGTAAAGGTCTGGCGCTCCGGCGGTTTCCAGCAAGAAATCCACTCGAGAGCTCTCGCCATACTTCACTTCAGGCCGCACATTGTCATAGCTCAGCCCCGCCACTTCATGCGCCAGCAAGGCAGCCCTCAGCGCCCGGTTCGGCACCGAAGTATCAACGCCGGTAAAGTTCCCGTCCGCGTGCTCCACCAGCCGCCAGCCGTATTTCAGCTTTTTCTTCGGGTCGTCATTGGGCTCCACCCAAATGCGCATCCCCTCATCCGCCAGCCCCATCATGCTGCCCGGGTTGGCACAATGCGCCACAACTTCGCGCCCGTCCTCAAGCCGGATATCTGCCAAAAAGCGTTTGTAGCGGCGAATTAGCGTCGCGGGCACAAGTGGGGTTTGAAAGCGCATGAGTGAAGGCCTATACCGAGAGCCAAGACCAATCAAGGAGGCCACATGCCCAACCCGACAGCCGCAATGCTTGTGATCGGTGACGAGATCCTCTCTGGCCGCACCCGCGACGCCAATATGTATTTCCTTGCGGGTGAGCTTACAGGAGCGGGCATCGACTTAACTGAGGTGCGCGTCGTGTCTGACGACGCTGCAGCCATTGTCGCCGCCGTCAACGCCCTGCGCGCAAGCCACGACACCGTGTTCACGTCCGGCGGCATCGGGCCAACACATGATGACATCACAGCCGATTGTATCGCTGAAGCCTTCGGCACCCACATTGGCGTGCGCGATGATGCCGCTGCGTTGCTCGGAGCGCATTACGCCAGCCGAGGCCAAGAGTTCAACGAAGCCCGCCAACGCATGGCGCGCATCCCCGACGGTGCGGCGCTGATCGACAACCCTGTCTCGATCGCGCCGGGCTTCACCATGGGCAATGTCCACGTCATGGCGGGCGTGCCTTCGGTGTTTCAGGCCATGGTCGCCACCGTGCTGCCAACCCTCACAGGCGGTGCTCCGCTGCTCAGTCAGACGCTTCGGATAGACCGTGGCGAAGGCGACATTGCAGGGCCACTGGCCAAGCTGGCTGCGAAACATCCAATGCTCTCCATCGGCTCCTACCCGTTCCAGAACAACGGCGCTTATGGCGCCAACATCGTCATTCGCGGCTCTGATGCACAGGCGCTAAACGCCGCGATGACAGAACTTGCAAAGACATTTCCCAATGACACAAACTAACACCCTGCCCACTATCCAGCAAATCTACGACGTGGTTGACGGCACATGGCCCGCCGCAAGCACCCATGAGGCTGGGCCATGGCTCATCCGCGAGGGCCAAGGCGGCGGTCAGCGTGTGAGTGCGGCGACCGCGAGGCAGCCTGTAAGGGCTGAAGAGCTGGCCATCGCCGAAGCCGAAATGGCAAAGCGCGGACAGCCCAAGCTTTTCATGGTGCGCGACGGCGAAGCCGAGCTTGACGGCCTGCTCGACAAAGCTGGCTACGTGATCCACGACCCGGTGAATGCCTACATCGCCCCCGTTGGCCCTATGGCCGCTGTACGCCCACCGCGTGTTTCGGCCCTGCTGGCTTGGGAGCCTCTGGCGATCATGCTCGACATCTGGGAAACAGGCGGCATCGGCCCCGGCCGTATCGACGTTATGCACCGCGCCAAGGGCCCGAAGACAGGCGTCATCGGGCGGCTCAATGACCACCCTGCCGCCGCTGCTTTCTGTGCTATCCACGAAGGCATCGCCATGGTGCACGCCATCGAAGTGCTCCCCCACCAACGCCGCCAGAGCATGGCCCGCTACGTCATGCACGAGCTCGCCTTCTGGGCGCAGCAAAACGGCGCGAGCCATATTTCGCTTGTTGTCACCCAAGCAAATGAGGGCGCCAATGCGCTCTACACTTCCCTCGGCATGACATGTGTGGGACAGTACCACTATCGTTTAAAAAGAGAGGACTAAACCGATGAGCAGCAAACAGCCTACAGCCCTGAATCTCCCCCCAGTTGACCCACTTCCAGAGGCAACACAGAAGTACTTCGACATCTGTCAGGAGAAGCTCGGCCTTATCCCCAACGTGCTGCGCGCGCATACATTTAACATCGACAAGCTCAACACATTTGCGGCGCTCTACAACGATCTGATGCTGGCCGAAAGTGGCCTCAGCAAACTTGAGCGCGAGATGATCGCTGTCGCGGTGTCTTCGACCAACAAGTGCTTTTACTGCCTCACGGCTCACGGCCATGCCGTGCGCCAACTCTCGGGCGACCCGATCCTTGGAGAGGCGCTGGTGATGAACTGGCGTGCCGCCGACTTGGACGCGCGCCAAACCGCGATGCTTGAGTTCTCCGAAAAAGTCACCGTGGAAAGCCACAAAATTGGCGAAGCCGACAGACAGGCCCTGCGCGATGCGGGCTTCTCTGACCGCGACATCTGGGACATCGCCAACCTCGCGGGCTTTTACAACATGACAAACCGCGTGGCCTCAGCTACCGATCAGCGCCCAAATGACGAATACCACGCGCTTTCGCGCTAGTTTTCTGGCGATAGGCCTTGTTGCGGGTGTGCTTGGCACGGCCCCGCTCGCGGCTGGCCTGACCCTGCCTCTCAATGCGAAGCTGACGTTTGAAACCAGCTCTGGAACGGCGGTTTACTCAGCCCCGATCGCGCCCTACGCGCAGGGGCTGTTGCCCTCGTTCCAGATCAAAGGGCGCGTCACCAAACAGGCCTACCGGATCGACACGCAAGGCCTGACGCCGCAACAGCTACTCGAACCGATCGAAGACAGTCTTGCCGAGGCGGGGTTTGAGTTTTTGTTCAAATGCGAAGACAGGTTCTGCGGCGGTTTTGACTTTCGCTTTTCCACTGACGTGCTCACAGCACCCGACATGTTCGTTGATCTGTTCGACTACATTTTCCTCACCGCAAAAAGCGAAACTGGCGGCTATGTTACCGTGCTCACAAGCCGCGACGCGAGCGCGGGCTATATCCAGATTATCCAGGTCACGCCCGAAGGGGTTGCGCTTTTAACGCCCGAAAAATCCGCCTTGGTGAAGCCCGAGCAGGGCACGCCAACCCGCTCACCGCTGAAATTCGACAGCATCGCTGAGAGGCTTGAAAGCATCGGCCGTGCTGTCTTGTCAGACCTCACGTTCAAAACCGGATCGTCCGACCTTGGAGCCGGCGATTTTGCCTCACTTACCGAGCTGGCGACTTACCTTGAAAAGAACCCAGACCGCACCATCGCTCTCGTAGGCCACACTGACACTGTAGGTTCTCTGAGCGGCAACATTGCTTTGTCCAAGCGCCGCGCCGCTTCGGTGCGCGAAAGGCTTGCCAGCGAACACGGCATCGCGAAAAAGCGGATGCAGGCCGAAGGCATGGGCTACCTGTCGCCCCTGACAACCAACCTGACCGAAGAAGGCCGCGAAGAAAACCGCCGCGTTGAAGTGATCCTGCTCAACACAGAGTGAGGCCAGACCCGCGCGCCGCGCGTTTTGGCTTCGGTAAGATTAATTAGCAGAGCCTAAATTTTGCACCCAAAAACATCTCTCTTAAAGTGTTTGACGCAAACTGCGGTGGTTGTGGCTGTACTTCAAACCAGTCATGGGGGCTTCGGCTCACGTTGAGGCTCGCCTAACCGCCAAAGCACTTGCAGCAGCATTCTCAAGGGCGCCGCAGGTTGTGTCATACTTGTTGATCAATTCGATGCAACTATGTGGATCGTAGCCAAGCCAAGGCGCCTAAACTGCGCGCAAACATATTGTGTCACCTTTGGGTTGATTTCCATGATCGTGCAACGCCGACACCAAACAGTCAGAACATATGTGACAGGCCCCGCGAAACTTTGCACAAGCTTGACGGCAGGCTCAGTTAGCGGCATCACGCTTGCATGCTTATTCTCAAAATTTTCCGCGCCCAAGAGTGGGCCGAGCTGCGCGCCCAAGGCGAGACTGAAGGCGCGCCGATAGATGTGGCCGATGGCTATGTGCATTTCTCAACCCCTGAGCAGGCGCTGGAGACTGCGGCCAAGCACTTCGCAGGCGCTGAAGGCCTCGTTCTTCTGGGCGTTGAGGCCGAAGCTCTGGGCGAGGCGCTGAAGTGGGAGGTGTCGCGCGGCGACGCTCTTTTCCCGCATCTGTACCGCAGCTTGAAGCTCGCTGATGTGGCCTTCGTCTGGCCCCTTCCGTTGGCGAATGGCGTGCATGTCTTCCCCGAAGATATCTCTGGTTTCGTTGACCCTGCGCGCGAACAGTTTGAAGCCTTCAAGGCGCTTGATCGTGACACCCCCATCGAGATGCTCAACCTCGTGCGCCTGCGCGACACGGCCGCATACCCCGAGGGGCACGCGCTGCACGGTAAGGGGCTGACAGGGGCTGAGGCCTATGCCAATTACGGGCGCGAAACCGGAACGATTTTGCAAAGCGTCGGCGGCAGTATCGTCTGGCGTGGCGCGTTTGAAGCCACGCTCATGGGGCCGTCAAGCGAGCACTGGGATCAGATGTTTATCGCCCGCTACCCAAGCGCCAAGGCCTTCTTCGCAATGATCACCAATGAAGACTATCGCCGCGCTGTTGTGCACCGTCAGTCTGCTGTGCAAACCTCGCGGTTGATCCGCACCAAACCCACCGAGACAAAAGGCACCTTCGGATGAACATGCTTGAAAAGCTGGGCCTTGCCCTCATGCACCGCACCGACCCTGAGCGCGCGCATGGGTTTGCCGTGAAGGCGCTCGCCACTGGCTTTGTGCCGCTTCCCGGTGTTGTGACATCACCGCGCCTCGCCACAGAAATCGCCGGCCTCAAGCTGCCCAACCCTGTCGGGCTTGCAGCTGGGTTTGACAAAAACGCCGAGGTGCTTGGCCCCCTGTCGCGGGCTGGCTTTGGCTTTGTTGAAGTTGGCGCCGTGACCCCGCGCGCGCAAGCGGGCAACCCCAAGCCGCGCCTCTTTCGACTGAGTGAAGACCAGGCGGTTATCAACCGTTTTGGCTTTAACAACCAAGGCATGCAAGCCGCCGCCCAGCGCCTTGCCAAGCGACCACAAGACGCTGTGATCGGCCTCAACCTTGGGGCCAACAAAGACAGCGAAAACCGCGCTGACGACTTCGCACAGGTGCTTGCCCATTGCGGTGATCACCTCGATTTTGCGACAGTCAATGTTTCGTCCCCCAACACCGAAAAGCTGCGCGACTTGCAAGGCGCCGAGGCCCTTGCCGCTTTGCTCTCGGGTGTCATGCAAGCAAACGCCACACTCGCCAAACCTATCCCGGTCTTCCTCAAGATCGCGCCTGATCTAACAGATGCCGAGATCAGCGAGATCGGTGATGTCGCGGTGGCTGCGGGTCTCAGCGCTGTCATTGCCACGAATACGACGCTGTCGCGAGACGGGCTGAAAAGCCCGGAGAGCCGCGAGATGGGCGGCCTTTCCGGCGCGCCCCTGTTTGAGAAATCCACGCGCGTGCTCGCTAGGCTTTCAAAGGCAACTGAGGGCAAGATGCCTCTCATCGGCGTTGGCGGCATCGCCTCGCCCGAGCAGGCCTATGCCAAGATCCGCGCGGGCGCCTCGGCGGTGCAACTTTACTCAGCTCTGGTTTATCATGGCATGAGCCTCGTGCCCGACATCGCTCGCGGACTTGATAGGCTCTTGGAAAAAGACGGCTTTGCCAATGTCGCCGAGGCCGTCGGAACCGACAGGGAGACATGGCTATGATCACCATCTGGCACAACCCGCGCTGCTCAAAGTCGCGCCAGACCTTGGCATTGCTGCAAGAGAACGGCCACGCGCCTGAAGTGCGCCTTTATCTGGAAGATCCGCCCAGCGAAACAGAGCTTCGCGTTGCGACAATGGATCTTGGTTGCCCGCCGATTATGATGATGCGCACAGGCGAGCCCGAGTTCAAAGCCGAAGGCCTGAGCAAGGATAGCGTGAACGATGCGCTTTTTGCAGCCATGGCCCGCGTGCCGAAACTCATCGAACGTCCGATCGTATTTGCCAACGGCAAAGCCGCCATTGGCCGTCCGCCTGAAGCTGTCCTCAGTATCTTGTAGTCGAAATTCGCCCCGAATTTCGGTCCGTTTTCCGTGTCGGAAAACGGCTCAGCCTCGCACGCTGCGCTCCAGCGCCGGATAGCGAACACCAAGCGTCACAGCGCGGGCGACAAACGATATGTGCATCGCAAGCCACAGGCCGTGGTTGGCCATGCTTGGCACCAACATCCAAACAGCCACGACATAAATCACGAAGGCGACGGCCATCATATTGCGCATGTCTGCTGAGCGAGTTGCGCCGATAAAAATGCCGTCCATCTGCGTAAAGCCAACGATCAACACAGGCGCAGCAATAGCCCATGGCAAGTAGCGGCGTGCCTCCAGTTGTACCTCCGGTGCCTTTGAGATCACATCAATGGTCATCGGGCCAAAGAGCCAAAAGCAAAGCGCCATCGCCACACCAAAGCCCAGAGCCCAGAGCGTTGTCAGCCAAGAGGCCTGCCGCACGTCGCGCACCACACGTGCGCCGTAGGCTTGGCCGACCAAAGCCTCAGCCGCAAAGGCAAACCCGTCAAGCGCGTAGCCGGCGATGTGGATGAATTGCAGCAGCACTTGGTTGGCGGCCAGCGTCACGTTGCCAAAGCGCCCACCGAACAGCAGGAACGACACGAAGATGCCCTGCAACAAGAGCGAACGAATGAGAATGTCGGTGTTGACCACGGCCATGCGTTTGAGGCGCGCTGCATCAAACACGCGCGGCCAATCGCGCCAAACCGCGGTTTGAAACGCCTCGCGACAAGCCCAAAGACCAACAGCAAAGCCTGCCCATTCGGCGATGAACGTCGCCCAAGCGACACCCGCAACGCCAAGCCCGAAGCTGAGCACGAAAAGCAAGTCGAGGCTCACATTGAGCCCGTTGGTCACAAGCTGAATGAGCAAAACAGCGCGGGTGCGCTCTTGGGCGATGAGCCAGCCGGAAATGCCGTAGCTCGCAATGGCCGCAGGCGCAGACCAAATCCTGATCTGCATATATTGCTGCGCCATGCCTTCCACTTCCGCACTTGCAGGCGAGACAGCAAAAGCGCCCATGAACAAAAGCGGTTGCAGCACGATAAAGAGCAAGCCGCCCGCCAGCCCGATCAGCAGCGCGCGGGTGAGCAAAGCGACAACTTCGCCGTCCTCGCCCCGCCCTGCCGCTTGGCTGGTCAGGCCGGTTGTTCCCATGCGCAGAAAGCCGAACACCCAGTATATGGCAGAGAGGATAATCGCGCCAACGCCCACCGCAGCAATCGGCGCGGCATCGGGGATCTGGCCAACAACGGCAGTGTCGACAACGCCAAGCAAAGGCACCGTGACATTGGCCAGCAGAATCGGGATCGCTATTTTGAGAACCCTGCGATGGGTTATCGGAGCAGGCGTGGCCTCAGCCGTCACGACGTGGCATTAGGAAATGGCCCGTGGCTTGCGCAAAGGCGCGCTCGCGGTTGTCTTGCCATGCCTCGACATGCACGCTCGCGTAGCGCCGCCCCGAGCGGTTTACCTTGGCGCGCGCATAGGCGTCACGCGGCAGGCCCGAGCGCAGGTAGTCAACCGTGAAGTCGATGGTTTTAGGCAGGCGCGGCAGATGGCCTTTGACGATCTCGTCAGCGTCAAGCTCTCCACGTTCGATCTCGTCCCAGAGAGTGGCCCAGCTCAGGCCAATAACGGCAGCAACTTCAAGAAACCCCGAGATAGCTCCGCCGTGAATGGCAGGTATCATCGGGTTGCCGATCAGCTTGTCGTCATAGGGCAGAATAGCCGTCAGCTCGTCCCCGCGCCTGTCAAACTCAATACCGAGAAAGTTGATGTAGGGCACGCCATGTACCAGCGCGCTCAAAGCCGCATCGCGACGTTGCTTGATAACCTGTACAGGTTCGGGGCGTTTGCGGGCCATGTTCTAGCGCTCCACTGTAAAGGCGCCAGTGGCCATCGCCACCGGATTGTTTGTGTCATCGTCAACCGCCGTTGCGCGCACGAAGGCGACAGAGCGGGTGATGTTGTAGCATTCCGCACGAGTGACGATCGTCTGGCCTGCGGTTGCCGGGCGCATATAGTCGATGCGCAGATCAATCGTTGCCGTGCCCGAAGGCGAGTTGGGATGGCTCATCGCCGCCGCGCCGCAACACGTATCCATCAGAGCGGAAACCGCTCCGCCGTGTATAACGCCTGTCTTGGGGTCGCCCACCAAGTGCTCGGCATAGGGCATTTCGATCACAGAAACCCCGTCGCCGATTTCCGTAAGCGCCAAGCCTAAAGCCCGCGCATGCGGGATCGCCTGAATAAACTGTGCAGCTATTTTGGATTTGTCCATCCGACCCTCATTTGGCAGTTTCACTTGCTTATACTTGCAAATTGTTAACGGCATCTTCCCATGGCCCGCACGCCCCTGCAAGCGCAAGAGTAAATAACCTCGCGTGAATTGCGCAAGTGAACTTGTGTCTGTCCCGCGCGCACCATAGGCTAGGCTCAAAGGGAAACCCATGACTGAAAAACGCCTCACTTTTAAAGAAATGTGTGTCAAGTTTGACGTGACCCCACGCACTTTGCGCTATTACGAATACATCGAGCTGTTGCAGCCCGACCGCGAAGGGCGCGCGCGTTATTACAACCCGCGTGAAGTGGCGCGGATGATATTGATCCTGCGAGGCCGCCGCTGGGGCTTTGCGCTAGAACACACGCGCAAATTTCTCCTGATCTATGAGAAGCAAGGCACCGATGCACAGCTGCAATCGTGGGTCGACATGGCTGAGGCACAGCTTGGTGAACTCACCAAGCAGCGTGCAGAGCTTGACGTGGCCATTTCCGAGCTCACAGAAAATCGCGAACAATCACTTGAGCTCTTGCGGTCCAGAAAGTGACGCAACGTACACTTTACGTAAACGTCAACTTTTACTTGAACCAAGCAGTTTAGTTCCACATCTATAGTCAAACGAGTCGGACGAAAGATGTGCTATGATTGATTCTGATGAAATTATGACAATCCGCCAGATGTGCGCGGCCTACGATGTGACGCCCCGCACGCTACGGTTTTATGAGGCCAAGGAACTGATCTTCCCGGTGCGGGAAGGCCAGAAGCGCCTGTTCACCAAGCGTGACCGCGCCCGCCTCAAGCTGATCCTGCGCGGCAAGCGCTTTGGCTTCAGCCTCGAAGAAATCCGCCAACTGCTTGAACTTTACCACGTTGGCGACCAGCAGCAGACACAGCTTCAGGCCACATATGATGTCGCGCAAGAGCGCCTCGCCGATATGGAGCGCCAACGTGAGGAGCTTGGCGAAGCCATCGAAGACTTCAAAGAGCAGATGGACTGGTTGCAAAAAGTCATCACATCGCAGGCCAGCACACGCGACGCCGCCGAATAAGTAACCACGTAAAACCAAGACACTTCTGGGAGATAAACACCATGCCGAGCTATACAGCCCCAACAAAAGAACTTCAGTTCGTACTGCACGACGTGCTCAAAGTGAGCAAATCAGCAGTGCCAGGCTACTCTGACCTTGAGCGCGACTTTACAGCCGCTGTGCTGGAAGAAGCCGGCAAGCTGACAAGCGAAGTCCTCGCGCCGCTCAACGTTGTGGGCGATCAGGAAGGCTGCACGCTTGAAAACGGCGTTGTGCGCGTGCCGACGGGCTTTAAAGAAGCGTTTGACCAAGTTCGCGAAGGTGGCTGGACGGGGCTTGATATGCCCGAAGAGTTTGGCGGCCAAGGCATGCCTTCAATTCTCGGCACGGCGGTTGGTGAAATGTTCTCTGGCGCCAACCAAGCGTTCACCATGTATCAAGGCCTCACGCACGGTGCGGCCTCTTCTATCCTCGCGCACGGCACCGAGCAGCAGAAAGCAACCTACCTGCCAAACATGGTCTCTTGCGAGTGGACAGGCACGATGAACCTGACAGAGCCACACTGCGGCACCGACTTGGGCCTCATGCGCACCAAAGCCGAGCCTCAGGATGACGGCAGCTACAACATCACTGGCCAGAAAATCTTTATCTCGGCAGGTGAGCACGAGATGTCGAGCAATATCATCCACCTCGTTTTGGCCAAAATCCCGGGCGGCCCGGACGGCATCAAAGGTGTTTCGCTCTTTATCGTTCCGAAGTTTAACATCAATGACGACGGCACAATCGGCGCGCGCAATGGCGTAAGCTGTGGCGCCATCGAAAAGAAGATGGGCATTCACGGCAACTCGACTTGCGTGCTCAACTACGACGACGCCAAAGGCTTCCTGCTCGGCGACGCGCACAAAGGCATGCGCGCCATGTTCACCATGATGAACGAAGCCCGTATCGGCGTTGGCATGCAAGGCCTCTCGGCCGCTGAAGCCGCCTACCAAAACGCTGTACTCTACGCCAACGACCGCCTCCAAGGCCGTGACGTGACAGGCGTGAAAAACCCCGAAGGCCCGGCTGATCCGCTGATCGTGCACCCGGACATCCGCCGCTCACTGATGGATCAGAAAAGCTTCGTCGAAGCTGGGCGCGCCTTCATCCTCTGGGGGTCTTCACTGCTTGACCAGTCGCACCGCGCTGACGACAAAGACGCCGATGGCCTGATCTCGCTGATGACGCCTGTCATCAAAGGCTTCCTCACCGATGAGGGCTATGACATGACAGTCAAGGCACAGCAAATCTACGGCGGCCACGGCTACATCGAAGAGCACGGCATGAGCCAGTTCACTCGTGATGCCCGCATCGCGATGATCTATGAAGGCGCCAACGGTGTTCAGGCGCTTGACTTGGTCGGCCGCAAGCTCGCGGCAGACGGCGGCAAGCACGTGATGGCTTTCTTCGCCATGGTCAAAGACTTCTGCTCTGAAAACAAAGATGTTGAGGGCATGGAAGCCTTTGTTGAGCCGCTGAAAGCCGCCTCAAAAGACTTGCAAACTGCTGGCATGTTCTTCATGCAAAGCGGCATGAAAGACCCGAACGCAGCGCTGTCTGGCTCAAACGACTTCATGCATATGATGGGCCACGTTTGCCTTGGCCTCATGTGGAGCCGGATGGCGAAAGCCTCGCTGGAAGCGCTCGCAAGCGGCACCTCTGACGCAGCGTTCTACGAGACGAAGCTGGCAACTGGCCGCTATTACATGGCACGCCGGCTGCCCGCCACGTCAATGCACCTTGCGCGCATTCAAAGCGGCGCCGAGCCCGTTATGGCCCTCGCTGCCGACCAGTTCTAAGCCTTCCAAAGGAACCGCAAGCCAATGCCAAAACGCTTTCGCCTGACCCGCCGCTTCCCCTGTGCTATGACAGAGGATGGCCACCGACGGCTCAAGCGTTTTGCTGCTGAGGCGGGGCTTGACGAAGGCGAGGCGCTCTCGTTTCTGTTTGAGAACTTCGAGAGCGTCATGAACCACGAGAACCTGACAACGCGCCTTAGGCTGTTCAACGCCGAGATCGACGCGCGCAAACGATAATATCTTCTGGGGAGGAGAGAACATGACATCAAGCTGGATGACAGACGAGCACCAGATGCTCGCCGAAATGACCGCCAAGTTCATCACCGATGAATGGGGGCCACGCTTTGAGAAATGGCGCAAGCAAGGCCAAATGGACCGCTCGGCTTGGAACGAAGCTGGCGAACTCGGCCTGCTTTGCCCGTCGATCCCCGAAGAATACGGCGGGCCCGGTGGCGACTTTGGCCACGAAGCCGTGGTGATGATGGAACATCCCCGCGCCAACCTCGCCTCTTGGGGCAACCCGATCCACTCGGGCATCGTTGCGCATTACATCCTCAACTGCGGCACCGAAGAGCAAAAGCAACGCTGGCTTCCCAAAATGGTCACCGGCGAAACGGTCGGTGCTTTGGCAATGACCGAGCCGTCAACTGGCTCCGACGTGCAGGCTATCAAAACCCGCGCCATTCGCGACGGCAACGCCTACCGCCTCTCCGGCCAAAAGACGTTTATCTCCAACGGCCAACACGCCGAGCTGATCATCGTCGCGGCCAAAACCGACCCCTCGTTAGGCTCCAAAGGCGTCTCGCTTGTGGTGGTCGAAACCGACAAAGCAACAGGCTTCGCGCGTGGCCGCAACCTCGACAAAGTCGGGCTGCACGCCGCCGACACCTCGGAGCTGTTCTTTGACAACGTCGAAATCCCGCCAGAAAACATCCTCGGTGGTGAAGAGGGCAAAGGCTTCTACCAGATGATGCAGCAGCTCCCGCAAGAGCGCCTGATCATCGGCTGTGGCGCGGTTGGCGCCATGCAAGGCGCTGTCGAACGCACCATCGCCTACTGCAACGAGCGCGAGGCCTTCGGCGGCCC
This sequence comes from Lentibacter sp., assembly GCA_016744435.1. Classification (GTDB taxonomy): domain Bacteria; phylum Pseudomonadota; class Alphaproteobacteria; order Rhodobacterales; family Rhodobacteraceae; genus Lentibacter. The sequence continues at coordinate 6,122 of JADGEJ010000003.1, read as the reverse complement.
GATCATGCAGTTCCAGAACACCCGCTTCAAACTGGCCGAGTGCAAAACCAAACTCGCCGTTTCGCGCGCCTTCCTTGACGAGTGCATCTCTGAGCACATGCGCGGCGAGCTCACCGTCGAGAAAGCTGCCATGTGCAAATACTGGCTCACCGACACCCAAGGCGAAGTGCTTGATGAATGCGTGCAGCTGCACGGCGGCTACGGCTTTATGCAAGAATACGCCGTCGCCGAAATGTGGGCCGACGCCCGCGTACAACGCATCTACGGCGGCACCAACGAAATCATGAAGGAACTGATCTCACGCTCACTCTAGAAAAGGCACCGACACCAACTATCCTCGCGGACAGGAGCCTCCGGCGGGGATATTTAGAGAAAGAAAAAGGCGGAATTACCCAGTTTCTTTTTCTTTCCAAAAATATCCCACGGGGGTGTGGGGGTGTGAAACCCCCACTCCGACACCAACCAATGGACACAACGCATGACGATTAAACTCCACTGTTTTGGCGAAAGCGGCAACGCCTACAAAGCCGCCCTCGCGCTTGAGCTGTCCGGCCTCGCGTGGGAGCCCGTGTTTGTTGACTTCTTCGGCGGCGAGGGCCGCTCGCCCGAGTTCCGTGCCAAAAACGTTATGGGCGAAGCTCCGGTGCTGGAAGATGGTGACTTTCGCCTCACACAGTCCGGCGCGATCCAGCAATATATCGCGGATCAATCCGGCAGGCTGGGCGGCGTAGGCCAAGACAAATACGAAGTCCTGCGCTGGGTGTTGTGGGACAATCACAAAATGTCCTCGCAAGCTGGCATGACGCGCTTCCTGATGAACTTTTTGCCCGAAGACAAACGACCCCAAGAGGTCATCGGCTTTATGCAAGGCCGCCTCAAAGGCGCATACGCCACGCTTAACGCGCACCTTGAGGGCCGCGACTGGATCGTCGGCGACAGCCTCACCAACGCCGACATCTCAAACTGCGGCTACCTGTTTTACCCGGAGCCATTCGGCTTTGAGCGCACAGAATGGGCCAACATCGACCACTGGCTCACCAATATTGAACAAACACCGGGGTGGAAACACCCCTACGACCTGATGCCCGGCAGCCCCGCTGACCGCGCTTAAGACAAACGCCAGACAAAACGACTGACAAGGAGAAGACCATGACCGAAGCCTATATCTATGACGCCGTGCGCACCCCGCGTGGCAAGGGCCGCAAAGACGGCAGCCTGCACGAAGTAACAGCCGCGCGCCTGTCCGCCGTGGCGCTAAACGCTCTCAAAGAGCGTAACGGCCTCGAAGGCCACGCCGTTGAAGACGTGATCTGGGGCAACGTGTCTCAAGTCGGCGAACAGGGCGCATGCCTTGCGCGCACAGCCGTGCTTGCTTCTAACCTTGACGAAAGCATCCCTGGTCTCTCGATCAACCGCTTCTGCGCCTCGGGCCTCGAAGCCGTCAACGTCGCTGCCAACCAAGTTCGTGGCGGCGCAGGCAACGGCTACATCGCCGGTGGTGTCGAAAGCATGAGCCGCGTGCCTATGGGCTCTGACGGCGGCGCAATCGCCGTTGACCCGTCCATCGCGATCGACAATTACTTCGTGCCGCAAGGCATCTCGGCTGACATCATCGCGACGAAGTATGGCTTCACGCGTGACCAAGCCGACGCCATGGCCGTCGAAAGCCAGCGCCGCGCCAAAGCCGCATGGGACGCGGGCCACTTCAACCGCTCGGTTGTTGCCGTCAACGACGTGAACGGCCTGCCTATCCTGGCCTATGACGAGTTCATGCGCCCACAGACCGACATGCAGAGCCTCGGCGCTTTGAAGCCCTCGTTCCAGCAGATGGGCGAAACCATGCCCGGCTTCGACAAAATCGCGATCCTCAAGTACCCGGAACTTGAGCGCATCAACCACATTCACCACGCTGGTAACTCGTCAGGAATCGTTGACGGTGCGGCGGCTGTTCTCATCGGCAACAAAGAGCTCGGCGAGCAGCTTGGCCTCAAGCCGCGTGCGCGCATCCGTGCGACTGCCAAGATCGGCACTGACCCGACGATCATGCTCACAGGCCCTGTGCCCGTGACCGAGAAAATCCTGCGCGACAACGGCATGAGCATCGGCGACATTGACCTCTTTGAAGTCAACGAAGCCTTCGCCTCAGTCGTCATGCGTTTTGAGCAGGCCTTCAACGTCGACCACGACAAAGTCAACGTCAACGGCGGCTCAATGGCCATGGGCCACCCGCTCGGCGCAACAGGTGCCATGATCCTCGGCACGCTGATGGACGAGCTTGAACGCTCGGACAAAGAAGTTGGCCTCGCCACACTTTGCATCGGCTCCGGCATGGGCGCCGCAACCATCATCGAACGCGTTTAAGCGATAGACGACAGGAAAAGAATATGACTGATTTTACAATGAAAAAAGACGGCGAAGGCATCGCCACCATCGTCTGGGACACCGTCGGCAAATCAATGAACGTGATGAGCATTCAGGGCTTTGCAGACCTGTCAGCGCACGTTGACGACGCCCTTGCTGACGACGCCGTGAAAGGCGTGATCATCACCTCTGGCAAAGAGGGCAGCTTCGCAGGCGGGATGGATCTGAACGTCATCGCCAAGATGAAAGAAGACGCCGGCGACGCGCCTGCAAAGGGCCTCTTTGAAGGCACAATGGAGATGCACGCTGTGCTGCGCAAAATCGAGCGCGCAGGCATGGATCCGAAGACAAACAAAGGCGGCAAGCCTATCGCTTGCGTCATGCCCGGCACCTCGCTCGGCATCGGCTTTGAGTTGCCGCTGTCGTGCCACCGCACGTTTGTCGCCAACAACCCGAAAGCCAAGATCGGCTTCCCGGAAATTCTGGTTGGCATCTTCCCCGGCGCGGGCGGCACAACCCGCCTCACACGTATGCTCGGCGCAATGGCCGCGTCACCGTTCCTGCTGCAAGGCAAGATGGTGAACCCGGCTAAAGCCAAGGCAGCCGGCCTCATCGACGAAGTCTCTGATGACCCGATGTCAGACGCGCGCGCATGGGTGCTGTCTGAGCCAAAGATCGTCAAACCATGGGACGAAAAGGGCTACAAAATGCCCGGCGGCACGCCCTTCCATCCGGCTGGCTTCATGACGTTCCTCGGCGCCGCCGCGATGGTTCACCACCAAACGCAAGGCGCATTCCCTGCCGCCAAGGCGCTGCTCTCGGCTGTCTACGAAGGCTCGCTTGTGCCGTTTGACACCGCGATCAAAATCGAAGCGCGCTGGTTTACCAACGTTCTGATGAACCCAAGCAGTGAGGCGATGATCCGCTCGCTCTTCATCAACAAAGAAGCGCTTGAAAAGGGTGCCGTACGCCCTGCTGGCGTGCCTGACCAGACCGTCAAAAAGCTCGGCGTTCTCGGCGCAGGCATGATGGGCGCAGGCATTGCTCTGGTGTCGGCTCAGGCCGGTATCGAAGTGGTGCTGATCGACCGTGACCAAGCCGCAGCCGACAAAGGCAAGGCCTACTCGGCCGCCTACATGGACAAGGGCATTGCCCGCAAAAAGGCCACGCCCGAGAAGAAGGAAGCTCTGCTGTCTCTGATCACGGCCACGCCTGATCTGGACGCGCTCAAAGGCTGCGACCTCATCATCGAAGCGGTGTTTGAAGACACCGCCGTCAAAGCCGAGATGACCAAGAAAGTCGAAGCTGTGATCCCTGAAGATTGCATCTTTGCTTCCAACACCTCGACTTTGCCGATCACCGAGCTGGCGAAAGCCTCCTCACGCAATGATCAGTTCATCGGCATCCACTTCTTCTCACCCGTTGAGAAAATGTTGCTGGTCGAGATCATCAAGGGCAAAGAAACAGGCGATCGTGCCGTGGCCAAAGCGCTCGACTATGTGCGCCAGATCCGCAAAACACCGATCGTTGTCAACGATGCGCGCTTCTTCTACTGCAACCGCTGCATCATTCCTTACGTCAACGAAGGCGCGCGCATGCTCACCGAAGGTGTTGCCCCCGCGCTGATCGACAACGCGGCACGCCAGCTTGGCTTCCCCGTTGGCCCGATCCAGCTGACAGACGAAACCTCGATCGACCTTGGTGCCAAAATCGCCCGCGCGACCAAACTGGCGATGGGCGACGACTACCCTGAAAGCCCGTCTGATGATCTGATCTTCTACCTCGAAGCAGAGGGCCGTTTGGGCCGCAAATCCAACGCTGGCTTCTTTGACTACGACGAGAAGGGCAAGCGCCTTGGCTACTGGAAAGGCTTGGGCGAGAAGTACCCGCTTCTGGAAGAGCAGCCTGACCTCGTCGAAGTGCAAGAACGCCTGATGTTCAGCCAAGTTCTCGAAGCCGTTCGCGCGCTTGAAGAAGGTGTTCTTGAAGACATCCGCGAAGGCGATGTTGGCGCAATTCTGGCTTGGGGCTTTGCGCCTTGGTCCGGTGGCCCGCTCTCATGGCTCGACATCATCGGCACGCCCTACGCGGCCGAGCGCACAGCCGAGCTTGCAGCCAAATACGGCAAGCGCTTTGAGACGCCCGCATTGCTCAAAGAGATGGCCGAGAAGAACCAGACGTTCTATGGCCGCTTCGCACCAGCGGCTGACAAAGCCGCTTAAGCATCGTCAAACCGTCTAAAAACTGAAAGGGAGCACTGGTAACAGCGCTCCCTTTCTTCTGGTCTCGGCCCGTGTGCCACCCATGTGCCCTTGCGGGCGGGGATTAGGCATGTGTAGCCCACCAAACCAGACCAGAGCTCGGGCTCTGCCAGCGGTTCACGGGTGGGCGGTTTCAGGCGCGCTGGCACTGGGGGCTCTCTCCTTCCCCCTCGCCGCGCAGGCCTTTAACACTTCAAACTTTCCCAAGTGACAATCGCTGGCAGGCGATCTCTTGTTGTGTCCTCTTTGTGGCCCCCACTTGCGGACAGGGTTGGGCGTAATTAGGGCAAGTTTTAGCCATAGTTTTCAAAGTAAGAACAATCTTACGAAAATTCGCGAGAGTGTCGCCAAAGCCGAAAAAGCAAAAAGGCGCGTCCTGCCATGGCGCGCCTTTTATTGGGGGAGTTCGGGGGCTTTATTCAGGCAAACGCGTAGAGCGGTTCGTCCTGAACAAGTTTGCTCGCGCATCTGTCCGCCAGCATGTTGTAGGCTTTGCTCACGGTTCGCGGCTTCGCGGCCATTTCGATCAAGTCGCGACCAGCGGCGCAAAACATCAGCGTGCCGCTCTCTGCAAACACAACCTGCGCATCTTCAAAATGCAGCGTGATAATTTCGATGGGGTCGTTCGGGTAAACGCGCTCGATGCCATGCACGCCTTCAAGGGCAGCCGACGGGATAAGCGCAAACGGATCGCCGTAAAGCTCTTCCGCAACATCGCTTTCGAGCATAACGCCCTGCTTACCAAGCAGCATCATCGGGCGGGTGTTTTCCAATGCGCCAGCTGGCACAGCAAGCGGCCAGAAGGCGCGAGGGCATGCGCCTGCACCGTCCCAAAGGGGCGTGCGGCTGATGCCGGTGAGTGTCTGCAACCCGTTGTCAAACGTCAGCACTTGGTCGCCCGCTTGCAGCGAGCCTACGTCGCGCCAACCAATCGCGGTGGCAACTTTTGTCGAGGCGATAATTCCCTCTCTAACGCCCGCTCCGGTGCCGTCATAAGCTCCCGAAACTTCAGTTGTTCGTCGTGTCTTCTGGCGCAGTGCGCTTTTCCATCCAAACATGTGTCTTCCCCAGGCTTTATTTTTGTGGCCGCTGGCAGGCAACCTTATGAGTATTTTCCATGGCCACTGGCAGGCAACCCGTGGTTAGCAGTGAAGCCAATTACTGTGATTCTCGTGAGGGTTGTGGGGCTGGCTAAAGGCAATATTGGGGCACTGTCGCCATTTTTAAGACAGTCTCAGGCCACACTGCTTAATTGTTGGCAAATTTGAGGCAAATTGGACGGGTTAGTCGAAAGCATAGCCAAAACGCGCAATGTCTTCTGCACAGATGGTCGCGACTCGCTCGGCGTCGCCTTCACCGTAATACTGGGCATAGTCAGCCTCTCGCGCGCTCGCGTTCACACGCGGCAACTCTAGCGCGAAGCCCAGATGCTCCCAAAGCGGGGCGGCATCCTCTTCAAAGTGCTCAAGCCTGATAAAGTGCGAAGCGTGCGCAGCCCCC
>JADGEJ010000067.1 GCA_016744435.1 Lentibacter sp. | reverse complement strand
CAGCCGACATCGGGATGATGCTTTTGCTCATGACAGCGCGCCGTGCGGCTGAGGGCGAGCGCTATGTGCGCACAGGCCAATGGCCCGGCTGGAGCCCGACACAGATGCTCGGCTCGCAAGTCAGCGGCAAGACTGTCGGCATCATCGGCATGGGCCGCATTGGCCAAGCCATCGCGCGGCGCTGCCACTTCGGCTTTGGCATGGAGGTGCGTTTCTTCAACCGCTCCCCCAAAGACGTCGACTTTCCCGCAACGCAGGCCGCGACGCTGGAAGACCTGGCAAGCTCAGTCGACTTCCTCGTTGCCGCCACACCGGGCGGAGCCGAGACAACCCACCTTGTTAACGCAGCCACCTTCGCCGCCATGAAGCCAACAGCGCATTTCGTCAACATTTCGCGTGGTGAAGTCGTCGACGAATCCGCCCTGCTTATGGCCCTTGAAAACGGCGTGATCGCGGGCGCTGGCCTTGATGTCTACGAAAACGAGCCCGACGTGCCCGAAGCCTTTTTCGCGCTTGATAACGTCACGCTCCTGCCGCACCTTGGCACCGCCACTGAGGAAGTGCGCACAGCCATGGGCATGATGACCCTCGACAACCTTGAGGCCTTTTTCGCGGGCCAGAAGCCCCCAAACGCCCTCTAAAGCTTGACGCGGCCTGCCTAATCGGGCGATGAAAGCCGAACCCAACACCGTGAGGCCTTCATGCACCAGCCCGTCATCACTGCCACTGGCGTCTTCACGCCAGCCGAAACGATCACAAACGCGGAGCTGGTTGAGGCCTTCAATGCCTACGCCAAGAAGTATAATGCCGAGCACGCCGAAGCGATCGCGGCTGGCGAGGCGGAGACAAAAGACCCGTCGTCTGTTGAGTTTATCTTCAAAGCCTCCGGCATCGAGCAGCGCTATGTGATGAACAAATCAGGCGTGCTCAACCCCGACATTATGCACCCAACTCTACGCGAACGGAACGATGAAGAACCCGGCATCATGGCCGAAATGGCGCTTGATGCCTGCACCAAAGCCCTCAAGGCTGCGGGCGTTGACGCCTCTGAGGTTGACTTGGTCATCTGCGCCGCCTCCAACCACGAGCGCGCCTATCCGGCCATCGCTGTTGAAATCCAAAGCCTCCTCGGCGCGGGCGGCTTTGCGTTTGACATGAACGTCGCCTGCTCTTCAGCCACCTTCGGCATCCAAGCCGCCTCCGACATGGTGCGTTCAGGCTCGGTGCGCAAAGCTCTGGTCGTCAATCCCGAGATTTGCTCTGCCCACCTCGAATGGCGCGATCGCGACTGTCACTTTATCTTTGGCGACGTCTGCACAGCGACACTCATCGAGCGCGCAGACGACGCTAAAAAACCGCTGTTCAAAATCCGCTCTACCCGCTGCGCGACAGAGTTCTCCAACAACATCCGCAACAACAACGGCTTTCTGCGCCGCGCCTACACAACAGAGCAAGACCTGAACGATCAGCGCGACATGCAGTTCATGCAAAATGGCCGCAAAGTCTTCAAGGAAGTGATGCCAATGGTTTCGGCGCACATCCTGTCGCACATGGAAGCGGAAGGGATCAAACCCGACAACCTCAAGCGCATGTGGCTGCACCAAGCCAACAAATCAATGAACGACTTCGTCGGCCGCAAAGTCCTTGGCCGCACACCAGAACCGCATGAACAACCCAACATCCTGCAAGACTACGCCAACACCTCCTCGGCTGGGTCTATCATCGC
>JADGEJ010000038.1 GCA_016744435.1 Lentibacter sp. | reverse complement strand
GGTTATCGGCGGTGATGATGTCACGGACGCCGAAGAAGTTGTGACGGTTACGGGGACGGCCGAAGAGGGCGCGGAAGTTGAAGTCACGATCGGCACATCAACCGTGACAGTTATCGCGGATGAAAACAACGAGTGGACCGCTGTCTTTGAGGGTGGCGATTTCCCGGGAGATGGCGTCTACGAAACGCAAGTCACAGTTACGGAAGAAGGCCAGGACACTGTTGAGTTGGTCGGTCCGAGCATCACAATTGATCTGACGGGCCCTGAGATCGTCATGACCGATGGCGTTCAGTCAACCGGTGATCTGGTGGATGGCGCTGACTATGCAGACGGTGTTGAGCTGAGCGGAACGGGCGAAGCAGGCGCAACGGTTGCAGTCACAATCGGCACGGTAACGCACGAAACAACGGTTGCCGGAGATGGCAGCTGGGGTGTCACCTTCTCAACAACAGAAGTTGACGGCGGCGAATATGAAACGGCTGTGACCATCGTTTCGACAGACAGCTACGGCAACTCAACAACAACAACCGAGACCTTGGTTGTTGATACAGTGGGTAATGTGACATTCGCAGGCGCTAACAGCGGTGCGGACGGTGTTGTGAACCACGCTGAGCACTCTGAGGGCGTTACGCTGACAGGCACAACCCAGCCCGGTTCAACGGTTACGGTTACGCTTGACGGTGTCGAGCATGCCGCCACGGTTGACGCGGCTGGTAACTGGAGCGTGACTTACGCTTCTAGCGAAGTCCAAACCGGCGAGGGGACAGGCAATGTCTCGGTCTCCGCGACTGATGCGCATGGCAATATGTCAAGCACCACAGGTACTGTCGAGTTTGACACGCTGGTGCGTGACTACGCGATCACAACCTCAACAGGCGGCGCAGATGGCGTTGTCAGCGGTGCTGAGCAGGGAAGCGGCGTGTCATTTGGCGGCTCGGTTGAGCCAGGTTCAACTGTCATGGTTAACTTCAACGGCATTGACCGCGCAGCAACGGTTGACGCTAGCGGCAACTGGACGGCCAATTTCGCAGGTAGCGAGATCCCGGATAGCGACGGTGGCACCATCACCATGACAGCAGTCGCAACCGATGCGGCTGGCAACAGCTCTACCCTCACGCAGGGTGTGGTTGTTGACAACATGGCCGGGTCATTGGCGCTGAGCACAGCTCCGATTGAGACTGACAATGTGATCAACCAAGTTGAGGCCTCTGACGGCGTCGCGGTAAGCGGCACCTCGGATGCGGGCAATGTTGTTGAGGTTCAGATGGGCACGGCAACAGCCACTGTTGTGACAGACGCAAGCGGCAACTGGACGGCAAACTTTAGCGCCAGCCAGATCGAAGCAGGCACCTACACCGCTGATATCACAGCAACAACCACCGATGCAGCGGGCAACGTGCGCACTGTAACGGGCACTGTTGATGTCGACACTGAAGTTCTTAACCTTGGCGTTTCGGCTGATCCAGTGACAGGTGACGATATCGTCAATGGCGCCGAGCGCGCCGATGGTGTTGAGTTTACCGGTACAACCGAGCCTGGCACACAGTCCGTCACGGTTACGATTGACGGTGAAACGCGCTCAGCGACAGTTAGCTCAAGCGGCAGCTGGTCGGTTACTTTCCCTGCGGTTGATTTGCCCGAGGGCGAAGAGACATACACCCTCGAAGTTGACGTTGTCGACAGGGCGGGCAACACAGCATCAGCCACCCGTGATGTAGAGTTCGACACATTTGTGAACGAACTTACAGGTGGCGCCGTCGCGGAAGGCACGCAAGCTGTCTACAACGCCAGTGAAGTTGCTGACGGTGTGGTTGTGAACGGCACGGTCGAAGCGGGCTCTACAGTGGTGGTGAACTTTGGTGGCACCAACTACAACGCCACGGTTGCCGCAGACGGCAGCTGGAGCGTGGATTTGCCAGCAGGTGCGTTTGACGCTGAAAGCTACAGCGCTGATCTGACGATCACAGCAACTGACGCGGCTGGCAACGTTGACACCCGCACCGAGACGCTGGTGATCGATGCTGACATCCCCGACACGCCGATGATCGACGGCTACACGCGTGACCACACAGGTTACAGCGCCGTGCAGGTTGAGGACAGCGATGCAGCCCAGACGATCTACGAAGTTGAGGGCTCAACAGTGACAGAAGTAGCTGCCGACAGCGACGCAATCGCGATTGGCTCAAACAACTACTACGATCTTGATCCATCGGTTCAGGACGGCTCGCACCTTGTTGTGTCGGCTGAAGATGCCGCGGGCAACGTTTCAAGCACATTTATGGTGCTTGACGATATCGCGACATCTGATGTGGACATGAGCACTGTCAACACAGGGCTTGCTGGCCTTGAGATCGAAGCGATTGATCTGACCTTTGCGGAAGACACCAATCTGGTGCTCTCGCTTGATCAGATCGAAGCCTTCGCCGACAACTCTGACACGCTCGCGATCCACGGTGATGACGACGACACAGTCACCATCACAGGAGCCACACGCACGGGCACATCGGTGAGCGACAATGGCGAGACATATGATGTCTACACCATCGGCGACGACGCGAATGTGCTGATTGATGACGACATTAACGTGATCATCTAAACCACTTTAGGGGCGCGTGTGCAGGCGCGCGCCCCGATTTTACCAGACGACAATAATTATAACGCCTAACAAAAATCGAGGCGACTATGGGGCAGAGTGTATTTCCAAACGGCAAGACCGTTGGGCTGATGTTGGCGGCAATTGCGGTAAGCGGTTGCATGAGCCAAGGCGGTGAGGTTAGCCGATTGAAGAGCGCGCCTTTCGGGGCAGGGCTCTCGGCCAAGAAGGCCAATGCTGACGCAGGCTCCTTCGTTATTTCCAGTCTTCAGGCCCGAAGCAGCGTTTTGCCAAGCGGCAGCGCGTATGAACAAATTGCAACGCCCGTACTGGCCGCCAATTCGCGTGCCGCCGAGAGCGAACTGAAGAGCGCACGCTTGCGTTCGGAAGCACAATCCAAAAACTGGTTGCCGACAATAGGCCCAAGTATTTCGCTTACCTCGCTGAGTGACGCCGTCGCCAGCATCGTCGTTGATGCGGTGCTCTACTCGGGTGGGCGCAAGAAAGCCGAGCGCGAGTTTGCCAAGGCTGACGTTGAAGTCGCCGCTGTGAACCTCGCGATTGACACAAATGACCGCGTGCACACCGCCTTGTCGCTTTATCTGCAGGGGCAGGAAGCCCGCGAAAAAGCAGCCACTTTAGCGACGGCTCTTAAAGATATGAAACACTTTGAGTGGATCATGACAGAGCGTGTCAAAGGCGGCGTATCGGACATGTCTGATCTCAGTGTGATCCGTCACAAGCTGGCGAAAATGCAGGCAGATTATGCCGCCGAAACCGACACAGCCGCCTCGGCCGTGGCCGAACTCAACGCAATGTCTGTGAAAAAACTTGATGGTGTGCAGGGCGTGAGCCAGCTCCCACTGTCCAAGAGTGCGCAGCCGCTGAGCGTTATGTTGGCGGAGGCCGAAAAAAGCCGCTCTGTTGCCAACGCCAAGATAGACCGTGCAGGCTTTCTGCCTACTGTCACGGCATCAGTTGATTCAAGCGGCGGCGGCATTACCGGCTCTGTCGCACCGAGCAACCCGATCGGCATTGGCATGGGGGCCAACCTTGAAGCCATTAAGGCCACGGAAGAGGCCGCAGGCCGCCGTGTCTCGCAAGCTCAGGAAGAAGCCAACCGCAGTGTGGCCAAGCAAGAGGCCCAGATCGCGGGCCTGTCGCGCCAGCAAGGCGAGGCCGGATCACTCACAGCGCAGGCGAAAGCCAACCTTGATATGTTCCAAGCGCAGTATGACGCGGGGCAGCGCCAAGTGATGGACGTTGTGGGCGTTTACGAGAGCTTCGCTGCGCAAGCGCAGTCCGCGATTGAAGTGAAATATGATCTGGCCGCAGCTCAGCTTGAATTGGCGCGCGAACTTGGCCTTCTGGCTGACGGGAGCGACATTTGAGCCAGAAACCCATAGCGCTGACCATCAAGGCCGGGGGCAAAGCCCGGCTTAAGGCAGGTGGGGAAACAGCCAAAGCCGCCAACAGCCCGAAAATGAAGATCAAGCCCCGCGTGAAGCCTGAGGCGGTTAACGCGCAGCAAGCGCCTGCAAAGCCTAAGCTGAAGATGAAGCGGCGTGCCAAACCGGACGCGCAGGTGAAGGCTGCTCCTCGGGAGTCTCTTCAGCCTCCAGTTGAAAAGCCGGTTCAGGCTCAAACCAAGCCAAAACCAAAGCTGCGGATGAAGTCAAAGGCCATGCCCGCTCCGATTGAGACGCCAAGCAGTGCCATAGCTGAGGTTGAGACACAGGTTGAAAAACTGGCTGAGCCAAAAATCTCTCCGCTGGCAAAGCTGCGTGACGCGAAGTCCGGGTTTAAGGCGAAAGCCAAGGCCAAGGTCCATGCGCTCTCCCGTGCCAAGCCGCTCACCGACGCTGAGAACACTCCTGTCGCGCAGGCCAAGCCGAAGGTTAAGCCTGTAGCCTCCCGTAAAAGCAGTGGCGAGCAGACCAAATCACGCGCAGAACTCGCGGCGACCTATGCCAGCCTCTTGGGTGTGAGCACCGTCGCGCGTGACATTCTTGACGTGATCGTGCATCGCGAAACAGCCGCTGACGACGTGCAGCCGCAGGTTCTGGAGGAAGGGCTTAAGGCAGTCGGACTGATCACTTCGGTTGAAACAGTCAGCCATTCTATTAATGCCGAATGGCCCGCTTTGGCGCAGATGTCGGGCGGCCAGTTTGTGCTTGTGCTCTCACAAGACGATGGCGAAATCGTGCTCTACGACACCACATGCCCTGACAACCGCGCGCAGGTTCCGGTGGCCGAGTTTGAACCGTACTTCACCGGAGTTTTGGTGAAAGCCGAAGCGCCTTTGCACAAAATTTCCAAGACCCACGCGCCTACAACCGCAGAGCCGCACTGGTTCTGGGGGCAGTTCGCGGGCTTTCGCAAGCATTTCCTGGAAGTGGCGCTTGGCTCGTTTGTGGCCAACTTGCTGGCAGTCTCTGTCGCGCTGTTTTCCCTGCAAGTCTATGACAGAGTGATCCCGCACCAGAGCGAGGCGACCCTTTGGGTGCTCGCAGCGGGCGCTGGCCTTGCCGTGTTCATGGAAGCCATGCTCAAGATCGCGCGCTCACGTCTGATGGATGGCGCGGGCCGCCAGATCGAACTCAACGTGCAAAAACTGCTGATGGGCCGTATTCTGGGTATGCGCAGCGAGCGGGCAGGGCAGCAACCCAGCCAGATTTTCTCTTCGATGCGCGAGTTCGGCTCGGTGCGCGAGTTTTTCACCGCTTCAACAGTGGGCGCGCTTACTGATATTCCGTTCATCTTTGTCTTCTTGCTGCTGGTCAGCTCGATTGCGGGCAATGTTGTTTGGGTGCTCATTGTCGGGGGCCTTCTGATGGTCATTCCCGGGTTCTTTTTGCAAAAGAAAATGATCGCCCTGACCAAAGAAACGCAGGGAGCATCGGCCAAATCAAGCCGGATGCTGCATGAGGTTATCTTTGAGCTTGATACCGTTAAGACACAACGCTCGGAAGACCGGATCAAGCGGGTTTGGGAAGAGCTGACAACGCTCTCGGCGCTCAAATCAAGCGAGCAACGCAGGCTGGCGTCAACACTGACATTCTGGAGCCAAGGCGTGCAGCAGGCCACATATGTGGGCGCTGTGATCATGGGCACATACCTTGTGTTCGCAGGCGAGTTCACTGTCGGTTCGATCATCGCTGTGGGCCTTTTGACGGGCCGCACGCTCAGCCCGCTGACACAGCTTGCTGGCACCATGGCCCGCTGGGGCAACGTGCGCGCAGCGCTTGATGGGCTTGATGCGATTGCTGACGCGCCCCAAGACCGCCCAGAAGGCAAAAGCTTTTTGCGCCGCGAAAGCCTTGAGGGCCGCTTTGAGCTTTCGGAAGTCAAGTTTGAATACGACGAAGACGGCGCGCCCGTTCTTGATGTGAATGGCATAGCCCTAAATGCTGGCGAGGCCGTTGCTGTGCTTGGCTCGAACGGGTCTGGCAAGTCTACGCTGCTCAAAGTGCTGGCAGGGCTTTATGCACCAACCGCTGGCCGCGTGCTGCTTGACGGCACCGACATGAGCCAGCTTGACCCGCGCGATGTGCGCCGCATGGTCGGCTACCTTGGCCAGGAGGTGAAGCTGTTTGCCGGAACGCTGCGCGACAACCTCAACCTCAACATGCTTGAGCGCAATGATGACCGCCTGTTGCAGGCGCTTGATTTTGCCGGGCTAGGGCCATTTGTAAAGAACCACCCGAAGGGGCTGGATGTTGAGATCCGCGATGGCGGCATCGGGCTGTCTGTGGGCCAACGCCAGTCGATCGGTTGGGCGCGGCTTTGGCTGCAAGACCCGAAGATCTGCCTGCTGGATGAGCCAACTGCGGCGCTTGATCAGACGCTTGAAAAGGTGCTCGTTGACAGGCTTGAAACATGGCTCAAGGGCCGCACAGCCGTTATCGCGACACACCGCGTGCCGATCTTGCAACTGACAACCCGCACGGTGATTTTGCAAAACGGGCGCATGGCGGTTGACGGGCCGCGCGACCAAGTGCTTGAGCATCTTTCCAAACGCACAGGAGGCGGCAAATGAGTGCAAGCTCCACAAACCTCGCAGGCCAACTCAACGCCAAACTGCGCGGGCCCAGCCTGCTGATATGGCTTTGCGCCGCAACGGTGTGGTTGTTTATCATGTGGGCGGCCTTTGCTTGGGTTGATGAGATCGTGCGCGCCGATGGCGAGATGATTTCTTCGTCGCGCCCGCAGATTATCCAGAACCTTGAGGGCGGCATTCTGGCCGAGCTTTTGGTGAAGGAAGGCCAAGTTGTGAACGAGGGCGATGTGCTCGCCAAACTGCGCGGCACGCAGTTCCAAAGCTCGGTGGATGATCTGCGCGATCAGATCATCGCACTCGACATTCGCCGCCGCCGCATTGAGGCCGAGTTGGACGGGCGACGCGACTTCGGCGTGCCCGAAGAGCTGCAAGTGCGCAGCCCCGAGATTGTCGCATCAGAGCGTGCTTTGCTCGTTGCCCGCCAGACTGATTTTGCCTCCGCTAAGAGCGGTGCCAAGCGGGTGCTTGAACAGGCTGCTCAAGAAAAGAACCTGATGGAAAATCTGCTCAAGAAGAAGATTGTCGCGCTCATCGAGGTGACCCGCGCGCGCAAGGCCTTTGCTGATGCGCAGATCAGATATGACGAGATCGTGACGCAAACAGAACTGCAACGCGCCGAGGACTACTCAGACACGCTTAAAGAGATCGCGACTTTGAAGCAGAACTTTAAGGCCAGCCAAGACCAGCTGAACCGCACGGTGCTGCGCTCGCCGCTCAAGGGGATCGTGAACGGCATGGCGGTAACTACAATCGGCGGCGTTGTGCGCCCCGGTGAAGAGATTTTGCAGATTATCCCCTTGGATGAAGAGCTGTTTGTCGAAGCCCGCGTGAAGCCTGAGAACATCGCTGGTGTGCGTCGCGGGCAAGAGGCGACAGTCAAGCTGTCGGCCTATGACTATACCATTTTTGGCTCTCTTAAGGGCCGCGTTGATGTGATCTCGGCGGATACGTTCAAAGACGAGCGCGCGCGCGATGCTGACGCCTCAGCGCATTACAAAGTGACCGTGCGTGTTGACATGACCGAGCTGACCGACCGCCAAGCGCGGATCGAAATTCGCCCCGGTATGCAGGCAAATGTTGAGCTGCACACAGGTTCAAAGACGGTGCTGCAGTACCTCATGAAGCCGCTCTACAAGTCGCGTGAAGCCTTCCGCGAGCCTTAGGGTCAGGACCGATTAATCCTAGGCAGCCATGTGCTTTTTGTGCGCCCTGTAAGAGAGCGGCAAGGACAGCAGGTAGAGGCAGTTGGCGACGATCAGCGTTGGCCATGGATAGACCATCAGGCAGACAACCAAGATAACCGAAGCGACGATCGCAAAAGGCAGGTAGGCGCGCGGGATCTTGGCGTGTTTGATCGAAATGGTCGGCACTGTGCTGATCGCCAGCAGTCCGATGCCCATGACGTAGAATGCCCGCATGATCGGCAGATCGGTGGTTTGAAAACCGTAGAGATGCATGAAGATCGGCATGAGTGCGAGGCAGGCCAGCGCGGGGGCAGGCACGCCGACAAAGAAG
This sequence comes from Lentibacter sp., assembly GCA_016744435.1. Lineage (GTDB taxonomy): Bacteria > Pseudomonadota > Alphaproteobacteria > Rhodobacterales > Rhodobacteraceae > Lentibacter. The sequence goes on along the minus strand of JADGEJ010000038.1, from coordinate 27,644 downwards.
TCGTCAGCTTTGAGCGAGACATCACTTGTTTTCATCGACAGGTTAAAGCGTGCCAGACGCAGAGCGCAGCACACGGCCAGCATCAGCGCGGCCAGCCAGCCAAGGCTGGAGTAGGGCGTTCCGATGTAGAGCGTGTTGTAGAGCAAGATGCCCGGCACAATGCCGAAGTTGAAGAAATCAGCCAGCGTATCAAGTTCGGCGCCAAAGGGGCTGGCCGTGTCGAGAAACCGCGCCAGCTTGCCATCGGCGGCGTCAAGGAAGACGGCGAGTAAAATGTAGTAGAGCGCAAACTCGAGGTGGCCCTCAAGGCTCATACGAACCGATGTCATGCCAGCACAGATCGCAAAGACCGTGACCATGCTGGGAACGATGTGGCGCAGCTTGATTTCTGACTTCTTGCTCATTCGGGCAGGCCTTTGCGGGCTTGATACGATGTAGAAAGATCAGCCAGAACAGTTTCGCCCGCGACCGAAGTCTGACCAACGGCCACCAAAGGCGCGACGCCTTTGGGCAGATAGATATCAAGCCGGCTGCCAAAGCGGATCAGGCCGAAGCGGTGGCCAACACCCAATGTGTCGCCTTCGCTGACAAAGCAAACAATCCGCCGCGCCACGAGGCCAGCGATCTGGACAACACCAATGCGCACACCGTCGGCGGCTTCGATGGTGACGCTGTTGCGCTCATTGTGCATGCTGGCCTTGTCGAGCGAGGCATTGAGGAACTTGCCGTGGTGGTAAACCACGCTGGTGACTTTGCCAGCAATGGGCGCGCGGTTCACATGGCAGTTGAACACGTTCATGAACACAGAAACCCGCGTCAGGGGCTCGCGGCCTAGGCCCATATCGGCGGGTGGGGTCAGCTCTTCTATGAGTGAGACAATGCCGTCGGCGGGCGATATAACAAGCCCGGCCTCTTGCGGGACAATGCGCACCGGATTGCGAAAGAAGTAATAGCACCAGACTGTCACGCCAGCCCCGAGCCAGAACAGCGGCTGCCAGATTAGCCCCAGCACCACAGAAATAGCGGCAAAGATCGCAACAAACTTGCGGCCTTCTTTGTGCATCGGCACGGCGACGATCTTGAGCATATTCATAGTGGTTCTTTCGTGGCAAATAACAACAGAGGCAAGTGGCGCGCCTGCTCTTGGAAAAACGTGGTTTGCGCCGTGCTAGCAGAGAGTCGCGCGTGATCCCAGCAATTTAGCATTTTGTGCCAAAGAGGCCAGCCTGAGTGCGGCGGCTTGCGTTATGACTGATCCCCGTTTTGCACAGCTACTGGACCTGTCTTTGAACGCGGCAAACCTGTGCATACCTGTGCAAGCCTGTGCAAAGCAACTCACAAAGCTTGCTCCGTAACGCAGGCGCAGCTAATCCTTAGGGATGGCTCAAACAACCCGTGATCATATCAAAGCTTACTTGCTGCTCGGCCTGCCGCTGATTGGCAGTCATGTGGCGCAGTATTCTATCCAGCTGGTCGATACGGTTATGCTGGGTTGGTACAGCATTGAGGCGCTGGCCGCGCAGGTGCTTGCGGGCATGATGTTCTTTGTGGTGTTTATTTTTGGCTCGGGCTTTGCTTTTGCCGTGATGCCCAAAGTTGCGCAGGCCGAGGGTGCGGGCGATGAGCGCGGCGCGCGACGGGTGACGCGCATGGGGATTTGGGCGTCGATCCTGTTTGGCATTGTCGCGATGCCGATTTTTATTTTTGCAGAACCACTGCTTTTGGCGCTTGGGCAAGAGCCTGAGTTGGCCACTATGGGCGCTGACTATCTTGCGGTTGCTGGCTGGGGGCTGTTCCCGGCGCTTATCGTTATGGTGCTCAAGAGCTTCTTGTCAGCGCTGGAACGCACGCAGGCTGTTCTTTGGATCACGATTGTTGCGGTCTTTGCCAACGCGCTGGTGAACTACGCGCTGATTTTCGGCAACTGGGGCGCGCCGGAGCTGGGCATCGTTGGGGCGGCTTGGGCCTCGCTTGCGGTGCAAATTGTCTCGCTGGTTTTGATCGTGGCTTACACACAATATGCGACCCCTGAGCACGAGGTGTTTGTGCGCTTTTGGCGGGCTGACTGGGAGGCGTTGCGAGATGTGTTCAGGCTTGGCTGGCCGATCGGCATGACAACATTGGCCGAAGTCGGGCTGTTCGCAGCGTCTTCGGTCATGATGGGCTGGCTCGGCACCTTACACTTGGCGGCACACGGAATTGCGCTACAGATAGCTTCGCTCACGTTTATGGTTCACCTCGGGCTTTCAAACGCCGCAACAGTGAGAGCAGGCCGTGCGTATGGGCGGGGTGACTATGAGGCGCTGCGGCAGGGCGGCTTTGTTGTCATGGGCATGTCGCTCTTTGTAGCCTGCATTGCTGTCGTTCTGTTTCTGGCAGTTCCAGAGTTTCTGCTAAGCGCCTTCCTTGACCCGACCGACCCTGACACGCCGGCTGTGCTTATGATCGGGGTTGGCCTTATGGTGGGGGCGGCGCTTTTCCAACTCGTCGATGCTGCGCAGGTTATGGCGCTTGGCATCTTGCGCGGTGTTCAAGACACGAAAGGGCCGATGATCATCGCGGCGGTCGCCTATTGGGTGGTGGGCGTGCCTGTCTCGTATGTTTTGGGGTTTACGTTAGAGTTTGGCGGCGTTGGTGTCTGGCTTGGGCTTGCAGTTGGGCTTGCTGTGGCAGCTGTCTTGCTGATCTGGCGGTTTGTGCGCTGGCAGCCGCGCGCTGCCCACTGATTTTTTGTGTGGTTTTGCGCCTTGGCTTTGCCAAGTCGCGACGCCGGGGGAGCCTATCGCAGCAAAGCTGCGATAGGCTCCCCCGGCTAGGCCCAACGGCATCGGTTGCATCTTGATGCAATCGACGTGGGCGGGAGAACGCGCTGTGCATAGATGTTGATTGGGAGCTGTGGAGCCGGGCTAGTCGTCGATCATCCGCTCGGCTTTTTTGCGCACCAGCACTGTGCGCAAGTCGTGCATGGCAAGCAGTAGCGCGTCGGTGACGGCTTCAAGCTGCGCATCGGTGGCCTTGCTTTGCGCCCATTGCGTCGTGGTGTTGAGGTAGTCAACCGCGCGGTGGATATCGTCGATGTCGCGGTAGGCGAGCAGCTCAAGCCGCTCGGTCATCCAGCCCTTGATGGCCTCAAGGTCTTCCGCGCTCAGCTCGCGTTGGCCCTGCGGTTTGATCTCGCCGTTGCGGATGTTCACAACGGCGATCTGGTCCATCTCGATGCGGCGCTGACGGTTTTCTGTGTCAACACGGAACACGAATGCCCCGTTGTCGCGCACGCGAAAATAGTAGTTTGGTAGCTCAGCAACCATGCCGTCTTGCCTCTCGTTTATGTCAGCGCGCGGCAGAAAGCCTGAATGCGCGTGCACGCCTCTGTGAGCGCTTCGTCTGATGTGGCATAGCTTACACGAAAGCAGGGGCTAAGTCCAAAGGCTGCGCCAAACACCACGGCAACGCCTGTTTCTTCAAGCAGCGCCGTCGCGAAGGCTTCGTCAGTGTCGATCAACGTGCCTGCTGCGCTTGTCTTGCCGATCAGCCCCGCGATGGACGGGTAGACGTAGAACGCGCCTTCCGGTGTTGGGCATTCCATGCCGTCGATCTCATTGAGCATTTTGACCACAAGGTTGCGGCGGCGCGCAAAGATAGCGTTGTTCTCGGCGATAAAGTCGTGCGGCCCGTTGAGCGCCTCAACCGCGGCCCATTGCGAAATGGTGCAAGGGTTTGACGTGCTTTGCGACTGGATCTTGCGCATCGCCGCGATCAGCGCGACAGGCCCCGCAGCATAGCCAATGCGCCAGCCTGTCATGGCATAGGCTTTGGACACACCATTGCATGTCAGCGTGCGCTCATAGAGCTTGGGCTCAACTTCCGCAGGGGTGCAGAACTCAAAGCCGTCGTAAGCGAGGTGCTCATACATATCGTCGGTCATCACCCAGACATGCGGGTGCTTAAGCAATACATCGGTTAGCGCCTTAAGCTCGCGGCGGGTGTAGCCAGCGCCTGTCGGGTTAGAAGGCGAGTTAAAGATAAGCCATTTGGTTTTCGGGGTGATCGCGGCTTCTAGCTCGTCTGCTGTCAGCTTGTAGGCATTCTCGGATTTGGCAGGGGCGATAACCGGTGTGCCACCTGCAAGCAACACCATGTCAGGATAGCTCACCCAGTAAGGCGCGGGGATGATAACTTCGTCGCCCTCATTCATCGTGGCCATCAGCGCGTTATACAGGATCTGCTTGCCGCCGGTGCCGACAGACACTTGGGCCGGCTCATACGTCAGCCCGTTGTCGCGCTTGAGTTTGGCGCAGATCGCTTGCTTCAGCTCGATGATGCCGTCAGGCGCGGTATAGCGCGTTTTGCCAGCCTTGATCGCGGCGATGCCAGCTTCGGCAATGTTTGCGGGCGTGTCAAAGTCGGGCTCACCCGCGCCAAGGCCGATCACATCGCGCCCCGCGGCTTTCAGTTCGCCAGCTTTGGTCGTGACGGCGATTGTTGGGGAGGGTTTGACGCGTGACAGGGTGTTGGACAGAAAGCTCATGGCAATAAACCTAGTTTGAATTGGCTAACTTCTGTCATAAGTTGCACACTACAGCGGATCAAGAAAGATCGGCAGAGATGGAGAGTTATGTCTGAAGAAATGACAAGCGGTTGGTTTGACCCGGAAACTTCGACTTTTGGCGACCGCGTCGCAGGCGCGCGCGAAGTTGCTGGGATGAGCCAAGAAGAGCTGTCAAAGCGCATTGGTGTCAAGCTTGTGACGCTTCAGAACTGGGAAAACGACATGGCCGAGCCGCGCGCCAACAAACTAAACATGTTGGCGGGGATACTGAATGTCACGATGATGTGGCTGCTTGAAGGCGAGGGCGAGGGGATCACTTCGCTTGATGCGCAGCCCGAGGCCTCGGACATGGCGGGCATTATTACCGAGATCGTTGACTTGAAGGCGCGCTCGCTGCGCACGGCCAACCGCCTGAGTGCTTTGGAAAAACGCCTGCGCGCTTGGGGAAGCTGAGATGAACGAAACAGCAGAGCACCGACTCAAGCGCCTCAAGATGCGCTCCATGCGGCGTGGCATCAAAGAGATGGACCTGATTCTCGTGCGCTTCGCAGATGCGCGGCTTCACAGCATGACGGAAACAGAGCTTGATGCCTATGAAGCGCTGCTCGACGAAAATGATCAGGATCTTTATCAATGGGTCAGCGGGCAGGTCGTGGGCCCAGAGGCCCATAAAACATTGATCAAAGAGATCTCAGATTTGGTCCATTCCAGCTAAGTAGATCGCATTTTAGGGACCATAGGCTCAGCTTAACCGATTTTTCGGCTTTATGCGTCAGTTTCTGTTTGAGCAGTTTCGACGGAGACAAGAATGAGCTTACATATGAACATGAGCAGTGGGCCTTCGGGCTCCGGCCCTGAGGCGGGTTTTATGGCTGGCTACCTAGAGTCGCTGGCATTGGTGGAGCGGTTACACCGCTTGCTACTAGACGTTATCAAAGACGAATTTGAGCGCGTCGGTGTGCTCGAGATCAACGCAGTTCAGGCGCTGTTGTTGTTCAACATCGGCGACAATGAAGTCACAGCAGGCGAGCTGAAAACGCGGGGCTACTACCAAGGTAGCAACGTGAGCTACAATCTCAAAAAACTGGTGGAGATGGGCTATATGCACCATCAACGCTGCGAGATTGACCGTCGCTCAGTGCGGGTCCGCCTGACAGAAAGCGGCCGCGAGATACATAAAGTCGTCTCGGCACTGTTTTCGCGCCATGCTGATGGGCTGGTGTCCAAAAAAGTGATCACCAACGAAGGGCTGGAAGACATTACCAGCGCTTTGAAACGTGTCGAGCGCTATTGGGCCGATCAGATCCGCTATATCTACTAACCAGTTTTATGAGTGCTGTTTTTTACGGTGCGGTTGGCTCAGGTGCTTTCGAAAGTTTGGCCTGAGCCAATTCGCGTTTGTGCTTTCCTGCTTTGGCTGATCGCGTGGTAGTCTGCTCAGCTGCACGAGAGGTGACTTAACGCGGGTGAACCGATCTGGCCCAGCCTGTTTATCCGCGCGGGCGGGAGGGGGAGGTGGCCGTTGAGCCGATCAGGCCTGGCGCAACTTCGCGCTCAAGCTTGTGGCGCATGGCGCGCTCAAAATCATCAAAGCCCTGCGCCACTTCAAGAAATGCGCCGGGGCCATGCAGCACTTGTTGTCGGAAAAACTGCAGCAATCCTGTCTCGGCTTCGTAGTCGGCCCCGTTGATGGCGAGGCCGTTGACGGTGACGCCCTTGAAAGGAAACGCGCGGTAGGCCTGCTTGGGGCCGAAGCCCTCGTTGTTGGTGCCGTCGCCTGAGATATCAACTGTCTGCGCGCTACACTTTGGAGCGCGTTGTAATAGCGATGTCGCATGGCCAAGCGCATAGCCCATCGCCGTTGGAAACGCGTCGTGGCTGCGTTTATGGCCTGCAACTTTCTCCGCGACAAACAAAAGCTGGGCGCGGCTTTTGATGAGCACCCAGTCTTGCACGGTGACTTGGTTGTAGCGGCCTGACCACTCGTAGATCGCGAGCGCGACGGGCTCGGGCGAGGCCATGAACGCGCGGCTGACATCGGGTGCGACAAGGGCTGACGCCAAACCGCCCGTCTGCAAAGCATACTCCACTTTGTCGACGGATGAAGAGACATCAATTGCCAGCACAAGCGCGAGCCGACAGCTTTCAGCCCGTGCTGTGAAGGGCGCGAGCGAAAAAACGATCGCAACTGCGCAGACAAGCGCGCGCATCACCAACTGCCTGTGCTGTCCATGCTCGCCCAAGGCTCGGCGGGGGCAAGAGCTTCCCCTTGCTGCAACAGTTCGACAGAAATGTTGTCGGGCGAGCGTACAAAGGCCATGCGCCCGTCGCGGGGCGGGCGGTTGATGGTGATGCCGTTGTCTTGCAGATGCGCGCAAAACTCATAGATGTTGCCAACTTCGTAAGCGAGGTGGCCAAAATGGCGGCTGTCAGCGGGCAAGCCTTCGTCGCCATCCCAGTTATAGGTGAGCTCGACAGGGCATTCTGGCTGGTCAGGCGGGGCCATGAAGATCAGCGAAAAGCGGCCTTCCTCGCTGTCATAGTGGCGGGTTTTCACCAGCCCCAGAAGCTCGAAAAAAGCGATGGATTTGTCGAGGTCTTTGACCCGAACCATAGTGTGAAGATATTTCATGTGCATGGTGCCACTCCCTATTGTTGCTTGTGAGAGTAACAAGTTTTCCGCAAGCGCCAAGGCTAGAAGTTAGATGAAAACCCGATAGAGAGCGATGCGCCATCAGTTTCAAAGCGGCTGATGTTTGACGTGGTCTTGTAATATTGCAGCGAGGCTGTCGGGATAAACCCTGCAACTTCAAAGCCTTCAAAGCGCATGTTGAGTGTTGTGAAAAGGTTTTTGTCTTGCCTGCCGCCGGGGGCAAGGAGAATTCCAACACGGTATACAGGGTAGTCCGTGAAGCGCGCGCCGAGTGTTGCACTCAGCTTGGCGGGGCCAATTTTGTTGGCAAAACCATAAGAGACATAACCCGTCAGCGAGGTGTTTTGTGTGTTCCCACGCTGGCTCTTGGTCTGGCCAAGAACAAACCCTGTTGTGATTTGCGCACCCGTTGGCAAAGCGCGCTCATAGTCAGCGCGAATTTCATAATCATCAGCCCTGTTTGAAGCCGCATTTTTGTAGGCGGTTTTCTTGTAAGACGCCCCGAGCGACAGCTTGCTTGTCTTTGTGAGCGTAAAGCTGCGCCTAAGCGAGAGCTTGGCATAATCACTAAATGGGTCGCGCGCATAGATATTGCGCCCCAAGGTAAACCGCACTTGGCTTGTCCCGGCGAACTTGCCCGAGCCGACTTTAGCATAGCGCACGAGGCCTGCTTCATAGGTCGCGCTTGAGAGATCACTTGAAGTTAGGCCAGGTGCCAAGGCTTTTGAGGCGCTCGTTAGAGCTATCTCACGCACATAAGCGCGGCCAGTCAGTTGCCAAAGCGCTGAGTTGCTTTGCTTGAGGCGGTAGCTGGCGTGGACGTCAGCTTTTGCGACAATCCCAGAAAGCGCGAGCGATGCACCGCTCAGCACGCCGAGAACCGGGAGGCCGTCGATCACGAGATAGGTGTCGTCAGCACCGGAGTTTACGTTGTCGGAAGGGGTGATCGAGAAGGAAGCGCGCCAGTTGAGTTTTTTGAGGTTTTGAACACGTCGAAAATCACTGATGGTTTGGGTACGCAGCTCTGGGTTCGGGGCCGAATCTATCGAACGGCGAAGCCAGTATTGTGCGAGCGTGTATTGCTTTTCAGCGAGCGAAAGGCGCGCGGCTGTTTGGGCGGCGAAAAACTTGTCTTGCGGGCGTTTGGCGTTTTGAAACGCACGCCGCGCCGCAACGCGCCCGTCACGCGGCTGGCCAAGGCCGGCTTGCGCGACTGCGACAATAAAATGCGCGTCGCTGTCTGACGGATCAGCGATGAGCAAGCCGCGGCCCAGCTTAAGCGCGAGCCGATAGTCGCCCTGTGTCAGCGCGGCTTTCGCGGCATTGCGCACCTGCGGGATCGTCAATGTTTGGCTCTGTTCTGCGTTTGAAGCGGCGGCCGGAGCGCTAGCAAGCGCCAAAGCCAGAACAATGAGAGCTGCGCGCAACATACTAGAGATTAGGGTCGCAAAGATCGCCTGCTAGGCCCGTGGTTGCGCCACTTGCGGTTCCGCATTGGTCAAGCACGAAAACACCGGTTTCGACTTCGCCGACAAAATCATCGTGGAACGCTGTCAGGTTGACAACGCCGCCAACACTTTCTGCATCGGGGCCGCCGAAAATGCCGCCATAATCGCCGATGTCATTGTCGGTTTGGCCTTCAAACTCGACTTCGCCGCCAAAGAATGTTCCATCATCAGCAATCGCGCCGGTGATCAGGACGATTGAAGGCAAGTCGGGCGTTCCGGAAAAAGTGAACGTTGCATCCTGAATCTCGCGCTCGACGATTTGGCCTTCAATGGAATTGTCGTTGAAGTCGACATTGAGCATTATCACACCCTCTGTTCGGACAGCCTGTCCGGGCAACAACACATCAGTGATAGTTGGTTTTGGCGTGATCAAGTCGTTGTCTGTTGGCAGGTTTGTGAGGCCAGCATAGCTGCCCGCATATCGCACGTGGCCCGACGTTGGCTTGGTGAAGTTTCCGCTGCGCTCGTAGTATCCGCCGTGGTAGATGCGGTTGAACTGGCCGCCCGTTGCCACGACGCCAGCAGTCACGCTGCGAGAGTTGCCCGACTGTTTGACCAGGGCAATGACGTGGCGAAAGAGGGCATCATCCTGAACAGTATAGGCTTCATAGGCGCCTGTATCGAGGCCTGTATTGCGCGTGAAGGTTGCGGACAAGGGGCTGCTGTCTTGGGTGAGGCCAGTTACCGTGAGGGTCTTGTTGGCCGGATCATAGCTAAAGCTTTTGAGATCTGCGGCAAGAGTTTCTGGGATCGTGCCATCGCCAGTTTCGCCAGTTCCGCCAGTTCCGCCTGTACCGGAGGCAAACGGGTTGGTTCCGCCGCTGCTGCCACAGGCTGCAAGAAGTCCCAACAGTGCGAAAAGTGAGATCGTGCGTTTCATAACAAACTGCCCTCAAAGCTCTGAATTTCTGCTGAAAATCGCCTGTCGCGCCTGAGTTGTCAATCGCGGTGAAGCTGCTTTGTGCGATGATTTTTGCGGCGTTGCAAATTAACGCAGCCTCTTGTGTTTCATTGGGAGGCATTCACAAGATATAGTGGCGCACGACTCATAGATGATTCAGTGACGATCAACTGACGACTTAGCCGCTTAGAAGGATATGCAAGATGCCGCTCAACTCTGACCAGAAGGCCGAAATCGAGGCCCAGCGGGCAACACCGCAAACCACTTTGCGCGCAGTGAGTGAGGGCATGGAGGCGCATCTCTACACAGCCTATCCAGTGCTTGATCACGGGTTTGTGCGTGTCATCGACTACATGGGCGATGATGCGGCGATCTGCCAAGCGGCGCGCGTGAGCTATGGCAAAGGCACCAAATCTGTTCAAAATGACGAGGGGCTCATTCGCTACTTGATGCGCCACTGGCACTCAACGCCGTTTGAGATGTGCGAAATCAAGCTGCATGTGAAGCTGCCCGTGTTTGTGGCGCGTCAGTGGATCAGACACCGGACTGCGAATGTGAACGAATATTCTGCGCGCTATTCTATTTTGGACCGCGAGTTCTATATTCCAGCGGCCGAAGACTTGGCGGCGCAGTCGGTTGTTAACAATCAGGGCCGCGGCGAAGCTTTGTCGGGAGAAGAGGCCGAGCGCGTGCTGCGCTATTTGCGCGACGACGCGATGCGCGCTTACGACCACTACGAAGAGATGATCTCTGATGAGGGCCAGCAGGGCCTTGCGCGTGAATTGGCGCGGATGAACCTGCCCGCCAACATCTATACGCAGTGGTACTGGAAGGTTGATCTACACAACCTGCTGCATTTCTTGCGGCTGCGGGCCGACGCACATGCGCAATACGAGATCCGCGTCTATGCAGACGAAATTTGCAAGGTTGTCGCCGACTGGGTGCCCGCCGCTTACGGCGCTTTTGAAGACTACCGCATGGGTGGCGCTACGATGTCAGGCACAGCGCTTGATGTCATCCGCCGTATGCTGAAAGGCGAGGCCGTAACGCAAGAGAGCTCGGGCATGAGCAAAGGTGAATGGCGCGAATTTGACGGGCTGCTGAACGGGGGCGACTGATCCGCACATTCCTCCGGCAACTGGCTTGTGAGCGCTGATTGCTTCCGGATTCGAGGGGTATCGAGCCACAAAGCGCTAAAAACAAACCGTTTATGAGCTTTTCAATTGACCTTTTGTCACCAATCAGTAGCTTGTAATAAAGCACATACTATATTTGGTATTCTGGGTGAGGGACACAAAATGAAACTGAAAACACTTATCGGAGCGGCCGTTGCTGCCATGATCGCGGCTCCTGCAATGGCGGATATGCCGACCTATCCTTATGGCGGCGCGAACAACTGCCCCACCGGCCTGTCGCCGATCGTTATGGGCGGCGTGATTTGCTGTGGCACACCCAACCAGTCGCAGTCATACGCCAGCATGATGACGAGCCCTGTGAAAAAGAAGACGCGTATTCGCCGTGTTAAGCGCGTGCGTCACGTTTACAAAGACACTTGCCAAGAAGGCGCCAAGGGCTGCTACTAAGCCCGCGTCAAGCTTTTGCAAACATTGAACAAAACGCGCGGGGCATGCCTCGCGCGTTTTTTTGTTTAGAGAAGTTTGATATCAGCCGCCATTTCGCGCCCGTCACGGCCTTCTTGCATCTCGAAGCTGACTTTTTGGTTGTCGGCGAGGCCTGTCAGCCCAGAGCGCTCGACCGCTGAGATGTGAACAAACACATCACTGCCGCCGCTTTCGGGCTCGATAAAGCCAAAGCCTTTTGTCGCGTTAAACCATTTCACGGTGCCGTTGGGCATGCCGTTTCTCCTTGTTCCTTTCAGTGAGGCCAAGCTTGACGGGCCTCGATGCGCCAGTGTTTGCTCACTTTCAGCAGGGCGCCCTACAGCTGGCTGAACGGGGCTCAAAGAAAGAATATCGCCTGTCAAAGATTGCACGATTTGTGTAAAAATCAACAAAAATTGGGGGATAGTGATGGCTCAGCGGATTTATGGACTGAAAAACTGCGACACATGTCGCAAAGCTGTGAAGGCTTTGGCCGGATTTGAGCTTGTCGATGTGCGCGCGCAGGGCATCGACGATACGGTGCTTGAGGCTGCCTTTGCGCAGTTTGGCGAGGCTTTGCTCAACACGCGTTCAACGACATGGCGTGGGCTATCAGAGAGTGAGCGCGCTGAGGCACCGTTGGATTTGATCCGCGCGCATCCTGCCCTTATGAAGCGCCCGCTGATTGAGGTCGCGGGCAGGCATTATCTGGGATGGAGCAAAGATGTGCAGGCCGAATTGCTCGGCTAGGCGCCTGGGCGGTGTTAACTGCTAGAGCGGTTAAACAAGCGATCTACCGACAGCCAGCCGCCCCCCAACATAACCAGCGTGCACAAAGGGAAAACCCAAAGCAAGCGTTGGTCAAGGATTGCGCCATCTGCGACGTGATCAAACCACGCCCCGAGGGTGTCAGGATGATCAAACCCGCCATGGCCGAACAGGTCGGTCAGGCTTTGCACAATGATAAACCCGATCATGCTGAGGGCGGCGAGGCGGGTAAAAAGCCCGATCACGATCAACAATGGCAACACAAATTCGGCGAGAGTGCCGCCAACAACGACGGCCCAGTGAAACCAGCCGAGCTGTGACGTGTCGTAGACGACGGCTTCCATAACCTTGGGGAAGATTTGCGCATATGCTCCGGTTGACGGTTTGAGGAAGCCAAACACGCCCTCGCCAAGTTTGGTGAGGCCAGACATCCAAAAGTAGAGCAACAAAACAGCGCCAAAGACGAACCTCGCCAGTGTCGGGAGGACATCTTGCGCAGAGAGTGCCAAACTTCCTGAAACGGAATTATACTTCGATAACAGAGTATTCATGTGTCTTCCTCAAGTGATACTTGCGTAATGGCCTGTGCCGATAGCAATGTGGATAAAGCTGTGGATAGCTCGAAGTTTTTATTTTTCTCAATGGCTTGAGCTGCGGCCTTCTCTAAGTTTTTACCAAGCTGGAGTGCCCGCACAAAGCCGCCTGCACCAACCGGCAGTAACTGCGGCGTTGGGTCAAACTCTGGGCGTGTAATCAGCACGCTTTCAGGCCGCGCGCTCGGCCGTGGCGCGCCGTCTTTCAATGCGTATTGCCAGAATGACAGCACGGGCCACGGCGATTGCAACAAGCGTGTAGAGGGCGCCAAAACCAACTTCGCCCCTCCAAGGCGCTCGGGTGCTATCGCTCCGAGTGCAACTGGTGTGATCACGTCAGCGTCGGCGGCGTGATAGCTCTCGCGCAGTAGGATCTCAAAGCGCGCAACGTCGGGCAGGTAGCCAAATTTTGCAAGCGGTTCAAAGCCTTGCACGAACTCTGCAAAGCCCTTCCCATAGAACATCATAACCGGTGACGTGGGCGGCTCAGCGCGTAAGTAATCGCGCGCGAGGTTGGTGAAATTCTCCTCGCCAAGCAGCTTGCAAACGGCTGGAAAGCCAGTTTGTAAGGCCTCGATCAGCGAGACGGTTACGTTGTTGCGATAGACATCAAAATGGCGCCCGGCAGGGCTGCCCTGGCCATCTTGAAGGCCCGCGGGAGCTGGCAGCGAAGGGTCAAGCAATGCCTGCTTGAAGTGCAGTTGGCTCATAGCGCAACCAGAGCGGCTGCGCCGCGCTTAGCCTCTGCGGCGAGAACGGGCCAATCCGGCACGTCGTTGTCCCATTCGATCAGCAAAGGGCGCGGGCCTGAGCGGGCAAGTGTGTGGTCAAGCAGGGCCCAAACAGGATCAACGACTTCGCAGCCATGACTGTCAATGAGCAATGGGCGACCTGCATCATTAATGTCTTCATCGTGGCCGCCAAGGTGAATTTCTCCAACCTTATCAAGAGGGAAATCGTCAATATAGCCTTGCGGACTGTAGCCCAGATTGGTGGCAGACACGAAAACATTGTTCACATCCAAGAGCAGCCCACAGCCCGTGCGCTGCGCGAGCTCGGCGAGGAAGTCGGTCTCGCTCATGTCAGATGTGTCAAAGGCGAGATATGATGACGGATTTTCAAGCAATATCTGCCGCCCGAGAGTGTTTTGCAGCGTATCAATGTGCTCACCAACGCGGGCGAGAGTTGCTGTGTTGTAAGGCAGCGGCAGCAGGTCGTTCAGAAAGGCGCTCTCATGTGACGACCAAGCCAGATGCTCGGAAAAGCTGGCAGGTTCAAGCCAGTCGCAAAGCTGCTTGAGGCGCGCGAGGTGATCGGCGTCAAGCGGGCCTTCGCCACCGATAGACAGGCCGACACCGTGCACAGAAATGGGAAAATGTTCGGACAAGTGGCGCAGTTGAGCAAGCGGGCGCCCGCCTTGCCCCATATAGTTTTCTGCGTGAATTTCGAGCCAACCGACGGGGCAAATGGCCTGCGCGACATCAGACATTATTTCGGAGAAATGCTGCGGCTTGTAGCCCACGCCAGAGGCGGCAGGCAAAGCCTTAAGGGGGCTTTTGTCAAACATTTACAGGCTCCGAGAAGGGGAAGCAGGAGGGCGCAAAGACCCTCCTGCGAGAGGTTCTTATGCTGGCAAGTCGCGATCAAGAGCTTCAAGCGAGCCTTTGCGCATCATACCGTCATCTGCGGCTGGAAGCGCCATTTCCATGCATGTGCCTTTGTCAACGAGTGTCCAGGCATTGCCTTGGTAGTCAACCTTTGAGGTGCCGGCGCATGTCGTGCCTGGGCCTGCTGCACAATCGTTTTTGCCAGCCATGGAAACACCGAAGCATTTCTCTTTTTCTGCGGCAACGGCTGTTGTGGCGTGGGCGCTGAGGGCGGCTGCAACTGCGCCTGCTACGGCAACTGTTTTCATCATCTTAGACATTGGGAACTCCCTTGAATGTTAAAATCGGACCGCGTTGTGCGGTGATCCAACACTAGAGAGAAAGTAGGCGCGCTGGCTATTCACGGCCGCGTGCTTCACGCGATCGCGAGCGCTAACCAGCTTTTTCGTGACTTTTGGGGCTGAAACTGGCCGAAAAATTGCAAAAGCGGGCGCATTTATGGTGCGCCCGCTTTTGGCATAAGGTTCAAATGTTACAAAAGGTCAGGCGGCGTCGCTGCTTTTGTCAACTCACTCACGATATCCTCGAAACTTGTAACACTTGTCTGTTTTTCGCCAAGGCGGCGGACAGTGAGCGTGCGCTCTTCAACTTCGCGGTGGCCGATGGCAAGGATCACGGGGACCTTGCCAAGCGAGTGTTCGCGAACTTTGTAGTTGATCTTCTCGTTGCGGGTGTCGGCCTCGGCGCGCACGCCTGCGGCTTGCAATGCGGCGACAACTTCATGGGCAAAATCGTCAGCATCAGAAATAATCGTCGCGACAACAACTTGGCGTGGAGCAAGCCAGAACGGCAGCTTGCCTGCGTGTTCTTCGATCAGGATGCCGATGAAACGCTCGAATGAGCCAAGCGTGGCGCGGTGCAGCATATAGGGCAGGTGCTTGTCGCCATCTGCGCCGATATAGCTGGCATTCAGGCGCTCGGGCATGTTGCTGTCAACTTGCAGCGTGCCACACTGCCATTCACGCCCGATAGCATCAGTGAGGGTGAACTCGAGCTTAGGCCCATAAAACGCGCCTTCACCGGGCAGCAACTCATACTCATGCCCCGCAGCGTTACAAGCGTCGCCCAATGCGGCTTCGAGTTTGTCCCAGGTTTCTTCTGTCCCGATCCGCTTTTCTGGCCGGGTAGACAGCTTGATTGTCCAGTCATCGAAGCCAAGATCAGAATATACCGCAGCGAGGAAATTGATGAACTTGGCAGTTTCATCAACGATCTGATCTTCAGTGCAGAAAATGTGCCCGTCATCCTGAGTGAAGCCGCGCACACGCATAATGCCGTGCAGGGCGCCTGAGGGCTCATAGCGGTTGCACGAGCCGAACTCGGCCATGCGCAGGGGCAGATCGCGGTAGCTTTTGAGGCCCTGGTTGAAAACCTGAATGTGGCAGGGGCAGTTCATAGGCTTGAGCGCGTTGATTGTCTTTTCGCGGGCATGGTCTTCGTCGACTTCGACAATGAACATGTTTTCCTGGTAGGTTTCCCAGTGGCCCGAGGCTTCCCAGAGCTTGCGGTTCACAACCTGTGGTGTGTTGACTTCGACATAGCCACCTCGCGTTTGCTGACGGCGCATATAGTCTTGCAAAGTTGTATAGATCTTCCAGCCGTTCGGGTGCCAGAAAATCTGGCCTGGCGCCTCTTCTTGCATATGGAACAAGTCCATTTCGCGGCCAAGTTTGCGGTGGTCGCGCTTGGCGGCTTCCTCAAGCATGTTGAGGTGGGCTTTGAGCTTTTCCTTGCCCGTAAAGGCCACGCCGTAGATGCGCTGCAGCATCTCGCGATCACTGTCGCCGCGCCAGTAAGCACCCGCGACGCTCATCAGTTTGAAGGCGTCAGCGGGCAGCTGTCCGGTGTGCTGCAGGTGTGGGCCACGGCACAAGTCTTGCCAGTCACCGTGCCAATACATGCGCAGAGGCTCGTCGCCGGGGATGGCGTCGATCAGCTCGACTTTGAAGGGCTCGTTGTTGTCCTTGTAAAACTGAACCGCTTTGTCGCGTGGCCAAATTTCGGTGCGCACTTCATCACGCAAGTTGATGATTTCTTTCATCTTCTTTTCGATGAGCGAGAGGTCCTCTGGCGTGAACGGGTCTTTGCGATCAAAGTCATAGTACCAACCATTGGCGATAACTGGTCCGATTGTCACCTTTACGTCAGGCCACAGCTCTTGCACGGCGCGGGCCATGACATGGGCAAAGTCGTGGCGGATCAGCTCGTTGGCTTGCTCTTCGTCTTTGAGGGTGTGCAGCGCGATGTCGGCGTCTGCTTCAATGGGCCATTGCAAGTCCCAGTGCTGGCCATTGACAGTAGCGGAAATGGCCTTTTTGCGCAGGCTGCTTGAAATGTCAGCAGCCACGTCAGCAGGCGTGACGCCAGCCTCATAGCTGCGTGAATTGCCGTCAGGAAGGGTAAGGGAAATCTGGCTCATGGGCCTAGCTCCTCGTCAGTTTGGCGCCTACAAAAGCGCCCGGTTGCGGGTATGGTTCGCGAGCGTTTTGCGCCTTTGGGTGAGGCAAGTCAAGCGGGGGCTTGTGGGGCTTCTTGGCCTGTTGCAAACTGGCGCTCTCACAAGGGGGAACAGCATGAGCCATGCACACCATTTTGACACGCCACAGGGGCGGCGGATCGCTTACCACAAGCACGGCGGGCAGGGGCCCTGCATCGTGTTTTGCGGTGGGCTCAAGTCAGACATGGAGGGCACCAAGGCTGTGCACCTTGAGGCATGGGCAAAGGCGCAGGGCCGCGCCTTCCTGCGGTTTGACTATTCCGGCCATGGCGAAAGCTCTGGCACGTTTGAAGAGGGCTGTATCGGCGACTGGCATGAAGACACTCTTGCGGTTGTGAATGCGCTCACGGATGGGCCTGTTTTGGTTGTTGGCAGCTCCATGGGCGGCTGGCAGGCGCTCTTGCTTGCCCGCGTTATGCCTGAACGCATCGCAGGGCTTGTGACCATTGCAGCCGCGCCTGACTTTACCGAAGACGGCTATTGGGCGAGCTTTACCGATGAGCAGAAGGCCGCGCTTGAAGCTATGGGCCATGTCGAACTGCCGTCAGACTATATGGAGCCTTATATTATCACCAAAAAGATGATCGTTGATGGGCGTAACAATTTGGTTTTGCGCGATAGGCTTGATCTTCCTTTTCCCGTGCGGTGTTTGCAAGGCACTGCTGACACGGCCGTCAGTGTGGCCACTGCGGTGCAACTTTTAGAGCACGCACAAGGCCCTGATATGCGGCTCAATCTGGTCAAGGACGCAGACCACCGCTTTTCTGACGAGGCTTGCCTGAAGCTCATTGAAGAGGCTGTGACAGAGGTTATGGTGGGTTCATGAGAGCAGCGGTATTTATGAATTTGAACCAAATCAAAGGCTAGTAGTATGCAGCAGCGGGTTTCCCTTATCACATTGGCAGTCAGCGATATGGGGCGCTCGGCGGCCTTTTACGAGGCTCTTGGTTGGGCACGGGTTAAGACAGATGATGGCGTTGTCGCATTTGATCTGATCGGGCAAACACTCGGGCTTTATCCGCGCGCGAAACTGGCTGAAGACATCGGCATTAGAGAGGCTGATCTGGGCCGCGGGGCGATGACACTCGGATATAATGTCTCTGAAAAACAAGAAGTTGCGGCATTGATCGACGTCGCCAGAGCCGCGGGTGCTCGCATCCTGAAAGAGGCCTCCGACGTGTTTTGGGGCGGGCACCACGGCTATTTCGCTGACCCGGACGGCCACATTTGGGAGATCGCGCATAACCCGTTCTCACCGCTGTCAGACGAAGGCGCTTTTCGTTGGAATGGCTACGGCTGATGCGCATACCGCAAAGCATGTGGAGCCTTGAAACCTTAGGGCGCCAGAGGCTTTCAAAGTACTTTTACATGCGCGAGTTTCTTTACTCTGAGATCGCAAATTTCCATAGGTTGCAGAACATTCCTGATGATCCGGACCTGACGCTCGCCAATGGGCGTGCCTTTTGCGAAGCACTGCTTGATCCACTTGAAGAGACGTTTGGTCGTGTCGCTGTACGCTCGGGCTATCGTTCGGCAAGCCTCAACACCTTTGGCAACGAAAATCGCCTGAATTGTGCGCGCAATGACTACCCGCAAGAGTGCCACATCTGGGACAGGGGCACCGGCGAGGAGGCCATTGCGGGTGCCTCGATCGCGCTTCCATGGTTCGCGGAACAATACGAAAAAGGACGTGATTGGAGAGACTTAGCCTATTGGATCCATGATCATTTACCGTATTCAGAGCTTTGGTTTTTCCCCAAGCTCTGTGCTTTTAACATCAGTTGGCGCCCCACGCCTTGGCGGATGATTTCAAGCTACATGGCCCCGCGTGGAACATTGGTACGGCGTGGTGAAGACCCGCCCGAAAGCCTCGTTGAAAGGCAGCAGCGTTATGCCGATTTTCCGGTTTTCCGGGGCTTATGCTTATTCGGCGGTTGACGCCGCAGCGCTGTGTGCGAGGTTGGGAGTGAGGCAGTCAAAAAGGCGTGTGAGTGATGACGGAACCCCTTCTGTTTATTCCCGGGATGATGTGCGATGTGCGATTGTTTGAGCATCAGGTCGAACATTTCTCTCAAGAGCGTAATGTGATGATCGCTTGTGCTACGCGTGGGGAGAGGATTGAGGAGATCGCCTCGACTATCCTTATGGAATCGCCGCATAAATTCGCGCTTGCTGGCCTGTCGATGGGCGGGATTATCGCGATGGAAATCCTGCGACGTGCGCCTGAGCGTGTGACGCGCATTTGCTTGATGGATACCAACCCGCTGGCCGAAACGCCGCAGAGCGCTGCTGCCTATGAACCGATGATTGTTGGCATCAAATCTGGCCGGATGATGGACATGATTCGCGGGTTTCTGAAGCCTGAGTTTCTCGCGCCGGGGCCGGGGCGCATGGCCGTTCTTGCACGTATGCAGGAAATGGCGGAGAGCCTTGGGCCGGAAGTTTTTATGCGCCAAATCAGAGCGTTACAGCGGCGTCGCGACCAGCAGGCAGTGCTGCGCAAGTGTCGCGTACCTGCTTTGGTGATGTGCGGTGCACATGACGGTTTGACACCGCCAAAGCGGCACGAGTTCATGGCCGAGCTGATCCCCTATGCGAAGCTCAGTATCGTCGAGACAGCAGGGCACGTGCCGACACTTGAAGCGCCTGAAGTGGTGAACGGTTTGCTGACAGAATGGCTGTCGCAACCCTTTGTTTTGCGCGATTGATCGCGCGCGTTAACTTTCGCCAAAGCGGGCAAAATCAGCCGTGCCTACAGTATGCAGCTACCTATGCCGCTATGTATGCAGCTATGTATGCATAACGCGTACATACAGTTTTGAGGCGATTTTGAGCTGCCTCATTCGTTAACAGGGCGCGCGTTGCTAGGGCTTTAAGCGCAGCCAAGTGCCACCCAAAGCGCGCGCTTTAGCGCCAGACCCGAGTTTGAAACGCGCAAGCGACGGGGCGGTTTCCGTGTCGAGGCTGCCAAGCTCTAGTGTCTGAACGCCGCGTGCCTTTAACGCCGACATCGCCGCCCACAAGAGCAGGGTGTGCGCGTTGGCCGCGCGCCCCGCCGGGCCAGACCATCCGATGTGATAGCTGGCGCGCGCGCCGTGCTGCACAAACAACATTGCAGCAATGCTCCTGCCGTGCTCCTCCAGCGAGAAAAATCGCAGGCTTTCGGGCTGCGCCAAGGCCATGGCATGGACAAGCTCGGGCGCCCAAGCCCGATAGCGCCGCCGTTTGCGCTGTGCCGCCTCGGCCTCAAGGAGCCAAGCATCACGGGGCAGAGAAAGCGGGCGGTGCAGTAACTTTCGTCGCTTGCTCAGCCCGGCCTCGGCAGTAACAAGGCGGTTGCGCCATTTGCCTTTTGCGCTTGCACGCAGGGTTTTTAACGACTGGGTCAAATCAAGCTCGGCGATATGGGCCGCTGTCAGGATTTGGCGAAAACCTGCACGCCTAAGGGCGGCGGCATGGCTGGCGCATTCTGCATTGATAAGCCGCACGCCTTGCTCGGCCGCGCGGCCTATGCTTTCGGCTTGGGCTGTGACATCGGCTGTGGCGTGCCAGCGCGGACCGCGCGACAAGAGCGCGGGAAAAGGGCGGCGGCGCAGAGCGAAGCCCTCAGCATGGGGCATGGACAGTTTGATGACTTCGCGGCCCATGAGCCCGAGTGCCTGAGCAAACAAATCAGATTGTTGGAGAGGGGCATTGTCAGGCTTAAAGTCAGGCTTCATGAGCTTGTTAAGCCAAATGAAACCTAATTCATGGTTAATGAGTACCTATGAAAGTAGGAAAAACCGTTTTCGGGCAGACGATAGCACCCGTCACTTTGACGCCCATTGGGGCAGCGCTGTTGGCGATAACCGTTGCGCTGCCCGTAGGCTGTGTCTTGTGGATCGTTGAATGGCTTTGGCTTTAGATTTGCCTTAAGCAGCGTTGGTGTTCGCGGCTTTTTTGCCCTTCTTCGGTTTTGCAGGCGCGCCTGAGTTGGCGTCGATAAACTCGAGCACGAGCGGGCGGATGTTGTTGCGCCAGCTTTTGCCTGCGAAAATACCGTAGTGGCCAGCACCGGGCTCAACGTGTGAGGCCTTTTTACTGTCCGGCAGGCCCGTGCAAAGATCAAGCGCGGCGATACATTGGCCGGGGGCCGAAATATCGTCGTTCTCGCCTTCGACGGTTTTCACTGCGACGGTTGTGATTGCGCCGATATCGACCTTGTGGCCGTCTACAACAAATTCGTTCTTGGCGATCTCGCCGTTTTTGAAGATGCGCTCAACTGTCGAGAGGTAGAATTCGGCGGTCATGTCCATCACGGCGAGGTATTCGTCGTAGAACTTGTTGTGCTTGTCGTGCTCTGAGGCTTCGCCTTTTGCAACACGCGCGATCTGGTCTTGGAAGGCTTTTGCGTGTGTCTCCGAGTTCATCGAGATGAAGGACGACAGTTGCAACAAGCCCGGGTAAACCTTGCGGCCAACGCCTTTGTGCTGGAAGCCAACACGTTGGATCATCGTCTCTTGAAGCTGGTTCATAGAGACGCGCGAGCCAAAGTCAGTGACTTCTGTTGGCGTTGCGTCTGGGTCGATCGGGCCGCCGATGAGCGTGAGTGAGCGCGGCTGCGCGTCGGGGTCTTGCTCTGCGAGATAGGCGGTTGCGGCAAGCGTCAGGGGCGCTGGCTGGCAGATCGCAATAACATGCGTGTCGGGGCCAAGTTCGCGCATGAAATCAACGAGGTATAGCGTGTAGTCTTCCACATCAAACTTACCTTCCGACACCGGAATGTCGCGCGCATTGTGCCAGTCTGTGATGTAGACTTCGCAGTCCTTGATCAGGCTTTTGACGGTTGAACGCAGCAAAGTTGCGTAGTGGCCAGACATCGGCGCGACGATAAGAACTTTGCGCTCGGCGGTTTCGCGGCCATTTACGTTGAAGTGCAGCAGATCGCCGAACGGGCGCTCAACAACATGGTCAACCGTCACAATGTGGTCGCGGCCATCGTTGCATGTGAATGTGTCGATGCCCCAGTCGGGTTTGGCTGTCATGCGTTGGAAGCTACGTTCCGTCACTTCGCCCCAAGCGGCCATCCAGTCTAAGGCAGGGTTTGGCACCATCGCAAAAGCGGGGTAGGATGCCATCGAGAGCGCAGTCGCTCCGAGCCACTGGTTGGTATTGCGGAGTGTCTCCATCCAATCGTAGCTTGCCATATAGCGCATGTGAGCGTCCTTGATCAAAGAGTTGCGCTTACCTAAGGTAAGTCGCATCGTAACGTAAAACAATTGCAACGCAGTTTATGCCGCATTGCAGAAAAAGCTAGGGGAAATTTATTAAGATGACAACAACCGATGATGTCGCAGGTGAAAATCTTGATAAAATGAAGGCCAATTTGGCGCGAGTTGAGGCCTTATCAGCGCGTTTGATGGCGGCTCTCGAGGTGCGAAAGCCTGTGAATCCGACGCTGAGTTCTCCGAATCCGGAGCTGTTTCAGCATGCCGTGGCGAATTACTGGTCTGAAATGCTGGAGAATCCGCAGCGCATATATGAGAAGCAGTTGGAGTATTGGGGTAAATCCGTCAGCCACTTTATGGAAGCACAGAAAGCCTATGTAGAAGAAGGCTTTAAAGCGCCGGAAGATCGGGCCCCAAAGGACAAGCGGTTCTCAAACCCACTGTGGCAGACCAACCCTTACTTCAACTACGTAAAGCAGCAATATGTGATCAACGCGGAGGCTTTGCGCACAGCTGTTGACGATGTGGATGATCTTGGCCCCAAAGATAAGCAGCGGCTGAAGTTCTTTTCTGACCAGATTATCGACATGCTGGCACCGACCAACTTTTTGGGCACCAACCCTGATGCGCTGGAGAAAGCCGTGCAGACAGAGGGCGAGTCGCTTGTGTTGGGGCTGGAGAACCTTGTTGCGGATATCGAAGCCAACAATGGCGAGATGCTGGTGCGACTGGCCGATGAGAGCGCGTTCGAGTTGGGCCGCAATGTGGGCACGTCTGAGGGCAAGGTGGTGTTTCGCAACGATCTGATCGAGCTTATTCAGTATGCGCCGCAGACAGAAGAAGTGCATGCGACGCCGCTGATCATCTTCCCGCCGTGGATCAACAAGTTCTATATCCTCGATCTGAAAGAGCAAAACAGCTTGATCAAGTGGATCACCGAGCAGGGCTATACTCTGTTTGTGGTCAGCTGGCGCAACCCTGGCCGCGCCGAAGGCCGCTTTGGCATGAGTGACTATGTTGAAAACGGCATGCTCGAGGCGGTGCGCGTTGTCAAAGACATCACCGGTGAGAAGCAAGTTAACGCTGTCGGCTATTGTATTGCCGGCACGACGCTGCACATGACGCTGGCCTATATGAAGGCCAAGGGCGACAAGTCGATCAAGTCGGCGACGTTCTTCACGGCTCTGACCGATTTCAGCGAGCAGGGCGAGTTTACGCCCTTCCTGCAGGATGACTTTGTTGATGGCATCGCAGAAGAGGTGAGCAAGCACGGCGTGCTGCGTTCCGTTATCATGTCACGCACCATGAGCTTTTTGCGCTCTAACGACTTGGTCTACGGCCCTGCTATCAAAAGCTACATGATGGGCGAGACGCCACCAGCCTTTGACTTGCTGTTCTGGAATGGTGACAGCACCAACCTGCCGGGCACGATGGTGATGGATTATCTGCGCGGGCTTTGCCAGAAAAACGAGTTCGTCAGCACGGGCTATGAAATGCTGGGTGAGACGCTGCATATCAAAGATGTGACGGTCCCGCTGTTCTCGATCACCTGCGAGACCGACCATATCGCCGCGTGGAAAGACTGCTACCGCGGCTTTACCCAGACGGGAGCGAAGGACAGGACCTTTGTTGTCAGCCAGTCGGGCCACATTGCGGGCGTGGTGAACCCACCGAGCAAAAAGAAGTACGGCCACTACACGAATGGTGATTTGTCACAAGCCGCTGACGGATGGATGGCAGGGGCCACGTTTAACGAGGGCTCTTGGTGGCCGCGTTGGGAGAGCTGGCTCAACAAGCGCTCCGCAAAGATGGTTCCGGCGCGCACCCCGGGAGACGCGGGCTATGAAGCGCTTTGCGATGCACCTGGCACCTATGTAACGCTCAAACCAGAGATGTGAGTCGCGAAAACCCTGTGAAAGCAGGGTTTCTGTTGCTCTGGCGCGGATGTCTTTCTGCGAGTGCAAAACGCTGCGACGCAGCATGGTCTAATTTACCTATAAAAATCAAAGTCTTGAGTCCTATTTGCCGCGAATGCTGCAGTGCAGAATAAAAACTTGCCATGCCGCACTGCAGCATGTATAAGGTTTGCAGACGCAGTAAACAAACAGGCCTTTGCCGCCGCAACCCAAGGATTGATCACATGACAAACGCAACAGATTTCACAGCGACACTCAAAGAGATGATGGGCGCATTCCCAGTAGACACGAAAGCCTTTGACGGCGCGTTCAAAAACCAAGCCGAGCTTGGCGAAAAATTCTCAAACGTTGCTGTCGAAGCTGCTGAAAAATCAGCCACTATCTCAGGCAAGTGGGCCACAGACACGCTTGCAAAACTGACAGACATGTCAAAAGCCAAAGCCGAGCCAGCTGACTACGCAAAAGCGATGACAGACTTCGCCTCAGCCCAAGCTGAAGTTGCCGCCGAAAACATGGCAGCCTTCGCCGAAGTTGCGAAAAAAGTTCAAATGGAAACCGTTGAACTGATGATGGCAGCCGGCAAAGAAGCTTCAGAAGAAGCTCAAACAGCTGTTAAAAAAGCGACTGACGAAGTTACAAAAGCAGCCAAGAAAGCAACAGCTGCTAAGTAAGCTAAAGAACTACAGTGAGCGTTCTTTTTCTCCTCCCTTTTAAAGAACGTCAGCTAGGAGCGGGTCTGTTCAGGCCCGCTCTTTCTTTTTGCGCAGACCTCACTTAAGGTATGCTGCAGCGCTGCACGTTTAGGGCTGCATTTTCCGGGAGGAGACCCCAATGTCTGAAGCCGACAAGTCACTGCTGATCAAACGTTATGCAAGCCGCAGGCTCTACAACACCGAGACAAGCGACTACGTGACACTTGACGACATTGCGGCGTTTATTCGGGATGGTCGCGAAGTGCAGATCGTTGATCTGAAAAGCGGCGACGACCTGACGCGCCAGTATTTACTGCAAATCATTGCCGAGCACGAGAGCCGCGGCGAAAGCATGCTGCCTGTGCCTGTGCTCAACGACATTGTGCGCAGCTATACCAACCAAGCCACGGGTTTTATGCCGCAGTTTTTGCAAGCCAGCTTTGACATGTTGCGCGACGGGCAATCGAAGGTCATGGAAAACATGGTCAACCCGATGAGCACTGTGCCGGGTTTTGATGCGATGAAAGCCCAACAGCAAGCCTTCTTGAATGTGATGACAGGCGGCGTCGCGGGCAAGGCGAAAGAAGCCACCACGCCCGAGCCCGAGCAAGAGCCAATGCCCGAACCTCAAGATGAAGGCCTTGATGAGATCAAAGCCGAGCTGGCCGCGCTTCAAGCCAAACTCAGCACCTTAGGCAAGTAAGCCTATATGGCTGAAGCCACCGGAAAGCTCACTCTTTGGGGGGTGGAAGTCTTCATCGCGACAGCAGATGAGCGCTCGATCACCGCCGCCGCAAGGCGCTTGGGAGCGAGCCCTTCTGCCGTGTCACAGCAGCTGACCAACCTTGAAAACGCAATGGCCGTGACTTTGCTGCAGCGCAATTCGCGGCCCGTTCTTTTGACGCCAGCAGGCGAGATTTTTCGCCGCCGCGCGCAGAATATCCTAAACGAAGCAGAGCATGTGCGCGCCGAATTGGCGATGTCAGATCTTGCGGCTCTTACACGCTTTCGTCTCGGCATGATCGAAGACTTTGAAGCCGATGTGACGCCGCAGCTTCTGACCCAGATGGCAGGCGAGTTGAAAACCTGTCAGTTCTTGCTCGAGACAGGCGCCAGCCACTTTCTCTATGACCAGCTAGACACGCGCGCAGTTGATGTGATTGTTGCGGCTGAAATGGGGGCTGTTGCCGACTGGATGGAAGTGCACCCGCTGCTTGACGACAGTTTTGTTGTTGCTGCCCCCAAAGGCGCGATTGACCAAAAAGGTGATGTTTTTAAACAGCTTAAGAAGCTTCCCTTGGTGCAATATACCACGCGCCACTACATGGGCAGGATGATCGCAAGCCACCTTGCTCGCCAAAATCTGCGCCTCGCTCACCGCTTTGAACTCGACAGCTATCACGCGATTTTGGCCATGGTCGGGCAGGGGACAGGCTGGACTATTCTCACACCTCTCGCGCTCATGCGCGCCCGGCGTTTTGCCCTCAAGATCGACGTCATGGAACTGCCGTTTGAGCCGCTCTCAAGGCGGATAAGCCTCACGGCGCGCGCGGGCGTGCTGCAAGACATGCCAGCGCAAGTTGCCGAAAAACTGCGCCCCGTGTTGCAAGACACTGTCATTGGCCCGGCGCTTGCGACGTATCCGCAGATCGAAGGCTCGATCAAACTGCTTTAGCCAAGGCTCCGCTGGCCTCGTTGGCGGCACCTGTGAGGGCTGCGATGATCCCGTCAAGCTCCGGTGTGGTCAGGCGCGCAGGCAGGCGCGCATCACAGGCCCGCATCAACATGGCACGGGTTTGGGGAAGCTCTGGTGCGTCGCCGGGGATAAACTGCCAGTTCCAGAAGGCGCGGGCGTTGTCTGTCGACAGCCCGAAAACTTGCACTTTCACGCCGCGGTCTTCGGCGGCTTCAGCAAAGGTGCGGACCTGTGCATCATCCAGCCCCACAAGGTTAAACTGGATCGAATCCGGTGCGCGTTCTTCTGGCCCAAGCTTGCTCGGCACGGTGATCCATGGGCTCTGCTCAAGCGCTTTCGCAACATAGTCATGGTTGCGCAGCCCGTCGCGCACTCGCCGCGCGACGTGGCTAAGTTGCGGGCGAATAACCGCTGCTGACAAGTTAGACATGCGCAAATTGTAAAGTGGCAGTTTGTTTTGCCAGCGCGCGAATGCAGCCTCAAGTTCGGGTGAATTGTCGCCAGCAGGCATGTGTTTACGCCAATTGTGCTCGTAAGCGCCGGACATGATCACAGCGCGCGCGACGGCATCAGCATCATTGGTAATCAGGATGCCGCCTTCGCCCGCGTTCACCAGCTTGTAAGACTGGAACGAAAAACAGCCAATTTTCCCGATCGTGCCTATGTTTTTGCCATGCCAAGTCGTGCCAAGCGAGTGCGCAGCGTCTTCAATAACAGGAATGTCGCGCGCCTCACAAAGCGCCATGATCGCGTCCATGTCAGAGGTATGGCCGCGCATGTGCGAGATGATAACCGCTGAAATTGTCTCATCAAGCTTGGCCTGAAAGTCATTCATATCAATGCGATAGTTGTCACCAACTTCACAAAGCACTGGCACGCAATCAGCATGGACCGCTGATGAGGGGACGGCCGCAAAAGTAAACCCTGGCATCAAAACACGGGCATCACGCGGCAGGCCAAGCGCCTTCAGAGACAAAAACAAGGCAGCTGAACAGGAGCTCACAGCAAGCGCATATTTGGCGCCCAGTAAAGCGGCAAACTCGCGTTCAAGCAAAGCAACAGGCGCATCTTCAGGCGCAGTATAGCGAAACAAATCCCCTGAGCTCAGCAACCGGTCAATCTCGGCGCGCGCTTCTGCCGGAATAGGTTCTGCGTCGTAAACGGTGGGGGTTTCTTGATGAGTCATCTTCTGATTTTCCGAATGTTAATTTCAGCAAAACTTAAACTAAGGATCAGGAAAATGAAACCCGCGATCGCAATCGCGCGCTGAAACCTGCCTTTTTCTTTCAAGAAATATCCTGGGGGAGCGCGAGGGGGCAAAGCCCCCTCGCCCGCCGCGTTTTGTACAGCGAAACGCAAACTCGACGCCGCACTGCAGCGATTGACTCTCGCTTGC
>JADGEJ010000037.1 GCA_016744435.1 Lentibacter sp. | reverse complement strand
CTGCCGCCGCCGACGCCGGAGATCGAGCAGGAGCGCAAGGTTGCGGTGTTTGATCTGCTGGAAGAGAACAAGTTCAGCCTGCCCAAGCGCGACGACCGTGTCGCGCCAGACGGGCCTTACCGCGTTGGCTTGTCGATCCGCGACAAGCGTCTGGTGTTTGATGTGATGACCGAAGCTGAAGAGAAGGCGGCGGAGTTTCACTTGTCGCTGTCGCCCTTCCGCCAAGTTGTAAAAGACTACTGGCAGATTTGCGAAAGCTACTTTGATGCCGTGAAAACCATGCCGCCAAGTCAGATCGAAACCATCGACATGGCCCGGCGCGGCATTCACAACGAAGGCGCGCGCATTTTGGAAGAACGCCTGGAAGGTAAGGCTGACATAGATCACGACACAGCGCGGCGTTTGTTTACGCTCGTGTGCGTTTTGCACTTCGGGGGTTAAGTTTGGTTAACACGCTTCCCCAATCGGTGTTGTTTTGTTGTGATCATAACGCAGTGCGCTCACCGATGGCTGAAGGGATCATGAAGCAGTTTTACGGCACAGGGACTTATGTGCAGTCGGCTGGTGTGCACAGTGAGCTTGAGATCGACGGGTTTTGCATCGCGGTTTGTGGTGAGATCGGCGTTGAGCTGTCGCGACACCGCGCGCGTAGCTTTGATGATATGGAGCGTATGGGCGAGGTGCTATCGTCGTTTGATGTCATCGTCGCTTTGTCACCGCACAGCCGCGATCTGGCCGAGCAACTGACACGCGGTTTTCATTGCGAGCTGGAATACTGGCCGATTGACGACCCAACACCTGTTGGCAATTCGCGCGAGCAAAAGCTCGAGGCCTACCGCGCCTCACGCGACCAGATTGTTGCGCAGATCAAGGCGCATTGGGGCGTGCCAGACGGGGCTTAGGCTTCAAAGTCGGGCTGGTTTTGCGGCGCGGCTTTGGCGAAATCTTCAAGTTCTTGGCAGGCCTCGTAGACTTGCGAAACGCGCGGCAGATCACTGATATCAACGTTAAAGCGCTGGGCCGAGAAGACTTGCGGCACAAGGCAAATGTCGGCCAGCCCGGGCGCATCGCCATAGCAGAACTCCGTAGCGGGGCGTGCCTGAAGCAGCCCTTCGCAAGCGAGCAGCCCCTCGCGCAGCCAGCGTTGCAGCCAAGCGTCTTTTTGGCCCTCTTCCAAGCCAAGCTCTCCGGTAAGGTACTTCAGAATCCGCAGGTTTTGCAGCGGGTGAATCTCGCAGGCAATAACCTGCGCAAAGCCGCGCTCTTGCGCGCGCGTGATGGGATCAGCCGAGAGAAGCGGCGGCGTTGGGCGGGTCTCGTCGAGCCACTCAAGGATGGCGAGTGACTGGATCAAGACCGCGCCCTCGTCGGTTACCAATGCAGGCAAAAGCCCCTGAGGGTTGAGCGCTTTAAACGCCTCGGAGTGCTGCTCACCGTGCTTGAGGTGTACTGACTTAAACGCAGGGTTCACGCCCTTGAGGTTAAACGCAATACGGCAGCGATAGCTGCTTGAGCTGCGAAAATAGCCGTGAAATTCCATGCACTGCTCCGGTTTGTTAACGGGTGAACAATAGGCGCTGGCGGCGCTGTTGGCAATCGCCGCTTGGCTGCGCTTTAATGGGGCCATGTGTGGACGCCTTGCCATAACCCTCCCGACTGATTCCATGGCGCAGCTGTTCGCGGCGGCGCCTGCAAATGCTTTGCCAGATGGTCCAGACTACAACGTCTGCCCGACAAGTGACATTCACGTTGTGCGCGTGCAGGGAGACAGGCGCAGTCTGGTGAGCATGCGTTGGGGGTTCATTCCGCAGTGGTACAAAACGCCAAGCGATGGCCCGCTTTTGATCAACGCGCGCGCAGAGACAGTAGCGGAAAAGCCAGCCTTTCGCTCGGCGGCCCGTGAGCGTCGCTGCCTTATCCCCGCGACGGGCTATTACGAGTGGAGCAAGGGTGCGGCGGGCAACAAGCTGCCATGGTATTACAGCCGCGCTGACGGCACACCCGTGGTGTTCGCAGGGATATGGCAAGACTGGGGCGACGATAAGGTGAGCACCTGTGCGCTCGTCACCTGCGCGGCCAACGAAATGGCGGCAAGCGTGCATCACAGAATGCCAGTTGTTCTGGGGCCTCAGAACTGGGGCAAGTGGCTGGGAGAAGAGGGCAAAGGCGCGGCAGTGCTTATGCGGCCAGCGCCTGAGGAGACGCTGAAAGTGCACCGCGTTAGCCCAGAGGTAAACTCGAACCGCGCTTCTGGGCCTCAGCTTATTGAGCCTGCGAGCTAAACCCCGAGCCTGAAAGTTGCGCAAGTTAGAAAAAGGGCAGGGCGCAGACCGTTCCGGCGCCAGACTTGCCATGGCGCTCTACCACAATCGTAGATAAATGAGGGTCTTAGGGCTCTTGACGCTCCGAAACCCATGAAATATGCAGTGGTTTCACTGGGCGGGCGTTGTGTAGTGGTAAGACCTTAGCCTTCCAAGCTAATGACGCGGGTTCGATTCCCGCCGCCCGCTCCAGCAATCTCTTTTTTACCCCTCAAAGCGTGGTCTGCCGTGGCCTCACAGGCACCAGCGGCATAACGGCGCTTGAACTTTGCCGCCCTTGCCGCCAAAAAGCGTGAAACTGTGCAACGGGAAGAACATGGCTGATCAAGTAACAAGCGAAACGGGCGAGCGCGAAGCGTCAAAACAAGTGGGTGCGCTGCGCGAGTTGTTCCCGTTTCTGGCGCCTTACAAGCACTTGGTTGTGCTGTCGGGCTTGGCCCTTATCCTGACGGCGTGCCTGTCCCTGACGCTGCCACTTGCTGTGCGCCGTGTTGTCGACAACTTCAACGCCGAGGCGCAGGAAATACTTGATCTCTACTTTCTCGCCGCGATCGGCGTTGCGGCTCTGCTCGCGCTGGGCACGGGGCTGCGCTATGCGCTGGTGACACGGCTTGGCGAGCGTGTGGTCGCCGACATTCGCAAGGCTGTTTTCAGTCGCGTGATCGGCCTGAGCCCGTCGTTTTACGAGAAGGTCATGACAGGTGAAATCCTGTCGCGCATCACCACGGATACAACGCTGATCCAGTCGGTTATCGGCTCGTCTGTTTCGGTCGCTCTGCGCAATGTGCTGATCTTCATTGGTGGGATGATCCTGATGCTGTTTACCTCGGCCAAGCTCACCGGGCTTGTGCTGCTGATCGTGCCGCTGGTTGTCATCCCTATCCTGACGTTGGGCCGCAAACTGCGGGTGCTTAGCCGTGAAAACCAAGACTGGATCGCAGCCAGCTCGGGGCAGGCCTCAGAAGCGCTGGGGGCGGTGCAAACCGTGCAGTCTTACGCGCAGGAAGACACTTCGCGCGAGCGTTTCAGCAACGTCACCGAGAGCGCGTTTGATGTGGCGCGCCGCCGCATCAACGTGCGTGCCTTGATGACAGTCGCGGTTATGTTCCTTGTGTTCGCGGGCGTTGTCGGCGTGCTCTGGATCGGTGCGCAAGATGTGCGCAACGAAGTCATGAGCTCGGGCGCTTTGGTGCAATTCGTGATCTACTCGATCATGGTTGCGGGCGCAGTGGCCGCGCTTTCGGAAGTCTGGGGTGAGTTACAGCGCGCAGCAGGCGCGACCGAGCGTTTGGTGGAGCTGCTCAACGCCACTGACACAGTGAACGACCCGACTGAGCCTGTCGCATGCCCGCAGGTTTTGAGTGGCGCTGTGGCTTTTGAAGGCGTCGGGTTTGTCTACCCCGCGAGGCCTGACCGGCAGACGCTCACTGGCATTGATCTTACGGTAGCCGCCGGTGAAACCGTGGCGCTCGTTGGCCCCTCAGGCGCGGGCAAAACCACGATGATGCAGCTTATCCAGCGGTTTTATGATCCTGCGGAAGGGCGCATTACACTCGATGGTTTTGATCTGCGTGACATGAAACGTAGTGACTTCCGCCAGCAGATTTCAGTGGTGCCGCAGGACCCGTTTATCTTTGCTGGGTCCGCCGCTGACAACATCCGTTTTGGCCGCCCTGAGGCCTCTGATGCTGAGGTTTACGCAGCCGCAAAGGCAGCAGCCGCTGACGCGTTTATTGCGGCACTGCCCGAAGGATATGAGACAAAGCTTGGCGAGCGCGGCGTGATGCTGTCTGGCGGGCAAAAGCAGCGCGTGGCAATTGCACGGGCGATCCTGCGTGATGCGCCTATCCTGCTGCTCGACGAGGCCACATCGGCGCTCGACGCCGCAAGCGAGAAGGCCGTGCAGCAAGCTGTCGAGACACTCTCGCAAAACCGCACGACCATCATCGTTGCGCACAGGCTGGCGACGGTGAAAAAGGCTGACCGCATTATTGTCATGGAAGACGGGCAGATCGTGGCGCAAGGCACGCATGAGGCACTCGTGGCCGAAAACGGCCTTTACGCTGAGCTTGCCCGCCTCCAGTTTACGCAGGGTGCAGAAACCGGCTGAATTCCCCCTTGTTCCTCGCGCCGTGTTGGAAGACAATGTGCGCAATGACACATAGGGGAGAATAATCATGGGTCTATTCAGTTTTTTCAAACGCTCGGGCAAACGTCTTAAGAGCGAAGAGCCAACAGCAGATGATCTGAAAAAGGAAGTCGCAGACCTCGGGCTTGACGCCGAAGGCCTCGACATCAGCATCGAAGGCGACAAAGTTGTTGTCAAAGGCAACGCCGTTTCGGAAGAAATGCGCGAAAAAGTTATCTTGGCAGTTGGCAACGTCGAAGGCGTCGCCGAAGTGGAAGACGACGCGGGCGACGCGGCCTTTCACACGGTTGAAAAGGGCGACACGCTCTGGGCCGTTTCCGAAAAAGCGCTGGGCAAAGGCTCGCGCTACATGGAAATCTTTGAGGCCAACAAGCCAATGCTTTCTGACCCGGACAAGATCTACCCGGGCCAAGTGCTGCGCATCCCGCAGGACGCATCAGCCTGAAGCTAGGCTCGCTTAACGAGAGAGGCCCTCGCAGAAATTGCGGGGGCCTTTTTTGTTGGGGGTGCGTGTTTTGTGGATGAAGCAGTTATCGGTCGGCCCTGCCCGAATAGCCCTGCTCATCAACGGCAGATGAAGGTTCAAACCGGACAGCTCCCAGAGGTAGCCTCAACGCGCGGAGGGGTTGCATCCCGCCGCACCACTGACCACAGTTGGCGCACACCAAAAGGACTCCGCAC
This sequence comes from Lentibacter sp., assembly GCA_016744435.1. Classification (GTDB taxonomy): domain Bacteria; phylum Pseudomonadota; class Alphaproteobacteria; order Rhodobacterales; family Rhodobacteraceae; genus Lentibacter. Next base: position 30,670 of record JADGEJ010000037.1, on the reverse strand, counting down.
ATGAGCACGATCTACATTCTAAACGGCCCGAACCTTAACTTGCTTGGCAAGCGCGAGCCTGAGATTTATGGCCACGACACCTTGGCCGACGTTGAGGCGATGTGCCGAGAGGCGGCACCTGAGGGCGTTGATATTGTGTTCCGCCAGTCAAACCACGAGGGCGTGCTTGTCGACTGGGTTCAAGAAGCCCGTGAGGCGGCCGATGCGATTGTGATCAACCCTGCCGCTTACACGCATACCTCTGTCGCCATTCTCGATGCGCTCAGTGCGTTCGAAGGCCCCGTCGTTGAGGTGCATATCTCGGACGTGCACAAGCGCGAAAAGTTCCGCCACCACTCCTACGTCAGCCAACGCGCCGACGAAGTTATCGTCGGGCGTGGTGTGCAGGGCTACGTTGACGGGCTGGCATGGGCTGTGGAGAAGCTCTAACGGGCTGTTTTCACAGCAGATCAAGCGTCGCGGAACGCGCGGTCAAAGTAGTTGAGCAGCGGTTTTGTCACGTAGTTGAGCGGTGTGCGGCTTTGCGTTGAAATGAATGCATCAACGGGCATTCCCGGCAGCAATGGCTTGCCTTCGAGCTTGGCCAGCTCTTCCGGCGTGAGGCCAATTTCAACGTCGTAGTAGGGCTTCTTGGTTTTCTCGTCGAGAAATGCATCAGGCGAGATCAGGGTGATTTCACCAAAAATAACCGGCGTTGTGCGGCGGCTGAACGAGCGGAACTTGAGCGAAGCAGGCTGGCTCAGATAAATCTGGTCAATGTCAGACGCATCAATGCGGACCATCACAGAAACCGGCTCGTGGCTGGGTACGATATACATCAGCGGTTTCGCCGCGACGATCACCGAACGCAGGCCAAGAATTTGCGAGTCGTGGATTTTGCCATCAATCGGGCTGCGAATTTCGAGCTGTGAAAGGCGGTCGAGCAGGGTGATGCGCTTTTCGAGAAACTTGGTGCGGACGGGGCGCAGCTTGCTCATTTCGGCGACGGCTTTCTCCTTGATCGCGGGGGCAAGATCGTGGCGCTTAAGCTCAAGCTCGGCAACTTTGCCGCCCAGCTCGGCGGCTTTGGCGCGCAGTCTGGCAATGTCGCCTTCATTGGTGACCTTGTCCTTTTGCAGGCTGTAAACAACCGAGGCTTTGATCAGCTTTTTGGCTGCCAAGGCGCTGGACTGAGCGAGCTCTTCTTCCACATAGGTCTTGCGCTTTTGCTTCGCTGCGAGCTCTGCTTTTGTGCCGATAATTTGCTCGCGCACTTGCTGGGCCTGTTGGCCGAGCAGGCTGTTCTGGGTGTTGAGCGAGGCATAGTGAGCAGCCAGTCTTCTGGCTTGACGGTCTAGCAGGCTTTGCACCGAGGGATGGGTTGCGGCCGCTTCAAGCAGGGTCGGATGCGGCAGAATTTCGGTGCTATCATCAACTATGGCCTGCAGGCGGGCCTCGTTGGCCAAGGCTTCAAACAACTCGCCTTCAACGACATTCAGCTCGGAGCTTAAGGAGGTGGCATCTAGTCTGAGCAAAATGTCACCAACGCGCACTTCATCGCCGTTTTGGACGAGCATTTCAGCGACAACGCCACCAACCGGATGTTGAAGCGCAGTGCGCTGCGTGGCGACTTGCACTTTGCCTGTGCCTATCACCGCGCCGGAAATGTTGGTGAAGTTGCCCCAGACGCCGAGTACCAAGATCAGGAAAATCGCAGCTCCCACGCCTATTCCGAGGGGCCTCCAAAGGGTCCAGGTGCGGCGTTTTTCTGCTGTGCTCATGGCGCTTATCCGCTCTTGAGGCTCGACACTTTTTTCTTCAGCGTCGGGGCGTTTTTGTTGTCAATACGGGTGACGTTCTGAGCGAGCTCAAGCTGCTTGAGGCGGCCATCTACCAGAGTTTTGCGGATGGTCACATTGGTAAGCTTGAGCGGCGTGCGTGACAGGATGATCACGATCGCACCACGCGCTTTGAAGGCGTCGATGGTTGGGATCAGTGTGCCATGCAGGGCACGGCGTAGCGTCATGTCGGGCTCGTCAATGATCAGGATACGCGGATCGTGATAGAGCGCACGGGCCAGTGCCAACTGGTGCTTCTGCCCTGTAGAAAAGGCCACATTGGCGGCGTCAATTTCTGTCTGATAACCGTTGGGCAGCGCTGAGATCATGTCATGTATTTTGGCAAGCTTCGCAGCAGCATAGATTTTGTCACGGTCGGGCGTCAGCGTCAGGCGCGAGATGTTTTCCTCGATCGTGCCGGTCACGAAATTCACGGTTTCCGGGACATAGCCAAACAGGCGACCGGCCTGATCAGACGAGAGGCGCTCGACGTTTGTCCCTCCGACAAGAATGGTGCCAACGTTCTTTGGCCAAGCCCCAAGCAGGGTTTCCGCAAGGATAGACTTTCCCTCACCGCTTGCGCCGATGATCTCGACAACACTGCCAGGTTTCACTTCCAGATTGAGGCCTTTGAGGATCATCTGGCCCGTCAGTGGCGAGCGGGTGGAAACGTTGGTGAGCGACAGGCGCGCTTCAAGGTTCTTCAGGTCTTCGTTGTAAGCGGGCGGCGTTTTCGCCGAGAGGATTTTTTGCAGATCGGCCCAGTTTGTGAGTGCTTTGCGAATGCTTGGCAGCTGGTTAAAGAACTGCTCAACCGGCAGCAATACGCGCACAACGAGGAACATGCTGGCGACCATGGCACCAACCGAGAGCTGGCCTTGGAGCGTCAGGTAAGCGCCGGTGGCGAGAACAGTATACTGCAACAGCATACGCAACTGACGCGACAGGATGGTAAACCAGGCACTCCAGTCTTTTAGCTCGATCGCGTTGTCGCGAGAGTCTTGGCGCGCGTTGATCCAGCGCTCTTTAAACGACGAGGTCATCTCCTGCGAGCGGATGGTGTCTTTTGAGATCAGCATCATGTTTTTGAGTCCGCCGATGCGGTTGCTTGCATCGCGTGCGCCGTCTTCGCGGCCTTTGGAGAAAGTCATCTTGACGATAGAAAGCAGGAGCAACACGCCAAGCCCGCCCAGTGCGACGCAGCCCAAGACCCAGTGCATGGCGAAAACCACGGCGAGAAACATCGGCGCCCAGACGAAATCAAAGATCGCGATCAGCCCACCCGAGTGGAAAAAGCCGCGCAAGGCGTCAAGCTCGCTGAGCCCTGAAGCGGGCTTGTTTTGGGCGCGTACAAAGAACTTGTCTTTGCTGGTACTGTTGAAAATGCTGCCTTCCACACGTTCTTGGAACTGGGCGGCAAAGCGCGCCAATATGCGGCGGCGGGAGTAGTCAAACAGCCCCATCACGATCAGGAAAACCGCGACCATGATGAACAGGGAAACAAGGGTTTCCTGCGAGCGCGACGTCAGCACGCGATCATAGATCAGCAGCATGAAGAGAGGGCCGGTAAGGCGCAAAAGGTTAAACAAGAAGCTCAGGAAAAACGCAGCAACGAGGATAAAACGCCCCTTGCGCAGCGCTACTCGAGCGACATTCTTTTTGTTGTTCTGTGCCATTTCATATCCGTTCCGGGCGCCCTGTCCGCGGGCTGTGGCGCACTAGGACAGGACGATTGCTGCGGTGAATTGAGCTAAGCCTATCACAAAACGCGCTTTTCTCCGACTCTCATCAGACACGCCCTGTGACAGGGTGGCCGCCTAGCTTACTTCTTACGCTGGTTCAGGTTGAAGCTGATGATCACGCGGTTCGCGGCATCGCCTTCTTCCTTGGCCAGGTTCGGATCAACAGCGTGGTAAAGCCAGCTTGGGAAAATTATCATGCGCCCTTCGGTTGGCGTAAAGCGGACTTTGCTCCAGCATTCCTGTGGGCGCTTTTGGTTCGGGATATAGCGCCCTTGGTTCATCAGATGCACAGTGCGTGGCTCGACAAATTCGATGTGCCCTGAGTTCTTCGGAGCCTGAATGTAATAGACGCCACTCCACAAGCAGCCCGGGTGCACATGCGCGCGGTTCGAGCTGCCCGGAGGGTTGATGATTGACCACATTGTGCCAATCGTGAGGGCATAGTCTTTGTTGTAACCAAGCTCTTTTGAGGCGCGCTCTCCGGCGTCTCCGATCTCGTTCACGAGCTCTTTGTAGTCATCGTTTTTATGCAGGTTGTTGTGGCTGTGCCAACCGCCAAGCTCCTTGTAATTCGAGCGTGCAATACCTTCGCGATCTTTGTCTCGCTCAGCGTAGATCGAGCTCAAAAGGCTCTTGTTCAAGCTCTCCGCATTGGCGAGGTCAATCTGGAAAACCATGGTTGGAAAATAGGTTTTCTTGGAGAAACTGTTTTTCGAATTAGTCATTTCTACACTCCGAAGTGGATTAGATATTTGTTTAAAATCAAAAGGTAGGCATTGAAATTTGCCTGAAAAAGCATACTAAATATTTGCTAGATATTAACGCTAGCGGCGCTGGTGTCAATTTTCAAGTATGGTAAACCCTACCGTTTTTGGCCGTAGGCAAGCGCAGCCAGCTCGGCGAAACGCCTCTTAGTGGTGTTGGCGGCACATCAAAAACCTTCTGTTAACTACGGCTCTGGGTTAGGTTGTGGCTGCGCGCGTTAGCGGCGCACAAAAAGGATTTGAGAAATGTATTTTTGGAATAGAACAGCCAACCTGAGCGCCGTTTTGGCGGCAGGCATTGTGGCGACAAGCAGCAGCGCGTTTGCGCAGGAGCCTCCCTTTAGCAATACGGCGGGAACGGTGTTTGACATCATCCGGAAAGGGGATGCGAGCACGCTTTCTTGTGTGGAAGACGCGGGCCGGGGCATGCGGCAAATCTGGGACAAGCGGGTTGACGGCGAGCCGACCGTTGAAGCCTTCTTGTTCATGGCACGCTACAGTGACGGAGCGAATATCGAAATCGCGATCAACCCCGAGTTTGGCAGCGGTGAAGCGGCTTTGGCTGAGGCGCTGCGCTATGCGCGCCCGCTTGGCCAGTTGCCGACAGTTTTGCGTGCGGGCATCAAGCGTTTCAGCGTGCACGGCGGGCGTGAAGGCTTTCATGCGGGCACTGGGCAGATCGTTGTCTATGCAGAGACAACTGACAACAGACTGTCTTATGACCACCTCGAAGAATCGATCTTCCACGAATCAGTTCATGCTTCGTGGGATGCACAGCACCGTTTGGCTGAAGAGTGGCGCGCTGCGCAAAACCGCGATGGCAGGTTTTTGACAGGCTACGGCGCCAAAAACCCTGAGCGCGAAGATCTGGCCGAGACCGCGTTGTTTGCCTACGCGATCTTGCATTACCCTGATCGCTTTCCGCCGGCTGATACGCGCGACACCCTGGCCGCAGTTCCAGCGCGGATCGCTTATGTGAAGGCACTGTTGCCGCCCGACGAGCCCATACACTTTGCGCTGCGCGATGCGGTTGCTTGCGAGACCGATGTTTCAGGCCTGAATTGATCGCGAAATTTGATGACAGATAATCGCGAGCAACAGCCACAGCCACAGCAACAGCCACAGCACAGCCTTGAAGACTGGTTGAAGCTACACAGGCTTGGCGCGCAGCAATGTCGCGAAATGCTTGCGCTGCCATTGCCCGCCGAGGCTGAAAGTAAGGTCGTCGGACTGTCGAAATTGCGCGCGGAAAAGGCAGGGCTCGGCGCAAGCGAGGCTTGGGCCCTCGCGCGCGACGCTTTGGGCAATGTTTTCAATGAGGAAAGCCTCTGTCTGGCGCAGGTACACAGCAGCACCCAAACACTGTTTGATCCGGACCCTGAAAAGTTCCCGCGCGCTTTCACGCTCAATGACGGTGGGGCAGGGGTTCCGCTGGTGGTGTGCAATTACCGTGGGGGCATCGCTGATATTCTGACGCTTGCGCATGAGTTCGGCCATGCGGTGCAACTGGTGGCGAGCGGTGCGAATTTTGTCGCGCCTGCGCCGCGAGAGATCTGCGCTTTTCTGTCAGAACTGGCCCTGCTGGAGCACTTGAGAACGCAAAACCCCGCGCTGCATGTGAAAGCCAAAGGTGTCTGGCAGGGCGCGGTGGGCAACACTTGGCGCAATGACCGGATTGATTTGCTGGCGGCTCTTGATGCGCCGGACCCACAAGGCTGCAGCTATGATTACCAGTGGAACTATCCGGTGGCGCGCTTGCTGGCGATCCGCGCTTTTACGAGCCTGCCGCCCCAAGCGCTTTGGCCCCTGTTCGAGGGCAAGATGGATGCGGCTGACTTGGTAAACCTGCTCACAATTTGATGTTCTGACCCTAGGGTCAGGACCCCTTAATCCTGCACCTCTGGTTTGACAGATATTTTGCCTGACTATGCCCAGTGCTGAAGGAATAGTGGTTCTATTTCAAGGCATTGGAAAGACGGCAGGCGAAATATCTGCCAAATCCGAAGGACGCCAAATCCGCATCATCTCAGCGGCATGTCGCGCTTGGGAATAGAACCACTATGCCCGGCGCGCACCAACCCCCTGATATTTCGCGGATTTGACGCCAGAGGTGCAGGATTAATGGGTCCTGCCCCTAGCGCTTTTCTTAACGAACCTTGGCCCCACAACGAAAGAAGCCCGGCAAACACCGGGCTTCTTTTTTGGTTTTAGAGAGGGCGGGTTGCGCAAGGCGCGCGCAACCAACTCTAGCAATGTGAGGGTATCAGACGCCTTCGTCGCCTTCGTTACCTTCGTTGTCTTCATTGCCTTCGTCACCTTCGTCGTTCTCGTCGCCTTCGTCGTTCTCGTTGTTTTCGTCGTCTTCGTCGCCTTCGTCGTTTTCGTTGTTTTCGTTACCTTCGTCGTTTTCGTTACCTTCGTTGGCTTCGTCGCCTTCGTCGCCTTCGTCACTCTCGAAGCCTTCGTCGCCTTCGTTGCCTTCGTTACCTTCGTTGGATTCGTCACCTTCGTCGTTGACGTCGCCTTCAAGGGTTTCGTTGCCCTCGTTGCCTTCATCGCCTTCGTCGCTTTCGTTTCCTTCGTTGTTTTCGTCGCCTTCGTCGCCTTCGACGCCTTCGTTACCTTCGTTATCTTCGTCGCCTTCGTTACCTTCGTTGGATTCGTTATCTTCGTTACCTTCGTTGAACTCGTTATTTTCGTCGCCTTCGTCGCCTTCGTTTCCTTCGTTGTCTTCGTTGTTTTCGTCGCCTTCGTTGCTTTCGTCGCCTTCGTCGTTTTCGTTGCCACCTTCGTCGCCTTCGTTACCTTCGTCGCCTTCGGTGCCTTCGTTGCCTTCGTCGTTCTCGTTACCTTCGTCGCCTTCGTCGTCCTCGTTACCTTCGTCGTTTTCGAAGCCGAGGTTAAGGCCTTCGTTACCTTCGTTACCTTCGTCGTTTTCGTTACCTTCGTCGCCTTCGTTGTCTTCGTTACCTTCGTCGGCTTCGTTACCTTCGTCGCCTTCGTTGCTTTCGTTACCGTCGGTCAACTCGTCGCCTTCATTGCCTTCGTCGCCTTCGTTGCCTTCGTTGTCTTCGTTACCTTCGTCGCCTTCGTTGCTTTCGTTACCTTCGTCGCTTTCGTTGTTTTCGTTGTCTTCGTCACCTTCGTCAAATTCGTCGCCGGATTCGTTGCCTTCGTTGTACTCGTTGTTTTCGTTACCTTCGTCGCCTTCGTTACCTTCGTTGGCTTCGTCGCCTTCGTCACCCTCATCGGCTTCGTCGCCTTCGTTACCTTCGTCGTTTTCGAGGCCGACATTCGGGAAGGTTTCGTTGCCTTCGTTGCCTTCCTCGCCTTCGTTGCCTTCGTCGTGCTCGTCGCTTTCGTTGGCTTCGTCGTTTTCGTTGCCCTCGTCGCCTTCGTTGGCTCCTACAAGGTCACCATCTTGCGAGGCAGATTCGTCGCCTTCGTCGCCTTCGTTACCTTCGTCACCTTCGTTGTTTTCGTTCCCTTCGTCGCCCTCGACGCCCTCGTCGCCTTCGTTGTTCTCGTTGCCTTCGTCGCCTTCGTTGTTTTCGTTACCTTCGTTGGCTTCGTCGCCTTCGTCGCCGAATTCGTTGCCTTCGTTGCCTTCGTTACCTTCGTCGCCTTCGTTACCTTCGTTGGCTTCGTCGCCTTCGTCACCCTCATCGGCTTCGTCACCTTCGTTGTCTTCGTTGCCTTCGTCGTTCTCGTTGCCTTCGTCGCCTTCGTCAGATTCGTCACCTTCGTCACCTTCGATGCCGAGGTTGATGCCTTCGTCGCCTTCGTTGCCTTCGTCGTTCTCGTTGCCTTCGTCGCCTTCGGTGCCTTCGTTGCCTTCGTCGTTTTCGTTGGCTTCGTCGCCTTCGGTGCCTTCGTTGCCTTCGTTGCCTTCGTCGTGCTCGTCGCCTTCGTCGCCTTCGTCGTCTTCGTTGCCTTCGTTTACTTCGTCGCCTTCGTCGTTTTCGTTGCCTTCGTCGCCTTCGTTGTTCTCGTCGCCTTCGTCGCTTTCGTTACCTTCGTTGGCTTCATCGCCTTCGTCGCCTTCGTTGTTTTCGTTGCCTTCGTCGTCTTCGTTATGCTCGTCGCCTTCGTTGTCTTCGTTGCCCTCGTCGTTTTCGTTGCCTTCGTCGTCTTCGTTGCCTTCGTTGCCTTCGCTACCTTCGTCGTCTTCGTCGCCTTCGTCGCCTTCGTTACCTTCGTTGCCTTCGTCGTTTTCGTTGCCTTCGTTGTCTTCGTTACCTTCGTTGTGCTCGTTGCCCTCGTTGCCTTCGTCGGCTTCGTTGCCTTCGTTGTCTTCGTTGCCTTCGTTGCCGTCGGCAGGGCCTTCGTCGCCTTCGTCGCCTTCGTTGTTTTCGTTGCCTTCGTCGTTTTCGTTGCCTTCGTTGTCTTCGTTGCCTTCGTTGCCTTCGTTATCTTCGTTGCCTTCGTCGTCCTCGTTGCCTTCGTTATCTTCGTTACCTTCGTTGCCATCGGCAAAGCTTACAGGTGCGAAGAGATCAGCCGTTGCGGCGATCAGAGCTTCAAGGTCAAATTCGATTGTGGCTTCAGCAGTGAATGTTGAGAGTGTCATGATGGTTCTCCAGAAAAAATTGCGTTTAGCGTTTTGTGTTTTGGACGCGCCGCTGGCCTGTGCTGAATGCAAGGCGTGCGAAAGACGTGGCCGAGTATGTTGGGAACATGCGGCTGCAGGATATCACGGTACAAATCGAGGCTTGGTATTAAGCCTGTGGCAGCTTCAAAGCAGATCACCAAATTGGTGGAGAGCTCCGTGCCCGATCATCCAAAACAACTCATAAATATGTGGTCACGGTAAAAGTGTGACACTGAAAATTAGGTGGTAAAAATAAAATGGGTCACTGGTAAGTTATTGCCAGAGCTTCATCCAGATCAGATTCTAAGTCAAGTTAAGGAATTCCATACCTTTTGTGGATATTGCAGGGTTTGGTGGATTTTGGCTCCCCATATATAGTGAGGTCATGTCAGTTTTGGCCGGTTTTTTGCGGCTGTGATACTGCGGTTGTGGCTCGGGGCTGGGCAGCGGAGTAATTAAGTTTTCGTTAATCTTTTCAAAGGCATTACGCGGGCAGTCGTGCAGCCGGTTGGCGCGAAATAGGGCGCATTCCGACTTCACATCGGGGAAGACACGAGTTGCTGGAAGAGGCCTTTGAGTTCGTCAGATTTGACCTGGAAAAAGAAATTTCTTATTGCAAGTTGTGGCTCAAGCCGGTGCGGTTTTGTGCGGGTAAACTCCAAAGAATCGGGGCTGGCTCTCGCCTCTGGAGCTGTCCTTTTAACTGTGTTCGCCAAATAGTCCGGATCGTCGAATCAACCCCGCAGGTAAGGTAAAACATACCTGCAAGACGCGGTGGTTTGTGCTATCCTTCTGGCAGCAGAACCGTAGGGGCAGAGTATGGATACTAAGCGCACACAACCTCAGGATGAAGCCGTTGACCTGTCAGACCAGGAACGCAATGAGGCGATCGACAGGTTGTATGACGTGGCGCTTGATCCCGAACGCTACGAGACATTGCTCGATGTCTGGGAAAGCGCCGTCAGGCCGTTGCGGGCACATGCCGACTTTTCAGCGCCGCGGTTGCTTGATGATCCAATGATTGCAGGACATTTCTACCGCGCAGGCGAGTTTCTCGACCGTGTTGACCTGTCGACGCAAGCTGACGAGGTGCACAGTATTCTCGCGCCGTTTGGCAAAGTGTCAGCGTTTGTTCTGGACAGCAGCCTTGCGGTAAAGGCCGCGAATTCGGCTGCGAGTGAGCGTCTGGCGCTCGATGAAAGCTCAAAGCTTTCCGACCTTGCGGTGAATGCTGACGATATCGAAGCGATCGGCAAAACCGTGCGCTCTTTGCTTACGGGCTCTGAGCAAGACACCGCTGTTTTGCGGGTGCGCTCGCTTGAGAAGGGGCACTTTGTGGTGTTGCGCTTGCAGCGTTGCCAAACAGCAGATGGTGCACCGCTGATCCTTGCGGCTTCTAGCGAAGTGGGCTGGCCCGAGGGCTTTAACGACATTTTGCGCCGCGCCTTTAGCCTGAGCGGGGCAGAGGCCGATGTTGTGCAAGGCCTCGTTGAGTGCTGCTCTGTCAGCGATATAGCAGCCCAGCGTGGCCGCTCGGTTGACACGGTGCGCGCGCAGGTCAAATCTATCCTGTCGAAAACAGAAACGCGCTCGCAAGTCGAGCTGATCCGACTGGCGCTTTCGGTTATGGACATGGCCAACCTTACCCTCGACACGCAGGTTGAGCCGCGTCTTGTGAGTCAGGGCTATGCGACGCTCGCCTCGCGAGACTTTCAGACGCTGACAGCCCCTGACGGGCGGCGTGTGGACTACCTTGTTTTGGGAGACCCTAAAGGCAAGCCTCTCTTGTTCTTGCCGCTTGATTACGGCCTCGTCCGTTGGACAGCCTCGGCCGAGGCGGAAGCTGAAAAGCGCGGCTGGCGTGTTATTGTTCCGGTACGTTCCGGTTATGGCATGTCGACATCGCTGCCAAAACGGGCAAGCTATGATGATGCGCAGGTGCAGGACACCCTGCAGATACTGGCTGCGGAAAAAGTTAAGAGCTGTCCGATCCTTAGCTTGGGCAGTGACTCGTTTTATGCGGTTCAACTGGCGCGGTTGCACCCTGAAAGGTTCACCGCAATTGTTTGCTGCGCAGGTGTTTTGCCGATGACGCTGCGCGAGCAGTTTGAACGCATGGAAAAGTGGCACCGCTTTATTTTGGCAGGGGCCAAATACACCCCTCATCTCGTGCCCTTCATGGTGAAGGCGGGCTTTCTATTGGCGCGCAAAATTGGCAAACACGGATTTATCAACGCGGTTTATGGCAACTCGCCCGCTGATGTCGAAACCTTTGAAGAGCCGGAAGTTTTTGAGGCAATGGTCACAGGCTCCGAAGTGGCTTTGTCCAAAACCCACTCCGCGCACGATGCGTTTTCACGCGCGATCCTTGGCCGCCAGAATGGCGACTGGTCTGCCGATGTGGATGCTTTGAAAGGCAAAACTCCGGTGACTTTCATCAACGGGGCGCATGATCCACAAGTGCCGCGCGAAACATTGCAAGACTTTCAGCGTCAGCATGACTGGATTGATTATCGCGTCTATGAAGACGCGGGCCAGCTGATTTTCTTCCGCCACTGGCGCGACGTGCTGGAAGTTTTGGACCCTTTGGTCAAATAAAACACGTTTTTACCCAATCTGGGGTATGACCGCCGCCTGGCTCTTATGTAGTTTGATTATATTGAACTTGGGGAGATGGAGTTAATCGATACTTTACAGGCGAAAGACCGAACAGCTCAGGGATGAGTGCCTTCGGAATTGAGCTTTATTTTGGAGCGCTATTTCGCGCGTCAGAATAGTCGTCGTTGAGACAATGGGGGGTTATCCTATCATCGATTTGACGGCCGCAGCCTGTGTTTTTGTCAGCTTGGCTGGCGTTGTAGCCCTAGCATCTGTCCCGATCTTAGGACTGTAACACATCTAAGCAGAGGTCATTGTGACCTTAGCACTGCACAGAGGCGGTCTTCACGACACCGAACCAAGACCTATTTTAGAAGACATTTTCATTATCAAAAAGGCGGCTTTCGGGCCGCCTTTTATTTTGTTTCAAAGCTGTGTCGGCAGTGCCTAAGCCAAGGCTGCCCAACCTGAAGGAAGGCAGCCTCAGTTTCTAGTACAGCCCTTAGAAGTGTACAGCCCTTAGAAGTGTGCGGAGCGCGCACCTGCGGGTTTTTCAACCGGCGGGGCAAACTTCGTCAGGTTGATGCCTTCAACTGCAGCTTTGTATTCTTCCATGCTTGGTGTTCTGCCCAGAATGGCCGAGAGAACAACAACTGGCGTTGACGCTAGAAGCGACTCGCCTTTCTTCTCGGCGGTGTCTTCAACAACGCGGCCTTGGAAGAGGCGGGTTGACGTGGCCAGCACGGTGTCGCCTTTGGCGGCTTTTTCCTGGTTGCCCATGCAAAGGTTACAGCCCGGGCGCTCGAGGTAGAGGATGTTCTCATACTCTGTGCGCGCCGCGCTTTTCGGGGCGAAGTCGTCAAACTCAAAGCCCGAATACTTTTGCAGGATGTCCCAGTCGCCCTCTTCTTTCAGCTCGTCAATGATGTTGTAGGTTGGCGCAGCCACGACGAGAGGCGCCTTGAAGGTGACTTTACCTTCAGTCGCTTCGATGTTCTTGAGCATCTGCGCGACGATCTTCATGTCGCCCTTATGCACCATGCACGAGCCAACAAAGCCCAAATCAACGTGCTTGTCGCCGCCGTAGTAAGAGACAGGGCGGATCGTGTCGTGCGTATAACGCTTTGACACATCGGCGTTGTTGACGTCAGGGTCAGCGATCATGGGTTCGATGATCGCATCAAGATCAACCACAACTTCGGCGAAGTACTTGGCGTTGTCATCAGGCGTCAAGGCAGGGTTCGCGCCTGACTTGATCTCGGCGATGCGCTTGTCGGCTTTGTTGATCAGGCCTTGAAGCGTCTGCGCCGCGTTGTCCATGCCCTTGTCGATCATGATCTGGATGCGGCTCTTGGCCAGTTCCAGCGAGCCGATCAGCGTCTCGTCTTCGGAGATACAGATCGAGGCTTTCGCCTTCATCTCAGCTGTCCAGTCGGTGAAGGTAAAGGCTTGGTCGGCCAGAAGCGTGCCAAGGTGCACTTCGATGATCCGGCCTTGGAAGACGTTGTCACCAAACTGCTTGAGCATCTGCGCTTGCGTGGCGTGCACCACATCGCGGAAATCCATGTAGCCTTTCATGGCGCCCTTGAACGTGACTTTAACTGACTCAGGGATAGGCATTGTCGCCTCGCCCGTTGCCAGCGCCAGTGCAACTGTGCCTGAATCCGCGCCAAAGGCCACGCCTTTTGACATGCGGGTGTGGCTGTCGCCGCCGATGGTAACGTCCCAGTCGTCAACCGTGAGGTCGTTGAGCACCTTGTGGATCACGTCTGTCATCGCGGGGTATTCCCCCTTCGGATCACGCGCGGTGATCAGGCCGAATTTGTTCATGAAGCTCATAAGCTTGGGGATGTTGGCTTGCGCCTTCAAGTCCCAAACCGAGGCCGTGTGACAGCCCGACTGGTAGGCGCCATCAACGATCGGCGAGATAACGGTCGCTGCCATGCTCTCAAGCTCTTGCGATGTCATGAGGCCGGTCGTGTCTTGCGAGCCAACAATGTTGACTTCGACGCGCACGTCAGAGCCCGCGTGCAGCACGGCGCCTTCGGTTACGCCAACTGCTTGGCGGTTAAAGATCTTCTCAACAGCCGTCAGGCCTTGGCCTTCATGGGTGATCTCGCGTGCAGGCGCGAAGACTTGTGGCGCCTCAACACCCAGCGTTTTGGCCGCGAAGTTTTGCAGCTTCTTGCCAAAGACGATGGCGTAAGAGCCGCCCGCTTTGATGAACTCGACCTTCTGTGGCGTGAGAGCTTTCGAGATATCAACCAGCTCCTTGTCGCCTTCATAGAGCTTTTGGGTCTTGGTGTTGATGGTCAGGATCTTGCCGGTTTCAACCGAGTAGGTCTGCTCCAGAACCGGGTCGCCGTTGGCGTCCATCACGGTGTTGCCGTCCGCGTCTGTCTTCTTGACCCAGTTGTCCAGATCAAGGCCGATGCCGCCTGTCACACCCACTGTCGTGAGGAAGATCGGCGAGATGCCGTTGGTGCCGGCCACGATCGGCGCGAAGTTTACGAATGGCACATAGGGGCTGGCTTGCTTGCCTGTCCAAAGCGCCACGTTGTTAACGCCCGACATCCGCGATGAGCCAACGCCCATCGTGCCTTTCTCGGCAATCAGCATGACGCGCGCGTCTGGGTTGGCCTTTTGCAGCGCCTGAATTTCGCCCTGCGCTTCTGGTGTGATCAGGCATTTGCCATGCAGCTCGCGGTCTGAGCGCGAGTGCGCTTGGTTGCCCGGTGAGAGCAAGTCAGTCGAGATGTCGCCCTCGGCGGCGATGTAGGTGACAACTTTGATTTCTTCATCAATCGCTGGAAGCTTGGTGAAAAACTCGGCCTTGGCATAGCTTTCCAGAATCTCTTTGGCCATCGCATTGCCTGCGGTGTTCGCGGCGGCGAGCCTGTCGGTGTCAGATTCGTAGAGGAACACCTGTGTCTTCAGAACGTCGGCTGCCTGCTGGGCAATCGTAGCATCGCCACCAAGCGCAAGCGTCAGAAGCACGTCAACAGAGGGGCCGCCCTTCATGTGTGACAGAAGCTCAAAGGCAAACTCCGGCGAGATTTCTGCGACAACTGAAGTGCCCAGAATGATCTCTTTCAGGAAGGCAGCCTTGGTGCCTGCGGCGCTCGTTGTGCCCGGCAAAGTGTTATAGATGAAGAACTTAAGCGAGTCTTCGCGGTGCTCGTTGCCTGTGTCCTTAATCTGCGAGATGAGTTCGCCTACCAGCGCAGCGTCATCAATCGGCTTGGGGTGCAGGCCTTGCTCTTTACGGGTGGCGATCTCGGCGAGGTAGTCGGTGTAGAGGCTCATGATATATCCAGCAGTCTAGTGTTAGATTAATGTAAGCGCCGCGCGGCAAGTGCTCTGCGAGACGGTGTTCAATTTGGCTGTATACCAATGTATACTAGATTGTCTCAATTTGCAAGATGTCAGACCCTGTCTTGGCGGTGAGACACTTCGCATATACTCCGTACACCGTCTGAGCACCTGTCTTCCAGTCAAAGTTGAACATGGTTAAACGCAGGGGTGCGGTTTGCCTCTCGACATCGGAGTTGGCTTTGGAGTTGGCTTTGCGCTGATCGCGGCCTTTTGCTGGGCTGCCACCTAACTAAAGTGGCAGGCCACGCGGTGGCCTTGGCCGCCGTCAACAAGCGCTGGCTCGTCTTGGCGGCACTTGTCTTGCGCCTGTGGGCAGCGGTTGGCGAAGCGGCAGCCTTTGGGCAGGTTCACAGGGTCGGGCGGATCACCGGGGATCAGGATGCGTTTTTGCGCTGCACGCTTGGCGCGGTCAACCGTGGGCACGGCCGAGAGCAGCGCCTGCGTGTAGGGGTGGCGCGGGTTGCCGAAAAGGTCCATCCGGCTGGCGTGTTCAACAACGCGGCCCATGTACATGACCGCAATACTGTCACTCATGTGCTGCACAACGCCCAAGTCGTGGCTGATAAACAAGTACGTCAGCCCGAAGTCTTTTTGCAGCTTTCTGAGCAGGTTCAAAATCTGCGCCTGCACGGCCACATCAAGCGCTGAAACCGGCTCGTCACAGATGATCAACTCTGGTTGCGTGGCCAAAGCGCGGGCGATGCCGATGCGCTGGCGCTGACCGCCCGAGAACTGGTGCGGGAACAGCCGCATCTGCTCGCGGCGCAGGCCGACGGCTTCAAAAAGCCCTGCGACGATCTCGTCTTTCTCTGCCGCCGGCTTGCCAGACAGGCTGTCGAGCGGCTCGCGCACGATGGCCTCGGCGCGTTTGCGCGGGTTAAGGCTGCTATAAGGGTCTTGGAAGATAAACTGCACCTTCTGGCGTACTTGCCGCAGGTCTTCGCCTTCCACCTTCAGGATGTCCTGCCCGTCAAGCTCGACTTTTCCGGCGTAGGCGCCTTGCAGCTGCGCGACGGCCAGCGCCGCGGTGGTTTTGCCCGAGCCACTTTCGCCAACAATCGCCAATGTTTCACCGGCTTTGACAGTGAAACTCACGTCATCGACAGCATAGAGATGCGCTTTCTTGCCAAAAGCCCCGCCGCGTTTGACTTCGAACCGAACAGTCAGGTTTTGCACATTCAACAGGTCAGTCATTCAAAGCGCCTCCGCGTGCCAGCAATCGGCGATCTGGCTTGCCCCGAAGTGCTTTTCCGGCGGTCGCCCCGCAAGACACTCGTCTGTGCGGTGCGCGCAGCGGCTGGCAAACAGGCACTGGTCGCGGCCAAAATCCTTCAGCGAGGGCACGATCCCGGGCACTTCGACCAAGTCAGGCCGCTCCTCGGACATGTCGCTGACAATGTGTGGCACACAGGAGATCAGCCCCTGCGTATAGGGGTGGCGCGGGTGTTCGATGATCGCGTCAACCGGCCCGTACTCGGCCTTGCGCCCCGCATACATCACGATGACATCGCGCGCCATTTCGGCGACTGCGCCCATGTCGTGGGTGATCAGGATGATGGCTGCTCCGCTCTGTTTTTGCAGGTCTGTGAGCAAGTCGAAAATCTGCGCCTGCACCGTCACGTCAAGCGCGGTTGTCGGCTCGTCGGCGATCAGCAACTTAGGCTCGCAAGCCAGCGCCATGGCGATCATCGCGCGTTGCCGCTGGCCGCCCGACATCTGGAACGGGTAGTCAACCGCGCGGCCCTTGGGGTTGGGAATGCGCACAGCATCAAGCAGCTCGACGGCCTTGTCCCAAGCGGCAGTGCGCGACAGGTTCTGATGCGCGCGGATCGCCTCGGCGATCTGCTCGCCGACAGAGAACACCGGATTGAGCGAGGTCATCGGCTCTTGGAAGATCATCGAAATCTCGTTGCCGCGAATTTCGCGCAGGCGTCGGGGTGTGGCTTGGGTGAGGTCTTCGCCGTCAAACAGGATCTTGCCGCTCGCGACACGGCCGACTTTCTCGGGCAAAAGCCCCATCAGCGCCAGAGCCGTCATCGACTTGCCGCATCCGCTTTCGCCGACGAAACTCAGGGTTTCACCCGCGTTGAGGCTGAGGGAGAGGTCGTCGATCACGGGCGCAACACCGTCGCGCGTTGTCAGCTCAATGCGCAGGTTTTCAACTGTCAGAAGCGGCTCCATCAGCGTTGCCTCAGTTTAGGGTTGAGTGCGTCGTTCAGCCCGTCGCCGACAAGCGAAATGGCCAGAACCGTGACAAAAATCGCGATGCCGGGGATTGTCACGGTATAGCCCGCGTCGAGGATATACTGGCGGTTAGAGCCGATGATCTGCCCCCAGCTGACAACGTTCGGGTCGGTCAGCCCGAGAAAGGATAGCCCCGCCTCAAACAGGATCGCCGAGCCGACCATAAGCGCGCTCTGCACAATGATCGGCGGCAGCGCATTGGGTAGGATCACGCCAAACATGAGCTTGCGGTTGGAAGCGCCGGAAGCGCGCGAGGCTTTGACGTATTCCAGCTCGCGGATGCGCAAAAACTCGGAGCGTGTGATGCGCGCAACTGCCGTCCACGAGACGATGCCGATGGCGAAGGTGATCATCGGCAGGCTGGCCCCGAAGAGCGCGACCAGCACCATGGAGAACAAGAGCGTTGGCAGCACTTGAAAGAACTCGGTGATCCGCATCAGCACTTCTTCAACGGCGCCGCGATAGAAGCCCGCGAGGGCGCCGACAGTGACGCCAATGACGACAGAAACCACCGCCGCCGCGAGGCCGATCATCAGCGAAACGCGCGCGCCGTTGATCACCATGGCGAGCAAGTCGCGGCCCAGATAGTCGGTGCCGAGCAAGTAGCCTTCTTGCCCCGGTGGGCTGAACGGCGCCCAGACCATTTCGAACGGGTCGGTCGGGTAAAGGTAGGGGCCAAAAATGGCTCCGAACACGATCAGCCCCAGCATAACAAGCGCAGCAACTGCTGCGTGGTTGCGCTTGAACATGCCCCAAGCCTCGGCGAGGGGCGACTGGGCCTGTTCGATGACGTCTTCCAACATGTCAGACATCAGCGGCCTCTCAAACGGGGGTCAACCAGCCGCAGCGCCATGTCAGTGAGCAGGTTGCCCACGATCACCACGAGGGCGGAAAAGAACAGGATGCCAAGGATCGTCGGCGTGTCACGCGCGATGATTGACTGGAACGCCAGCGTGCCAAGGCCCGGCCAAGAGAACACCGTCTCAACCAGCACCGCACCGGAGATAACGGCGCTAAACTGTAGGCCAGCGAGGGTGATCACCGGCGAGAGCGCGTTCTTCAGCGCGTGTTTGTAGACGACTTGGTTTTGCGAGAGGCCTTTGGCCTTGGCGGTGCGCACATAGTCAGAGCCGAGCACCTCCATCATCGTGGCGCGGCTTAGCCGCGAATAGAGCGCAAGGAAGATCGACGCGAGGGTGATCATCGGCAGCATGAGGTGCATGAAGATATCCCAAGCATGTACCCAGAAGCCGCCTTCTATAGTCACGTCCTGCATCCCCGCGACGGGGAAGATCTGGATATTGAGGGAGAAGCCGATCAGCAGCAGAATGCCCGTCCAGAACACTGGCGCTGAGTAGCCAAAGAGCGCGAGGAACGTGACGAAGTGGCTGGTGATGCCATTGGGCTTGCGGGCTGACATGACGCCGAGCAGCACGCCAACGACGAGCGCGAGAAGCTGCGCTGAGAGCACCAGCAAAAGAGTGGCGGGCAGGCGCTGAAGGATCAGCTCTGTCACCGGCATGTTGTAGAAAAACGAGAAGCCGAGATCAAACGTAAGCACACCGCCGATGTAGCGGCCAAGCTGCACGACAAAGGGCTGATCAAGGCCATAGTCGGCGCGAATTTGGTCAAGCAGCTCTTGGTCTGCGCCGCCCATCGACTGGCTGATCGTGTCGGCGACATCGCCGGGGGCGAGGTGCATCAGCGAGAAGTTGAGCACCAGCACCGCGACAAGCAGCACGATGGCGTAAAACACTCGTTTTGATGTGGTGAGAAGAAACTGCACGCTTTTGCCTCGTGAAAAGAAGGCTGCGGCAACCCGTGAACTGCCGCAGCTTTTGACTGTCAGATCAGTCTTTGAGGTAGGTCATGTCGATAGGTGTCGACGTGCCCCAGATGCCCACAGGCGGGTTGCCCACCTTGTTGTTGTAGACCGTGTGATAGGGCAGCGTGTTGGTGTGGTAGACGGGCAGCTCATCGGCGATGATCGCTTGGAACTCTTTGTAGAGCGCCTTGCGCTTTGCTGGGTCGTTCTCAACCGCAGCCATGGCCATCAGCTCGTCCACACGGGCGTTTGCATAGCCCTGCGTGTTTGACCAAACGCCCTTGCCGACGTTCGTGCTGTCATAGGTGCGGTGAACGCCGATAACCGGATCACCCCAGTTAAAGACAGTGTCCCAGCTGAGGTCAAAGTCCATCTCGCCCATGCGCTTGGCCCATGTCGGGAAGTCGGCACTTGAGCGCACTTCAACGTCGATACCAACCTTCTTGAGCGCGGCTTTGACGTATTCAACCTGCGGCTTCACGCCGGGCCAGCCAAAGTCGATCGTCAGGCCAAAGCGGCTGCCGTCTTTAAGCGGGAAGCCAGCCTCGTCAAGCAGGGCTGCGGCTTTGTCGAGGTCAACATCATAGCCGTCAACTTCACCGTTATAAAACGGGCTGTCAGGGTGGATACCTGTGCGGCTGTCTGACGCCGTGCCGAGCATCAGCGCCTTCTGGATGAAGTTCTTGTCAACCGCATAGGCAATAGCTTTGCGGACGCGAACGTCTTTGAGCGGGCCACGCTGGGTGTTCATCGCGAGCCAGTCAAGCGGGCCAATCGCGCCGTAGCCGTCAGGCGTCACAGTCAGCGTGTCAACCTTCTTGAGACGGTTGATAATCCGCGGGAGGCTCTCAAACGCGCCCATCTGTACTTCACCGTTCTCGTAAGCAATCGCCCGTGCAGCAGGGTCAGTGATGATGCGCATCACAACCTTATCAAGGTAGGGGCGGCCTTCGATGAAGAAGTCGTCAAACCGCTCCAGAATGATGTGCTCTCCCGATTTGTACTCAGTCAGCTTGAACGGGCCCGAGCCAACAGGGTTTTCGTTGTTGCGCGGGTGTGTCTTGACTTGGTCAACAGGCACATCGCCGTAGATATGCTGCGGGATGATCGACATCAGCTGGCCTGACATGGCGAGCATGAGGGCAGGGTGCGGCTTGCTCAGCTTGAGGATAGCTGTGTGATCATCCGGCGTTTCAACCGTTTCAACCGGCGCAAACATCGCCTTGAACGGGTGGTTGGCCTTGATGACTTCAACAGAGAAAGCCACGTCTTTTGACGTGAGCGGCGTGCCGTCATGGAACTTGGCGTTCTTCACAAGGTTGAGTGTGACACTGAGGCCATCGTCAGACACTTCCCAGCTTTCGGCGAGGTAGGGTTGCGGTGTCCAGTCTTCGTCGTAGCGCAAGGGCGATGCAAAAAGTTGCGCGCCCGGATAGCCCGTCGCGATGCCCGATTGCACCGCCGAATTGAGGTTGCGCACATTGGTGCCAATGACGGTGACAAGCGTGCCGCCCCTCTTTGGCGCGTCGTCCGCCACAGCCGTGCCAGCCAAAAGGGCGGCGGCAACAAATCCTTTAATCAGATGCTTCATTTCAATGTCTCCCAGACAGATTCTCTTGTTTTTATATGCTTGAGCTTAGACCGAGATTCGAAAATCTGGAAAGAAATTTCTTTAACCTGTGTAGGAATCGTTGATTTCTTGAGCAATTGAGAGTTGCTTTGGGGGATCAGTGAGCAAGATCAAAACCTGCCAAGCGCGGGCTGAAGCTAAGGAGTCGCCCATGCCTGACATCACAATCTATTCCGCCAAAAAGATTATTACGATGAACCCGTCTCGCCCTGAGGCGAGCCATGTTGCCGTGCGCGACGGGCGCATCTTGGGCGCGGGCACTTTGGAAGAAATGGCGACATGGGGTGAGCACACTCTAGACACACGGTTCGCCGATAAGGTGATCTTGCCGGGCTTCGTGGAAGGCCATGCGCACGCCATGGAAGGCTCGCTTTGGGCGAAGGTTTACTGCGGCTGGTTTGATCGGAGCGACCCCGATGGCAAGCTCTGGAAAGGCGCTAAGTCTGTCGATGTTGTGGTCGAGCGGCTTCGGGAAGCGGGCGAAGCACTGGCAGATGCAAGTGAGCCCATCTCTGGCTGGCAGCTTGACCCGATCTATATGGACAACATCAAAGTCTCGCGCGCTGATCTTGACCGCGTTTCAACCGAGCGGCCGGTTGGCGTTTTGCATGCCTCGGGCCACATCATGAACGTCAACAGCCGCGCGCTTGAGCTGGCGGGGCTTCTGAAAGCTGGCGTCAACCACCCCGGCATTCCACTGGGCGAAGATGGCTTGCCAACGGGCGAGCTGAAAGGCCCCGACGCGATGACGCCCGTTGGCGAGCATGTCGGGTTTGCGCGAAGCCTGCTTGACGCCGATGAGGAGGGTTTGCGCAATTTCGCCAAGCTCTGTGTGCGCACCGGCACCACGACGATAACCGACTTGGCCTCGCGGATGGACCCTGAGACCGTCGAGATGATGCTGCGTGTGACAGGCGGCAAAAACTACCCTGTTTGCCTCGTGCCGCTGCGGTTTTTCATGGGGCTATCCGCCGCTGAACTTATCAAAGAAGTGAAGTCGCTCAAGGCACGCTCAACCGAACGCTTGCGTATGGGGCGGATCAAAGTGGTTGCGGATGGCTCGATCCAAGGCTTCTCGGCGCGGCTGCGTTGGCCGGGCTACCACAACGGCGCTGAGAACGGGCTTTGGTATATCGCGCCCGACCATTTGGCCGAGCTTTACGAGCGGGCTTTGGAAGCGGGTTTGCAGATCCATACGCATACGAATGGAGACCAAGCCACCCAGCTTGCGCTCGACAAACTCGCGCCTGCTTTGCAGAAGCATCCAAACCCTGACCACCGCTTTACGCTGCAACATTGCCAACTCGCGGACGGCGCGCAGTTTCGCCAAGCCGCCAAGCTTGGCATGTGCGTGAACCTGTTTGCCAACCACCACTTCTATTGGGGCGATGAACACTACAACCTCACGGTAGGCCCCGACCGTGCAATGCGGATGAACGCGGCCCGCACAGCGCTTGATGCTGGGCTTGTGGTTGCGGTTCACTCCGACGCGCCTATCACACCGCTAGGCCCTTTGTTTACGGCTTGGGGCGCGGTGACACGTATCACAGCGTCAGGCCGCGTGCAGGGCGAGGAAGAGCGGATCACCGTGGAAGAAGCGCTGCGTGCGATCACGCTTGGCGCAGCCCATACGCTGCATATGGATGGCGAGATCGGCTCTATCGAAACCGGCAAAAGGGCTGATTTCGCGATTTTGGAAGAGGACCCAACAGAGGTTGACGCAGTGGCGCTGAAAGACGTGCCTATCTGGGGCACGGTGCAGGGCGGGCGCATTTTCGCGGCGGCTGATCTTTGAGCGAGAGGCTTCCTGTAACTGTCATCGGCGGCTACCTCGGGGCTGGAAAAACAACGCTGGTAAACCACCTGCTGCGGAGTGCCGATGGGCTGAAGCTCGCGGTTCTGGTCAACGAGTTTGGCGCACTGGCGATCGACGAAGACCTGATCGAAGCTCAGGAAGATGATCTGATCTCGATCGCTGGCGGTTGCGTATGTTGCTCGTTCGGATCGGACCTCACAGCAGCCTTGCTTGAGATGGGAGCACGGGAGCCAAGGCCGGATCATGTTGTCATCGAAGCCTCCGGCGTGGCGATGCCCCGCGCGATTGCCGCGAATGTGGGCCTGCAAGACGGCTTTCGCCTTGCCGGTATTGTCGTGCTTGCGGATAGCGAAACTATTCGGGCACAGGCGGTGGACGACTACTTGGGCGATACTGTTTTGAGGCAACTTGCGGATGCTGACTTGGTCGTGCAAACCAAGGTTGATTTGGTGGAGACGACTGGTGCAACTGCGGGCTGGCTGGAAGATCACGCCCCTAATGCGACGGTGTTGCAAGCCGAGCAGGGCCGTGTCCCGCGGGATGTGCTCTTGGGGCTTGAGACGACACTTGTGACAACTGTGACGCCTGAGCCGACGGCTCACGCAGACGCAGGCTTTGAAAGCGCCGTCTTTACGCCATATGCGGGCTGCGACGCTGAAAAGCTGGCCCGCGCCTTGGCCACAGGCGACTACGGCGTAGTGCGTGCGAAAGGTTTTGTGCATGGCGCTGGGGGGGAAGTGCTCCTCATCCAGACGGTTGGGCAACGCTATGACGTTATGCCCTTCGCGCGGGAAATGCCTGCCGAGATTGTCTGTATCGGCTTGAAAGAAAGACTCGCCGTTGAGCGACTGGAAGAGCTTTTCAGCCAAGGCTATACATAAAGAGTTTGCGCTGCCTTTGGCATCGCGGTGGGGGCGGGGGCTGGCTGGCCATAGGCCAGCCAGCCCCCGCCCCGGGCGACGCGTCTTTGACGCGGCGCAAAGCCTCATATCGCGGCATTTGAGTGTTACTTAAAGCGCCACGCCTTTAACTTGAAACATGATGTCATCAATGTCCCGAGAGCGCCGCAGGCGTGGCAGGGTACTGGTGATGCGGGTTTACGGCGAGGCGCTCTAGGACCGGATATTTAGGGCGAGGCCTTAGGCGCTCTTCAGGCGCGTTTCAGCCTGCTGCACAAGCCATGTGTATAGCTCCTCAACCTCAGCTGAGAGCTCTGTGGCACACCCATCAGAAAAGCTCAGGAAAGCCTTGCGATTGAGCGCATTGACGCCGCTGATCACCGGCACACCCAGGCCAATGGCTGTGCCGATAACGTTGCGAAAACCGCGCCCACCTGCTTCAAGTTTGCCGAATTTGTTGATGATGAGGACATCGGTTTGTGTGGTCAGTGTCTGTGTAACGTGGCCCACAGCCGTTTCCAGCGCACCCGTATCAAGCCGGCACCCGCGAGAGTCTTTGCCAAGCGATTGGGAGATGCGCATGACAGGCCCCGCGGGCAGCACCTTCACGTCCATATCGCAGGCGTGGTCCTTGCAGCGCTCGGTGTTGATCTGCACAAGGCCCGCCGCGCTGAGGCCTTTGGCGGCCAGTTTTTCGGAGAGCTTGAACAGCACCATGTCTAGGTCGCCGCGTTTGTCGCTGAAAGTGTAAGCAAGCATGTTGCGCCCCCTCGGGTTCTAAAAGGATCAGTATGGCGCAGGCGGCTGATGTGGACAAGGCCACGCAACTCTGCGCTGAGTCTGGGGCGCTCAACCCCCATCCAGCCCGTCATTTTGCGCGCAAATCAGGTGTTGAGCGCATCCGCCCAAAAGTCGGCGCCGTTAAACAAGGTTAACTGTTTCCATAAGGAAAACAGTTTGCCCACATAATAGCGCTTATCTCTTTGCACCATCACAGGATAATCCTTGGGTTGTATAGATGCGGTTTTGACAATGTCTTGACGCGCTTGTCTGGAACTAAACTACAACCCGGGGGGATACGGTGAGGAAGTTTGAATATGCGAGGCTTATGCACCTTTGTCTTTCCGAGTTGGAGGCAAAAGGCTATGCGCTTAAGGTTCTTGATGATCCGTCGGGCATCCCCGGCATCATTGAGGCTATGGGCAAACCCTATCTGACACCCAAGCTGTCGCCCTTGTTGAACGACTTCACCAGTGCAGACACATTCTGGATGCTGTTGCTCAATGGCGAGGAAACCGTGGGAGCCGCCGGATGCCGCTATGAAGATCTCGGCGCGCGCAAAATTTCGGAGCATTGGAAAGAGTCGCTAAAGCGCCAATATGGTGGCGGCGAGCATGATGTGATCGAATGGGTGTCGCCGCAGGTCGATGAGGCGCTCAAGGGCAAGCTGGTGTATTATGGCGATCTGTTTTTCACCCCGGAAGCAGGGCGCTCGCGGCGCATACTACGGCTATTTGTGATGATCGGGCACTTGTGGACTTTCCTGAAGTGGGAGCCGGAAAGCATCTATGCATTCGTGCGCGAAAAAGACCTCTCGCGAGGGGCAAACTTCTACTACAGCTTCCCGCGGTTTATCCCCAGTCCGCAACGTTGGGTGAAGCCAGCTCCAGAGCCGCGCGAAGACAGCGAATATCTGGTGATGCTTGCCAGCGCAGACCTTGACGCCTTGGTCGAGATGTATCTCGGATCACCTGAACGCTTGTGAGTAGTTCAGAATGCGGGGGGTGCCAGCACCATCGCTGACACGGATCAGCAGCCGGAGATACTCAAGTTCGATCTTCTGGTCGCTGCCCGCGGCGCGTACGTTCAGCACTTCCTCAGTCAGAACAGGCTTGCCAATGCTGGCGTCACGGTAGGAGCTGAGCAGGCTGCATTTGAGGCCGCTGTCGTCGACATGGTCAAGTGCATACTGCATTTTAGACAGGTTCGCGCTGCCCAGTGTTCTGGCTGCGAGGCTCTGTGCTCCCATGCGCTCAAGCTGAATGCCTTCGCTCTCAATGTCGGGGACTTCGTAGATATCGAACCACTCGATAAACTTGTCGTAAGCCGACAGCTGCTTGTCATGCCGGTGCCAGAGTTCCAATACATCATGGAATGTCGGCTCGTCGCCACGCTTAAGCGCTGCATTGCGCAATTTGCTCGAGATCTGGTCAAAAAAACCAAGCGCGGCTTCGTCCATGCCTTCGCCGGGCATCAGCGATGAAATGTCAAACGGCTCGTTGGTTACACCAGCTAGGTAGTTCATCGAAATGCCCAGCTCGCTCGCCAACTGTGCAACAAAGAAAAAGCCTGGTTCGGCTTTCTCGGCCAAAACCATATCGAGATAATGCTGCGAACGTCCGCCGGCTTTGGCGGCTTTTTCTGTTGAGCCATGGAACTTTAGAGACGCATCTATTGCGCGCTTCAAGCGATCGAAAAAGTCATCGTTGTTCACGGTGAGGGTGTGCTCTCTAATACTACTCAGTTATCGTTGTCTGAAAAATTGGGTTTAATCAATATTGGGTTTAATCAATGATGAATTGCAGCTTCTACTTTGCAAACAACCATAGCAACTTGTCAACAATCTGACGCCAATTAGCACCACATTCCGCTACGTCAGCCTGCTCAACAGCTCGCCGCCGCCGAAAAGATGGGCATCAAGCACCAGAAGAGTTCGAAGGGATTTCTGGCTAATATCGGCGATGCACGCGTTTTTTGATCATCGGGCGGCTTTTGATACGTTCGCGCAGGAATACGAAAATCCCGGATGACATGATCAGCACGATCCCAGCCAGAACCAGCGGCGCCGGAAACTCGGCCCAGATCAGCCAGCCCCAGAAGACAGCGAGCGGCAGGCCGAGGTATTCAAACGGAGCAACCGTCGCGGCGCTGGCGAGCCTGTAGGCCTGCCCCAGGCAATAGCCGATGATCGCCGAATTGAGCCCAAGCGCGGCAAAAATCCAGCGGTCGCCCTCGGCCGGAAACACCCAGGCGCGCAGCAAGAATATCAGGCTTTCGTTTGTCACGCCCTCGGCGTATCGCCCGTCGCCCGCCACAAAAAAGAACCCGAGCGAGACGACGATGAAGGTTGCCTGAATGTAGACACCCATCGCGCTGGCCTTGCTGGCGACACCGAGTTTACGGGTCATGATCTGGTTAAGCGCATAGGTGAGTGCGGCAATGATCGGCAGTACAAGGATGAAAAACGGCACATCCGCAGGCGCATTGTCACCGCGCCAAGCCTGCATCATCAAGAGCACGCCGCAAAAGCCGACAACAACAGCGCCTAGCCGCCAAGGCCCTACTTTTTCGCCCAATATCGGGATCGAAAGCAGGGTGATCAACAGGGGGGCTACGAAGAACAGCGCCGTCGCATCGGCCAATGGCAGGGCGGCGAGGGCAGCGAAATATGTCAGGTTTGACACCACAATGATGAGGCCGCGCAGCAGGTGTAGCCATGGCGTTTTTGTGCGCAAAATCCCGAAGCCACCCTCCATCTGAACGAGGACCAGACTGAAGCAGATGCCAAGGCCTGAACGGATAAACACCATCTCGTGCAACGGGTATCCACCGGACAAAAGCTTGATCATCAAGTCATTCAACGTAATCGCGAAGACGCCGATGATGATGAAGACAATGCCTGCTCCGGGGCGGTTCAGATTTTCGCTCATGGGGTGTCCTTTTTCTTCTGGGCTAACAGTGCTTACGCGACTGCGCGCGCCGTTTTGCGACAAAACGCGCTTTCCACTTTCGCGCGCCGCTTATAGGGTCGCCGAAAGCATTGAGGGGCCTAGCTGTGGCGATTGTCGAAATACGTGATTTGCAGAAAACCTACGCTGGTGGGTTTGAGGCGCTCAAGCCGCTGACGCTTGATATCGAAGAAGGCGAGATCCTTGCTCTGCTCGGGCCAAACGGTGCGGGCAAGACCACGCTAATCTCGGCCCTCTGCGGGCTTGTTTCGCCAACAGGTGGCAGCGCCACGATCGGTGGCCACGATGTGGTGGATGACTACCGCGCCGCGCGCCGCTTGATCGGGCTGGTGCCGCAAGAGATCGCGCTGGACCAGTTCTCCAAGGTGATAGACGCGGTGCGCTTTACCCGGGGTCTCTTCGGGCTGCCGCGTGATGAGGCCCGAATTGAGGCGATCCTTAAGGATCTGTCGCTGTGGGACAAACGCGATGCGCGTATTGTTACTTTGTCGGGGGGGATGAAACGCCGCGTTCTGATCGCGAAAGCGCTCAGTCACGAGCCGCGCGTTCTGTTTCTGGACGAGCCGACAGCTGGCGTCGACGTCGAGCTGCGCCGCGACATGTGGGAGATTGTCGCCAAGCTCAAGGAAGACGGCGTTACCATCATTCTGACGACCCACTACATTGAAGAAGCCGAGGCGATAGCAGACCGCGTTGGCGTGATCGACAAGGGCCAGCTTTTGTTGGTGGAAGATAAGGACGCCTTGATGTCGCGGATGGGCTCCAAAGAGCTGCACATCAGCCTGCGCACTGCTATAACGGAGGTGCCTGAGGTGCTTGCGAAATACGCGCTTGAGCTGTCAGACGGCGGGCAACTGCTTGTCTATAGCTACGACACGCAAGGCGAGGCGACGGGGATCACAGCCCTTCTGGCAGACCTTGCCAAAGCGGGCCTCAAGATGACCGACTTACAAACAAAACAGTCGAGCCTCGAAGAAATCTTTGTGAGCCTCGTCGGGGAGAGTGCGGCATGAACTGGCAAGCTGTCTGGTCGATATATGTGTTTGAGATGACACGCTTCTTTCGCACATTCGTGCAAAGCCTGATCTCACCCGTGATCTCGACATCGCTCTACTTTGTGGTCTTCGGAACAGCCATCGGCTCGCGCATTCAGCAAGTCGACGGGATCAGCTATGCGGCCTTTATCGTGCCCGGATTGATCATGCTGTCGGTGATGACGCAGTCACTGTCCAACGCGAGTTTCGGGATCTACTTTCCCAAGTTCATGGGCACGACCTATGAGCTGCTGTCAGCGCCGGTGAACTTTGTCGAAATCGTGCTGGGCTATGTCGGTGCGGCGGCAACCAAGGCGCTGTTCATCGGCTTGGTGATCCTCGCGACATCGGCGTTGTTTGTTGACGTGCAGATCGCCCACCCGTTGGCGATGCTGGCATTCTTGGTCCTTACCTGCCTGAGCTTCTCGCTATTCGGGTTTATCATCGGAATATGGGCGGGCAATTTTGAGCAACTTCAGCTCATTCCCCTGCTCGTGGTCACGCCGCTCGTCTTCCTTGGCGGCGCATTTTACTCGATCTCGATGCTGCCGCCCATCTGGCAAAGCATCTCGTTTTTTAACCCGGTCGTTTACCTGATCTCGGGCTTTCGCTGGTCGTTTTATGGCGCCGCTGACGTGCCTGTCGGGCTGTCGCTTTTCGCCATCGCATGCTTTACCGCGATCTGTTTGGTGATCATCGGTCTGATCTTTAAAACTGGCTATAAGCTCAAACCATGATGCGCGAAAACCGCATTGGCGAAGATTTTTTGCACTTCAATGTGGCGAAGGCGGGCGCGAGCCCTTGTTTGCCTTCCTTTCGCGCTCTACATGAGCAGCTATGAAGCTAAAATTACCGTTCCTCAAGTCGCCGCCGCGTGTCTCCGTTGTCTCGCTCGCGGGCACCATTGCCTCGGGCAGCCGCGGGCAGCTTAATGATGCCTCTCTTGGCGCGCTGATTGACAAGGCCTTTCGCAAAGGCAGCCCTGATGCTGTCGCGCTGGTGATCAACTCTCCGGGCGGCTCGCCTGTGCAGTCAGCCCTCATAGCCTCGCGCATTCGCCGCCTCGCTGGCGAAAAGAACATCCCCGTGCATGCCTTCGTCGAAGATGTGGCGGCTTCGGGCGGCTACTGGCTCGCCTGCGCGGCTGATGACATCTGGGCAGACGGCGGCAGCATCATCGGCTCAATCGGGGTTATCTCGGCGGGCTTTGGCGCGCAGGTCTTGCTTGAGCGTCAAGGCATCGAGCGCCGCGTGCATACGGCTGGCAAGTCAAAGTCACAGCTCGACCCGTTTGTCGCGCAAAAGCCTGACGACGTGAAGCGCCTCAAGGCCATCCTCAACGACATGCACGAGCTGTTTATCACCCACGTCAAAACCCGCCGTGGAGACAAGCTGCTCATGGGCGAAGAGCTCTTTACCGGTGAGTTCTGGCTGGCCGCCAAAGCGCAGGAACTCGGGCTGATAGACGGGCAGGCACACCTTATTCCCAAGCTCAAAGAGCTTTATGGCGACAAGGTAAAACTCACATATCATGTGCGCAAAAAGCCGCTGCTGCCGCGCCTTGGCGCACAGATCGTCGAAGACGGGCTTACCGCCATTGAAGAGCGCGCCGAATACGCGCGTTTCGGGCTTTAGAATATGCTGGTCAAGATCATCACGCTGTTTCTCGTTGGCATGGCTGTGCTGGCGATGTTTGGCAAACTTACCCTGCCGGGCAGCAAGATGATCGCTGACAAACGCTGCCGCTCTTGCGGGCGCTTTCGCATCGGCAAGGGGCCATGCCCCTGCAAAAAAAAGGGCTGACGCATGGATTGGTTACTCGCATGTCTTGGCCTCACGATCTTGCTTTTGGCAGGCGACAGCTTGGTGCGCGGCGCCGTTAACCTTGCTTTGCGGGTGGGCATTCCGGCGCTCATCGTCTCGCTCACGATCGTGGCTTTCGGCACCTCGGCACCCGAACTGCTGATCGCGATCAAGGCGGTGTTTGACAACGCACCGGGCATCGCGATGGGCAATGTGGTTGGCTCCAACACCGCCAATGTCTTGCTTGTTCTCGGCTTTCCGGCGCTCTTGGCGGCGATGCACACCTCAGAGTGCGACACGCGCAAAAACTACGCCTATATGCTGGGCGGAACGCTGTTGTTTATCGCGCTCGCCTTTCGCGGTGTGTTTGACTTTTGGGCCGGGATCATCCTGCTCGCGGCCCTCGCAGCCATCCTGACAGATAGCTTCCTGCACGCCCGCAACCACCGCCGCGATGCACGCGCCAGCAAGGCCGCCGCCGCCGCCCTTGAAGCCGAGCTTGAGAGCGACATAGAAGAGCTTGAGGGGGCTGACCCTGAGCTTCCTTGGGGGAAGATCCTTATGTTTCTTGCGCTGGGCCTTGTCGGCCTGCCGCTCGGCGCTGACTTGCTGGTTGATGCCTCTGTCAACATCGCCCGCACCTTTAACATTTCAGAGCCTGTCATCGGGCTTACGCTTGTCGCTTTGGGCACTTCACTGCCTGAGCTTGCGACAACAACAATGGCCGCGCTGCGCCGTCAGGCCGACGTGGCGCTGGGCAATGTGATCGGCTCTAACACTGTC
>JADGEJ010000002.1 GCA_016744435.1 Lentibacter sp. | reverse complement strand
CCCCCCCCCACGGGTCGGATTTTGCGAAGCAAAATTCGAGGCAGGCTTAGGCTTGAGGCACGATCAGAGTCAGCCCGTCCAGCGCATCCGCCGCCACGATCTGACAAGACAAGCGCGAGCCTTCTCCGCGCTCAGCCTCTGTTGCATCAAGCATCGCGTCTTCGAAGTCGTCGACCTCACCGGTTTTGGCAGCCCAAGCGGCGTCAACGTAGACATGGCAGGTCGCGCAAGCGAGTGAGCCGCCGCATTCTCCGATCACATTGGGCACATTGTTGGCAACGGCCGCTTCCATCATATTGGTGCCGTTAGACACATCCGCCGTTATTTTACTGCCATCTGGCAGCTTCCATGTGACTTGCATCATGCTCTCCGATCAAACGTAGTGAACATAGAAGTCGCGCAGCGCGTCGCCTTCAAGTTCGCTGGTTTTTTCCACTTCTTGTTCTTTCATGAATATGTGGTTGGCGCAGAGTACCTCTCCAACAGCCTCACAAAGAACGGTGTCGGCTTTCAGATCAGTGACCGCACCCAAAAGGTCTGTCGCGGTGCTTTCTGTTGCATCGGTTTCTTCAAAGCCGTCGCCTGTTTCCATAGGGGGCAACTCGTAGCCGTTTTCGACACCAAGCAGAGCAGCCCGCAAGACGGCGGCAACAGCCGTGTATGGGTTTGACGAAGCATCAGCCATACGGTGCTCAAGGCGCGCTTTCACGCCGCCTTCCGAGCTAATGCGCGTGGTGACATTGCGGTGGTCACCGCCCCAGTTCTTCCAAAACCCCGAGAGCGAGCCGGGCTGCAACCGTTGATAGCTGTTGGCCGTCGGCGCGATCAGGCCTGCAAGGGCTTTGTGGTGGTGCAAAAGTCCGGCAAGACAGCCGCGCGCCAAGTCGTTCATATGCTCTGGGCCGCCCAGATCGCCCGAAGAAACGGCGTTTTTGCCGTCATGGTCGGTGAACGAGAAGTTAATGTGCATGCCCGAGCCGCCGGCCTGAGCGATGGGCTTAGGCAAGAACGTCAGCAAAACGCCGTGTTCCAGCGCCACTTCGCGCGCCATCAGGCGGAACAGAACGATGTCATCAACTGCTTTGAGCGCGTCATCAAATGTCAGAACATACTCAAACTGCGGGCTGTCATATTCGGCCGTGATCATGTCGATGTTAAAGCCAAGGCGCGTAGCTTCTTCCCAGATTGCATCGTTAAAGCGCAACGGATCAGAGAACGGCCCCGTGCCGTAGACAACGCCGCCTGGCGCGTCGTAGGGCGTGAGCTGGCCGTGATCGTCAATTTGCAGTGCGAAACACTCAAGTTCAATGCCGATTTTTGGGGTTAAGCCTTTGGCTTCCCAAGCTGCAACAGCCCGCTTCAAGGCACCGCGCGGGCACATAGGCAAAGGCACGCCAGCGTCGTCGTACAGGTCACCAATGACGATCTTGGTGCCATCATCCCAGCTGTCGCGGATGTCGTCGTGCTTCCAGCGCAGCTCCATGTCTGGCAGGCCTTCCATCATCATAGAGCCGGGGGCAGGGAGCAGATCTTTGTCGTAGTGCACGCCAAACGTCGAACGGCAGAAGCGCGTTTCATTGTCGCTGATCTTGCTGGCGGGCAGGTATTTGCCCCGCATGATCGAAAGGTGGTCGCAGAAAACTGCGCGCAGGCGGTCTGTCATGGTGGTTCTCCCTGATAGGCTTTCGCCCTTTATATGATGGGGCTTTTGCCCTCTGAATTAGGCGCGCTTGATGCGCACGGGTAGTGATTTGATGCCGCCAACGAAGTTGGAACGAAGGAACTTGTGGTCCCCGTCAGATTCGATGGACGAAATACGTTTGGCAAGAGCCTGAAACAGCACCCGGACTTCAAGCCGCGCCAGCCACATGCCGAGGCAAACGTGCGGCCCGCCTTGTCCGAAGCTGACATGTTTGTTGTTTTCTCGCGCAAGGTTAACGCGGAACGGGTCTTCAAACGCGTTCTCGTCGCGGTTACCCGATGACCACCAGTAAAGCACCTTGTCGCCTTCTCGGATCGTCTTGCCGTGTGCTTCGTAGTCTTGCATCGCGGTGCGGCGGAAGTAGAGCGCGGGCGTCGCCCAGCGGATGATCTCGTCAGGCGCGGTTGCCCAGATATCGTCGTTTTGCATCTGCTCTAGCAGTTCAGGTTGATGGCACATCGCCTGTATGCCCGCGGCGATAGAATAGCGCGTGGTGTCATTGCCCGCTGCGACCAAAAGGCAGAAGAAATTGCGGAACTCTTCTTGCGTGATCGTGCTGCCGTCTTTCCCTTCTTTCAGGATCATATGCAGCACACCAGTGGTGTCACCAGCCGCTTCCTTTTTTGCCATAAGCTCTTTTGCATAAACGAAAAGCTCGGCTCCCGCAGGGGAATTGAACGGCATCATGCGAAACTCATCGGTGCTCATCTTGTCGAGTACATGGTCGGTAAAGTCAGGGTCGGTATTGGCGATGAGCGCGTCGCCCTTTTCAACCAGCCAAGGCAAGTCTTCCTCTGGCAATCCGAGGATGCGGCCAAGCATTTGCATCGGCAGTTGCCGCGCGATCGTTTTGGTCGCGTCAAAGCTGTCGACGCTTAGCGCTTCGTCGAGAATGTTGTCGCAGAGTGTTGTGATTTCGGCATCAAACTGAGCGATCACGGGCTTTGAGAAGGCCTTGGCAACCTTGATCCGCGTCATCATATGCTCGGGCGCGTCTGTCTCCTGAAAGGTGCGCCGCGCGAGGTATTCCTCGTGGCTCTGGTCTTCCATGCGGATGCCACGCGCAGAAGAAAACACCGCGGTGTTACGATTCATTTCCAAGATATCCGCCTGCCGTGTGATCGACCAGAAGTTCTCTCCGCCTTTGTATTCTGTCCAGCTCACAGGGTCTTCGCGGCGCAACCGGGAGAAGGTGTTATGCGGAGCACCTTTCTCGAAGGTGTCGTGACTTGATAGGTCGGCGTAGCCATCGTCAGTTGGGGTCCAGACAGTCATTGCAGATTCACCTTGTTGTTGTCATGTTAATTATATTATATCGGCTTTAAAATATGTAAAGATAAATCTTACCTGGAGGCGACAAATGCGCATTGCCATTTTGATGACAAACACTGACGAAAGTGACTTTGCGCAGGCTTGGCCAAAAGACGGCGAAAAATTCACAGCGATGATGCACAGGGTGCGGCCTGACTGGGAGTATGTCGTCTATCCGGTAAAAGATGGTGCCTTCCCTGACGGCCTAGAAGGGCTTGATGGCGTGCTCATCACGGGCTCGCCAGCTTCGGTCAATAGCGGTGAGGCCTGGGTCGACAGGCTGTTCGCGCTTATCCGCGAGATCTATGCTGCCGGCCTGCCGATGTTTGGCGCCTGCTTTGGCCACCAAGCCATTGCAAAGGCCTTAGGCGGCACAGTTCAGCGCAACCCCGGAGGTTGGGTTTTTGGCCTCGTTGAAGCGCAATATCGAGACGGAACCAAGCTTCCTCTCTACGCGAGCCATGTTGAGCAAGTCACCAAAATGCCTGAGGGCGGCGAAGTTTTGGCCGAGGGGCCTGATTGTGGCGTTGCCGGTTTTGTCATCGCCGACAACGTTATGACAACTCAGTATCACCCCGAGATGGAGCCTGAGTTCATCGCGGCTCTGGTTGAACATCTGGCTTCCGAGTTGCCCGAAGACGTCACGGAGAAGGCACGTTCCTCGCTCACAAAACCAGCCGATATGCGCGGTCTATCCGAGCGTATTGCGTTGTTTTTAGAGAGAAGTTAGTCAAGAATCGCAATCAGGTCCATCGCTGTAATGTGGTCAAAGCTTACGTGCTTTTCCATCGCGGCAGATGCTGCAACAGCGTCGCGCCCTTTGATCAGTTCAGCAATTTCGCGGTGCTCAAAGGCAGAGGTCGCGATGACACCTTTGTAATGATAACGCGCGCGGTAATAGGCCATGAGTTTCCGCGCATTCGTTTTGATCATGTCTAGCAAGTAGCCGTTTCCTGCGGCTTCAGCCACAACACGGTGAAAATCAAGATTGCGTTGATAATAGACATCGGGCGCTTCATCACCGTGTTCTGCCGCGTGGGCCTCGCAGGCCTGTGTCGCGGCCTCAAGTGCCTCTGCATGTCGCGCAGAAAGCCGCCTTGCAGCCAAGCCAGCGGCTTGTCCTTCAAGCTTCGCGTGCACTTCGAGTATCGCTAGGAATTGCTCCAAAGTCGGCTTGAAGACCACAGCGCCTTTGCGCGGTGTGCGTTCGATCAGACCCGCTGTCTCAAGTTGGATCAAGGCCTCACGTAAGGGGGTGCGCGAAACGTCATGACGCGCAATCAAAGCACTTTCCTCGATAACATTTCCCGGGTTTAAAACCCCGTTCTCGATGTCGCCAAGAATGCTCGCAACTATGGTTTCAGTTTGTCCAGCCATGCGCTATTTTTGCGCCAAAACTCTACCAGTGTCCAGTACATCAAATATTTAGAGGTGCTTTAATCACTTTCTCATTGGTTCAAATATCCCGGGGGTCTGGGGGCAGCGCCCCCAGTTGGTCGGATTTTGCGAAGTAAAATTCGAAACTTAGGCTTCAAACACGCTTGCGCCAAAGGTCCGCGGTGGCGCGTGCTGTCTTGGCCAGCATCAACACATCAATACCCACGGCCAAAAACTGCGCGCCCCAGCTTTGGTAGTCTTGCGCCACGCTATCATCGACAGCCAGAATGCCCGCCGCTTTATCGCTCGCGGCGATCTTGCCAAGCCCGGCTTTGATCGCTTCTTTGACAACAGGCGCGTTTGAGTTGCCAAGGTGGCCCATGTCGGCTGCAAGGTCTGCTGGGCCGATGAACACGCCATCGACGCCTTCGACTTCCAATATAGCGTCGAGGTTTTCCATGCCGCGCACTGTCTCGACCTGCACCAGCAAGCACATCTGCGCGTTGGCTGTCGCCACATAGTCGGTGATCGCGGAGAACTTCGAGGCGCGTGCAAGCGCAGCCCCCGCACCACGGATGCCTTCTGGCGGGTAGAGCATCGCGCGGGCCAAGTCGCGGGCTTGCTCAGCGGTTTCGACCAGCGGAATGAGCAGGGTCTGCGCGCCTGCGTCGAGCACTTGTTTTACCAGCCATTCGTTGCCAACGGGCAAGCGCACAACGGCTTCCGAGTGTTCGCCGTCCAAAACCGCGATCTGCGCCGAGAGTGTCTGCAAGTCGTTGGGCGCATGTTCGCCGTCGATGACGAGCCAGTCAAAGCCAGCCGTTGCCAGCACTTCTGTGGGGTAGGCGTGGGCGAAGCCCGCCCAGCATCCGATTTGCATATCGCCAGCTTTCAGCGCGGCTTTGAAGCGGTTAACTGGGGCAGGCATAGTGGCACTCCTTACAAGGTTGTGGCGATCTCGCAGATCACATCATAAGCTGTCATAACATCGTCTTGCGTGGCATCCCATTGGCCCGCTTGAAAGCGGATCACCAGCTTGCCCATCGTGCGGGTTTGGGTGATGTAGATGCGCCCATCGTCGTTGATCGCGTTGACCAGCCGCAGGTTGAGATCGTCCAGATCATCCGCGCCATCAGGTGCATAGCGGAAGGTAAACAGCGACAACACAGGTTCTGTTACGATCTCATAACTGTCAGTGTTACGCAGCCTTTCGCACAGCTCTTCTGACCATGCCACATGGTTGCGCAGCATTGTGCGCAGGCCCTCAAGCCCATAGGCGCGGAACAGGAACCACAGCTTCAGCGCACGGAAGCGGCGGCCGAGCGGTACAGACCACTCCGAGTAGTTGATGATCCCGTCTTTGCCGTGGGCCTTCAGATACTCCGGTTGGATAGCCAATGTGCGCGTCAGGTCTTCGGGCGCCCGCACGAAATGGGCGGAAAGGTCAAACTGGGTGCCCATCCATTTGTGCGGGTTGAGCACGACGCTGTCAGCATGCTCCACACCCGCCCAAAGCGTGCGGAATTCCTCGCAAAGCATCGCCGAGCCTGCCCAAGCGGCGTCAACATGCGTGTAAAGCCCGTGGGCCTTGGCAACTGCGCAGGTCGCGGCGATTTCGTCGCAAGCGCCCGTGCCGGTGCCGCCCGTGCAGGCAATGACGCCTGCGGGCTTAAAGCCCGCTTTGATATCGGCATTGATGGCTTGGTCAAGCAGCTCAGGGTCCATTGCCCTTAGCGGCCCTTTGGTCGGAATGCGCACAAGGTTGTTCTGGCCAATGCCGGAGATCCAGATCGCGCGGTCAACCGATGTGTGGACTTCCTCGGAGGCATAGACGCGCAGGCGGGGCATGTTTGAGAGGCCATCTTCGTTGCCGGCCCAGCCGAGGGCTTTTTCTCGCATGGTGAGGACGGCCGCGAGCGTCGCCCCGCTGGCGCTGTCTTGGATAACACCGTGGAAGGCGCTCGGCAGCCCGAGTGCGTCGCGCAGCCATTCCATCATCCGGGTTTCCATTTCGGTGGCGGCGGGGGATGTTTGCCAGAGCATACATTGCGGCGCCATCACCGTTGTGAAGTAGTCGGCCAGCACGGCGGCGGGCGAGGCGTTTGAGGGGAAGTAGGCAAAGAAGCGCGGGTGTTGCCAATGGGTAATGCCGGGCATGACGATGCTCTCGAAGTCAGCGATCACGTCTTCCATTGGCTGCGCCAGTTCCGGGGCGGCGAGGGGCAGTTGCGCGGCGATATCACCGGGCTTTGTTTGCGCCCGCACGGGCCGCTCGCGGATGGTTGCGTGGTAGTCAGCCGCCCAGTCGGCCACATAGCGCCCCCATTTGGGAAAGTCTGTCCAACGCATATCGTGCTCCCTTGTTGATTGCCATGTTAACTAAAGTTGTCGTGGCCACAAGAAAATTCGGGCAGGTTCTGACTTGAAAAGTGCGAGCGAAGGCTTGCTACACGTCACATCTTTTTGGCTATGATGGCTTCCATTTCTGCGGTCATCTCGTCGTGCCAGACGGTCAGCCCCTTGCTGGCTTTTTCCATGAACTCGGGGTTTTGCGTCGGGGCGACGCCGATTTTATAGGTTGAGGCCATTTCAAGCATGATACGTCTGTCGGAGGCGTCAAAGGCCTCAACAAGCGCCGCTGCTTTTTCGGGGCTCATGCCGAGGGCCTCAAACACTGAGCGGCTCATGCGCAGGGTGCTGTCATAGGTTTCGCGGATGATGTCGCCCGCGCCGTGCGCGTAGAGATCGTAGACATGGTTGCGATCCATCGCGCGGGCCACGATGTGCACATGCGGGTGGTTTTTGCTGACATACTCGGTAATCGCCGAGATATTCTCTTTGTTATCAATCGCGATGATCAGGATGCTCGCCTCGTCGATACCGGCCGCGTGCAGCATGTCGGGGCGCGAGGCGTCGCCGTAGTAGTGCTTTACGCCGAACTGCGCGAGCATATCGAGCTGGGCTGAGCTGTAGTCGATCACCGTGGTGTCAAAGCCGGCAGGGCGCAGAACACGAGAGACAAGAGCGCCGACGCGGCCCGCCCCCGCGATGATGATCTTGCGGTTCTCCTCGATGTCGTCGGCGTCACGCGTCTCTGTGCCAGAATAGCGCGGCGCGATCACCTTGTCGTAGATGATAAAGAGCAGTGGTGTCAGGAGCATCGAAAGCGCGACGACCAGTAGCAGTTGGTCAGCGACGGCTTTGGGGATCACGGCGCTGGCGACGGTGAAACTCAGCAGCACAAAGCCAAACTCGCCCGCCTGTGCAAGGCCAAGCCCAAACAGCCACTTATCGGCGCCTTCAAGCTTGAAAATGCGCGCAAGGATAAGCAGCACGGAGGCCTTAAGCGCGATCAGCCCAAGCGTGAGGCCGATGATCGTGCCAAGGTTTTCAGACAGCAGCGCGAAGTTGATGCCCGCGCCGACTGTCATGAAGAACAAGCCAAGCAGCAGGCCTTTGAACGGGTCGATGTCTGATTCTAGCTCGTGGCGGTACTCGGAGTTCGCCAGCACCACACCCGCGAGGAAAGTGCCAAGGGCGGGGGAGAGGCCCACCAGCGTCATCAGCAGCGCGATGCCGATGACCAGCATGAGCGCCGCCGCCACGAACAGCTCGCGCAGGTTGGCAGACGAGATAAAGCGAAACAGCGGTGATGTGAGCCATGAGCCTGCGACGAGCACAAAGCCGACAGCGCCGAGAGTGACAAGTGCGGTTTGCCAGCCTGAGAGGCCCGCGACGAGGCTTAGTTCAGGCCCGTGACTCTCGCCGCCGTGGTCCGCTGTGTGGCTGAGGGCGTCTTGGAGTTCGGGCAAGGCAAGCAGCGGGATCAGCGCCAGCATCGGGATCACGGCAATGTCTTGGGTGAGCAGAACCGAGAAGGATGACTGCCCACCATCGGACTTCATCAGGCCTTTCTCACCGAGGGTTTGCAGCACGATGGCGGTTGACGAAAGCGCCAGAACAAGGCCGATGGCGAGGGCAACTGTGAGTGGCTGTCCGAAAGCCATAGCCACGCCCATAACGGCCAGAGTTGTTAGGGCAACTTGCCCGCCGCCAAGCCCGAAGAGGCGATGGCGCATGTTCCAGAGCATCTTCGGCTCAAGCTCAAGCCCGACGAGGAAAAGCATCATCACCACACCAAACTCGGCGAAGTGTTGTAGCGAGACCACGTCAACATGCAGCCACGTGAGCAGCGGGCTGATGGCGATGCCAGCGATGAGGTAGCCCAGCACCGAGCCAAGCCCGAGCCGTGAAGCGATGGGCACGGCGATAACGCCAGCCACGAGAAAGATTGTTGCGAGGAGGAGGAAACCGGTCATGCAAGCCCTGTTATGTTCAAGTGTTTCGCTGAAAACTGATATGGTGCGCCTTAGCGGCAAAGTCGCGTGCGCGTGGGAGAGCAGTGTAGGCCCGCAATGGCTTGAGGTGCAACAGGTAACGCCAAGGGGGCGGCCGCATTAGCGGCCGCCCCCTTGGCGTTTGGCGACTTGGCGAAGCCAAGGCGCAAATTATCAAAGCTTCAGGTCTTGCGTTTGGCCGCCGATATGGCCGCACTCAGGACTTCGCGGTCACCGATATGGTTGGCAAGGACAAGCAACAGCCGGGCGTTATAGGCGTCGCTGTCTTCTTTGCTTAGCCCGTCATGCGCTTCGATGAGTTCTTCGTAAAAATCGTCGCCACTGGCGATATTTGGAGTCAGTGTCAGGTCTGCCATGGGGTCACTCCTTGCCTGTCGCGCGCTTCAGGGCGGCGCGGAAGAGGTTTTCATCATATTGCTCGCGCCGCGCCGCGACGTGTTGGTCCGGTCGGATCAGGTAGACCGCTGATTTGGCCTCCCCCAAGTAGCGTTCTGCCAGCGCTCCGGATTTGTCATCCTTTGTGTTGAGAGACAGGGTCGTCGCCGTGATGCCGTCAACAGTCAGCGCATCGGGCACCTCGGTGTTGATCGCCAGCAGGGTAAACTGTCCGCCCAGTTTGGGCAGCAAGAAGCCGTCGGCCAGCGGCGCATCAGGGCAGGACGCGCCGGGGCGAGTGCGGTCGGGGCCATTGGCCAGTGCATCGGCTGAGTTTAGTGTCGAGCCATCATAAACACAGGGCACCGAGAGGCGGCCCGAGTTTACCAGTGGCCGCGCAAATTCGTAGTGTTCGGACAGCTCCAGCACTGCGTTGCGCAGCAAGTGGCTCATCTCGCTTTTGGGTGTGATGAAATCGGTTGAGCGGGTCGAGTTGAGGATGTTTTCCTCCGCCCCGTGAACGCGCTCTGAGTTGTAGCTGTCAAGCAGGCTCTCGGGCGCTAGGCCGCTTATCACCATGCCCAATTTCCAACCAAGGTTGTCAACGTCTTGCATGCCCGAGTTGGCCCCACGTGCGCCGAATGGCGAGACTTGGTGCGCTGCGTCGCCCGCAAACAGCACTGGCCCGTGGCGGAAGCTTTCCATGCGTTTGCACTGGAAGGTATAGATCGAGGACCAGACCATCTCGTAGTCGGCATCATCGCCTAAAAAGGCGTCGAGGCGGCGGCGAATGTTCTCTTCTTTCATCTCCTCTTTGCGGTCGATGTCCCAGCCGATCTGGAAATCAACGCGCCAGACGTCGTCGGGCTGTTTGTGCAGAAGCGTTGACGCGCCAGAGCCGTGTGACGGCTCAAACCAGAACCAGCGTTCAGTCGGGAAGTTGTTTGACTTCATCTTGATGTCAGCAATCAAGAAACTGTCTTGGAAGACTTTGCCTGTGAAGTCATAGCCCAGCATTTCGCGCAGGGGCGAGGAAGCGCCGTCGGCACCGATGAGCCAGTCAGTTTCCATCGTGTAGGGGCCGTCTGGCGTCATGATCTCAAGCACAACATGGTCGTCCTTGACGGTGACGTTATCAACGCGGTTTTTGCCGCGGATCTGGATCGGCGCGCCTTGCTTTTGCAGCTCAAATGCGCGCTCGATCATGAAGCTCTCAAAGTAGGGCTGCTGCAGGTTGATGAAAGCCGGAAACGCGTGGCCCTCTTCGGGTAGCAGGTTGAAGTCAAAGACTTGACCGTCTTTGTGAAAGACTTTGCCAATGTTCCAGACAACGCCCTTATCAACCATCGGCTTGGCCGCGCCATAGCGGTCGGCGATCTCGAGCGTGCGTTTGGCAAAACAGATCGCGCGGCTGCCCATGCCGACGCCTTCGTGGTCGTCAAGCACCACAACGGGGATGCCTTGCTGGGCGAGGTCAAGCGCAGTCGCGATGCCGATCGGCCCGCCGCCCATGACGACAACGGGGTGACGCACGGGTTTGCCT
Organism: Lentibacter sp.; assembly: GCA_016744435.1. GTDB lineage: Bacteria > Pseudomonadota > Alphaproteobacteria > Rhodobacterales > Rhodobacteraceae > Lentibacter. Next base: position 124,435 of record JADGEJ010000002.1, on the reverse strand, counting down.
GCGTTTTGATCTGCGTGCCGCGCGTAGGGGTAGAGCTTGTAGGCGAGGGTGTATCTGTCGTCGAGCATGGGGTGTTCTCCTCCGTTGGTGTCTTGCGTGAGGGCTGTGCCCGACTTGACGTCGGGTGGGGTGTTGCTCAGGGCAGATAGTCTAGCGCGGGTTTGCCATCTATTTGGATCGAAACAGGAGCCCGTAGATTGGCATTTCCACCAGAGTACGACATTCTCAGGTGCAGCCCTGCCGCTAGCCCATTTGCGACGCTCTCAAGGTCAGTCACCTTGATGTAGTGCTCGCTTTTGTTACTGCTCTCTGGCCGAGCGCTGAGCGCGTAGTAAGCCACACCACTCTTTTGATGGAGATGTGGTGTGACCGTTTTACCGTTCTCGTGTTTGGCTTCGATATTCATAGCCTTACCCCTGCAAGTCGGCCCACATGGCCAAGTCGCGCTCGGCTGTCCAGATGCGGGGTGTTTCGATGCCGCGGGCTTCGTCAAAGGCGCGGGCGACGTTGAACGGCAGGCAGTGCTCATAGATCGCGTAGTCGGCGAACTTGGGGTCACATTCTGCGCGCACGGCGTCCCATGCTTCCTTCAGTGTGCCGCCACGTGCCGCGACTTTGTAGGCGGGCAGGTAGGTGCTCAACACGAAATCGCGGGTGCTTTCGATGGCGGATTCGACCATGTCGCGGCCGATCAGAGCGCCGCCACGGCCCGGCGCGATTGCGTCAACGTCAAACGATGCGATGTTGTCGAGCGTTTCGCCCCAGTCGGAGAAGTGGCCGTCGCCGCAGTAGCAGGCCGAGTGGTCTTCGACGATGTCGCCGGTGAACATGACGTTTTCATCAGGCACGTGAATGACGATGTCGCCGGCTGTGTGGGCGCGGCCAAGGTGCATCAGGTCAATCCGGCGATTGCCGAGGTAGACTGTCATGTCATCAGAGAATGTTGTCGTCGGGTAGGTGAGGCCGGGGATGCTCTCGTGGCCTTCAAACAGGCGCGGGAAGCGTTGGAACTCGCTGTCCCAGTCTTCTTGGCCACGCTCAACAACCATGGCGCGGGCGGCGTCGCCCATGATGATCTGATCCGCGCCGTAGGCTGACGCCCCAAGCACGCGCACGGCGTGGTAGTGTGTGAGCACGACGTGGCTGATCGGCTTGTCGGTGACAGAGCGCACTTTTTCGATGACTTTGTTGGCGAGGCGTGGGGTTGCTTGCGCCTCAACGATCATCACGCTCTCGTCGCCGATGATCACGCCTGAGTTCGGGTCGCCTTCGGCTGTGAAGGCGTAGATGTCTTTGCCAACTTCGTCGAAAGTGATCTTCTTTTCGGTCATGTCGCCCTGTGATGCGAATGCTTTTGCCATGGGATTAATCCTTCAGAATTTTGATGATTGCAGGGCCAACGGCCTTTTGTACTTGCTCGATTTGGGGCGCGAGGCTGCGCAGTGATCGGTTTGCCAATGTGGTTGATTTGGCCAATATGGCCGAGCCTTCGGGTGTTGAGTAAAACGTGATCATTGCGCGCAGCTCGCCCTTGGTAAAGGTGCGCGCCGACTCGCGGATCATGATTTTGTTGAACGACGGCAGCAAGTGCATCATGCCCTGCGACATGACATTGCCGATCCGGCGTTTCTTGGCGTTAGAAATCTTAGCACTTGGCGGAATGCTGGCTTTCATTTGCTCATACATAGAAGCAGGCGAGAACATTTCTGTCATCATTTGCTGCACACCGGGGAGCTCAACATATTGACGGGCAAGCTCGTTGCGGCTTTGGGCCTGTGCAGTGCTGCAAAGCGCCAGAACTGTTAGAGCAAAGGTGAAAGGCAAGAGTATTTTCTGCATCGGTGTGTTCTCACTTTTTGGGTTGCGCCGGAGGCAGCTGTGGGAGCCTCCGGCGGGGATATTTGGAGAAAGAAAAAGTTAGCTTGTGAACGGGTCTTCAAGGGCCGGAAGGATCTGGCCGACACAGTCGCCAAAGCCGATGGTGTAGCCGTCGCCGCGCGCGTTGCCACGCAGTGTCATGGTGTCGCCGTCTTCAAGCCAGCCGCGTGTTTCGCCCGAGTCGAGTGTGAAAGGTTCTTTACCGGCCCAGCCCATTTCCATCAGCGAGCCGTATTCTGTTTTGGTTGGCCCCGAGATTGTGCCTGAGCCGAGCAAGTCGCCCGGTGTCATGCCGCAACCGCCGACGGCGTGGTGGGTGAGTTGCTGTGCTGCGGAGTAATACATCCGGCTGTAATTGGTCTTGGAGAGAGCGCTGACTGTGTCGCTGCCTGCGGGCTGCATGAGCACTTCAAGATCAATATCATAGAGGCCAGGCTTGGTCTCGGTGAGGTAGGGCAAAAGCGCTTTGTCGCGCGGCGGAACCGACGTGCGGAAGGGCTCGAGCGCTTCTTTGGTGACGATCCAAGGGCTGATCGAGGTGCCAAAGGCTTTGCCTTGGAACGGCCCGAGCGGCTGGTATTCCCAGCCTTGGATGTCACGCGCTGACCAGTCGTTGAGCAGCACGTAGCCAAAGATCATCTCGTCGGCCTGTGTTGTGCTGATCGGTGCGCCCACGTCGCAACCTGTGCCGACGATGGCACCCATCTCAAGCTCGATATCAAGGCGCTTGCAGGGGCCGAAGCTTGGGGCTTCAGCATCGGGCGCTTTCATCTGGCCAAGCGGGCGGCGGACGGGCGTGCCGGACACCACAACAGAGGAGGCGCGGCCATTGTAGCCGATCGGGATGTGCAGCCAGTTGGCGGGCAGCTCTGGGCCGCCGCGCAGAATGGCGCCCATGTTTTCGGCGTGCTGGCGGCCTGCGTAAAAGTCGGTGTACTCGGCGACGAGGAAAGGCATATGCAACGCGACGGCTGACTGCTTGACGAGCAGCGCTTTTACTTCGCTTTGATCTGGTGAGCCTTCGGCAAGCATGTCACGCAGGCGCGCGCGCAGGGCCGACCACAGCGCCGGGCCTTCTTCCATGACTTCATTCCAGAACGGGACGTCAAATAGTGGCGTATCGGCCAGAGTTATGAGGCCAGCTTCTTCGACCGCTGCCATGTCGAGGATCATATCGCCGATTGCGACGCCGCAGCGTGGGTCTTCCTCGCCGATGGAGAACACGCCGTAGGGCAGGTTGTTGAGCGGGAAGGGATGGTCGGCGGAATTGGCCGAAGCGACCCATGATTTGAGAAGTGTCATGCAGATGTCCTTGTCGTTCAAGCAAAAGCGATGTCTTGCTTTGCGTTTGTTTATTCGCCGTCCGAGCCGCTGCTGCTGCCGGATGAGCCTTCTTGTCGGTGCCCGGGCAAAGGGTTGTGCCCAGAGTCGTGATGCTTACGGTCCCACCTTCCGCGCTTAGCCCAGATAATCATGCCGACCAAGCCGAGGAAAATCGCTATGACAACGTAGCCAAGATCCACTATTTCTTACCCGGCTTGCCGTCAAATTTCTTTTCGATATCTGTCCAGCAGTCGATGTAGTCGTCCTGCAGCGGGGCGTCTTTGCCAGCGAAGGCAGTCAGGTGCTGGGGGAAGCGGGTTTCAAACATGAAGCTCATGGTATTGTCGAGCTTCTCTGCCTTCAAGTCGGCGTTGCTCGCGCCCTCAAAGGCGTTTTTGTCTGGCCCGTGGGGGATCATCATATTGTGCAGTGACATGCCACCGGGGATGAAGCCCTGTGGCTTGGCGTCATACTGCCCGTAAATGTTGCCCATCAGCTCGCTCATGATGTTCTTATGATACCACGGCGGGCGGAAGGTGTCTTCGGCCACCATCCAGCGCTCACGGAACAGGACGAAGTCGATGTTGGCAGTGCCGGGCTGGCCTGAGGGCGCGGTGAGAACGGTGAAGATGCTGGGATCAGGGTGATCAAACAGCACGGCGCCGACGGGGCAGTATGTGCGCAAGTCATACTTCACCGGAGCGTAGTTGCCGTGCCATGCGACCACATCAAGCGGCGACTGGCCTATCTTGGTTTCGTGGAACTGGCCGCACCATTTGATGGTGACGGTTGAGGGCACCTCGCGGTCCTCAAATGCAGCCACGGGTGACTTGAAGTCGCGCGGGTTTGCCATGCAGTTGGCCCCGATAGGCCCGCGACCCGGCAACTCAAACTTCTGGCCGTAGTTTTCGCAAACAAAACCGCGCGCAGGGCCTTCGAGCACTTCGACGCGGTAGAGCAAGCCACGCGGGATGATGGCGATTTCTTTGGGCTCAATGTCGATGACCCCGAGCTCTGTGAAGAATCGCAGGCGGCCCTCTTGGGGCACGATCAGCATCTCGGAATCCGCGGAGAAGAAGTATGCGTCTTCCATGCTTTCAGTGACGAGATAGATATGCGTCGCCATGCCGACTTGGGTGTTCACATCGCCCGCTGTTGTCATCGTGCGCATGCCTGTGAGCCACGTCAGAGGCGTGTCGGAATGCGGCAGCGGATCCCAGCGGTATTGGCCAAGTGATGTTACATCGGGGTCAACATTGGGCGCTGACTTCCAAAACGGGAGGTCGATTTTTTCGTAACGGTGCGAGTGCTTTACACTGGGGCGAATACGGTAGCACCACGTGCGTTCGTTCTGGTGGGAAGGCGCTGTGAAGGCCGTGCCGGAGAGCTGCTCGCCATAAAGGCCGTAGTTGCATTTCTGCGGTGAGTTCATCCCCTGAGGCAAAGCATCGGGCAGGGCCTCGGTTTCAAAGTCGTTGCCCCAGCCCGGCATATAGCCTTCATGCGTGCTGCCATTGTGCGGAGCTTGGATCATACGGTGTGGTGAGGTTTGTTTGTTCATGGCGCGTCTCCCCGTAACCTTGCCTGCAACCTTGCCTGCAATATTAGTTGCGTAGTTAACGGTTGATTTTGTAACTAACAAGGTAGAGAGAGGCGCTATGACACAAAAAGATGACTTTCAGCTGCAAGATTTCTTGCCCTACCTTCTCAACCAAGCCGCCGAGGAAAGCAGCCTTGCTTTTCAGCAGATTTATAAAGACCGCTATGGAATGCTGCGAACCGAGTGGCGGGTGTTGTTTCATCTTGGTATCTATGGCGAGATGAGTGCGAAAGACATTGGCACGCGCACCAAGGTGCATAAAACCAAGATCAGCCGAGCTGTGGCAAAGCTTGAGGAACGTCGCTTTTTAACCCGCCGTCGTGACGAAAGTGATCGACGGCTTGAGTATCTTTCCCTGACCAAGGCAGGGCTGGCAACTTACGCAGAATTGCGTAGCGTCGCCGTCGACTATGACAGCCAGTTAACGAGCAAGTTTTCGCATGAAGAACTGACTGTATTGAGGCGGATGTTGAGGATGCTTGCGCATATTGACTGAAGCCAAAGCAGCCTCATTGGGCTTGAGTAGATAGGGCGAGATGCAGAATGACTGACCAAGTGAAAGGCCTGCTCTACACGGTTATGGGCGTGCTTTTTGTTGTGCCTGACTCGCTGTTTATCCGGTTGATTGATGCTCCGGGGCTTGTGATCTCGTTTTGGCGCGGTGCCATTTGCGGGGCGGTTGTCTTGTCATTCATTTTATTGAAGCAAGGGTCTGCGCCGATACGGACGGCTATGAACACAGGCTTTTTAGGCGCTCTTTATGCGGTAACACTTGGCTTGTCTGGCGTGCTGTTCACTCTCGCGGTGCAACTGACCAGTGTGGCCAATGTTGTCTTCATCGTGGCCTCGATGCCCGTGTTCGCAGCGCTTTATAGCTTTGCCTTTATGGGAGAGCCGATAAGGAAGCGTATGGTGCTGACGATGCTGGCGGTTTTTGCGGGGATTGGCGTCATCGTTTACGGCTCTGGCGAGACAGAAGGCGCGAGCCTTTTGGGAGACTTGGTGGCACTAAGCGTCGCGGCTGTTTTTGCGATCAGCCTGACAATTGCCAGAAAGCTGCGCCCGGTTTCCATGGTGCCAATGCTGCCCGTCGCTTACTTGATGACGTCTCTGGCGATCCTGCCTTTCATCGCGCCATTTTCCATACCGGATGGGCAGTGGCATTTGCCTGTTTTGCATGGGTTGTTCTTTGCGGTCAGCTCTGTCGGGCTCGCGGTTGGGCCACGGTTCATCCCTTCTGCGGAGGTTGCTTTGCTTATCTTGCTGGAATCAGTTTTGGCGCCACTGTTGGTCTGGGCAGTGCTCGGCGAAAACCCCGGGCTTTGGGCGCTTGCTGGCGGGGCGATTGTGCTTTGCGCGCTTGCTGTCTCTAACGTTGTCGCGTTGAGGCGGCAGGGGGCAGCAGCCTAGGGGCAGGACCCATTAATCCTGCACCTCTGGCGTCAAATCCGCGAAATATCAGGGGGTTGGTGCGCGCCGGCATAGTGGTTCTATTCCCAAGCGCGACAAACCGCTGAGATGATGCGGATTTGGCGTCCTTCGGATTTGGCAGATATTTCGCCTGCCGTCTTTCCAATGCCTTGAAATAGAACCACTATTCCTTCAGCACTGGGCATAGTCAGGCAAAATATCTGTCAAACCAGAGGTGCAGGATTAATGGGTCCTGACCCTAGAGTCCTGACCCTAGAGCACGCCTGTCTGATAGAGCCTGACTTTGAGGCCGCCGTGCGGCACGTAGGGGCCAGCCGTGAGCTTGAGGCCTGTTGTTTTTGCCAAACCCGGTTCCGCCGTGACAAGCCCAACGCGCCAGCCCTTGAACTCGCGTTTGAGAACCTCCCCCAAAGAGGCATGCAAGGCATAGAGTGGTTTCTTGTTGCCAATCCGCGCGCCATAGGGGGGGTTGATGATAACCAACCCCTTGGGGCCTTCAGGCGCTTTGAGCGCGCTGATCGGGGTGCAGGAGAATTCAGTGACGTCTTGAACGCCCGCTGCCTCGGCGTTGCGCTGGCTCATGGTGATGGCGCCTTGGTCGCGGTCTGATCCGTAGAATTTAAGCTCAGTTGCGCGCGGCTCAATGCTTGCACGCATCGCATTCCAATTGGGTGCATCAAAGCTCGCCAGTTGCTCGAAAGCAAAGTTACGGGCGCGGCCCGGGTTAAGGCCAAGCGCGCGCTCGGCGGCCTCAATGACAAAGGTTCCTGAGCCGCACATCGGGTCGAGCACGGGCACATTGCCGTTATAGCCGCAGTCGCGCAGGAACAGTGCGGCGAGGTTTTCGCGCATCGGGGCTTTGTTGACGGCGGCTTTGAAGCCGCGTTTGTGCAGGCTCTCTCCTGAGCTGTCGATGGAGAAGGTGACGAGGTTATCATCAAACCGCGCTTTCAAAACCAGCGCGGCTTCCTTGCTGATCGGGGCTCCCAGTTCCTCAGAGATGGCGCGTTCGATCCGCTCACTCGCGGCTTTGGCGTGGTAGATTTTGGAGCGCTTGTTGGTGGTGACGTCAACGCGTAGCGGCACATCTGGGCGCAAGACTTCGGCCCAAGGGAATTTGCGGGAGCGCTTGTCGAGTTGGGCGAGATGAAAGGCGCGGAACTCGCCAATGCGCACGAGAACGCGCACAGCGCCGCGCAGCATCAGGTTGGCGCGCCAGACTTCTGGCCAACCTCCGGTAATTTCAACACCGCCCGCCACCGCTTTGGCGGGGGAAAAGCCCGCCTCGGCAGCCTCTTGCGCCAAAAGTGGCTCAAGGCCCGGCGGGCAGATGAGAAAAATGTCGAGCGGGGAAGGGGGTGTCATCAGAAGTTGACGTCAACGCCGGGCAAGTGCAGCGACTTCATCATGTCGCGCAGCTCTTGGCGGGCGGCGACATTGGAGATGTTGAGCTTTTGCACGCCGACATCCTTAAGATCCAAGAGTGTCAGCCCACGCGGGAACAGCTCGCGAAAGATCACCCGCTCGTTAAAGCCGGGGGCGACACGAAAGCCGATGCGTTTGGCGAGGGCATCAACCGCGCGTTCCATCTTTTCTTTGTTGACCATGCGTTGCGCGCCAAGACGGTTGCGCATGACAACCCAGTCGATCGGCTTGAGGCCAGCCTGAGCGCGCAGCTGGCGGGCCGACCAGACCATCTCGGAGTAGACAGACGGCCCTTGGATGTTCTCGCCGTCGCTGTCGATATGAGCGAGCAAGTCAAAGTCGATAAAGCTGTCGTTGAGCGGCGTTACCAGCGTGTCGGCCAGCGAGTGTGCGACTTGGCTCAGGCGCGTGTGCGAGCCCGGGCAGTCGATCAGGATAAAGTCGCTGTCAGGCTCAAGCGTGGCCACGGCGGCAGAGAGGCGGTGGTCATAGACGTTCTCACCGGGCTTGAGCGTTGATTTGTCGATCTCGGGGAGCTCGTGGTATTCTGGTGAGGGCAGATCAACGCCTTGCTTGGCCAGAAAACTGGTGCGGTTTTCAAGGTAGCGGCCAATGGTTTTCTGGCGCAGGTCAAGGTCAAGCACTGAAGTTTTGTGCCCCATCCGCGCAAGCGCCGTCGCGATATGCATCGACACGGTTGATTTGCCCGCGCCGCCCTTTTCGTTGCCCACAACGATGATATGTGCCATGGCCGGATGCCCCCCGATGCCCCTTTAAAACCAGCAGTTTTCCTGCGTCGATTGTTACTTGCGCAAACTATAGTGCGGCTTGGCGCATTAGAAAAGCGCTTGTCGCATTTTTACTTAGGGGCCAAGCCGAAAGAGGGGCTTGGCATAAGCAAGGTTGCGCGCTAGCCTCCGCTCATACGGCCCACTAAGGGCGGAGACTTAGGGAGACTATTGATGAATTTTCTAGCAAAAGCGGCTGTTGCAGCCGTCTCGATGAGCTTTGCAACACAAGCCGTTGCCACCGAATGGAACGTGTCTGTCTGGGGCAAGCGCCGTGCCTTCACTGAGCATGTTGAAAAACTGGCCGAGCTTGTGTCAGCAAAAACCAATGGCGATTTCACTATCAATGTGAGCTACGGCGGGCTGTCCAAGAACCGCGAAAACCTTGACGGCATTTCTATTGGTGCCTTTGAGATGGCGCAGTTCTGTGCCGGTTATCACCGCGACAAAAACCGCGCCATCACAGTGCTTGAACTGCCGTTCCTCGGAGTTGAGACCCTTGCCCAGGAAGTGGCCGTAAGCCACGCTCTGTATGCCCACCCAGCCGTGACGGAAGAAATGGCGCAGTGGAATGCCAAGATCCTGATGACGTCTCCTATGCCGCAATACAACCTCGTTGGCACGGGCGAGCCGCGCGATGAACTCAGCGAGTTTGAAGGCATGCGCGTGCGCGCGACGGGCGGTATCGGTGCGGCCTTTAAGGCAGTTGGCGGCGTGCCAACCTCGGTTACGGCTACCGAAGCTTTCCAAGCAATGGATTCGGGTGTTGTTGACACGGTTGCATTTGCCCAGCACGCGCACCTTGCCTTTGGCACAATCAACGAAGCCGATTGGTGGACTGCAAACCTCAACCCGGGCACTGTGAACTGCCCGATTGTGGTAAACGTTGACGCTTATGATGCTTTGTCAGACGCGGAGAAAGAAGCGCTTGATAGCTCCATTCCAGAGGCGATCGACCATTATCTCGCCAACTACGGTGAGCTTCTCAAAAAGTGGGACAGTATTCTTGAAGAGAAGAAAGTCACCAAGGTTGAGATCAGTGAAGAACAGCTTGCAGAGTTCCGCAAGGTGGCTGCTGATCCGATCCGCGACCAGTGGATCAAGGACATGAGCGCTCAAGGACTGCCTGCTCAGGAGCTTTACGACCTTGTTGTAAGCACGCTCGCGAAAGCGAAGATGGCCAACTAACTTGCGAGCAGGGGGGCTTTGCCCCGCTGTCACATAAGGCAAGGCTGCGCGACCCTCGCGCAGCCTTTTTGCGAAAGCTTTAGGCTTTGATAGAGGAGGTGCCGTTATGGCAGGTTCAGCTGCAGTTCTGGAAGATTCGAGCCTATTGAGCAAGCTCGACCGAATGCTGCTGCCGATAGAACGCTTTTGCGCGCTATTGAGTGGCCTTGCGGTGTTTTCACTCATGTTTCTGGCCGCTTATTCCGTCACGGGCCGTAAGTTCTTTGCCAGCCCGCTTTTGGGCTATGTTGACTACATCGAAGCCGCGATGCCGATCATCGCGATCTTTGGTGTGTCTTATGTCGCGCGCGACGGCACGCATATCCGCATGGATATGTTGGTAAACGCACTAAAAGGCCGCACGCTATGGTTTTTTGAGCTGGTCTCGGCGCTCTTGATGCTCTTGCTGATCGTCGGGTTAACTTACGGCGCTTGGGAGCATTTTGACCGCTCGTTTGACTGCTCGCGCCCGTTTTGCTCCCGCGATAGCTCGATAGATATCAGCCTGCCGATCTGGCCCAGCAAACTGGTTGTGCCTGTCGCTTTCTCCATCCTCGCGCTGCGCTTGCTCTTGCAAGTATGGGGCTATGGCCGCGCGCTTGTTTTGGGGCTGGAAAGCCCTGTTGCCGTGCCGCTTTCGCTCACGATCGAGCAGCAAGCACTCGCAGAAGCCAAGATCATGGAAGGGGACAGCTGATGGAACCTATTCAGATCGGAATCTATGTTTCTGCGGGCATGCTTGTGCTGGTTATCCTTGGTATGCGCGTGGCTTTTGCTGCGGGCCTTGCGGGCTATGTCGGGCTTATCTGGCTGCGTTGGAACGGCTTTGATTATGACCCAGACCGCTTTTGGAAGGCGCTTGAGATCAGCACCAAAATCGCCGGGCTGACGCCGCACTCAAAGGTAAGTGCGCAGGTGCTCAGCCTCATCCCAGTATTTATCATGATCGGCTATCTCGCCTATCACGCCAAACTCACGACAGCCCTGTTTGAGGCCTGTAAGCGCTGGTTTGCTTGGGTGCCAGGCGGCTTGGCGGTTTCGACAGTGTTTGCCACGGCTGGCTTTGCCGCTGTGTCTGGTGCATCGGTTGCAACCGCGGCCGTCTTCGCGCGTATCGCCATCCCCGAGATGCTCAAGATCGGCTACAACAAGCAGTTCGCTGCGGGGGTTGTCGCTGCGGGCGGCACGCTTGCCTCGCTTATTCCGCCCTCAGCGATCTTGGTAATCTATGCCATTATCGTTGAGCAAGACGTCGGGATGCTCCTGCTTGCGGGCTTCGTTCCCGGTGTGTTTTCGGCTGTGGTCTATGCCGGGCTGATCATCGGTATTGCGGTTATCTTCAAAAACGTCGGGCCGCCTGTGGCGGGCTTCACGTGGAAGGAACGTTTTGAAAGCCTGCCGCCAGCGCTGCCCATCGTGGCAGTTGTCGTGATCATTATCTTCTTTGTTTACAACCCCTTCGGCGACGCTTGGGGCACGCCCACAGAAGGCGGCGCAGTTGGCGCGTTCATCGTCTTTCTGATGGCGCTCTATCGCGGCATGCGATGGCCCAAACTCAAAGAGGCACTGCTTGAAACGGCCAAACTCACGGTGATGATCTTCACGATCATCTGGGGCGTGCTGATTTATGTACGCTTCTTGGGCTTCGCAGAGCTGCCTGAAGCCTTCGCAGCATGGATCACCTCACTTGAGATGGCGCCGCTCACCATTCTGATTTGCATCCTCTTGGCCTATGCCGTGCTGGGCATGTTCATGGATGCGATCGGTATGCTGCTGCTCACTCTGCCTGTGGTTTACCCTGCTGTTATGGCGCTGAACGGCGGTGAAAACGTCGCTGCTGTCGACAGTGCCTTTGGCATGTCGGGCCCGATGTGCGCGATCTGGTTTGGTATTTTGGTGGTCAAAATGGCTGAGTTTTGCCTGATCACACCCCCCATTGGCCTCAACTGTTTCGTCGTTGCTGGTGTGCGCGATGACCTAACCGTGCAGGATGTTTTTAAAGGCGTGACGCCCTTCTTCATCGCCGATGCGTTTACCATCGCGGGCCTTGTGGCTTTCCCCGGTATTGTGCTCTGGTTGCCATCGTTGGCAAGTTAGGCTTAGAAGCGGCCATGACCGATACACTCACGAAAGCAGCCCGCCTGAGCGTGGCCCCGATGATGGATTGGACTGACCGCCATTGCCGGTTTTTCCACCGTCTGATGAGCCGTGAGGCCTTGCTTTATACCGAGATGGTCACTTCGCCGGCGCTGGTGCGGGGGCGGGCTTTGTTTTTGTTGGATTACCACCAGGAAGAACACCCTGTGGCGCTGCAGCTTGGTGGCTCTGATCCGGTTGAACTGGCCGAGGCTGCAAAGATTGGTGCTGAGGCAGGCTATGACGAGATCAACCTCAATGTTGGCTGCCCGTCAGACCGTGTGCAATCGGGCACGTTCGGGGCTGTGCTGATGCGCTCACCTGAGCTTGTCGCGGAATGCTGCGCTGCAATGCGCGAGGCTGTTGGCACGCCTGTTACGGTGAAATGCCGCATTGGCGTTGACGACCAAGAGCCGCGTGATGTGCTGCCCGACTTTCTGGAAAAAGTATCAGCAACTGGCGTGTCGCGCTTTACGATCCACGCGCGCAAGGCTTGGCTGAAGGGGCTTTCGCCCAAGGAAAACAGGGACATCCCGCCACTTGACTACCCGCTTGTACACGAGATGAAAGCCGCATTCCCGCATTTGCACCTGTCGATCAACGGCGGCATCGCCACGCTTTCCGAGGCCCGTGAGCACCTTGATGCCGGGCTTGACGGCGTCATGGTTGGCCGCGCGGCCTACCACCAGCCATGGGAGGTTCTCGCAGAAGCCGATGCGCAGATTTTCGGGCAAGACAATCCGCTGACAAAGCCGCAAGAGGCGGCGCGCGCTATGCTGCCCTATATCGACGCGCATGTTGCCAGCGGTGGCAAACTCGGCCAAGTTTCCAAGCATATGCTCGGCCTTTTCACGGGTCGCCCCGGTGCGCGGGCGTGGCGGCGTGTGCTCTCGGAGGGCGCCCACAAGCCGGGCGCAGGCGTGGCGCTCGTTGAGGCTGCATTGGCGGAACTGGACTAAGGAAAACTCAGATGCCGGAAACCGGATTATTGCTGCAAATGTTGGTCTTGCTTGTCGTGATCGGCGGCTTTGCGGGCGTGCTGGCAGGCCTCTTGGGCGTTGGCGGTGGCATAGTGCTGGTACCCGCGTTTTTCTATGCGTTTCAGACGCTTGGCTATGATGGGCCGCAGCTGATGCAGGTCTGTCTGGCGACGTCGCTCGCGACCATTATTGTCACCTCGGTGCGCTCGGTTTTGAGCCATAATAAAAAGGGCGCAGTTGACTGGGACATCCTGCGCACATGGGCACCGGGCATCGCCCTTGGGGCAGTTCTGGGCATGTTTGTGGCGGCCTCTTTGCGCTCGGTCACCTTGCAGGCTTTGTTTGGTGTGCTCGGCATCATCATCGGCCTCTACATGGGGTTTGGACGCGCCGAATGGCGGCTGGGGCAGGCCATGCCTAAGGGCGTGAAACGTGCTGTTCTCTCGCCTGCCATGGGCTTTCTGTCGGTGCTCATGGGCATCGGCGGTGGCAGTTTTGGCGTGCCGCTGATGAGCCTGTTCAACACGCCCATACACCGCGCTGTGGCGACGGCGGCGGGCTTTGGTGTGATCATCGCGGTGCCAGCTGTGCTCGGGTTTCTCTTTGTCGCGATCGAGGGCGCGCCGCCTTATACTGTGGGCGCTGTGAACCTTGCCGCCTTTGCTGTGGTGGTCTGCATGACGCTGATCACAACGCCTTATGGCGTAAGGCTTGCCCACGCGATGGACCCGAAACCCTTGAAGCGTATCTTCGCTGTTTTCCTGACGCTCGTGGCGCTCAACATGCTGCGTAAGGTCATGGGATTGTGACAGAATTTGCCAAACGAGGCTGGGTGAAACTCGCGCTTGATCCGGCCGTTTTAGCATAGGCGCGGGCGGCATTACCCCCTGCAAAAGCGGCCGTGCGCGCGCCGGAAAACGCCCGGTGGCACCAGTGTGAAGGCACTTGGTTTGTCGGCGTTGATGCGCTTGAAAACGATCGTGAAGGCCGTGTTGGAGACGAGGGTTTGGGCGGTGAGGCCTATAGGTTTGCAACCTCAAACTTTGGCACATTGCCACGTCACAAAGCGCAGGTTTCTGTTGTCTATTCTGCTGGAAACGGGGGATGCGTTTCATTTTGTCTCTACGCGTCAGCACAGATACCACAACCGGGGCCCGGAAAAAACTGTTCTGGTCTGGGCTGTAGCGCCGCCACATTACTGAGACGTTGTTGACGTGAGGGATTGCGCCGTGGCTTCGCCACGTCGCCCCGCCGGATGGCCATATCGCAGCAAAGCTGCGATATGGCCATCCGGCCACGCCCAACTGCGGAGGTTGCATCTTTGATGCTGCCGACGTGGGCGGGAGGCTCTGATAGGTTTGGTGGTGAGGTTCTGCGTTTCAGCGCTTGAGGCGCGCCGCACGGCCGCCGCGGCGGCCCTTTGGGACGGCCTCGCGGTTTGGCAGTTCGGCCATCACAGAAAGGCGCTCGGGGTTGGACATTTTTGACCACTGGGTGATCTCGTCAATTGAGCGCGCACAGCCCGTGCAGAGCCGCGTTTCAGGGTGAATGACGCAGATATTGATACAGGGGCTTTCCGGCTCTTCGCGGGCCCAGACGTCTGATGGCGTGTCGCTCATTGTGCGCTCTTGATGTGTTGCAGGCGGTCTAACAGACCCTGCAGGATATAGGAGGCGGCGACATGGTCGATCACCTCTGCGCGACGCTTTCGCGTCGTATCCGCCTCTAAGAGCGCGCGTTCGGCGGCAACTGTCGAGAGGCGCTCGTCCCAGAACGTGATCGGCAGGTCGGTGAGGCGGGTGAGGTTGCGCGCAAATGCGCGGGTTGACTGGCAGCGCGCGCCCTCAGTGCCGTCCATGTTGCGCGGCAGGCCGAGGACAAAGCCTGCAATGCTGCGCTCGGATGCGAGCTCGAGCATGCGGGTGACATCGGCAGTGAACTTCTTGCGGCGGATCGTTTCGAGCGGCGAGGCAGCGCTGCGGAAGGTGTCAGACACCGCGAGGCCGATGGTTTTGTCGCCCAGATCAAGCCCCATGAGCGCGCCCATTTCGGGGAGGGCGGCGAAGAACTCTTCGGTGTCGTCGGTGATCACAGGCCAGCCCCCATTTTCACGGCGCCACGCCTGCGCGCACAGCACCTTGGCGGACTGTTGCAAGGGCCTCGGGCTTGTCTGCAAAGCGCATCTGCGCCTCGTTCCAGATCGCCTTGGCGCGCTCGGTCTCGCCCAAAATGCCGTAGGCACCGATCAGGCGCGACCATTCATCAGGCGTGCCGCCCTCGGTTGCGAGGCGGTCAGACAGCCGCGAGACCATGCCGCGGATCATGTCTTGGCGCTCTTCCTCAGACATTTCGGATGAGTTTTCAATGTCTTCTGAGGTTGGACCAGACAGCATAGGCGCTGTGCTAACGGGTTCAGGCTGGGTGTATTCGCGGCCAGCAAGCCAGGCGATGTCGTCAATGCCCTGGCGGATCGGCGCGATCCAGGGCGCGCTCTCAGGCCCCTCAGTAAGCAGCTTTGACCAGAGCGCGAAAGTCTTGTCTGGCCGGTCGTTTTGGACCCACATCTGGCCCATGAAGTAGCGCGCGACAGGGTGGTTGGGGGTGTGTGCGAGGGCCGCGCGCAGGCTGGCTTCGGCCTCCGGAGAGACATAGCCCTGCGCTTCGGTGATCAGCATTTGCGCCAAGGTTAGGTGGTCAGAGGCAGTCGCCGCGTCGCCCTTGAGCGTGATCACAGCTGTCTGCGCTTTCTGGGCGGCGGCGAAGTTGCCGAGCCGGGCTTCACTTGTGGCCAAAAACTGCTGGCCTTGAATTTCGTCAGGCTTTTCCGCGACGGCGTTGCGCAGCTTGGTGATCAGATCGCTATAAGTTTCGTCGATCTGCGGCTTGGGCCGTGCGGGCAGGCGGGCGAGAAAGGCAGCCTGCGTGTCACGCTCGGCATAGAGCGTTTGCGAGGCCGCAAGCCGGGCTTTGTGCGGCAAGTCGTCTTGGCCCGGGCTGCCGATCTGCAGGTAAAGCGCCAGCGCGCCACCGATCAGCAGAAAGGCCGACGAGAAGGCAACAAAACTGGTCAGCCCCTGTGGCTGCTCGTCTGATTGCGCCGCTTTCGAGAGCTGGGCATCGGCGGTGAGCACGCGGCGGCTCACTTCAGAGCGGATGCGCACGGCGTCATCACCATTTAGCACGCCACGAGCGACATCACGCTCAACCTCTTTAAGCTGGTCGCGGTACACCCGCAGGTCATACTCCGCTGGATGCTCGGTTTGGGCACGCGCACGAAAGAGGGCAAGCGCAAAAAGCGCTGCCACGAGAACGGCCAGAAGGCTGGCTATGATCCAAAATAACATAGGCCTCATTTAATGCGCATAGGCCGCCCAGAAAAGAGCAAAACGCGCAGAAACGCCGGATGGCGCGCCAATGTCGCAATTGTGTGCGATTGTGGCGATTTATTACGGAGGATATATGCCACTCTGAGGCACTAAGCCTTAAGAGATATCTGCAGATCGGATTCGAAAAAGCCATGAGACGTTATTCTGCCTTTGCTGTGGCCCGCGAGGCCCTACGCTTTCACAGTGGTTGGGGGCGCGCTTGGCGTAGCCCCACGCCGAAAAAGAAATACGATGTGATCATCGTTGGCGCGGGCGGGCATGGCTTGGCCACTGCCTACTATCTTGGCAAAAACTTCGGCATCACCAATGTGGCGATTTTGGAAAAGGGCTGGCTTGGCGGCGGTAATACGGGCCGCAACACGACGATCATTCGCTCAAACTACCTGCAAGACCCTTCGGCGGCTTTGTACGAGAAAGCGCGCTCGCTTTACGAGACCTTGTCGCAGGAGCTGAACTACAACGTCATGTTCAGCCCGCGCGGTGTGATTATGCTGGCGCAGACCGAGCACGAGGTGCGCGGTTACAAGCGCACGGCCCATGCCAACATGCTGCAAGGGGTGCCGACCGAGTTTATCGGCCCCGCGCGGGTGAAACAGCTGGTGCCTATTATTAGCCTGAATGGCCCGCGCTACCCAGTGCTTGGCGGCCTCTGGCAGGCGCGCGGCGGCACGGCGCGGCACGACGCTGTGGCGTGGGGCTATGCGCGTGCCTGCTCTGACATGGGCATGGACATCATCCAGCAGTGCGAAGTGACGGGCGTGCGCTCAAGCGGTGGCAAAGTTGTTGGCGTTGACACGAGCAAAGGCGCGATTGACTGCGACAAGCTCGGGCTTGTTGTGGCGGGCAACTCGGGCGATCTGGCGAACATGGCGGGCTTTAGGCTGCCGATGGAAAGCGTGGCCTTGCAGGCGCTGGTGAGTGAGCCGATCAAGCCCTGCATGGACGTGGTTGTTATGGCCAACACCGTGCACGGCTATATGAGCCAGTCTGACAAGGGCGAGATGGTGATCGGTGGCGGTACTGACGGGTTTAACAACTACACGCAGCGCGGCTCGTTTCACCACGTGGAGGAAACCGTGCGTGCGTTGGTTGAGACCTTCCCGATGGTGTCACGGCTCAAGATGCTGCGCCAGTGGGGCGGGATCGTTGACGTGACGGGCGACCGCTCGCCAGTTATCGGCAAAACACCCCTCGGCAACTGCTTTATCAACGCAGGCTGGGGCACGGGCGGGTTTAAGAGCATCCCCGGGGGGGGCTGGGCTACGGCTGAGTTGATCGCCAAAGGCGAGCCGGGGCCGCTGAGTGCGGAGTTTGGCATGGATCGGTTCATTGAGGGGCGCTTCATTGACGAGAGTGTGGCTGCTGGGGTGGCGCACTGATGGCGCGGCTGGGGGCTGGAAATTTTTTCGAAGAAATTTACAAAGAAAATTCGAATTTTCTTGGGCTGTTAACTGCCGTTGTGTTGATGATTTCTGGGCAAGCGATTGCTGCCGAAGTCTGGAACTGTGCGCGCAATGGAGACACGAACAGTGGACATGTGATTGACACAAGCACTGCCCAAATCGTTACGGGCGGCTATGGGCCCACAACATATGAAACCGGTGCGGTAGGGTATATTGTCGAAAAGCCCACTGAAGATCGTATTCTATTCTCGGCAACTTTTGAGCAGCACTATCCAATCGGGTCAGATGAGTTGATAGCTGGTTCCAAGACGCTTGGAATCCGCGAACGGTTTGCTTTGGTGCGCTTGTCTGATGATCAGGCTGAACTGATCAAGGTTGTCGACGTCTTTGGCGACGATGGAATGGCGTTGAAGCTGGACAATAAATATTGGCAGGAAATGGCTCCCGATGGGCAGTATCCAGGTTTTTGGTTTTTCTCATGTGAGAAAGGAAGCAAGTAATGCTGATCCTTGAATGCCCGTACTGCGGGATCAAAGGCGAAGAGACTGAGTTTCATGGCGGAGGTGAGGCGCATTTGACGCGTTTCGGGCCGGGCTCAAGCGATGAAGACTTTGAGACATATCTCTTCATGCGTGAAAATCCCAAAGGCGTGCACCTTGAGCGCTGGCGGCATGCCAATGGGTGCGGCAAGTGGTTTCACGCCGCGCGCTGCACGATGACGCTAGAGGTGTTTGGCACCTATAGTGCGCAAACGCTTGAGCCACCTAAAGAGATCAAAGACATCCTGAGCGCCAAGCGGCCGGGGTGGCGCTGGAGGGAGTTCTCATGAGCACACGTCTCACGCAGGGCGGCACGCGGATTGACCGCAGCAAGCCCGTGACTTTCACGTTTAACGGCAAGCCCCTCAAGGGCTTTAAGGGCGACACGCTCGCTTCAGCCCTTTTGGCGAATGATCAGATGATGATGGGTCGTTCGTTTAAGTACCACCGCCCGCGCGGTGTGGTCGCGAGCGGGGCCGAAGAGCCGAACGCTTTGATGAACATGGGCGAGGGCGGCACGTTTGAGCCCAACCAACGCGCCACCACGACCGAGCTGTTTGACGGCCTCAAAGCTGGCAGTCAGAACCACTGGCCGAGCCTTGAGTTTGACGTGGGTGTTGTGAACAACGCCATGGCGCGTTTCTTGCCTGCGGGGTTTTACTACAAGACGTTCATGTTCCCCAAGTTCGCGTGGAAGCACATTTACGAGCCGATTGTGCGCCACTCGGCGGGCTTAGGGCGCGCACCCGACAAAGAGACGCTCGACGCTGACACCTACGAGCACTTCTATTTCTTCGCAGATGTTGTTGTCATTGGCGGCGGCATTGCGGGCTTGCAGGCCGCGAAAACTGCCGCTTTGTCTGGCGTGAAAGTGCTTGTCATGGAGCAAGACCCGACATGGGGCGGGCGCGCTATGGTTGATGGCGGCGAACTGGGTGGCAAGCCTGTTGCCGACTTTGTGGCAGACACGCTGGCCGAGCTTGAGGCCATGGATAACGTGACCCTGCGCAGCCGGATGATGGGCGCGGGCGTCTACGACCACGGCTATGTCATGGGCTATGAGCGCCTGCGTGATCACGCGCCAGAGCTGGCGGGGCCGCGACACCGCCTGTGGCGCATCAGAGCCGGCCAGATCATTACCGCGACGGGGGCTATTGAACGGCCTCTCAGCTTTGCGGGCAATGACATCCCCGGTGTTATGCTGGCGGCTGCGGTGCGCGACTATATTGTTGATTACGGCGTCAGCGTCGGCGACCGTGTGGTTGTTGTGACCAACAATGACGACGCCTACCGCACCGCGATTGCCGTTAAGAAAGCGGGCCTTGATGTGGCTGCGATCCTTGATGCGCGCGCGGGTGGCGGCGGGGCCATTGCCGCTGAAGCGCGCGCTATGGGCATCCGCGTGGAAACGGGCAAGGGCATTGCGAAAGTCACCGGCGGCAAGCGGGTGAAGTCTGTCAAAATCTGCGCGCAAGCGGGCGAGGGCGGCGTGCTGGAAGAGATCGAATGCGATGCGGTGGCCATGTCTGGCGGCTGGTCGCCTGTTGTGCACTTGTGGAGCCACTGCGGCGGCAAACTCACGTGGGACGAGGAACTGGCGATGTTCCGCCCTGATGAGAGCCGCCCGCCATTGGGCGCGACTGGCGAGGGCTTTGTTGTGCCTGCGGGCGCGGCAAACGGTGTTATGGACATGGGCGTTGGCTTGGCCGACGCTGACCACGCAGGGCGCGTTGCTGTTGAGGCTTTGGGGCTCAAGGCGGCCGATGTGAACCTGCCTGAGTTTGAGCAAGCCGCCGAGGCCGCGCTTGAACCTGTCTGGATGATGCCGCAGGGCGCGGGGCCAAAACTGCGCGCGAAAGCATGGCTTGATTATCAGAACGACGTCAAAGTCTCTGACGTGCAGCTGGCCGCGCGTGAGGGCTATGAGAGTGTGGAGCACACCAAACGCTACACCACTTTGGGCATGGCAACTGATCAGGGTAAGTTAAGCAATATCAACGGCTTAGCGACGCTATCTAATGCGATAGATAAGCCTATCACCGCCACAGGAACGACCACGTTCCGCCCGCCGTATACGCCGATCAGCATGGGCTCGATCGCGGGCGAAGCGCGTGGTGAAGTGTTCCAGCCGTTGCGCCGCACGCCGATGCACGCATGGCACGAAGCCAACGGCGCGCATTGGGAGCCAGTGGGCCAATGGCGGCGCGCCTACACTTACTTGCGCGGTGAGGAAACTGTGCATGAAGCGGTGAATCGTGAGATCTTGGCAACACGCGAAAGCCTTGGGCTTTTGGACGCAAGCACACTCGGCAAGCTGATCGTGAAGGGGCCGGATGCGGGCAAGTTCCTCGACATGATGTACACCAACATGATGAGCAGCCTGAAGCCGGGCAAATGTCGCTATGGCCTGATGTGCTCGGAAAACGGCTTTCTGTCAGACGACGGCGTTGTTGTGCGCCTCGATGAGGAAACGTTCCTCTGCCACACCACCACGGGCGGCGCTGAACGTATCCATGCTCACATGGAAGAATGGCTGCAAACCGAGTGGTGGGACTGGCAAGTTTACGTCACCAACGTGACGGAGCAATGGGCGCAAGTCGGCGTTGTCGGGCCGAACTCACGTAAGGTGCTTGAAAAGCTCGGCGGCACGGATGTCAGCCAAGATGCGCTGGCGTTTATGGAGTATACCACAGGCAAGCTCGGCGCGTTTGATGCGCGCATCTTCTGCATCTCTTTCGCGGGCGAGTTGTCTTACGAGATCGCTGTGCCAGCGAGCCAAGGCCAAGCACTTTGGGATGCGCTGCTTGAAGCGGGCGAAGAGTTTAACGTCACGCCTTACGGGACAGAGGCGATGCACGTGATGCGCGCCGAGAAGGGCTTTATCATGATCGGGGACGAGACCGACGGGACTATCATTCCGCAGGACTTGGGGCTCAACTGGGCGATTTCCAAGAAGAAGGAAGATTTCATTGGCAAGCGCGCGCAGGAGCGTGCGTTTATGGTGAACCCCGAGCGTTGGAAACTGGTGGGCCTTGAGACGGTTGATGGCAGCGTTATTCCCGATGGTGCATACTGCGTGGCGGAGGGCGAAAACGCCAACGGCCAGCGCCGCGTGCAGGGGCGCGTGACCTCGACCTATCATTCGCCAACACTGGGCCGCGGCATCGCTATGGGCCTTTTGCATGACGGGCCAAACCGGATGGGCGAGACTGTCGAGTTCCCGTCAACTGACGGCAAAGCCTATCAAGCTAAGGTTGTGAGCCCCGTGTTTTATGACCCTGAAGGGGAGAAGCAAAATGTCTGAACTGGTAAGTGCGCTCCAAGGCGCGGTGTTTAACGGCATCGCCAAGGTGGAAGAAGCCGGATTGCGCGGCATGATCAGCTTTCGCGGCGATCTGGCGGATGCAAAAGTGAAAAAGGCCGTGGCCGGTGTGAGCGGTGTGAAAATGCCCGCACAGCGCGGTTGCAATCTGGATGGCGACAGCGGGCTGGCGTGGATGAGCCCAGACGAGCTGCTTGTCATGGTGCCACATGGTGAGGCTTCAAGCGCTGTTGAAGATTTGGCCAAGGGCCTGAATAACAAGCACTATATGGCTGAGAACGTCTCTGACGCGCGGGCTGTGTTTACCGTCACAGGCACACATGCACGTGAGGTTGTCGCCAAGCTGGCACCCGTTGACATGAGCGTGTTTGCCATGGGGGAAATCCGCAGAACACGCCTCGCGCAAGTGGCGGCGGCGTTCTGGATGCACGCAGACGACGCTTTCACAGTTGTCTGCTTCCGCTCCTCGGCTGACTACATGTTCGGCGTGCTGTCTGTGGCGGCGCAAGAGGGCAGCGAAGTGGGCGTTTACTGAGCGGCGGGTCAGAACCATCGCGCAGATCGCAGCGAAAGACAGCTTTAAGCCCATTGCGGAGTTTCACCAGCGCGGACTCAAGGCCGCAGGCCGCCGCGCATCGCCAGACCGTCCGACGGGCTGGTGATATTGCTGCTGGATACGCTGCCAACTCAGCGAGGATGTGTTTTGCCAGCATAAAGCGGCCCGAAATTCTGTCAGATCACCACCCCACGGTCTGGCGATACACGGCTTGAGGCGAACGGCAACTTCGTCCGCAAAGTGGACTTTGGAGGAGAAAGCGGGTGTTTGCGCCTAGATTTTACGCAAAGATGCAGCGGCAAGTCATGATAGGCTTTTCATAACGCTCAGTCCGTATTATCTAGGCGCAATGCAACAAGACACATCATTCCGCCGCCCCGTCGTGGGCATCATCAGCAACCAGCATCTGATCAATGAGCAGTATCTGACCCACGCGGGTGGGGCTATGAACAGTGAAGCAATCGCTTGCGTCTCGGGCTGTATGCCGCTGCTGATCCCGACAGATCCGCGCTATGTGAGCGTTGAGGAGCTGATGCAGGCTTGCGATGGCTTTTTGTTCACGGGCGGGCGGCCCAATGTGCACCCCGAGGAATATGGCGAAGCGGAAACGGATGCGCATGGCGACTTTGACCGCGCGCGCGACGCGATTGCGCTGCCACTTATCCGCGCTTGTGTCGAGGCGGGGCAGCCTGTGTTGGGTATCTGCCGCGGCTTTCAGGAAGTGGCTGTGGCCTTTGGCTCAACGCTGCACCCCGAAATTCGCGAGCTGGAAGGCCGCGACAATCACCGCATGCCGCCAGAGGGCACGCTTGAGGAAAAGTTCGAGCTGCGCCACACCGTTGAGTTTACCAAGGGGGGCGTGTTTGAAAAGCTGATGGGCGCACAAGAAGTGATGACCAACACGTTGCACGGGCAGGGCATTTGCTGTGCGGGCGAACGGGTGGTGATCGACGGGCATGCACCCGATGGCACGCCAGAAGCGATCTACATCAAAGATGCGCCGGGTTTTACGCTGTCGGTGCAGTGGCACCCCGAGTGGAACGCCGCGAACGACCCAGTGTCCAGGCCACTGTTTGAAGCTTTCGGCGAGGCCACGCGCGCATGGCATGCCAAGCGGCAGCCTGAGGTGGCAGTAGGTTAGGCCACCTGAGGTGGCAGTAGGTTAGGCCACCTGAAGTTGCGCGCGGGCTGCAGATGCGGGTGCATATACCTTTGACAGAAGCGCCTGGCTTTCCCAACTCTTAAGGCAACGCCGTGCCGTTGGCCCGTGGGCTGACGGCACGGCCTTGAGCGCCGGATAGGCGGCATAGACTTCGGCCAATGCAGCTGGGTGCAGCGCTTTGAGGCTTTCGGTGCTGTAATGGAAGCTCTCGGTTTCAGCCCCTTCCGCGAAGATGATTTCATGCGCGTCAAACATCAGGTGGATGTAGGTGACTTGCTCGGCAGGGGCGGCTTCAGCGCCCGCATGCCCCAGCATATGAACGGCCGGCACGAGCACTTCAGCCTCTTCAAACATCAGCTCGGCAAGCCAGTGGTTTTGCAGCATCCGGTGTTGCGGAGAGACGGTGAGCGCGCGGCGTGCGCCTGTGAGGCTAGGCTCAAGGCGGATCGGAGCGAACTTGCCCATGCCGCTGACCGTGCTGCTGCCAACCCAGCCCAAAGGCTGCGCGCCACTGTCTTTGGTCAGGACCAAGTCACCTGCTTTGAGGGTTTCGACGGCTTGTTCGCCAGAGGGGGTCGCGATCATTGTGCCGGGGGTGAAACAAATGATGTTTTCGATGTTGCTAAACGTCAGCACAGTGCCGTCGTTGAGCGTGATCGTGCCATCAAAAGCGTCGGCGTCGCCAACAGAGGCCGTTGTCACCAGAGTGCCGCGGTCAGCGAGACCGTTCAAGTCAAGCGTGTCACCGCCGGGCTCGCCCGTTGTGCCACCGTCGATCGTGATCGTGGTGCTGCCCGGTTCGGCGTAGTCGGCGAGCAGGAACAAGTCTTCCCCGTCGCCGCCAGTGGCCACGTCGCCTTCTGCGATGGTGAGTGTGTCATTGCCCGTGCCGCCTGTGAGCGTGTCGCTCCCCAACCCGCCGATCAGCGTGTCATTGTCTGAGCCGCCGTCAAGTGTGTCGTCGCCCGCGCCGCCATCAAGGCTGTCAGCGCCCGTGCCGCCCAGAACTGTGTCGTCACCCGCCGCTGCAAGCACCGTATCAGCGCCCGCGCCCGCGACGATGCTGTCGTCGTTTGAGCCATCGGAGTGGTCACTGTTGTCGACGTTGTCGCCTTCAGGGTCTCCGACATAGCTTGCGTCTATGAGATCATCGCCGCTGGTGCCTTCAACGATGTAGTTGTTGCTTACGGCTGAGCCACCCGACATGCCCATCTCCCAAGTGCCGGCCGGGTCGTCATCGCCGTGGTCGTTGGTGTCATAGTTGGTGAGCGAAGCTGCGTTGCCAGAGCCGGGCAACACGTAGTCGTTTGAGCCACCATCTGTCATGCCGGTTGTTGCGTTGCCCGCATAGCCGTTGGTCCACTGGATGTCTTCGTAGATGTACTCGACCAGAAAGTCGCCGCTGCCCGTGCTTGTCAGAACCACTTGGAAGGAGTTGGTGCCTGAGCCCGAGTAAGGCGCGACGCCGTCCCAGGTTATGGTGACTGTGCCAGCTGCCGGGTCGAGATCCCAATAGATTTCGCCGCCTTTGTTGATGTCGACGTCGCTCCAGAACGGCGCCATGGCGGGGCTGTTGTAGGAGGCGATGCCGACAGGGGAGTAGGCCGTGTTTGGGCCCGTGAAGGTGATCAGCCCGTTGGTGTTGATGTAGATCGAGGTATAGTTGGTGCCAAAGAAGTTGAGCCCACTGCCGCCAAAAACGGAGGTGATGTTTACGTTGATGGAGCCATCATCGTAGTTGCCAGCCGTGAGGGGCGTGGTCGAAAACGCATTCTCGCCGTATCCCGCTGCGCCGCCTAGGCCTGTGTTCATCGTTGCCATGCTGTCGTCCTGTCTGCTCGAATGGGCCTTCTGTTGAGGCTTTGTTTCCAAAAGAGATACAGTGTGTCTGCGGCATGAATGTGCGGCAATTTTGGCGTTTTTGACACAAATGAGAGAGACCGCCCAAAAGCGGCCTCAATTGGTTTGGCTGGATTTTGCGCTACAGAACTGTGCGCATGTGCCAAAGTTCGTGTAGCGCCAGCTTCACCCACAACTCAGAGGTCTGGTGTCGGAGGAGAAACCGCATTTCGTCATGCGCGTCTGAGCGCGGCTGCTGCGCGCCAAGGATCTTGTTGATCTGCAGATAGTCGCCATAAGACATGCGGCCATCAAATTCCATTTGGGCGCAGTCTTGGGCGGGGTCATAAGCTTGGGTCATTGAGATTGTCCTGTTTGAACCGAAAGAAAGGGCGAAAAGCGCGCCCTAGCCGTTCAAACAAGACACCATCGCCAGCCATCGCCATGTGGCGATCCAGCCTGCGGGGCGCTGTTCCGTATGTTGGCTCACAGAGGATGTCATGCGGTCACATTCGCCCAGCCAAGCCACAATCTCATGG
Organism: Lentibacter sp.; assembly: GCA_016744435.1. Taxonomy (GTDB): domain Bacteria; phylum Pseudomonadota; class Alphaproteobacteria; order Rhodobacterales; family Rhodobacteraceae; genus Lentibacter. The sequence continues at coordinate 98,901 of JADGEJ010000002.1, read as the reverse complement.
CTTCCTCTTTCCCGAAATATCCCGGGGGAGGTCACAAACTTGTTTGTGACTTGGGGGCTGGCCCCCACTTTAGCCTGAGCGCGAGGGGCTTGCCCCTCGCTCTTTAGCCGTCAAACACCAAGCTCGGCGCGCAATTTTTTGGTGAGTTTCTCCACGGCCATGTCGTAACTGGCCCGAACCTGCGCCTTGAGCTCGTCGTCAGAAAGCCCGCCCTCGTCATACTGCTGCAACCATTTGAGGCCACGAGACGCGAGGTAGGGCGCGGGGCGGATGCCGGGCATGTCTTGCAGAACTTCAAAGGCAATGTCTGAGCACTTGAAGGTAAACGCATCGCGCCCGTCCTCGCCCCAGCCGCAAACGGCGAAGAGTTTGCTGCCGACTTTCCACACATCCGAGTTGCCCCATTGCACGACATGCGTGCTCTGGGGCAGGGAGGCACAGAAGGCGTTAAAGCCGGCTCTGTCCATTAGACTTGTCCGCCCGTTATGGCGATCTCTTGGCCGTTGATGCTTTGTGAGCCAGCCCCACAAAGCCACATTGCGGCTGCCGAAACTTCTTCGGGTTGCAGCAATGTCTGGTGGCGGTTGCCGGAAGCAAGGTAGGCGCGGGCTTCTGCTTCGGTTTGGCCGGTGCGCGCGGCGATTGCCTTCATCTGGTTGGTGACAATGTCGGTTTCCACGTAGCCCGGGCAGAGCGAGTTGAAGGTGTAAGGCGTGCCCATGTACTCTTCGGAGTAGCTGCGCATCAGGCCGATGACGCCGTGTTTGCTGGCCGAATACGCGCCCGCGCCTTTGAGGCCGCGCAGCCCCGCAATGGAAGACACCGCAATAACGCGGCCCCAGTCTGTTGTGAGCATGGACTTCATGCTTTCCCGCACGGTGAGGAAGGCGCCATCAAGATTGGTGCGCATGACTTTTTGCCAGAGTTCCAGATCGGTTTTCTGCAAAGTTCTGCCCTCGGCGATGCCTGCGTTGGCGACACATATTTGCACGGGGCCACGGGCTGCCACGGCTGCGGCTGTGCCTTCAGCGATGGAAGCCTCTTCAGCCACATCCATTTGCAAGGCGTGTAACCCGTTGCCAGCCACCTCTTGCAATACTTCCAGCCTGCGGCCTGTGATTGTCACGCTCGCGCCCTGAGCTGCGAGCGCCTGTGCAATCGCGAGGCCTATGCCCGTGCCGCCGCCCGTGACGAGCGCGTGTTTGCCTTTGAGTGTCATGGTGAAGTGCTCCTTTATGCGGTTTTCTCTAGTTTGCCAGTAGGGTCGTGGCGTGTGCAAGCCGGACGCTGCGGCCCGTTCTTAAAACGTTCGACATTCACGGGGGTGAATGTGTATATATCGAAGACACTTTAGGAGGGGATTCCCATGAAATACCTGTTTTCAGCCGCCGCTTTATGTGCCCTAGCAGGTGCCGCCCATGCCAGCGAAGATATTGCCGACCAGTATCCGGCGTCAGAGCTTTACGCGAAGCCATATGAGTTTGTCTCGGGCGTCTACACGGCCATCGGCGCAACCGCTCCTCCAACTTATGAAAACTCAGGCCACAACAACAACCTGAGCTTTGTCGTGACAAGCGAGGGTGTTGTCGTCGTCAACGGCGGTGCTTCAGCGCGGCTGGCCAAGGCTTTGCACGACGAAATCAAGCAAGTGACAGACCAGCCTGTGAAGCTGGTGATCAACGAAAACGGGCAGGGCCATGCGTTTCTGGGCAACTCCTACTGGGCTGCGCTTGGCGTTGACATTCTGGCGCATGAAGATGCGATCAAAGAAGGCAAAGAGCACGGTTTTGATATTCTGGAAGGTATGAAACGCTATAACCGCGAGAAGGCCGAGGGGACAGAAGCCGTTGTTGCGAACCTCAGCTTTTCTGACCGCCACGACTATGAGCTTGGTGGCGTGACGTTTGAGATATTGCACCTTGGGCCAGCCCACGGGCCGGGCGACACACAGGTTTGGATTCCCGAATTGAAAACCATGATCGCGGGCGACATCGCGTTTCACGAGCGCATGCCGCCGATCTTTCCGGACACCTGCACGAGCTGCTGGGTTGAGACGTTTGAAACCAAGCTGATGCCAATGGCTCCGACTTATATCATCCCCGGTCACGGCCACCCAACAAACCTTGCTGTTATCGAGCGAGGCACCGTTGGCTACCTGAAGGATCTGCGCACAAAAATTGGCGCGCATATTGACGATGGCGGCGATTTGGCAGGCGCTTACTATGTTGATCAAAACAACTGGAAGCACTTGGACACCTTTGAAGAACTGGCCACCAAAAATGCCGGACGCGTCTATGAGGAAATGGAATGGGAGTGAAGATTTCCGCATTTCTGATCACGGTAGCGACTGCTTTGGCTTTACCAGCGAAGGCTGATGAGGCTTTGGCAGAGGCCGTGACCGACTACATGGATTTCGCGACCTATGAGCAGGGCATCACCCTGCCTGCGCAGATTGATGAAGCCGTGTTTGCCGCGCGCCTGATGGGCCGCGAGAACCTGGTTGTGCTGCAAAGCGGCATTCTCGGCTGGACGGCTGATGCAGCCTATCAACCAGAATGAAAGACTGGCTTGATCTCCCACCGGTCTGGCTTGTGCTTTGCCTTGTGCTGACTTGGGCACAGGCCACTTTTCTGCCGGTTTGGCAGGGCACGCTGACGGCCCCGTTCGGCTTTGCGCTGATCATCACCGGACTGCTTGCCATGGCGGCCGCAGTTTGGGAGATGTACCGCCATCGCACGACGTTCATCCCACGGCGAAAGCCCAAGAACATTGTGACATCAGGCGTTTTCGCGCTCAGCCGCAATCCGATATACTTGGGCGATGCGCTGGTCCTCGCGGGGGCCGCGCTCTTCTGGGGTGCTTTGCCATCGCTGGTACTGGTGCCGGTGTTCATGTGGTTTATCAGCTGGCGGTTCATCGAAGGGGAAGAAGCCGGGCTTAAGGCGGGTTTTGCTGAGGAGTTCACGGCCTACGAGAAAGAGACACGACGCTGGTTATGACGTGGCGTTGCAGCAGCCTATGATGCACCTGCGGCATTTCGGGGCTTCAAGCTGCGCGCAGTTTATGACAATGTCCGACAAGAGAAACGTAATTTTATTGCTCAGAAAGTTTTGAGCTCACGACGAAAGAAGAGGGGATGAAACGGTGATTATAGGAACGCCAAAGGAAGTCTTTGAGGGAGAAGCCCGTGTGGCTATGACCCCGGAGTCAGCCACGCAGCTGCAAAAGCTGGGCTATGAGTGCATGATCGAAAGCGGTGCTGGCAAGGGCGCTGGCTATTCGGATGCGGACTATAAAGACGCAGGTGTGACTGTTAAAAAGACAGCCAACGCGCTTTGGAAAGACGCTGACATTATCGCCAAAGTGCGCCAGCCGGATGCGGCCGAGCTTAAGCACCTCAAAGCTGGTAAGACATTGATTTCGTTCTTCAACCCTGCTGCAAACGACGCGGGCATGAAGGCTGCCAAGACCAAGGGCGCCAATGTTATCGCCATGGAAATGGTGCCACGTATCTCACGCGCCCAGAAGATGGATGCGCTCAGCTCGATGGCGAACATTGCGGGCTACCGCGCCGTCATTGAGGCTGGCAACAACTTTGGCCGCTTCTTCACAGGCCAGATCACAGCTGCCGGCAAAGTGCCGCCTGCCAAAGTTCTGGTGGTTGGTGCGGGCGTTGCCGGCCTTGCTGCGATCGGCACCTCAACCAGCCTTGGTGCGATCACCTACGCGTTTGACGTGCGCCCTGAAGTGGCCGAACAAGTCGAATCAATGGGCGCTGAGTTTGTCTACCTCGACTTTGAGGAAGACCAAGCTGATGGCGCGGCGACAGGCGGTTACGCCGCTGTCTCAAGCCCTGAGTTCCGCGAAGCACAGCTGGCAAAGTTCCGCGAGTTGGCGCCGGAAGTTGACATCGTCATCACCACGGCGCTGATCCCCAACCGTGAAGCGCCCGAACTTTGGACGCCAGACATGGTCGCGGCGATGAAGCCTGGCTCTGTTATCATCGACCTCGCCGCTGAGAAGGGCGGCAACTGCAAGCTCACTGTCATGGACGAGAAGATCGTCACCGACAATGGCGTGACGATCATCGGCTACACCGACTTTCCGAGCCGGATGGCAACGCAGGCCTCAAACCTTTACGCCAACAACATCCGCCACATGATGACTGACCTGACGCCAGAAAAAGACGGCCAGATCAACCATGACATGGAAGATGACGTTATCCGCGGCGCGACCGTGACCCACGAAGGCGAGATCACCTTCCCGCCGCCGCCGCCCAAAGTGGCCGCGATTGCTGCACAGCCGAAGGTTGAAGTTAAGGAGCTTACACCTGAGGAAAAGAGGGCAGAAGAAGTTGCAGCCTTCAAAGCGCAGACCAAGAGCCAAGTGACACTCATTGTCATTGGCGCGGTGCTGTTGCTCGGTGTTGGCCTTGTGGCGCCTGCGAGCTTCATGCAGCACTTTATCGTGTTCGTGCTGGCCGTTTTCGTCGGTTTCCAAGTGATCTGGGGTGTGGCGCACAGCCTGCACACACCGCTTATGGCTGTGACCAACGCGATCTCTTCGATCATCATCTTGGGCGCACTTATGCAGATCGGCTCGGGCTCGTTCCTTGTCATTCTGCTGGCGGCGGTTTCGGTCTTTATGACTGGTATCAACATTTTCGGCGGCTTTTTGGTAACACGGCGTATGCTCGCCATGTTCCAGAAGTCTTAAGGAGGGCGGATCATGGAATTCGGTTTTACAACAGCGGCTTATGTCGTTTCGGCGGTTCTTTTCATCCTCTCGCTTGGCGGCCTTTCGGGGCAGGAAAGCGCCAAGCGCGCTGTCTGGTATGGCATTGCAGGCATGGCCTTGGCCGTGGCGGCAACGCTCGTTGGTCCGGGCGCTGGCTACTGGCTTTTGTCGATCATGATGATCGCCGCGGGCGGGGCCATCGGCTACCAACTGGCGACCAAAGTTCAAATGACACAGATGCCAGAGCTGGTTGCCGCGATGCACTCTCTGGTTGGCCTAGCGGCGGTCTTCGTGGGCTACATTGCCCATATCGAGCTTGGCCGTGTGCTGGCGATGGACACGCATGCACGTGAAGCGCTTGAGGGCTTTGCAGGCCTTCTGGCGCATAAATCAGGTGTTGAGGTGGCTATCCTGCGGGTTGAGCTTTTCCTCGGTGTCTTCATCGGCGCGGTGACATTTACTGGCTCGATAATTGCTTATGGCAAGCTTGCAGGCAAAGTTGATTCAGCTGCGGAAAAGCTTCCCGGTGGGCATATGCTCAACGCGGGTGCGGCGGGCATTTCTGTGCTGACGCTGATCTGGTATTTCAATACCGGTGGCTTTTTACCGCTGTTTATCATGACTTTGGCGGCCTTGTTTATCGGCTATCATCTGATCATGGGCATCGGCGGCGCCGACATGCCTGTGGTTGTGTCGATGCTCAACAGCTACTCTGGCTGGGCGGCGGCTGCCATCGGCTTTAGCCTTGGCAACGATCTGCTGATCGTGGTTGGCGCGCTGGTTGGCTCGTCGGGCGCTATCCTGAGCTACATCATGTGTAAGGCGATGAACCGTTCGTTTGTCAGCGTTATTCTGGGCGGCTTTGGCGGCACATCTGGCCCACAGATGGAAGTTGAAGGCGAGCAAGTCGCCATCGACGCGGAGGGCGTAGCCACGTCGCTCAACGAAGCTGACAGCGTGATCATCATCCCCGGTTACGGCATGGCCGTGGCACAAGCGCAGTCAGCGGTTGCTGACCTCGTGCGCAAGCTGCGCGCCCAAGGCAAGAACGTGCGCTTCGCCATTCACCCCGTTGCGGGGCGCTTGCCGGGCCACATGAACGTGCTGCTCGCCGAGGCCAAAGTGCCTTATGACATCGTGATGGAAATGGACGAGATCAACGAAGACTTCCCGGAGACGGATGTTGCCATTGTGATCGGCTCAAACGACATCGTGAACCCGGCGGCGCAGGAAGACCCGAACTCGCCTATCGCGGGCATGCCCGTGCTTGAGTGCTGGAAAGCCAAGCAGGTGTTCGTGTCAAAACGCGGCCAAGGCACCGGCTATTCGGGCATCGAGAACCCGCTGTTCTTCAAAGAGAACACGCGCATGTTCTACGGTGACGCGAAGGCGAGCCTCGACACACTTTTGCCGATGATCGACTGATCAGGCAGGCCAAATGACAGGGAAGGGCGCTCCGGTGGGGCGCCCTTTTTGTATCAAAAGCTGCAATGCTTCCGTGGTTGGCACGGTTGACGCCTCTATTGCTATGCCGGATAGTCTTAGAAAAAAGGAGCTTAATGATGTCATTGGAATTCTTACTCACATCCCTCGTTGTTGTTCTATTGCCGGGCACGGGTGTGATCTACACTTTGGCGGTCGGGCTTGGCCGTGGTTTTCAGGCCAGTATCGCGGCGGCTTTCGGGTGTACGCTCGGTATCGTGCCTGCGGCAATCGCGAGTATCATCGGGCTGTCGGCCTTGCTTCACACCAGTGCCTTTGCGTTTCAAGCCATCAAGTTTCTGGGTGTTGCATATCTCTTCTATATGGCGTGGAAAATCTTGAAGGATGGCACCGTGATGGAAGTGTCGGAAGACAAGGCACAAGTAGGGCTTGTGCGGGTGGCTCTGACGGGCACATTGCTTAATGTGTTAAACCCGAAACTGTCGCTCTTCTTTCTTGCCTTCCTGCCGCAGTTCGTTTCTTCGACTGCACCAAATCCGACGGCTTCGCTGCTTGGGCTGGCGGGCGTGTTCATGGCCATGACCTTCGCGGTTTTTGTTCTGTATGGTGCCTTTGCATCCTACGCGCGAGACTATGTCATACGCCGACCTGCCGTGATGTTGTGGATCAAGCGCTTCTTTGCGGGAACATTCGGCTTTCTGGGGGCAAAGCTTTTGGTGTCAGATTAGGTTGCTGGCGCAAATGAGGCGCATGGTATACAATTGTATCCCGCTAAATCATTGTTTTTGCGACAAAAAGCGCATTTACTTATGAGGCGGTTGCGCTAGGGTCGCGGTAAAAGGAGCGCCCCTATGTCGCCTATTTCTGACCACCCTTTGCGCTACAGGCTTGCCAATGAGCTGCACGCGCGCCCGTTTCCGTCGATCGACGCGCCAGCGACGGCGGCTTACCTGGCGATCAAGCGCGAGAAAGACGCAGCGTCGCGCGACCGGGCACAAGACCTTGTGCATCTGTGCAAGCTCTTGGACCGCTACGGTGTCGCGCATCCGCAACCGGGCGCGACGCATTACTTTGGCCAGATCGGGCGGCATTGGCTAAAGTGGGAGAGCCACACTGAGTTTGTCACCTATACCGCGTTTTCGAGCCACCTGAGCGAGCGGCCGTTTGACTCGGCTGACTTTGAAGTCTTCCCCGAGGCTTGGCTTTCACAAGCCCCCGGAGGGCGGATCACCAGCGCGCTTTTGCGGATCGACCAGCTCGGCGAAGCGGATGCGATGAACGACGAGATGGGCGATTGGTTTGTCCACGAGAGCCTTGCCGTCAGCCGCGTGCTTGACGGTGTTGCGCTGATCGCGGGCGACTTTTGCATCGACCCTGCAGGGCACTTGCGCTTTGCGGTCTTCGTGAAAAAGGGCACAGGGCCAAGGCGTATCGGGCGCATTGTTCAGCGCTTGTGCGAGATCGAAACTTACAAAGCCATGTCGATGCTCGGCTTTGCGCGCGCGGGGGCCTTGGGGCCGGAAATGTCACGCTATGACAGTACCTTGTCGGGCCTGATGGACGATATGACCCTGCTGGAAAGCCCTGCGGAAGCCACGCTCGATGACCTGCTCGGCGTCTCTGCCGAGCTTGAGAAGCTTGCCGCCGATATGAGCTTTCGCTTTGGCGCGACTGAGGCTTATGAGGCGATCGTGCACGAGCGGATCAAGGTGCTGCGGGAAGAGCGCTTCATGGGGCGGCAGACTTTTGCAGAGTTCATGACGCGGCGCTATGACCCTGCGATGCGTACTGTGGCTTCAACCCGCTCTCGCCTTGCGGCAATGGCCAATCGCGCCATGCGCGCGGGCGACTTGCTGCGCACCCGTGTTGAAGTTGAGCGGAGTGCCCAGAACCAGCAGCTTTTGGAGAGCATGAACCGGCGTGCAGACTTGCAGCTGAACCTTCAGCAAACGGTTGAGGGGCTGTCTGTGGTCGCGATCAGCTACTACGCGGTGAACTTGGTGAGCTACGCGCTTTACCCCTTCGCCAAGGCCCTTTTAGGCATGGAGAAGGGGATGTTGAGCGCGCTGGTTACTCTGCCGGTTGTAGCACTGGTGTGGCTGGCTGTGCGCCGAATACGGAACCGCTTTCATTAAGAAGGTGTTCCGCTAGTTTTGCGCCAGCGATGATGCTGCCGAGTGTCAGAAAGGCGGAGAAGCCCAGCGTCGGGAGGCCAGCAAGGCCCGCCCCAACTGTGCAACCGCCAGCCAGCGCACCGCCGAAACCCATCAGCACGCCGCCTGATAGGTAGCGGCCTGTCTCAGACGGGCTTGAGAAGCTCTGCCAAACAAAGCGGCCCGCCACGAGCGCTGAGAGAGCAGCACCTGCGATGACGCCGCCGAACAAGCCAACGCCGAAGCCCGGTTTTATCGCCGTGCTGGCGATGCCCCAGAACAGTGCGTCGGCGGTGGGCTGCGTGAAGCTTAGGCTTTGCAGTGCGATCGGGTCAAACTCATCAAACAGGATGAAACCTGTGCCGACCCATGCCAGCGGAACGAGCAGGCCGATGAGGCCCGCGAGCGTGAAGCTAACCACGCTATTGCCCGAACGCATAGCGACGGTGAGCGCCAGAGTTGCGAGCAAAGCCGCCCAAAGCAGGCCACCTCCGGGGAGGGCTGCGAGCGAGGTGACCTCGCCAAGCGGAACAGTAACGCCGCCAAGGGCCGTGCGCAGCGGCGCGAAGACGCCTTTGATCGTGGCATGGGCAGTCACCGCGAAAACAAGAATAACCGTCAGCGCGCGCAGGTTGCCTGTGCCTGACAGCACCGTGAGGCGCGAGGCGCAGCCACGTGTCAGCACCATGCCAACGCCAAAGGCAAGGCCTCCAAGGACGATAGCAAGGATGGGCAGGTCTGCGGCCAAAAAACGGTGTTCAGCGAATGTGATAAGCTCAAGCGAAACGGCAGCCTGCGTGCCGAGCAGGGCGGTGGCCAATGCTGTGAGCCATATGCCGCCCGCCTGGCGCTTGTCCGAGCTTGCTGGGCCAACAACCGCACGGCGCAGGCAGAAGCGTGTGATCTCGGCGAGGGCACCGAAGGCGACGCCGATCGCGAGCGCCAAGTACAGGCTGGCGGTGACTGGGGTGAGGGTTTCGAACCCGAAAGTCTCAAACATTGCGCGTCTCCTAGAAAGAGGGTGTTGCGCTCTATTAGGGGGCGGGCGAGAGCATGAGCAAGGCTTGGGGAGGGCCTGTGTGCCTGCGGGCTGAGAACAGCTTTCTGCTCGCGCAGGAACGGTGGATTGGCGGCGTAACTATGCCTCAAAAGCAGAACGCGCGGCCTGCTTTGTGGCTACCGCGCGAACAAGCGTTCTTATTTGTGGCTTGGTCTCAGCGGCCCCTGATACGTGGGTCAAGTGCGTCGCGCAGCCCGTCTCCAAGGTAGTTGACGGCCAGAACCGTGAGTGAGATCGCGACACCCGGCAGCACCACGCGCTCGGGGTATTCGGTCATCCGAGGCACGGCGTCAGCCAGCATCTTGCCCCATGTGGGAAAGTCTGACGGGAAGCCGACACCAAGGAAGCTAAGCGAGCTTTCGGTGATGATCGCGGTGGCGAGGCCGAAGGTGGCCGAGACAACGATGGGCGAGATCACGTTGGGCAAAAGGTGCCTTGTGATGATGCCGCGCGAGGTGGTGCCTGCAGAGCGGGCCGCAAGCACGAACTCACGCTCTTTAAGGGCCAGCACGTCGCCGCGCACAATGCGGGCGGTGTGCATCCATGAGGTGATGCCGATGACACCGACGATGAGCACGAACATGCCCGCTTCAGGGCTGCCAAAGGCCGTGCGCAGAGGCTGGCGGAAGAGTGTCACCGCGACCAGAAGCAAAGGCAGGATCGGCAGCGACAAGAACAAGTCGGTCAGGCGCATCAGCGGCCCGTCGAGCTTTTTGAAGTAGCCTGCCATAACGCCGACCATAGCGCCGAGAAACAGCGAGAGCAGCATAGCGGCCCAGCCAACAGCGAGTGACGTGCGCCCACCTGCTATCATGTTCGCGAGCCCGTCGCGGCCAAGCTGGTCGGTGCCAAAAGGGTGGTTCCAGCCGGTTTTGGCAGTGCTGTCCCAGAGCGCCGTATAGATCGGGCGGAAGTTCTTGGCGCGAATATCCAGTTTGCCGGGGTCAACCTGCCAGATCAGTGCGCCAAACAGCACGGCAAGCGTGATGAACAGTAGAAAGCCTCCGCCAAACATAGCGCCTTTGTGTTGGCGAAATTGCAGCCAGATCTCCTGGCCCTGCGAGCGGTGCGGCGCCAGTGGGGCGTTGTCTTGCAGCGCCTCGATTGGGATGATTTCTTCAGTCATAGCGGATCCTCGGATCGAGCACGCCATACATGACGTCAGCGAAAATGTTGGCGAGAACAATCAAAATTGCGAAGATGAACGTCAGTGTCATCACCATCGGCATATCGGACGCAAACAGCGCACCGATCAGGGCGTCGCCGATGCCGTTTACCTTAAAGACCTTCTCGGTGATGATCGAACCGCCAAAGATGCCGGGGATCGCCAGAGCGATCACGGTGACAACCGCAATCATAGAATTGCGCAGCACGTGAACCATGACGACAGCAAACTCCGACAGGCCTTTGGCGCGGGCCGTGCGCACATAGTCTTGCTTGAGGTTGTCCAGCATGGATGCGCGCATAAAACGGCTGATCTGGGCGGTGATTTGCAGCGCCAGCACCATGACGGGCATGATCATTTGCTTGATCTGCACCACCAGACTGTCCCAGTCGTTGACGACATGGGTTGTGTCATAGATCGAGGGGAACCAACCGTAGTAGACCGAGAAGATCACGATCAGCAGGGGGCCCGTGAAGAAAGGCGGCACTGAGAAGCCGATCATGGTTATGAACGTGCCTGCTTGGTCAAACGCCGAGTATTGCTTGTAGGCCGAGTAGATGCCGATCGGAATTGCGATCAGGAAGGCCACCACATAGGCGAGGCCGACAACCCACAGAGTTTGTGGCAGGCGCTGAATGACCAAATCCATCACTGGTGAGCGTGTCTGCCAGCTGAGCATGCGCAAATCACAGTCGCCTTCAACGGCCGGGCCGCAAGGCGTGTACAAGTCGGTGTTCGGCAGCCAGCGGAACCAGCTGCTAGTGTTGGTCAGCCAGTCGATGAAGACTGCTGGTTCTATGATAAAGAACTGCTTGAGCCATTTGATAAACTGGATGTGGGCCGGAGCCCCAAGGCCAAGGGCCTCGCGCATTTTTTGCTTTACTTCGGGTGGCACCGTGAGGGGCACCTGCGCCATCGGATCTCCGGGGGCGAGTTGCAGAAGCATGAAGATCACCAGAGCGATGAACAAAAGCGTCGGAACAGACAGTACTAACCGACGGATTGTATACGTGAGCATGAGGCGGCGCCTTTGGTCATGGATCTTGGATTACGGAAGGGGGAAGGGACGGTGCCCCGCGCGAAGCGGAGCACCTGTAGGCTACGAGAGCTTACTTGATGCGGTGCCAGTCGGCTGCATCCCAGATCTCAGAGTCCCAGACGTTGAGAACGTGGCCACCAAGTGTTTTGGCTTGGCCTGACACGCGACCACGGTGAACGAGGCCAACAATCGTGTGGCTGTCTTTCGTGAGCATGTTGTTCATCTTGATCCCGATCTCACCGCGCTTGGCGATGTCGGCTGTTTTGGCCAATTCGTCAGCGAGCTTGTCGTATGCGGGATCACAGAAGCGGTTGATGTTCTCACCCTGCCACTGGCTTTCAGGCTTTGGCTCGTTGCCGCACTTGTAAGCAGTGATATACTGCTGTGGATCGGTGCCAGCGAAGGTGTTGGCGTACATTTCCACGTCCGCGTAGAACTTCTGGAATGTGTCAGGCGAACCTGGGTCACCACCAAAGAAGACAGAGGCGTCGAGGTTGCGAAGTTCAACTTCTACACCGATCTCGTTCCACCACTGTTTGATCAGAGCTTGGAAGTCCTGACGCACAGCATTGGTTGATGTTTGATAGAGGATCGACATTTTCTTGCCGTCCTTGTCGCGGATGCCGTCGCCGTCTGTGTCTGTCCAGCCGGCTTCTTCCATCAGCGCTTTGGCGCGGTCCATGTCTTGGGTCATGCAGAAGTCGTTCTTGGCGGCGTAGTTGTCGGGCGATGGCACGAGGTCGCAAGTGGGTTTGCCGGCCTTGCCGTAGCCCACTTCAACCAAAAGCGCACGGTCGATCGAGATCGACAGCGCTTCGCGAACGCGCACGTCTGACAGGAACGGGTGCGGCGCTTTGACGGTTGAGCGCGTGTCTGCGTCAAGGTCAGGCGACGGGTCTGTCAGGTTCATCTCAAGGCGTTCAACCAGCGGGCCAAAGCCAGCAATCGCGATGCCTTTACCGCCTTCTTCGAACTTTGCAATCACGTCGGGCGCGAGTTGAAGGTTCCAAGCGTAGTCCATTTCACCTGTTTCAAACACGGCACGGGCCGCACCTGTCGCATCGCCACCACCTTTGAAAGTGAGTGTCGCGAAGGCAGGCTTTGCGGCATCACGGTAGTTGGGGTTGGCCGACATCGAGATCACGTCGTTTGGCTTGAACTCGTCAACAACGAATGGGCCTGTGCCGATCGGGTTGAAGTTGGCCTCGGTGCACTCGGGTGCCTTGGCGCCCATGCAGTCAGCAAACTGAGCCGCTTGGAGGATTGGTGACTGGCCACCAACGAGTACGTTGTATGGGTTTGGCTTAGGGCTGTCGAATTTGATCGTCAGCGTCTGGTCGTCAACCGCTTCAACGCTTTCAACACCCTCAAAGAACGAAGCTGACGCGCAACCGCCTTCGGGGTGCATGCAGTAATCGGCTGTAAACTTGGCGTCGTTTGCCGTGAAGGCTGTGCCATCAGACCACAGGATACCCGGCTTGATTTTCCAGGTGATGGTCGTGAGGTCTGCGCTCAGGCCACCGTTCTCGACCGTGGGAATTTCTTCTACAAGCCAAGGCACCAGAGCGCCTGTTTCATTGTAGCGTGCGAGAGGTTCGATCACCAATGAGGCCGCCTCGATGTCTTTCGTACCACCTGAAAGATAGGGGTTCAGAATCGACGGGGCCTGCCAATAGATAATGTTCACGTGGCCGTCGGAGCCGCGCTCAGCCGAAGCCGCGGGGGCTAAGGCAAACGACGCTGCTGCGCCAAGCAGAAGGGTCTTGAATTTCATGTCATACTCCATGTTTTGCGGGTAAATCCGCCCGCTGATTGAGTTCCGCCTTTGTGGCGGTTTTGAGTGAGAGAGAAAGCAAAATCATTAGGTTGCGCCTTAACGCACACACAAACACTCCCCCATCATACCTCATACGAAACCGAGTTTTGGCGAAATGCAAGCCTTTTGAAGCATTAAGTTGCAAATTGCCTAGCTGTTTGACAGCGCGAACATTCCCTGAGTAGCGTGGCATATATTTCTTGCAGAATGGAAAAGGCTCATGCTGGATCAGCCGCTTGTCACGATTGAAAATTTGCGCGTAGAATTTCAAACCAAAGATGGCCCTGTCGTAGGCGTGGAAGACGTTTCCTTCAACGTTAAGTCGGGTGAAACTGTCTGCATCGTAGGCGAATCTGGCTCTGGGAAGTCGGTTTCTTCGCTCTCAGTTATGCGTCTGATCGAGTATGGCGGCGGCACTTTGGCAGGCGGAAAAATGACGTTTGACCGTGGCGACGGGCACGCAATTGACCTAGCGGAAACTGACCAGTCCCTCATGCGCACGATTCGCGGAAACGAGATCGGGATGATCTTTCAGGAGCCGATGACGGCGCTGAACCCGGTCTTTACGGTGGGTCGCCAGCTGACAGAAGGCCTGCGCATCCACAAGAATATGAGCAAAGCCCAAGCCGAGGCGCGCGCGTTGGAACTGCTCACGCAGGTGCGCATCCCCGAGCCTGAGCGCCGTTTGCACCAGTACCCGCATGAGCTGTCCGGCGGCATGCGTCAGCGCGTTGTCATTGCTATGGCACTGGCCTGCGAGCCGCGCTTGCTTATCGCCGATGAGCCGACGACAGCTCTGGATGTGACCATTCAAGCCGAAATCCTCGCACTGATGGACCGCCTTAAGCGCGAGACTGGCACAGCCGTTATGTTCATCACCCACGATATGGCTGTGGTTGCGCAGATGGCCGACCGCGTTGTTGTCATGTTCCGCGGCAAAAAGGTTGAGGAGGGGACTGTCGAAGAGATATTCGAGAACCCGCAGCACAACTACACCAAAGCACTGCTCGCGGCTGTGCCAAAACTTGGCGAGATGAACGGCACAGACTACCCCGCGCCCATGAAGCTTCTGGGCCGCGAAGACCAAAACCTTGATCCTATTGTTGGCTCTGACGAGGTGTTGCTTAAAGTCAAAGGCCTCACAACACGCTTTCCTGTCAAAGGCGGCTTCTTTCGGCGCACTGTCGCCAATGTTCACGCGGTTGAAGACCTGTCGTTTACCATCCAGAAAGGCCGCACACTGAGCCTTGTGGGCGAAAGTGGCAGTGGCAAGTCAACAGTCGGGCGCTCTATCTTGCGTCTCGTTGAGCCGCAAGAAGGCAGCGTCGAGTTTGACTGTTGTGAAGTGCTGGGCCTGAACACAAAAGACATGCACACCATCCGCCAGGATATGCAGATGATCTTTCAAGATCCGTTTGCCAGCCTCAACCCGCAGATGAACTTGATGAGCCAAGTCGCCGAGCCGATGCAGAACTATGGCATCGCCAAGGGCCAAGAGCTTTACGACCGCATCGAAGCGCTGTTTGACAGGGTCGAGTTGCCGCGCTCTTTCTTGCGCCGCTTCCCTCACGAGTTGTCTGGTGGGCAGCGCCAGCGTGTCGCCATTGCGCGCGCTTTGGCCCTTAACCCCAAGCTTATCGTTGCCGACGAAGCCGTGAGCGCGCTGGATGTGTCGGTGCAGGCGCAGGTGCTCAACTTGATGATGGAATTGCAATCAGAGCTTGGCCTCAGCTACCTGTTTATCAGCCACGACATGGCCGTTGTTGAGCGCGTCAGCCACGATGTCGCGGTGATGTATCTGGGCCGGATCGTTGAAATGGGCCCGCGCCGCCAAGTTTTTGAGCATCCGCAACACCCCTATACGCAAGCGCTGATGAAGGCTGTTCCAATAGCAGACCCGCGCCGCCGCAAGAGCGAGAAAGAGCTGAACTTCAAGCCGATCCCGTCGCCGATCCACCCTGTTGACTATGTCGCCGAGCCCTGCGTCTACAAAGAGGTCGGGCCGGGGCATAAAGTTTTGATTTCCGAGAGTGGGTATTGAAATGGCAGATACCGAAATAGCCGAGGTTCTCTCGCCATTAGAGCTGATGACCAAACTCATCAGCTTTCCCACTGTCAGCCGCGACCCCAACACTGACTTGATCGACTGGGTTGAGGGCTATCTTGCGTCTCATGGCATTGAAAGCCACCGCCACTGGCGCGACGAGGGTAAGACGCACTGCGCGCTGTTTGCCCATGTTGGCCCGTGGGAAGAGGGCGGCGTTGTGCTGTCTGGCCATACCGATGTTGTGCCAATAGACGGCCAGCCTTGGAGCAGTGATCCGTTCACCGTGGCAGAGCGCGACGGCAAGTATTATGGCCGCGGCACTTGTGACATGAAGGGCTTTGATGGCCTCGCGCTTTGGGCCTTGGTTGAGGCCAAGCGGCGCGGCGTGAAGCGGCCTCTGCAAATTGCTCTGAGCTATGACGAAGAAGTCGGCTGCACGGGCGCGCCTGCGATGATTGAAGCCATGCAGCCTGTGCTGCCCAAGGCCGAATTGGCCATCATCGGCGAGCCGAGCAGCCTGAAAGTTGTCAACGGCCACAAGGGCGGTGTCGGCGTGGCCACCCATGTGGTGGGCTTTGAAGTCCATTCCTCGATCATGCACAAAGGCGTCAACGCGATCATGGAAGCGGCCAAGCTGATCGCGTGGGCCAATGAGGCCAACGCTGTCAGTATGGCGACAGAGCCAACAGCGCTCGCCGCGATGTTTGACCCACCTTGGACAAACGCCCATGTCGGGACAATAGCTGGCGGCACCGCCAACAACATCACCGCGAAAGACTGTGAGTTCATCATGGGGTTTCGCGTGGTGCCGGGCGAAAACAAGCAAGACTGGGTAGACCGCTATACAATGCGAGTTCGCGAAATCGAAGCCGAGATGCAGGCCGTGCACCCTGACGCGCGGATTGACCTTGAGGGTTTCTTTGACGTGCCGGCTCTCATGCCAGAGAACGACGGTGCTGCCGAGGTTTTCACGCGGCGCATTACAGGCGACAACGCGACCCACGTTGTGAGCTATGGAACCGAAGCAGGGCAGTTTCAAAACGCCGGATATTCCGCCGTTGTTTGCGGCCCCGGCAGTATCGAGCAGGCGCATCAGCTCGACGAATTCATCGCCATCGCCGAGTTTGAAAAAGGCCACGGCTTTATGGAGCGCTTGTTAGAAGAACTCGCAAGCTGATGGGCATTCCCTTGGGGCTATCGCAGCCCGCCGAACACGTCACAGAGCTGCCGCGCGAGGCTGATGCCGTCATCATCGGCGGTGGGATCATCGGCATTTGCACCGCCTATTACCTTGCCAAACAAGGGTTAAAGCCGCTTGTGCTCGAAAAGGGGCGCGTGGCTGCCGAGCAAAGCGCGCGCAACTGGGGTTGGATTCGCAAGACCGCGCGCGACTATGCGGAACTTCCGATCATGCTGGAAAGCCAGCGGCTTTGGGAAGAGTTGGCCGCCGAGTGCGGCACTGACATTGGCCTCAAACGCTGTGGGGTGACGTTCCTGCCCGAGAGCGAAAAGCAACTCGCCGGCTACGAAGCGTGGCAGGGTGAGTTTGGCGCGGTGGCGGGCACCGAAATGCTGTCAGCCGCGCAAGTCAAAGCGTTGTTTCCCGATGCGGTAAACCCGTGGCGCGGGGCGATGCACACGAGCGATGACATGGTCGCCGAGCCGTTTGTCGCCGTGCCAGCCATCGCGCGTGCTGCTGTGAAGCTTGGCGCTATCATTCGTGAGGGCTGTGCCGTGCGCGGGCTTGAGCGGGCAGGCGGGGTCGTGAGCGGGGTCGTTACTGAAGCGGGGGCTGTCAAAACAAGTCGCGTGCTAGTTGCTGCTGGCGCGTGGTCTTCGCTATTTCTGCGCCGCGAAGGCGTCAGTATCCCGCAGCTTTCCGTGCGCTCTAACGTTATGCACACCCGCCCAATGCCAAGTTTCTTTGACGGTGCAGCGGGCGAAGACAACATGGCCTTTCGCCGCCGCGCCGATGGCGGCTACACCATGGCCTCGCTGGGGTTTAACGAACTTTGGATCGGGCCTGATGCTTTCCGCGCTTTACCCTACTACCGACAGTTGCTCATGGGCGGCTCCTTCCCGATCAAGCCGCGTTTCGGCACGCCCAAAGGCTGGCCGGACAGTTGGACAACCAAGCGCCGTTGGACGCTTGACGAGGAAAGCCCGTTTGAGCGCATGCGGGTGCTTAACCCCACGCCAAACGACGCTGCACTAGACAGGATGCTCGACAAATTCGCCGAGCGCTTCCCCGCCATTGGCCGCCCTAAGGAAGCCCGCCGCTGGGCCGGGTTGATTGATGCGATGCCTGATGTGGTGCCCGTGGTCGACGCCGCCCCGATCGAGGGTGTCACCATCGCCACAGGCATGTGTGGCCACGGCTTTGGCATTGGCCCGGGTTTCGGGCGGATCATGGCCGACTGGATGTTGGGGCGCGACGTTAGCCACGACATGCGCCGTTTCGCCTTGTCGCGGTTTGACACTTACGCCAAGCTAGAGCTTGGACCTGACGTCTAGGAGTTTCCCATGCCCGTTCAAAACCGATTTGCAGAATTTGCTGACGAGCTTACTGAGTGGCGGCGTGATTTTCACACGCACCCCGAGCTACGTTTTGAAGAGCACCGCACAGCCGCGCTTGTGGCCGAGCGGCTTGAGGCGTTTGGCTGCGACGAGGTGGTAACGGGCTTTGGCAAGACGGGCGTTGTTGCCGTCATCAAGGGGCGCGAGACTGGCTCAGGCCGCACATTGGGCTTTCGCGCCGATATGGACGCACTGCCAATTACCGAAGCTACAGGGCTTGCCTACGCGAGCGAGACCGCTGGGAAAATGCACGCCTGTGGCCACGACGGCCACACCACCATGCTGCTGGGCGCGGCCAAATACCTGGCTGAGACGCGCAATTTTGACGGCACGATTGTGCTCATCTTCCAGCCTGCCGAAGAGGGTGGCGGCGGTGCGAACCTGATGCTCAAGGAAGGCCTCGTTGAGCGCTTTGGCATTGACGAGTTTTACGGCATGCACAATTGGCCGGGCATAGAGGCGGGGCAGTTTGCCGTGCTCGAAGGCCCGCTGATGTCAGCGGCGGCCTCCTTTACCATCACAGTCAAAGGCAAAGGCGGGCATGGGGCGATGCCGCATATGTCTGTCGACACCGCGCTCGCGGCGAGTAACATCGTCATGGCGATGCAGTCGGTCGTGGCGCGCAATGTGAACCCGCTCAAATCAGCGGTGATCTCGATCTGCGGGATGCGCAGCGACACCGACACTTTTAATGTTATCCCTGACACCGTCGTACTCAAAGGCACTCTGCGATACTTTGACAAAGAGGTGCGCAAGGTGATTGGCGAGCGGATGAAGGCAGTCGCAACCCATGCGGCGGCAGCCTATGGTGCCGAGGCCGTGCTGCGCCACCACTCCGGCGCAGTCGGGCCGACAGTCAACGACGCCCAAGCCGCGGGCCATGCAGCCGTGGCCGCGCGCGCCGTAACGGGGCAGGAACCTGTCGAGATAGACCCAGTGATGCCCGCCGAAGATTTCTCGGAAATGCTTGAGGCCAAGCCCGGCTGCTATGTCTTTATCGGCAATGGCCCGAGTGCTGATTTGCACAACCCACACTACAACTTCAACGACGAAATCTTGCCCGTGGGAGCCAGTTGGTTTGCCACGATGGCCGAAACACGAATGCCATTAGGCTAAGGAGAGAACCATGCCTGTTAAGAACCGATTTGCCGAAATGCACGACGAAGTCACTGCATGGCGCCGCGACATTCACGAGCACCCTGAGGTGTTGTTTGACACGCATCGCACCAGTGCTCTGGTGGCGGAAAAACTCAAAGAATTTGGCTGCGACGAGATCGTAACGGGCATTGGCCGCACGGGTGTTGTCGCTGTTATCAAAGGCAAGTCTGACAGTTCTGGCAAAGTCGTTGGTCTGCGCGCCGACATGGATGCGCTGCCGATGTCTGAAGAAACCGGCCTGCCATATGCCAGCAAAACCGAGGGTGCGATGCACGCTTGTGGCCATGACGGGCACACTGCCATGCTGTTGGGCGCGGCGAAGTATCTCGCGGAAACCCGCAACTTTGATGGCACTGCAGTTGTTATCTTCCAGCCGGCCGAAGAGGGCGGCGGCGGCGGCCGTGAGATGTGTGAAGACGGCATGATGGAGCAGTTCGGCATTCAGGAAGTTTACGGCATGCACAACTGGCCGGGCATGCCTGTGGGCTCGTTTGCGATCCGCCCCGGCGCGTTTTTTGCCGCGACAGACATTTTCAGTGTCGAGCTCACGGGCCGCGGCGGCCATGCCGCCAAACCACATGAAACAATCGACACCACGGTTATGGCAGCGCAGGCGGTGCTCGCGTTGCAAACCATCGCCAGCCGCAACGCAGACCCGATAGACAGGGTCGTTGTCTCGATCACCTCGTTTGAGACATCGTCCAAAGCCTTCAACGTGATCCCCGAAGGTGTGACGCTCAAAGGCACCGTGCGCACCATGAGCCCCGAAATGCGCGATCTGGCGGAAAAGCGGATTTGCGAGATTTGCGAGGGTATTGCGGCAACTTTTGGCGGCAAAGCCGAAGTCGACTACCTGCGCAACTATCCGGTGATGACAAACCATGACGCGCAGACAGAGTTTGCGGCCAAAGTGGCAACCTCCGTCTCGGGCGATTGCAGTGAAGCGCCACTGGTTATGGGCGGCGAAGACTTTGCTTTCATGCTCCAAGAACGCCCGGGTGCTTACATTCTGGTTGGCAACGGCGACACGGCCCATGTACACAACCCGCTTTACAACTTCAACGATGAGGCTATTCCAGCAGGCTGTAGCTGGTGGGCGGGCATTGTTGAGCAACGGATGCCAGCGGCAAGCTGAAGCAAGAAACAGGTAAGACACGGATAAAGCACTGGCATGAAGCGAATAGCGATCATTAACTTCACTGGTTTTCGCGGAAACTGGGGCTGTCAGGCCACGAGCATCGAACTGGTGAAGTTCATCTCAGGCTGCTTTCCTGAGGGGGAGGCGCTTGATTTTGACTTCGTGCCATTGCTGCCTACGTCGCACGTGGACGTGCAATATGACGGTGAGTTGGACAAGGTCTATGCCGCGTTCAGCGATGTCGCCGCGCAGACAGACCGTGCAGCTTCTAGCCTTGATTACCTCGAAAGAGCCTGTAAGGAGCGCTACGGTTTCTGGGCCGATATCGTGGCGCAGGCTGATCTGGTGGTGTTTCAGGCCGAAGGCACGATGGGCATGGGCGCCAACTTTACCCGCGGCCCAAGGCTCATGTTGCTGCCGTTTGTGGCCAAGCACGCGTGGCGCTGCAAAGTCGTCTCGCTGAACCAGTCATTTTATTCGCATGAAGAGCAGATCCGCAAGAACGCGGCTGAAGCCTTCGGCAGCTTTGACTTTTCGGCGTTTCGAGAGGGAGCCTCTGTGGCTTTGGCCCGGCAAAGCGGCGTGACGAACGCGGCCTATGTGCCGGATGTCGCGTTTCTGTCGCCCAAAGCGGCACCGCCCGTTGCACTCAACGAAGGGGAGTACTTCGCGGTGTCCGGTTCAGCGCTCAAAGATCCACGGCGCTATGAGCTGATCATGAACCAAGCCGAGCAAATTCGTGATGCGACGGGCCTCAAGCCTTTGTTAGCCCTGTCTCGCGACTACAAAATGACAGCGCGTGCCTTCTTTAAGTGGAAGCGCGGCAGCTATGCGCAAGTGCCTGCAAGCGCGCGCTATGCGCAGGTAACGGGCCTGTTTGCGCGTTGCCAGTTCCTGCTGTCAGGGCGCTATCATATGTCGATACTATCGGCAGCTGCGGGAACGCCGAACATCATCCTGACAGGCAATTCGTTTAAGAACGAAGGGCTCGTTTCGCTCTTGGGCGCAACACGTCCTGTGCATGGCTTTGCCGATACTGAGACAATCGTGGATGAGGCGATCAGCGTGTCGCAAAACCTTGACGCTGAGCGCACAGCGCTACGAACGCAGGTTGAGAAAATCAGAGCGGTGCTTGGCCAAGCGCAGCAGCATATCGCGCGTATAGTTGCGGGTGAAACGCCAGAGCCTTTTGTTGATGATCTGCCCACCTATGATTTGCAGCCGCAGATTTTGGAGCGCTACTACGCCTATGGGCGCGGTAAAGCTGACAAAAAAAGCCGCGCTTTGCCGGGTAAGCGCTTGGGTCGCGACAAGCCGATGACGGCCATCTTGGAGCCTTTGCTCGATGGGCTTGAGAATGACGCTGAGCAGACCCTGCGCACGCTTTCGCAAATGGGGGCCGCTGACAGCGCGTTTCACGAAGCTCTCAAAACGCGCGCGCAAAGCTTGCCGCAGCTTGGCGCTCTCAAACTGTAGCTGTTTCAATGAGTGCGGCGAGCCGTTTTGGCAGCTCGTCTTCAAGGCGGACCTGATAGACATTGCGATAGTAGTAGAGAAATTTGCGCAGATCATCTGCGCTTACAGCGGGGCTGATCGGATCCGTCAGGCGCGCGAGGTCTTCGCCTGACCTAACTTGATGCGCAATGGGCGCGTAGTCGGCTTTGCCAAAGCAATAGAGCGGAACTTCATGCACGATTGACTCGGCACCAACGCCGGAGTTTACGGTAAAGACGGCTGATGCGTCGGCGATGATTTGGTGGATTGATCCCTCAACCACCAAGACATCCGGCTTTGAACCAAGGTTTGCGAGCGCCGCCGAAACACGGCGACTGCGACACTTGGGGTGGCGTTTGACAACCACGTGATAGCCGGAGCCCGCAAAACGCTTTACGACCATATCAAGCATGTCGAGCATCGGAATGTAGGCGTTGCGTTGCACCATGTCGCCGATGGTTTGCAGCGCGACAAAGACGTATTTCTCTGGCAGCTCCATCGGCGTGGATGTCTGCGCATATTTTGACAGGTTCTGGCTCAGGGCCATGCTCTGTGCCGTGTCAAAGAAGTAGTTGATCTGCGCGGGGCAGACTTCTGGCATAGCAAGCTCGCGGACATGCTTGTCAGCCAGTGAAGCCCAGCCAGCAAAGCCGAGCCTGTCAAAGCATGTGCGGCGCGGCAGGTCTGCGGCCTTGAAGTGCAGCACTTCTGAGCCAGAGGCACGCAGGCTCTCAAAGGCTGGGGTGCTGACAGTGTGATGTGACAAGACAAGCTGCGGGACATGCCCAAAACTGGGCTTATCCGAACTGGCGAGCGCATAGCTGATGCCACGCTCTGCACAGGTATCAAAGCTTGTGCGTATCACTTGTAACATGTCGTTGATCGCAGCGTTGGGGCGCAAAAGCTTACGCAGCGACAGAAAACGGCGTGGGCTAGCGACAACAACCTGAGCTTCGCCCGTGACTTGGCCGCGATGGGCGAGAAGGGCGCGCAGTTCGGCTTGGCGTGGCCCCGATGTCAGCTTTGCTGCGAGCGCTATGTTGGTCCAGGCGCTCATTGCTTTGCCTCTGTTAGCAGGCGCAGCAGGGCTTCAAGCGTGGCAGTAACGGGCTCTGGCTTTTGCGGTGCTGGGCGCGGTTGTTGCCATGCTTCCTTGACAGCTTTGACAAGCTCTGGAGCGGTCTGAACAACTTGATGAGGCAGGGCGTCAAAGGCCCCCTGATTGTTGCTGGTCTTAGGGCCTGTTACGATGTGGCTGCCTGCGGCGGCAGCTTCCCATGGGCTGTGCCCACCCTGAGGACCAATGGCGCCGCCCAGAAAAGTGACAGGGCAAGCTGCGTGCAAACTGGCGAGTTGGCCCATCTGATCCATCACGAAAACCTGCGTTGCGTTCTGGGGCATCTCTGCGCGTGAGGCATAGCATGCGTTAAGCGCATTTGGCACGGTGATTGCATGCTTGCCTGGGTGGCGCGGCGCGATGACCAACAAAGCGTCGGGGGTGGTTTTGAGCACCTCGCGATGCGCGTCAAACACAACAGGCACATCTTCCGGATGGGTGGAGGCCGCCAGCCACATGGGGCGCTCAGGCGCGGCCAAGGCCCAAGCCGGAGCATCGGCACGGCGTGGCGCTTGGGCCTTTAAATCTTCGACCAAAGGCGGTGTAAAGCCCATCGCCGTGATCTCGTCTGACACAGTAGGGGTTGCAGACGTGATCAGCTGAAACTGGCCCAGCAAGGCGGCCATGCTGCGTGGCGCGCGCTTGCGTGTTTTTGAAGGCCGTGCACCCACGAGAGCTGCGGGAATGCCACGTTTGTTGAGGGTGCGGAGCATGTTTGGCGCAATGTCAGACTCGGCGAACACTGCCAAATCTGGCTGCCAGTGCTCCAGAAAACACGCTGTCGCCTCGGGCGTGTCGATAGGCTGATACTGATGCAGGGCGTCAGCGGGCAGAGAAGCGCGGGCGCGGTCTCCTCCGGTTTTCGTGGCGGTGGTTACGAGCAGTGTCGCGACTTGTGAAAGACCGGGCGCCAGTGCTGCCAATGTCTGGACCTCGCCAACCGAGGCCGCGTGCAGCCAGATGAGCTTGCCTGAGGGGCGTTCAAGGTTGGTATGCCCCAAGCGCTCGCTAAAACGCGCAGGGTCAGCGTCTTGTGCAGCATGTGCTTTGCGGGCGATGCGCTTGAGCAGCCACGGGGCTGCCGTCGTCAAACCGTGGTAAGCCCAGAGAAGCGGCGTGGACATACTAGCCCCCTTAGCCGCCCGTGTGGCTCATATGACGGGTCATTTTTCCGCCGACGTTTTGGCGGTCATAGTCAAAGTCGTGGCCCTTGGGCTTGAGAGCAATCGCAGCGCGAATGGCAGCCTCAAGCGGTGCTGTGCTGTCTTGGTCGGCGCGCAAAGGCGCGCGCAGATCGGCGTTGTCTTCTTGGCCGAGGCACATGAACAACTCGCCCGTGCAGGTCAGGCGTACGCGGTTGCAGCTTTCGCAGAAATTATGCGTCAGCGGCGTGATGAAGCCAATCTGCTGGCCCGTCTCGGCAAGCTCGACATAGCGCGCGGGGCCACCTGTGCGGTGGTCTAGGTCTTTGAGCGTATAGCGTTCGGCGAGGCGCGCGCGCAGATCTTCCAGCGGCCAGTATTGGTCGATGCGGTCTTCATTGCCGATGTCGCCCATGGGCATAACTTCGATAAAGGTCAGGTCCATGTCTTCGCGGGCGCACCACTCTGTGATGCTGAACAGCTCGTCTTCGTTGAAGCCTTTGAGCGCAACGACGTTGATCTTGATGCGCAGACCAGCATTGCGCGCCGCGTCGATGCCTTGGAGCACCTGCGGCAGACGGCCCCAACGGGTGATGTCGGCGAACTTTTTCTCATCGAGCGTGTCGAGTGAGACGTTGATGCGCTTGACGCCTGCAGCCACCAGATCAGGTGCGAACTTGGCCAGTTGGCTGCCGTTTGTTGTCAGCGTCAACTCCTTCAAAGCACCGCTTTCAAGGTGCCGTGTCATGGACTGGAAGAATGCCATGATCCCGCGCCGCACCAAAGGCTCTCCGCCTGTGATGCGCAGCTTTTCAACGCCAAGGCCGATGAACGTTGTGCACATGCGGTCAAGCTCTTCCAGCGTCAGAAGCTCTTTCTTTGGCAGGAATGTCATGTTCTCGGACATGCAGTAAACGCAGCGAAAATCGCAGCGGTCTGTCACGGAGACACGCAGGTATGAAATGGGGCGGGCGAATGGGTCGATCAACGGTGTTGTCATAGCAAAACAGTTAAGTGCTGCGTGGGGGCGGGGCAAGGGTGTTTCTTGCTGGCAATGGCGGGGGTAGCGGCATAGTCTGGCGCTATGAGACATGTATTTACGAGTTTTGTTGTGTGCGGGCTAATAGGCCTGAGCGCCTGCGCGGTTGTCCAAAAGCCTGTGGTTGAAGACATGCCTGAGGCCGTGGCTTCAGGGAGCGGCGTCATCCGGCCTGTGGCGCGGCCTTCGGGTCTGAGCACAACACCTGCAGCGCGCCCACCCGCAAGTGCGCGCACAGTCGAGCAGTTTGATACAACCTCAAAAGCGGACAAAGCAGCAGCGGAAGACGCGGCCAAAGATGCAGCCGCAAGTGGCGAGGGCCGCGCCCTCGGTTTGACGATTGTCTCGCTGGGCGATCCGACACAGCCGGGCCTCTGGATTAAAACACCGCTGGTGAAAGAGCCTGTGAAAGGCCGTGTGGTTTACCCCAAGAATGGCAAGGCAGTAGAGCTTGATCTGATTCCGCTTGATGGGCCCAAAACCGCAGGCAGCCGGATGTCACTAGCGGCTTTGAGGGTTCTCGAAGCGCCACTGACAGACTTGCCTGAAGTGCAGGTTTTCGCGAACTAGGCGTTACCCCTCATCACAAATGACAGCTGAGCGGTTTGGGCTGTGATGCTCAGAATCCGGTCCGATGTATTGGCAATGGCCGCTACGGCAGTGTTTACAAAGCAACTCAGGGGCGCAAGACTGCGCCAAAGACATTTGAAAAAAGGGAGAGCTACCATGGTAGGATTTAACAGAAGACAGACACTTGGATTGTTGGGCGCCGCTGCGGGCGTTGGCTTGGCGGCTCCGGCAATTGCCAGTGGCAAGAAGATCGTTGTGGGGGCTTTGCGCTTTACCTCGCATTCCGGCAGTTTTGTCGCCTTTGAGCGCAACTACTTTGCCGAGGCTGGGCTTGACGTTGAGCTGAAGTTCTTTCAGGCCGCACAGCCCATGGCGGTGGCGATCGCTTCGGGCGATGTTGACTATGCCGTAACGGCGGTTTCTGGCGGGCTTATCTCGCTGGCCGACAAGGGCGCGATCAAGGTTATCGGCGGTGCTTTGAGCGAAGAAGCAGGCATCGACGGGCAAAAACTGCTCGCGTCAGATGCGGCCTTTAAAGCTGGCCTCACGTCGCCCGCGCAACTTGGCGGCAAGAGCTTTGGCGTCACGCAAGCAGGCTCGTCGTTCCACTATATGGGCAGCAAAGTGGCGCAGGCCGAAGGCGTTGAGATGAAATTCAAGCCCCTGCAAAAAGTCGGGGCCGTCATTGGCGCGCTGAAATCAGGCCAGATTGATGCTTGGTCAATCGTGCCGCATATCGCCAAGCCTTTGGCGGGCTCGGGGGCTGTGCACATCATTGGCAATATCTCGGATTACTTGCCTGCCTATCAGGTGACAACGCTGTTCACATCGGCCAAGAACGCTGCCGACGAAAAGGGCCAGACAAGTGACTTTGTGGCTGGTTTCTCAAAAGGCGTGGCTGACTATAACGCAGCCATGATCGCCAAGACGGGTGGCGACGACGGCGTCAATGCGATGGTCGATCTGATCCACAAATATGTCTACGCCGACCGCCCACGCGAGAAGGCGGCAAAATCTATCATCAACGGCACTATGCGCCTCAATGAGGGCGCCAAGCTGAACGTTGCTTCGATTGCCGACCAGCTTGCTTGGTTCCAATCAGAAGGCTTGGTGGGCAAAGACATCACCCTCGATACGCTTCTCGACACGAGTTATGTGAACACCTTCGAGGCCTAATGGCACAAAGGGCAGGGCATTGATTTGCCCTGCCGCTTTTGAAAGACTTACAGCATGGATATCCGCCTTGAGGGCATCAGCCATTCCTATGGCGACACCGAGGTTTTGCGCGACATCTCGCTTGAGGTGACGAGTGGTCAGATCATCTGTCTGGTGGGGCCTTCGGGCTGTGGCAAGTCAACGCTGCTGCGGCTACTGGGCGGGCTTGAGAGGCCAGCTGCGGGCCGTGTTCTGCAACTCGGCAGGCCGCCTGAGGGCTGCCTCAACCCGCTGACCTATGTGTTCCAAGACTTCGCATTGCTGCCGTGGCGCACAGTGCGCGGCAATATTTCTCTGGTGCTGGAAGATCACGGCATTCGCGGGGCTGACGCCGAGGCTATTATTGCCGATGTGCTGGCGCGTACGCGGTTGAGCGACTTTGCGCAAGCTTTGCCGAGGCAACTTTCCGGTGGCATGAAACAGCGCGTGGCGATCGCCCGTGCACTGGTTGTGAACCCTGCGGTCATGCTTCTTGATGAGCCGCTTTCAGCGTTAGATGCCCAGACGCGCGAACTGTTGATGGATGACCTTGTGAGCCTCTGGACACGCGCGCCGTTTACCGCCGTTTATGTGACGCACAATTTGGCAGAAGCCGTCCGGCTTGGTCACAAGATCGCGGTGCTGTCGCGCAGGCCCGGGCAGATCCGCGAGGTTGTCGAGATCAGTAAGCCATTGAAGACGCGTGGCCACGGCGACCCTGAGCTAGACGCTGTGCAAAAACACCTCTGGGAGCTGATGCGCGAAGAGGCCAAGGCCGCTGACGAGGAGTTGCTTGATGTCTGATCCTCAAGAAGTCCGCTTTCGCGGTGGCGGCTTTGCGCCCACAGCGCGCCGTGGTGTTGGGCTTGTGGTGTTTGTGCTGCTCATTGCGCTGGCCGAGTGGGGCACGCAGAGCGGCTGGATCACGCCGCTGACCCTGCCCAAACCATCGGACGTTCTGGCGACGTTTGGCGAACTTTGGCAAAGCGGTTTGTTGGCAAAACACCTTGTGCCTTCGCTCACGAGGCTTGTGGTTGGCGCGGCACTTGGCGTCAGTATCGGCATGTCTGTCGGTGTGCTGATCGGGTTGTTTTCCTACGTGCGCGCGGGGCTTGTGCCCTTGGTCGCAGCGCTGTTCCCGATCCCGAAAATCGCGCTTCTGCCGCTGTTCGTGATCTGGTTTGGCATTGATGAAGGGTCAAAATACGCGCTCATCGCCTTTGGCACGTTCACACCCACTGTTGTGGCCACGTATGGCGCTGTCGACAACGTCGACCGCTCACTGATCAGGATGGGGCAGAGCTTTGGCCTCAGCTGGTGGTCTATCGTGCGAAAAATAGTCCTGCCGGGGGCGATGCCCGGCATTCTGTCTGGGCTGCGCATCAGTTTGGCGATTGCGATTATCCTGTTGGTTGCCGCCGAAATGCTTGGCGCAGAATACGGCATTGGCGCCTATATCCTACAGGCCGGCTCACTTTATGACCTAGAGCGCTTGTTTGCAGGCGTTGTCACCCTGTCGCTGCTTGGCGTTGTGGTGAGCACCCTTATTGGCCTTATAGAGAAACGTATGCTGCGCTGGCGCGCTTAGGCCTCTTTGGGCAGCAACTTGGCCGCTTCTTTACGCGCAAAGGGCTTCATCTTCTTGGCATGATGCGCAAGGAAATACTGCACGCGGTCTGGGTCGTGTTTGCTCAGATCACGCAGCCACCAAGCGACTGATTTCTGGATAAACCACTCTGGGTCTTCGACATAGCGCACGGCCCAGCCGAGCACGCGCTTGCGGATCGCCAGCTCTTCGGGCTTGGGGTGGTTTTGCTTGGTGTAGGGCAGCGTCACAACCATTGCCGCGCGGCGCACCCAGTGCTCGCTTGACTGTGTCCACTCTTCGACCTGCTCGATGCGTGATGGGTCAGCAACGATGCGCTTTTGACCCGCCATCATCGCATGGTCAGCAATGGCCCAGCTGTCAAATTCAGGCACCCACGAAACGATCAGATCCCAGACTGCTTGGTCAGGGTTGATGCGCGCTTGGGTGAGCAGCTTGGCGGCCGCAAGGCGGGCCTCAAAGATGTTTGTTTGCCAGAGAGCGTCAGCCAGCGCGACGCGCTCCTCAACACTCAGCTTGCTGCGCCACTCTTTGGTGAGGTCGTTGATCGCAGGGTTGGGCACGCCCAAATACTCGCGCGGAACTTTGTGATAGTCGGCCATGCCTTCGGCGCGGCCTTCCTCGGCGGCGGCTTTGAGGGCGGTGAGGGCGTCATCAAGTGTCATGTCGTCGGGTATCCATCAATCGTTTCGCTGTTGCGCTCTCGCCAGTAGGTTTTGATATCTTCTGGGCCGCGGTCATCTGTCCATTTGTCCAGCGTATCACGATCTTGCTGAAACTCCATAAAGGGCACAGCATAGCCACATGATGTTTGGACCAGATCAATGGCCTGGTCATAGATCTGCCGCGCGCCGTCATGCTCTGTGAAATTCGCGTTAAGCTCGGCCCAGTCTGGGCTGTCAGGGGTTACGCAGCGGGCGGTGCCGTAGGTGCGCAGGATCAGCGGGCGTGTCGTATACGAACACCACATCAGTGTCATGCGATTGGCCTTGAGCAAATGCCCTGCCGTCTCGTTGCCTGAGCCTGTGAGGTTGCGCCAGATCACGCGGTTTGGCCCGAGCACGCGCAGGCAGTCGCCGCCTTTGGGCGAGATGTTCACCCGTCCATCCGGCGCGGCGGAGCCCGCGAAAAACATGTGCTGCTCGGCGATGAACTTGCTGTGTGCGTCGTCAAGGGCAGGGAACTGTTTGGCCATTACTCAACCGTCACCGACTTGGCGAGATTGCGAGGTTGGTCAACGTCAGTGCCTTTGGCAACGGCAGTGTGATAGGCCAACAGCTGCGCTGGAATGGCGTAAAGGATCGGCGTGAGGGCCTCAGGCACGGTGGGCATGACTATGGTCATCCAGGCTCCGTCTCCGGCTTCGGCCGCACCGGCTTCATCGGTGATCAGCATAACCTTGCCATCGCGCGCCATGACTTCCTGCATGTTGGAAACGGTTTTCTCAAACAGGCTGTCTCGTGGCGCTTTGACGACGACAGGCATTGTCTTGTCGATCAAGGCAATGGGGCCGTGCTTTAGCTCGCCTGATGCATAAGCTTCGGCATGTATGTAGCTGATTTCTTTAAGTTTAAGTGCGGCTTCATGTGCGAGCGGGAACATGAGCCCGCGGCCCAAGAACAGCACGTCGCTGGCTTCGGACAACTTGAGCCCCGCATGGGCAAAGTGCTTGTCTAGCGCCAAGGAAGCGTTAACAGCCGAAGGCACAGAACGGAGAGCTGACAGGTGATCACCGAGCTGGGCATCCGTGATCTTGCCACGGTCATGCGCGGCTTTAAGAGCAAGCAAGAACAACACGGTAAGCTGACAGGTGAACGCTTTGGTTGAGGCAACACCGATCTCGGTACCTGCAAGAATAGGCAAAGCCAGATCGCTTTCGCGCGCGATCGAGCTGGTTGTCACATTGACGACAGACAGGATCGAAGAGGCCTTGCCCTCGCAGTAGCGCAGGGCGGCAAGCGTGTCGGCAGTTTCGCCAGATTGGCTGACAAACAGAGCGGCGGTGTTCTCGGTGATGGGCGGTTCGCGGTAGCGGAACTCTGATGCGACATCAACTTCAACAGGCATCTGCGCGATCTGCTCAAACCAGTATTTAGCTGTCAGACAGGCGTAATAGGCCGTGCCGCAAGCGACCATGACCATCCTGTCAGTCTTGCTAAAGTCATGGCCCGCGCCGGGCAGTTTGATGCCACTGGCGTCATCAGCGAGGTAATAGCCGATAGCCTCGGTCAGAACCCTTGGTTGCTCGGCAATCTCTTTTGACATGAAGTGCTTGTGGCCGCCTTTATCAACTTGGAAGTTGTCGATTTCGACAGTCTTGATCTCGCGGTTGGCGGGCTGGCGCGCAGCGTCAAGGATCTCAAGCTCGGTGCGGGTGACGATAGCGAAATCACCTTCTTCAAGATAGGTGATCTGGTCTGTCAGCGGGGCCAGTGCGATGGCATCTGAGCCGACGAACATTTCGCCGTTGCCATGGCCGATGGCCAGAGGAGAGCCCTGGCGCGCTGCGATGAGCAGGTCATCGTGGCCTTCAAACAAAAAGCACAGAGCATAGGCACCCGTGAGGCGGGCGACGGTGTTGAGTGCGGCCTCACGCGGGCTTTGGCCTTCGTTAAGGTAAGCCTGCGTGAGCAGGGCGACTGTCTCGGTGTCTGTGTCTGTGGTGTGCCCCGTGCCGCTGGCAGCCAACTCGGCGCGCAGTTCGCGGTAGTTTTCGATGATCCCGTTATGGACCACCGCAACCTGACGCGTGCTGTGCGGGTGGGCGTTTGTCTCGTTGGCAATACCGTGGGTGGCCCAGCGGGTGTGGCCGATGCCGGCCTTGCCAGTCAGCGGCTCGTGCACCAACCTGTCTGACAGGTTAACCAGCTTGCCAACAGCCCGCCGGCGCTCAAGGTCGCCATTGTTGACAGTCGCAATACCGGCGCTGTCATAGCCGCGATATTCAAGCCGTTTGAGGCTTTCGACCAAGAGAGGGGCCGCTTCATGATTGCCCAAAACGCCTACGATTCCGCACATTTACTTGCCCTCTTTTTGCTGGCGGGCTTTCTTTGCCCTGAGTTTGTCAAACAGCCTTACGGCCAGGCCCGGCTTGTTTTCCTGCGGAGTGCGGGAAATCGCCATGGCGCCATCGGGCACATCCTTGCTGACCACGGCGCCTGTAGCTGTCATGGCTTGGTTGCCCACAGAAACAGGCGCAATCAGCATTGTGTTTGAGCCGATAAAAGCATGCGAGCCGATCTTGGTATGATGCTTAAACACACCATCATAGTTGCAAGTGATCGTGCCTGCGCCAACATTTGTGCCTGCGCCGATGCTTGCATCGCCGATGTAAGTTAGGTGGTTCGCCTTGGCGCCTTCTGCCAAAGTTGCGTTTTTGATCTCGACGAAATTGCCAACATGCACATCTTCGCTAAGCTCAGCGCCGGGGCGCAAACGGGCATATGGACCGACGACAGCACCGCGGCTAACATGGGCGCCTTCAAGGTGGCTAAAGGCCCTGATGTGGGTGCCGTTCTCCAGCGTAACTTCGGGGCCAAACACCACGTTTGGCTCGATGATCGTATCGGCTCCAACGAAAGTGTCATGGGCAAAGAACACTGTCTCAGGCGCCGTCATCGTGATGCCGTTTTCCAGCGCATCAGCGCGGGCGCGTGCTTGAAAAGCGGCCTCTGCTTCAGCGAGGTCTGCGCGTGAGTTCACGCCCATTGTTTCGGCTTCGTCACAGGCAACCGCGGTGGCTGAAAGACCTGCGGCATGGGCCAACCCGATGATGTCGGTGAGGTAATATTCGCCAGAGGCGTTGTCGTTGGTGACCTGATCGAGCAGTTCAAACATATGGATGTTTGAGCAAAGTATAACGCCACTATTACAAAAGCTTATATCGCGCTCTTCATCTGATGCATCTTTAAATTCAACGATCCGCTGCAAGCGTGGACCGTCCATCACAAGCCGTCCGTAGCGCGCGGGATCGGCAGCTTCAAAGCCAAGCACGACCACATCAAATGTTGTTCGCGCGGCCTGCATTGCGGCAAGTGTTTCGGCGCTGATAAAGGGCGTGTCGCCGTAGAGTACCAGCGTGTCGCCACTGGCGTTTTGCAAAGCATCCTTGGCGCAGAGCACCGCGTGGCCAGTGCCGTTTTGCTCGGTTTGCAGCACGATCTCGGAGGCAGGCTCATAAGCCTGCGCGGCCTGCGTGACGGCCTCGGCACCATGGCCAGCCACGATAACCATTTTGGACGGCTCAAGCGCCATGCCCGCCTTCATGGCGTGAACCAAAAGCGGCGCGCCTGCGACGGCATGCAAAACCTTGGGCATGTCAGATTTCATCCGCGTGCCTTTGCCCGCGGCGAGGATTATAAGGTTAGTGCTCATATGGTTTCTCTTGCCTTTTTGCTTGAGGCCCGTTTTACCCGCTCGGGCGCGCAGCACAAGGGCGCATACATCAAGCAATGTTGCGGGATGTGTCAGGGCAAATGCGGATGGGGCCACTATGAAAACGGTTATCTTTGATCTGGACGGCACTTTGGCAGACACGAGCGGTGATCTGATCGCGGCTGCAAATGTGTGCTTTCGTGCGATGGGCGAGGGTGATGTGCTTGACGTAGCGCGCGACGCGGGTGTGGCTTTGCGCGGCGGTAAGGCGATGCTGCGAGCTGGTCTTGAGCGGCTTGGGAGGCCTGATGAAGCCTTTGTTGAGGCACATTACACTAAGTTGCTGGATGCCTACGGAGAGGCGCTTGATACGCATACTGTGTTTTACGACGGTGCCTTGGATGCGGTCGAAGCGCTCAAGCAACTTGGCTATGGTGTCGGGATTTGCACCAACAAGCCTGAAGCTCTGGCTGTTGAGCTTATGCGCCGCTTGGGCGCGTTGGACATGTTCGCTTCTCTTGTCGGGGCCGACACATTGCCCGTGCGCAAACCCGAGCCTGAGCCATTGTTTGAAGCCGCGCGGCGCGCGGGCGGTGCACCTGAGCGTTGTTTGCTTGTCGGAGATTCTGACACCGACCGAAACACAGCAAAAGCCGCTGGTGTGCCAAGTATCTTGGTAACCTTTGGCCCGTCCGGTGAGGATATGGCGGCTTTGAAGCCAGAAGCTCTTTTGGATGACTTCGCTGATTTGCCTGCCTTGGTTCAGCGCTTGCTTGGCGAAACTACGGGAGGATAACCTGCCTTATTGCGCGAAGGCTTCAAGCCTCGCGAAGCCTTCATTCGGCAAGCTTAAAACAGCAATCGAGTGATTGACGCGAGCGCAAAGGCAGACCAAAAAGAGCCATGATCGACGTTTTCAAAGGCAGTTTTACCCAGCAAGAGCCGATCCCCGATGAAGGGATCGCGGCGGCGCTTGAGGTTTTGAAGTCGGGGCGCTTGCACCGCTACAATGTGGTTGAAGGCGAGATCAGCGAGACGGCTCTTCTGGAGCAGGAGTTTGCAGCGGCCATGGGCGCGCGCTTTTGCCTTGCTGTGGCATCTGGGGGCTACGCAATGGGCTGCGCCTTACGCGCTCTTGGGGTAAAGCCGGGCGACAGGGTGCTGACAAATGCCTTCACGCTTGCGCCCGTTCCCGGAGCAATTGCGAGTGTTGGCGCGGTGCCTGTTTTCGTGGGGGTCACCGAGGCGCTAACGATTGATCTGGAAGACCTCGCTGCAAAGGCTGAACAGGCCGATGTCTTAATGCTTAGCCACATGCGCGGGCATCTTGCAGACATGGACGCGCTGATGGAGCTGTGCACCGCGCGCAATGTCAAAGTCATCGAAGACTGTGCCCACACTATGGGGGCCAAGTGGAAGGGGCGCTTGTCGGGCACAGACGGCGTTGTAGGCTGCTACTCTACCCAAACTTACAAGCATCTAAACTCCGGTGAAGGCGGCTTGTTGATCACCGATGATGAAGAGATTGCCGCCCGCGCGATCATGCTTTCAGGTTCCTACATGCTCTATGAGCGTCACTTGGCTGCTCCGGCTGCCGAAGTGTTTGAGCGCATCAAATATGACACCCCCAATGTGTCTGGCCGTATGGACGACCTGCGCGCCGCCATTCTGCGACCTCAGCTGCGCAAACTTGATGCGCAGTGCGAGGCTTGGAATGCGCGTTACCGCATGGTGGAGGCTGGCCTTGCCGAAACCCCGGGCCTGACACTCGTTGAGCGCCCTGAAGCAGAGCAATATGTTGCGTCTTCGATCCAGTTTCTGCTGCTCGACTGGACGGAAGGCAAGATCGCCGATGTGCTCGCCCGCTGTGCAAACCGCGGTGTTGAGCTCAAGTGGTTCGGCAGCGACAAGCCGGCAGGCTTCACAAGCCGCTACGACAGCTGGCGCTATGCTCCAAGCAAGCCCATGCCAGCTTCGGATCGCATCCTGAAAGGCATCGTCGACATGCGCCTGCCTCTAACCTTCAGCTTACAGGATTGCGCGCTCATCGCGCGGATCATCAGAGCTGAAGTCAGTGCCGTACATCAATTTCGCTAAGCTTTTTCTTTCCAAAAGTATCCCAGGGGGTCTGGGGGACAGCGTCCCCCAGTTGGTCGCTCAACGCTTTCAGCGCTGAGCGAAAACTCTCGACACCTCTCTAAACAGTTGATCCGAATCGAGTCCTCACGTATTAAATGAACAACTGTTCAATAAATCGGGAGATAAGCTCATGTTCATGGGATCACTGAAGTTTGATTTGGGCGAAGACGTCGCCGCCCTTCAAGAGATGGTACACCGCTGGGCGCAGGAGCGCATCAAGCCGATGGCCGCTGAGATAGACACATCTAACGAATTCCCGAACGAGCTCTGGCGCGAGATGGGTGATTTGGGCCTGCTCGGCATCACCACTCCTGAGGAATACGGCGGCGCGGGCATGTCCTATCTCGCTCACGTCATCGCGGTTGAAGAGATAGCGCGGGCCTCTGCCTCTGTCAGCCTGTCTTACGGTGCGCACTCCAACCTCTGTGTAAACCAGATCAAGATCAACGGCACCCATGAGCAGAAGCAGAACTTTCTACCCAAGCTGCTCACGGGCGAGCATGTCGGCGCTTTGGCGATGTCCGAGCCCTCTGCCGGCTCTGACGTTGTCTCGATGAAACTGCGGGCCGAGAAGCGCAACGACCGCTTTGTGCTCAATGGCTCGAAATACTGGATCACCAATGGCCCGGACGCCGACACCTTGGTTGTCTATGCCAAGACTGACCCCGACGCTGGCGCCAAGGGCATCACCGCGTTCATTGTCGAGAAAACGATGAAAGGCTTCTCAACAAGCCCCCACTTTGACAAGCTCGGCATGCGCGGCTCAAACACCGCAGAGCTGGTGTTTGAAGACGTTGAAGTGCCGTTTGAAAACATCCTCGGCGAAGAGGGCAAAGGCGTGCGCGTGCTCATGGGCGGGCTTGACTATGAGCGCGTCGTGCTCGCGGGCATCGGCACTGGCATCATGGCGGCTTGCATGGACGAGGTCATGCCCTACATGGCCGAGCGCAAGCAGTTTGGCCAGCCGATCGGCACCTTCCAGCTGATGCAGGGCAAAGTCGCGGACATGTATACCAAGATGAACTCGGCGCGGGCCTATGTTTACGAAGCTGCGCGTGCTTGTGATCGTGGTGAGATCACCCGTCAAGACGCCGCCGCTTGCTGCCTCTATGCCTCGGAAGAGGCGATGGTTGTGGCCCACCAAGCCGTACAGGCCTTCGGCGGGGCTGGCTTTTTGGCCGACAACCCCTGTGGCCGCATCTTCCGCGACGCCAAGCTGATGGAAATCGGCGCAGGCACCAGCGAGATCCGCCGCATGCTGATTGGCCGTGAACTTGTGAACATGCATCTCTGATGCTGACGCGCGCCGCCACATACGAAGACGTGAGGGAAGGCTTTGAGTGGGCCATTCCCCAGCGTCTGAATATGGCGGCGCAGGTTTTGGCGCATCCGCCTGAGCAGGTTGCGATTGTTGATCTCTCTGACGGGCGGCGTGAGGTCTCTTATGGCGAGCTTGCCGAGATGGCTGGCCGGTTGGCGTTTGCTTTGTCTAAACGGGTGAGCCGTGGCGACCGTGTTGGCGTGCTGTTCTCGCAAGACGCATGGTGCGCGGCGGCGCATATCGCGATCTGGAAGATCGGGGCGATTTCTGTGCCACTGTTCAAGCTATTCAAGCAGGACGCTTTGGAGAGCCGCATTAGCGACAGTGGCTTGCAGCTAGTTGTGACGGACTCTGAAGGCGAGGCAATGCTTGGCAACATGGCCGAAGCCGTTTTGCCTTACGACTTGCCCACTGGCGATGTGCCGATGGTTGATACGTCAAGTGAAGCCCCTGCGGTGCTCATCTATACGAGCGGCACCACAGGCAAACCCAAGGGTGCTTTGCACGCACATCGGATGCTCACAGGGCATCTGCCCGGCGTTGAGATGAGTCACGACTTCTTGGGCCAAGAGGGCGATGTGATCTGGACACCCGCCGACTGGGCCTGGATCGGCGGCTTGTTTGACGTGTTGATGCCGGGGCTTGCTCTTGGTGTGCCTGTGGTTGCTGCGCGGCTGTCGAAGTTTAGCGCCGAGGAGGCCGCACGCATTTGCCATGAGGGCAGCGTGCGCAATGTGTTTTTCCCTCCGACAGCGTTAAGAATGCTGAAGGCTGGAGAGCAGCCTATTGCGGGATTGCGCTCGGTGGCCAGTGGCGGAGAGCCACTTGGAGCCGAAATGCTTGCTTGGGGCCGTGAGGCTTTTGGCGTTAGCATCAACGAGTTTTACGGCCAGACCGAGTGCAACATGTGCGTGACGTCTTGCGCCGCACTTTTTGAGCCGACAGGCGGCGCGACGGGCAGGGCTGTGCCGGGCTTTGACGTGGGGGTGATCGACGCGGCGGGCAACCAGACGGGGGCTGAGGGCGACATTGCGGTGCGCAAAGGCGCGGCGAGCATGATGCTGGAGTATTGGAACAACCCGCAGGCCAGTGCCGAGAAGTTTCGCGGCGACTGGCTTGTCACGGGCGACAAAGGCGTGATGGAGGGCGATGCCATCCGTTTTGTGGGCCGTGAGGATGATGTGATTTCTTCGGGTGGCTACAGAATTGGCCCTGCCGAGATCGAAGACTGCCTGATGACGCATGCGGCTGTGGCCACTGTCGGCGTTGTCGGCAAGCCCGACGCTTTGCGCCACGAGATCGTCAAAGCCTATGTTGTGCTCAAAGACGGGGCCGAGGCCACGGCCGAAGAGCTGCAAGACTGGGTGAAAGCAAGGTTGGCGAGCTATAGCTACCCGCGCGAAGTGGCGTTTGTTGACGCGCTTCCGATGACTGTGACAGGCAAGGTGATCCGCAAGGAGCTTAAGGCACGGGCTGTGGAGGAGGGCGCATGAGGGCGGTGCTGGCATATGTCCTTCTGGCAGGGGCCGCGCTGGCCGAGGCGCCAGAGGCATTGCCTGACTTTGCGAGCTGCAAGAACGCCGAAATCGCTGGTTTCGAGCGAGACCTCGCCCGCGCTCATTCGGGGCACTATCAGGGGATTGCGCCGCATGTTGATGTGCGTGGCATAGAGGTTTGCGGCACTGGCGGGATCATCCTGTGTGACCGCACCGATGATCCTTTGTCCTGCCAACATGCACTGGCCGTTCAGCAGGAAGCCTTTCGCGGCGAGATTTTGCAAACGCTTCCTACACCGGAAGACGCTGCCGCGGCGGGCGCGCTCTATACGGCCGTCAGGGCGCTGGCTGTGGGGCATTCGGCGGGCGACGATTGCGCTGGCAGCACGCCCGTTATGGGCGCGTGGTGCGAAGCACGCGAGGCCACGCGACGTGTCGAGATGGCCGTACTGGCCTATCAGCTGGCGCGCGATGAGGGGGCCGTCGCCCCTGCGTTCGAACTTGGCTGGGCCGATGCACCTTCGCCCGTAAGGCCGAAAGCGCGGCGAGTGAGCAAGCCATGATACATATTCCATTCCAAGTCTTGTCCAAACTGGAGACAACATGAAACTACAATCACAAGCGATCCCGACGAGCGAACAGTTCAAGGCCAACGTAGAGGGGCACACCGAGGCTCTGCGTGTGGTGCAGGAGGCGGCGGAAGCGGCGGCTCTGGGCGGCGGGGAGCGTTCGCGAGAGCGGCATCTGTCGCGTGGCAAGATGCTCCCGCGCGATCGTGTTGCGAACTTGCTTGATGCGGGCAGCCCTTTTCTTGAGGTGGGTGCAACGGCCGCGCACGGGATGTATGACAACGCGGCCCCTGCGGCGGGTGTAATCGCGGGCATCGGACTGGTCAGCGGGCAGGAGTGCATGATCGTGTGTAACGATGCCACCGTCAAAGGCGGCACTTATTTCCCGATGAGCGTAAAGAAACACCTGCGCGCGCAGGAGATCGCGGAAGAGAACATGCTGCCGTGCATCTACCTTGTTGACAGTGGCGGCGCGAACCTGCCCCAGCAGGATGAAGTCTTCCCCGACCGTGACGACTTTGGCCGAATTTTCTACAACCAAGCCAATATGAGCGCCAAGGGCATCCCGCAGATCGCGGTTGTCATGGGCTCGTGCACGGCAGGCGGCGCTTATGTGCCTGCGATGTCTGATGTGACCATAATCGTTAAGGAGCAGGGGACGATCTTTCTGGCGGGCCCTCCCTTGGTGAAGGCGGCGACAGGCGAGGTCGTCACCGCCGAAGACCTCGGCGGTGGTGATGTGCACACGCGCTTGTCAGGCGTTGCCGACTACTTGGCAGAAGATGACGCACATGCGCTGGCGCTGGCACGTCAAGCTGTTGAGCATCTCAACCGCCAAAAGCCACTGACCGTTGACTGGCGCACAAGCGAAGAGCCGGCCTATGACCCTGACGAGCTGTTCGGCGTCGTGCCGGCCGACTTGCGCACACCTTACGACATCCGCGAAGTCATCGCACGCTTGGTAGACGGCTCGCGCTTTGACGAGTTCAAGCCGCGCTATGGCGAGACGCTGGTGACGGGCTTTGCCCATGTTAAAGGCTGCCCTGTTGGCATCGTCGCCAACAACGGCGTGTTGTTTAGCGAGGCCGCCCAGAAGGGCGCGCATTTCATCGAGCTGTGCAGCCAGCGCAAGATCCCGCTGGTGTTCTTGCAAAATATCACCGGCTTCATGGTGGGCCGCAAGTATGAGAACGAAGGCATCGCCCGCCACGGCGCCAAGATGGTGACGGCTGTGGCCAGCACCAAGGTGCCGAAAGTGACCATGCTGGTCGGTGGCTCATTTGGCGCGGGCAACTATGGCATGGCGGGGCGGGCATACTCGCCACGGTTCCTGTGGACATGGCCCAACAGCCGCATCTCTGTGATGGGCGGCGAGCAGGCGGCGGGCGTGCTGGCGACGGTCAAACGCGACGGCATCGAGCGCAAGGGCGGCACTTGGTCAGCCGAGGAAGAGGCCGCGTTCAAGCAGCCAACGATTGATATGTTTGAAGAGCAGGCCCACCCGCTCTACGCAAGTGCGCGGCTCTGGGACGACGGCATCATCGACCCGCGCAAGAGCCGCGAAGTCTTGGCGTTGAGCCTGCGCGCAGCTTTGAACGCGCCGATTGAAGACACACGCTTTGGCGTGTTCCGGATGTGAGGCGGGTAGGATGATAACCCGAGGGGAGTTTCAATTGCGGCGCTCTTTGCGAATTGGGAAGCAAGATCATGACATGCAGGTCTGGCGTGATTTGCGCAGTCAGATCGAACATGAAGACGGTTTGGTAAATCAACGCCTGCTCTGGATGTTGGCGTTCAGTGGTTTCTTGTTCGCGTCCTTTGGGTACTCGTTGTCTGCTGAGGCGACTCTTGTTACCGCCGAAAATGGTGACCCTCTGGGTATTGAGGGAGCCCTTGAGAGCATTCACTGGATGCGTCAGGCGATCTGCATTGCTGGCATCGGCGTAGGTCTCTCCGCGCTTTTCGGCGCCTTTGCGGCCTTTTTGGCCATTGGTAACGCGGTCGTGCGGTTTGATGTGCCAAATACAGGCAGCTTTTATGATTTCCCGACTGGGCAGAAGTTTAGTTCCATAACCGGAGTTGTCGCGGGCATGGCTTTCCCGTCGATCACGATCTGTGTCTGGTTGTTTATGCTATTGACAGAGCGAGAGATTTTTACGGCTCAGGCCTTGATCTGCTCTGCGCTTGGCGGCCTTATCTGCCTGAGCTTGGCGATCTTTTGTTTGTGGGTGTTTACGCCCAAGAAAAAGGAAAAAAGGTGAGGCCATTTTGGAAACGAGTTATCATTGGATGGCTCTTGGTTATGGGGCTGTGGGCCAGTACGGCGCAGATGTGGGACAAGCGCGTTGGCAGGGAAGGGCAGTGTGAAGTGGGCTATGTTTATGACGGCGACACGGTTGCTTTGCGCTGTGGAGGCAAGGAGCAGACTGCGCGGTTGGTGGGCTTTGATACGCCAGAAACCAAGCAGCCACGCTGTGAGGCGGAGCGCGCGCTGGGCGACAAAGCGACTTTGCGGTTGCGCGGGTTGCTGGCGAATGGTGAGGCGAGCTACCGTACGCAGGGGCATGACAAGTATGGTCGCGAGCTGATCGTGCTCAAGGTTGATGGAATCGGCGTTGCCGATACGCTGATCAAAGAGGGGCTGGCCGTGGCCTACACAGGAGGCAGCCGGATTAGCTGGTGCGCCAAGTTGGGAGCCGACGGATGAGCGAAATGCCGAAAGAGGCCAAGTTTGACTACGGCGCACGTGACGTTGTCACTGGCGCGCGCTGGGTCTACGTGAGCCGGGAGATGGCACGCGGGCACCCCAAGGGCGGCTTGAGCCTGCCGATCTATGCGATTGTGCTGATGCTCGTAGGCAGTGCGGCCATTTGGTTTTACGAATTTGTTAGCTACGGTTTTGAACTCGGTGCGCTGCTTTTGTCCTTGGTGCCGATGCTTGCGGCGCTTGGCCTAATGCTTCAAAGCCCTGTCGCCGTAACCCTGGTGGTGATCATGTTCGCTATGACAGCTTACAACCTGATCACAGGAATTGAGTTTCTCAATGCCTTGGGCCTGCTGCAACTTATCGCTCTGGGCAGTGCGGTGGGCTATCTATTGGAAGGCGCACGTCCCAACTTGATCTACAAACACCGTTACCGCAGTTTTAAGGGGCCGAAATGAGTATTTATGCGAAGAAAAGCCTGATTGGCTGTGTGGGGGGGAGAGTGCTGTGAAAAGTCTACAGGAGATCATTGATGCCAATCCAGAAGCAGAGACGTTTCGCTTTGGGGACAGCAATAAGCTTTGCGACGAGATTTTAGCGCTGGTGCGGGCTGGCAAGAAGACAGCGACCTGCGAAGCGTTACGTGTCTACGGCAAGGGCGGCGACGAGATGCCCCAAGTCGGGCGGCGCGATGTAGCGCTTGAGTGGGACGGGCGGCCTGCTGTGATGCTGGAAACAGTTGAAGTCACAACACGCCGCTATAGCGATATGGACGATGAGTTTGTCGCGGCTCAGGGTGAGTTTCGCGATTTGGAACACTGGCAGAAGGGCTATGAAGCCTATTTTGCCCGCAACGGAGGGTTTGACCCCGATATGGAGCTGATGTGTGAGCGGTTCCGCGTGGTTGAAGATTTTGGAGGAAGCAATGTTTGATAAGATACTGATAGCCAACCGAGGCGAGATCGCCTGTCGGGTGATTGAAAGCGCACGCGCGCTGGGCGTGAAGACAGTCGCTGTGTTCTCGGAGGCCGACCGCGCCAGCAAGCACGTGGCGCTGGCCGATGAGGCTGTGCACATCGGGGGCAACGCGCCTGCCGAGAGCTACTTGAAGGGCGATGTTATCATCGCGGCGGCGCAGGCCACGGGGGCTAAGGCCATCCATCCGGGTTATGGCTTTCTCAGTGAGAACCCAGACTTTGTGGATGCCGTCGAAGCCGAAGGCTTGGTGTTTATCGGGCCATCTGCCGATGCTATCCGCGCGATGGGCCTTAAGGATGCTGCGAAAGTCCTGATGGAGAAGGCCGGTGTGCCTGTTGTGCCGGGCTATCATGGCAAGAACCAAGAGCCTGAGCATTTGTTCGGTGCGGCTGATGCCATTGGCTATCCGGTGTTGATCAAGGCCGTGGCGGGCGGCGGCGGCAAGGGCATGCGCCTTGTTGAGAAGCCTAGCGAGTTTATGGACATGCTGGAAAGCGCCAAGAGCGAGGCCAAGACATCGTTTGGCAACGAAGACGTGCTGATCGAGAAGTTCGTCAGCCAGCCGCGCCATATCGAGGTGCAGGTGTTTGGTGACGGTAAGACGGCTGTGCATTTGTTTGAGCGCGACTGTTCGTTGCAGCGCCGCCACCAAAAAGTCATCGAAGAAGCGCCAGCTCCGGGGATGACGCAAGAGATG
This sequence comes from Lentibacter sp., assembly GCA_016744435.1. Lineage (GTDB taxonomy): Bacteria > Pseudomonadota > Alphaproteobacteria > Rhodobacterales > Rhodobacteraceae > Lentibacter. The sequence continues at coordinate 56,128 of JADGEJ010000002.1, read as the reverse complement.
CGTCAAGCCATGGGCGACGCGGGCGTGAAGGCCGCCGAGGCGATTGGCTATAAAGGCGCTGGCACGGTTGAGTTTATCGTTGATGGCTCGGATGGGCTGCGGGCTGACGGCTTCTGGTTCATGGAGATGAACACGCGTCTGCAAGTGGAGCATCCCGTGACTGAGGCGATTACTGGGGTTGATCTGGTGGAGTGGCAGTTGCGGGTGGCCGCAGGCGAGGCTTTGCCAAAACAGCAGGGTGAGTTGAGCATCAATGGCCATGCCTTTGAAAGCCGTCTTTATGCGGAAGACGTGCCCAAAGGCTTTCTGCCAGCGACGGGCACTTTGGAGCACTTGCAGTTTCCCGTTGGAGCACGCAGCGACAGTGGCGTGCGGCAGGGCGACAGCATTAGCCCGCATTACGACCCGATGATTGCCAAAGTCATCACTCATGGGCCGAGCCGCGAAGTGGCGTTAAGCCGTATGTCTGCCGCATTGGCGGGAACGCAAGTGGCTGGAACTGTCACCAACCTTGGCTTCCTCGGAGCCCTGTGTGCGCATGAAGGGTTCTCTAAGGGGGAAGTCGACACAGGGTTGATCGCCCGTGATCTTGATGACCTTGTGAAGGCACCAGCTCCCAGTGACGCTGACACCGCATTGGCCGCTTTGGCGGCGCTGGGGATGTTGGAGACAAGCTGGGACACTGGTTTTGGCCTTTGGAGCGCGATGGAGCGGCAGGTGTCCCTGCGCTTCGGCGAGGACGAGTTTAATGCGATTGTGTTGAGCCGTGGGCCTGATGCGCATGATGTGCGCCTTGGAAAGGCAACGCTGGAAGCGCGCCGGGTTGGCGGGCGCTGGTGGGTTGCGGGAGAGCCTGCGCCAGAGGTTGTGGCCAGTGCTGGGCGCGTATTTGTCTTTGCGCAGTATGGCCTTGCATTTGACGTGGTTGACCCGCTGGCGCGGGATGCCTCGGCGAATGGAGGCGGGGGCTTGATCGAGGCACCAATGCCGGGCCTTGTGAAGGCTGTCTTTGCTGAGGTTGGCCAGGAGGTGAAGGCTGGCGATAGGCTGGCTATCTTGGAGGCGATGAAGATGGAGCATGCGCTTCTGGCGGCGCGTGATGGCGTTATCGCCGAAGTGCTCACAGAGGCGGGTGCGCAGGTTGAAGCTGGTGCCGCTCTTGTGCGGCTTGAAGAAGAAGAGGACGAGGTCGCGGCATGACGCCAACTCTGCTTGCTTTTGAAGACAGCGTTTACAGTTGGTGCGCGAAAGCAGGCTTGGCGGCCAAGGGCGTGGAATATGCCTATGAGGAGCTGAACCCGTTTGACGCGGAGGGGCAGGGGCAACTTGCGGGGCGCCATCCATTCGGGCGGGTGCCCGTGCTGGGATGCGGCGGTTTTATCGTTTATGAAACGCTGGCCATACTCACCTATGTTGACCAAGCCTTTGAGGGCCCAAGCCTGATGCCACGCGAGGCCAAAGCCCAAGCGCGCGCCCTACAGGTTGCTGAGATGGCCGGCGCGTATGTTTACTGGCCCTGTGTGCGGCAGGTGTTCTCGCATGGGGTATATCGCCCTCTGAAGCGGGAGGCTCATAACTCTGCAGACACAGAAGCAGGCTTGAAAGCTGCACAACCAGTCTTAGGGGCGCTTGGGGGCATCGCCCAAGAGGGGCTTGTGTTGAATGCAGCATCACTCAGCATTGCAGACTTCATGCTGGCCCCTATGTTGCATTACTTTGTGGCGGCTCCTCAGGGGGCGGTTATGATACAAGACTATCCGGCCCTTCGGAACTGGCTAAATTGGACAGCACAACAGCCTGCCTTCGCCACGACACGCCCTAAGATTCTTGATGAAGCAGGAGAGTACCAATGATCACCCTTTACCATGTTCCCCAAAGCCGCTCGATGCGGGTGCTTTGGTTGTTGCACGAGCTTGATGAGCAATTTCAGGTGGTGATCATGCCGTTTGATAAATCTCTGCGCCGACCAGAGTTTTTGTCGCTTTCTCCGGCTGGCCGTGTGCCTGCGATGGAGATCGAAGGTGAGCGCATGTTTGAGAGCGGCGCGATGGTCCAATACCTTTGCGAGCGGTTTTCACCTGAGCGCATGGGGCGCATGCCCGGCGCGCCAGATAGGATGGCATGGCTCACGTGGCTACACTTTGCGGAGACTGTCTCGGCCCATGCGGCGGCGCTTACTCAGCAACACATTATGCTCTATGACGACAAGATGCGCTCGCCCTATGTTATGAAGCTTGAGGCGGCGAGGCTGGCCAAATGCTATGAGGCCATAGAAGCGCGGCTTTCAACTCCGATCGAAAACCGCGACTATCTGCTGACAAGCGGCTTCTCGGCAGTCGACATAGCCGTTGGGCAGGCCGTCTATATCGGAAAGCACTTTGCCAAGATTGATGCCTTTCCCGAGCTGAGCGCCTGGTATGATCGGCTCAGTGAGCGAACCTCGTTTCAGGCATCGCTGACAGAAGGCGAGCAGAGGGTATATGAGCAAGAGTTTTACCCCGCGTGGGCTTTGCCTCAGGAGGAGAGCGCATGAGTGAATATGTCGAGATATTTGAAGTAGGCCCCCGTGACGGGTTGCAAAACGAGGTGCGCCAGATTCCGACAGCAGAAAAGATAGCGCTGGTTGATTGTCTTTCAGGCGCTGGGTTCAAACGTATCGAGGTTGCCAGCTTTGTCAGCCCCAAGTGGGTGCCGCAGATGGCGGATAGCGCGGATGTGCTCGCAGGGATCAGCCGTGCGGCGGGCGTGTCATACGCAGCGCTGACGCCCAACATGCGCGGCTTTGAGGGGGCAGTGGCCGCCAAGGCTGACGAGATCGCCATTTTCGGATCGGCCTCTGAGGGCTTCTCAAAGGCCAACATCAACGCCAGCATCGCCGAAAGTCTTGAGCGGTTTGCTCCTGTGGCAGAAGCGGCCAAGGCGGCGGGCCTGCCTGTGCGCGGCTATATCTCTTGCGTGACAGACTGCCCCTATGACGGGCCAACGCCGCCGGAAGCCGTGGCACGCATTGCAAAAGCACTGCGGGAGGTGGGCTGCTATGAAATCAGCCTTGGAGACACTATCGGGCAGGGCACGCCAGAAAGCATCGACGCGATGCTGGCCTCTGTCTTGAATGAAGTGCCTGCAGAGGCTCTCGCTGGGCACTACCACGATACAGCGGGGCGCGCTTTGGACAATATCGAAGCGTCCTTGGCGCGCGGTGTTCGGGTGTTTGACGCGGCCGTGGGCGGGCTTGGCGGCTGCCCCTATGCGCCAGGCGCTGCGGGCAATGTGGCGACAGAGGCCGTACATGACAGGCTGACAGCGCTGGGTTACGCAACCGGCCTTCAGAGTGAAGTATTAATGCGCGCCGCAGAGATGGCCCGCGCGATGCGAAAGGCACAGAGCGATGTATAACACGATAGCGATAGAAACAGACACACGTGGCGTGGCCATACTTTGGCTTGACCGCGCCGAGAAGCATAACGCCCTGTCTGCCGAGATGATCCGTGAGTTGACGCAGGCAGCTGACGTTTTGGGCAAGGATGACAGCGTGCGTGTCGTTATCTTGGCGGCCAAGGGCAAGAGCTTTTGTGCGGGAGGAGACCTGCGCTGGATGCAAGACCAGATGGCGGCTGACACAGAGGCACGCCGCGCAGGTGCACGCGAGTTGGCAATGATGCTCAATGCGCTCAACTTGCTGCCCAAGCCGCTTATCGCGCGTGTCGAGGGCAACGCTTTTGGCGGCGGTATTGGCATGATGTCAGTTGCTGATGTGGCGCTGGGCGTCCCTGAGGCCAAGTTTGGCCTGACGGAAGTGAAGCTCGGGCTCATTCCAGCAACGATCAGCCCCTATGTGTTGGCACGCATGGGAGAAGACAAAGCGCGCCGCGTGTTTATGTCCGCGCGTTTGTTTGGCGCTGATGAGGCACAATCGCTCAACCTGCTGGCACGGGTTGTTACGGCTGAGGAGATGGACGCTGCCATTGAACAGGAAGTGAAACCCTATTTGAGCGCCGCTCCCAAAGCTGTGGCTGCTTCAAAGGCTCTGGCTCGCAGCCTTGGCCCAGCGATCACCTCTGAGGTGATCGACGCAACCATAGAGAGGCTGGTTGAGACTTGGGAGGGCGAGGAGGCGCAAGAAGGCATTGCGGCGTTCTTTGACAAGCGCAAGGCACCTTGGATCACTTAACTGGCCTCGGGTAAGACATGCGGCAGCGGGCCTATTGTGACGAGGTCTTATCGTTGCGGGCTATGAGTACGATGGAAGTTTGCTCCTTGAAGGGGCTATACATCGCTGGTTTCTGGCTGCCTTGTGGTTAACAGAGGTTCTCAAACGTCATGTGTTTCCATATTCGGAGTATATCCCGCTTATAGTAGTCAGTTTGTTTCTAGCGAGTAGACGCGTAGCAGGAGAGTTCACAAATGCCTGACATGTTGTGGGAGGGATTGTTATCTACGAGATTCTCGTTGACCTAAAAGGCCCGATCGCGGAGCGCTTGTTTGGCTGTAACGAAGTCTTGGTTCGGGCCAAGCTTTTGTTGCAAGTTGACGGTGTTTGCCTCGCGGAGAGCGACGGCGATATCGGCTATTTCCACATTGTGCTTGATGCACATCAAGTCTTACGGTCAGACGTGCTTGCGACAGAAAGCCTCTATTTGGGCGATGAAGCGATCAAGGTATTGCCGCAAGACGCGGTAACAGGGTTGGAACTGATTGCCCAAAAAACGGTTTCCGAGACCGCCCGCACCATGCGTGCAGATGGGGCCGTGCGCCTACTGGCTAAGGGTAAACCGGCAAAACAGTTGGTCAAACAGCATCTCCATGCCAAGTGCCCGATAGGGGCCGGACAACGCGCCGGACAGCTGGCAACCTGACATCTTCTATTTAGTGAATGTGTCAACCCTCCGGTTGACCCTGCCAAGGGGCGAGAGTAAACCCTTTCTCAATACTATTGCTGCCACAAAGATGCGTTAGAATTGCGCATGAAAGGAGCCTCGACTTGGAAGAGATGCTTCGGGAATATCTCCCAATCCTCATCTTACTCGGAATTACCATCGCCTTGGGGCTTGTCCTGATACTGGCCGCCGTCATTTTGGCGGTCCGCAACCCAGACCCAGAGAAGGTTTCGGCCTATGAATGTGGGTTCAACGCCTTTGATGATGCAAGAATGAAGTTTGATGTGCGCTTCTATCTGGTTTCGATCCTGTTCATCATTTTTGACCTCGAAATCGCTATGTTATTCCCTTGGGCCGTCGCCTTTAAGGACGTCAGCATGGTCGGCTTCTGGTCGATGATGGTCTTCCTCGGAGTGCTCACCATCGGATTCGCTTACGAATGGAAGAAGGGGGCCTTGGAATGGTCATGACCTCAACAGGTATCCAAACCGGCCTCAACACTGCGGGTGTTGATCAAGAAGTTGCGACGCAGGCTCTGAACGCCGAGTTGCAAGACAAAGGCTTTCTGCTGACCTCTGCTGAAGATATTGTCACTTGGGCGCGCACGGGGTCGCTCCACTGGATGACATTCGGCCTCGCTTGCTGCGCCGTTGAGATGATGCATACTTCAATGCCTCGCTACGACGCCGAGCGCTTTGGTATCGCGCCACGCGCCAGCCCGCGCCAGTCAGACGTGATGATCGTGGCAGGAACACTGACCAACAAAATGGCGCCCGCGATGCGCAAGGTCTACGACCAAATGCCAGAGCCTCGCTATGTGATCAGCATGGGCTCTTGCGCGAATGGCGGCGGCTACTACCACTACAGCTATTCAGTTGTGCGCGGGTGCGACCGTATCGTGCCCGTTGACATCTATGTGCCGGGCTGCCCACCGACAGCGGAAGCGCTGCTTTATGGCATCTTGCAGCTGGCGCGCAAAATCCGCCGCACCGGAACAATAGTTCGTTAAGGATACCGTGCGCTAAGCGCACGTAGAAAATACTGCGCGCCAAGCACGCGTAAAAAGGAAAAGACTTATGAGCGAAGAGCTGCAAGAACTGGGTGCGCTGATCGAGCTGAAACGCCCTGATTGTGTGCTGGGCTGGAGTGTTGCGTTTGACGAACTGACCGTCGAAGTCGCGCCTGCCAACATTGTCGGCCTGATCGAGTTCCTTAAGGCCGACAGCGCTTGCAAGTTTTCTACATTGGTTGACCTAACAGCGGTTGACTATCCTGAGCGCCACAAGCGCTTCGAGATGGTTTACCACTTCCTCAGCATGTACCAGAACCACCGCATTCGCCTGAAGATGGCCGTGCGCGAAGACGAGATCGTTCAGTCGATCACCTCGGTACACAAAGCGGCCAACTGGTTTGAGCGCGAAGTCTTTGACATGTTCGGCATCCTGTTTAGCGGCCACCCCGACTTGCGCCGCCTGCTGACAGACTACGGCTTTCGCGGCCACCCGCTGCGCAAAGACTTCCCGACAACCGGCTATGTCGAGCTGCGTTATGATGAAGCCCAGAAGCGCGTTGTTTACGAGCCAGTGAAGCTGGTTCAGGAATACCGCCAGTTTGACTTCATGTCGCCATGGGAGGGCGCGCAGTATATCCTTCCGGGTGACGAAAAAAGTGAGGGGGCGAAGTGATGGACGGCTCAAAGCACGAAGACACGCTCACAGGCGAGCAGCAAATTCGCAACTTTAACATTAACTTCGGCCCGCAACACCCTGCGGCGCACGGGGTTTTGCGGCTTGTGCTCGAGCTTGACGGCGAAATTGTAGAACGTTGTGACCCGCACATTGGCTTGCTACACCGTGGCACCGAAAAGCTGATGGAAAGCCGCACTTACCTGCAAAACCTGCCGTATTTTGACCGGCTCGACTACGTCGGTACGATGAACCAGGAGCACGCTTGGTGCCTCGCTATTGAGAAGCTGACGGGCGTTGAAGCGCCGCGCCGTGCGAGCCTTATTCGCGTGCTCTACCTTGAGATGGGGCGTATCCTCAACCACCTGATGAACGTCACGACGCAAGCTTTGGACGTGGGCGCGTTGACTCCGCCTGTCTGGGGTTTTGAAGAGCGCGAAAAGCTGATGGTGTTTTACGAGCGCGCCTCTGGCGGACGTTTGCACTCGGCCTATTTCCGCCCCGGCGGTGTGCACCAAGACCTGCCACCAGAGCTGATCGACGACATTGATGAGTGGGCTGAAGGCTTCCCGAAGTTCTTGGACGATCTTGGCGGGCTGCTCACCGAAAGCCGCATTTTCAAACAGCGCAACGTTGACATTGGTGTTGTCACCGAGGAAGACGTGCTGGAGTTTGGCATGTCGGGCGTTATGGCACGCTCTGTCGGCATGGCGTGGGACTTGCGCCGCGCCCAGCCTTATGAGTGCTACGACGAGTTTGACTTCAAAATTCCCGTCGGCAAAAATGGCGACTGCTATGACCGCTACATCATGCGGATGGAAGAGATGCGCATCTCGGCTGACATCATGCGCCAAGCTTGCGTGAAGCTGAAAATGCCGGAAAACCAAGGCGATGTCTTGGCGCGTGGCAAGCTCACGCCGCCGAAACGCTCAGACATGAAACAGTCGATGGAAGCGTTGATCCACCATTTCAAGCTTTACTCAGAGGGCTTTAAAGTGCCTGAGGGCGAAGTTTATGTGGCCGTTGAAGCGCCGAAAGGCGAGTTTGGCGTATTCCTCGTGTCGGACGGATCAAACAAGCCGTACCGTAGCAAAATCCGCGCACCGGGTTACTTGCACTTGCAGGCGATGGATCATGTCGCGACAGGCCACCAGCTGGCTGACGTGGCCGCGATCATCGGGACAATGGATGTTGTCTTCGGAGAGATCGACCGATGAAGCCAACCCGCCTCATAACGTTGCTTTTCGCGGGCTTCGCACTTGCAAGCTGTGCTGCGCCACTTCCGAGTGGTGTGAGCAAAGCCGACGTTATGCTGTTTGAAGAGGGCATGGTGAAAGCAGGCTGCGTTGTGCAAGACGACAAGGCCGCTGCCGTGGTCGAAAACCACACTGGGTTTGATGAAGACAAACTCAAGGAAATTTCAAAATATATGCTTGAGCAAGACAGCCTTCAGCACGAAGGCACGGGTATCAAGCTTACGACTGGGAACTGTGCCGATGCTTAGACGTCTTTACCATGATCAGCCCGAGAGCTTTGCTTTCACACCTGCCAACGTAGAGTGGGCCCAGGGACAGATCAGCAAGTACCCGGAAGGCCGCCAAGCTTCTGCGATCATTCCGCTGTTGTGGCGTGCGCAAGAGCAAGAGGGCTGGCTGAGCCGTAAGGCTATCGAAACAGTCTGTGACATGCTCGGTATGGCGCATATTCGGGGCCTAGAAGTGGCAACGTTTTACTTTATGTTTCAACTACAACCTGTTGGATCAGTTGCGAATTTGCAGATTTGCGGCACAGTGAGCTGTATGATCTGTGGAGCGGAAGACTTGATTGCCATTTGCAAAGAAAAGATTGCCGAGAAGCCACATACATTGTCAGCCGATGGTAAATTTTCTTGGGAGGAAGTCGAATGCCTTGGCGCGTGTTCCAACGCTCCGATGGCCCAGATCGGCAAAGACTACTACGAAGACCTAACAGCCGCACGCCTTGGTGAAATCATTGATGATTTGGCAGCAGGTAAGGTTCCGGCTCCGGGCCCGCAGAACGGGCGCTATGCCGCCGAGCCATTGTCCGGCCTGACGAGCCTTACTGAGTATGACAGCGGCAAAACGCAGTATAATGCCAGCGCGCAAATGGCTGTTGATCTTGGCGAAACAGTTAAGCGCATTGATGGCACGGAGGTGCCTATCCTGACGCCGTGGCTTGATCGGACTGACAAGAACGGCGGAAAATCCAAGAAGGCCGCGCCAGCTAAAAAGGTCGGAGCGAAAGCGGCACCTGCAAAATCTCCTGCCAAGAAGGCCGCAGCAAAAGCGACAGTCGCACCAGCTTCTGTCACCGCCAAAGAGAAGAAGCCCAAAACAATGACTGCTCCGCGTAAGTCTGGCGCGGATGATCTTAAGCTGATCAGCGGTGTAGGGCCAAAACTTGAAGGCACGCTGAACGAGTTGGGCTTCTGGCACTTTGACCAAGTTGCAAAATGGGGGCCAAGCGAGATCGCTTGGGTGGACAGCCGCTTGAAGTTTAAGGGGCGCATTGAGCGCGACGACTGGATGGCGCAGGCCAAGATACTTGCCGAAGGCGGCGAAACCGAATTTTCGAAACGTAGTAAAAAGTGAAAATAGCCGAGATACATCGGCCTAGGGGGACGTAAAATGAAACATACATCAGGATTGGGCACTTGCGGCTGGATCATTTGGCTGGCGAGTTTGATCGCGGGCGTCTTCGGATATCTGGCGTCGCGTGAGGCCGTTGGCTGGTTGCCGGCAGTCTTGGTTGGGTTGGCGATTGCGGTTTTCCTCGGATTGGTTTTGACGTCGATGTTTTGCAAAGGCGGCGCAGTTAGCGAAACGGCAGAAACTACCGACGCGCATGCAACATCCTCAGCTTCAACCACTGTAGCCGCAGCTGCTGGCGGCGGTGCAGCTTTAGCTGCGAGTGCCGCGACAAGCGCAAACAACGCGACAGCGCAAAAAGCCGCTGCTGATAAGGTCGCGGCTGAGAAAGAGGCGCCTGCTTCTTTGATGTCGGAAGCGCCAGCAACTCCCTCCGCGGTTAAGCCAACCGCGACAGCGACCGATCAACCGCCAGCGCAATCAGCAGCCAAGCCGGTTGCGAAAAAGACGGCTGCGAAGTCTTCTGCAACGTCGGGCAAGACGGCGACCAAGCCAGCCGCGAAATCAACTGCGACCAAGGCGAAAACGACCAGCAAGCCTGCTGCAAAAGCTCCAGCTGCAAAGGCTCCAGCGGCAAAGGCCAAGGCAACGACTAAACCTGCCGCAAAGACAACAGCTTCAAAGCCCAAGGTTGCTACGAAACCAGCCACTAAGACAGATAAAACGGCAACCACCAAGTCGGCAACCAAACCTGCAGCTAAGGCGACAAAAGCCAAGGCAGCTTCGAAGTCGGTAGCGGCCAAGCCAGAGACCGCTAAGAAGGCAACAGCCGCTAAAAAGCCTGCCGCCCCTAAGAAGCCGCGCACGATGAAGGCACCGCGCAAGGCTGGCGCAGATGATCTGAAGCTGATCAGCGGTGTCGGGCCAAAGCTTGAGCAAACACTCAATGGTCTTGGCTTCTGGCATTTTGATCAGGTGGAAAAGTGGACAAAGGCAGACGTGGCTTGGGTTGATGACAACCTGAGATTCAAAGGCCGTATTGAGCGTGACGATTGGATGGCGCAAGCCAAAATACTCGCTGCGGGCGGTGAAACCGAGTTTTCTAAGAAGAAAAAGAAAGCTTGATAGGATAAGAATATGAGCGGCGACAGCAATAGCCAGCATGAGCGCAAAGGGCGGGTGGCTTCACTCGTAATAGCCGCTTCGATACTGGTTTGGATCGCCGCTCAATGGATTGGCCCTGCCGTGGGGCTGCCAGGGCGTTTTGCGCTTCTGATCGATTTCGCGGCCATCGGGGCGCTCCTCTGGGCGCTTGTGGTGACACTTCAGATTTGGCGCGCGCGCCGCGACAGTTAAGGACGAGAGCATGCTCAAAGACCAGGACCGGATCTTTACCAACCTCTACGGGATGCATGAGCGCACCTTGAAGGGCGCTGAGGCGCGTGGCCATTGGGACGGAACCGACAAGCTCATCCAGAAGGGCCGTGATTGGATCATCGAAGAGATGAAAGCCAGTGGTCTACGTGGGCGCGGCGGAGCGGGTTTTCCGACGGGCCTTAAGTGGAGCTTTATGCCCAAAGAGAGCGACGGGCGGCCAGCCTATCTTGTCATTAACGCTGATGAGAGCGAACCGGCGACTTGTAAAGACCGTGAGATCATGCGCCATGATCCACACACGCTGATCGAGGGTGCTCTGTTGGCAAGTTTCGCGATGAACGCACATGCTTGCTATATCTACATTCGCGGCGAGTATATCCGCGAGAAAGAAGCGCTGCAGGCTGCTATCGACGAAGCCTATGACGCCGGTAAGCTCGGCGTTAACGCGGCTGGCTCTGGTTGGGATTTTGATCTTTACCTGCACCATGGCGCTGGAGCCTATATTTGCGGTGAAGAGACAGCATTGCTTGAAAGCCTTGAGGGCAAAAAAGGCATGCCGCGGATGAAGCCACCGTTCCCTGCTGGCGCTGGCCTTTATGGTTGCCCGACAACTGTGAACAACGTTGAGAGCATCGCTGTTGTGCCAACGATCCTGCGCCGTGGCGGCGCTTGGTTTTCAGGGTTCGGGCGGCCCAATAACGCAGGCACCAAGCTGTTCGCCCTGACAGGCCACGTGAACACGCCTTGTGTTTTTGAAGAGAGCATGTCGATGCCTGTGCGCGAGATGATCGAAAAGCACGGCGGCGGCATTCGCGGCGGTTGGGACAATCTCAAAGCCATTATTCCGGGCGGCGCAAGTTGTCCGATCTTGCCACGCGATGCGCTTGAAGATGCAATTATGGATTTTGACGGGATGCGCGAAAAGCAGTCGTCCTTCGGGACTGGCTGTATGATCGTGATGGACCAAAGCACAGACGTGATTAAAGCCGTTTGGCGTCTCGCTAAGTTTTTCAAACACGAGAGCTGCGGCCAGTGCACGCCCTGCCGCGAAGGCACAGGTTGGATGATGCGCGTGATGGAACGGCTGGTTGAAGGCAACGCTGACCCGGAAGAGATCGACATGCTGTGGGACGTGACCAAGCAAGTTGAAGGCCACACGATTTGCGCTTTGGGTGACGCGGCTGCTTGGCCCATCCAGGGGCTGATCCGCAACTTCCGCGGTGAGATCGAAGACCGTATCAAAGCCCAGCAAGCTGGCAATGCAGTGGCAGCGGAGTAAGATAGTGCACCTCGCAGAACTCAATATTGGCCGTTTGACTGCCCCCGTGGATGACCCACGGGTTAAAGAATTCATGGACAATCTTGACCGTGTAAACGGCATGGGCAAGCGCATGCCCGGCTTTGTATGGATGATGGAAGGCTCGGGCGAGCCGGGGACTGGCAACACCGAGAACAGCATTGGTGATGATCCGCAGTTTGTGGCCAACCTGACGGTTTGGGAAGACGGCGAGAGCCTTGGCAACTTTGTGTTCAACACCATGCACAAGCAGTTTTACGAGCGCCGCGCCGAGTGGTTTGAGCTGATGGGCGAGCAGCACTTTGTTATGTGGCATGTTCCGGAAGGGCATGAACCTACGCTCGCGGAAGCGCTTGAGCGACTTGAGCACCGTAAGGTGAATGGTGATAGCGAGCATGCTTTCGGCTGGGACACGCTCAAGAACGCAAGCAAAATATCCGCGAAGCGGTGTGAGGTAGCAGCATGATGAAATCAATCGGTCGGGGCGTTGTCGTTATCTCGCTGTTGGTAGGGCTTACAGCTTGCGAACAGGCGAAAGACAAACTCACACGCAACTCGTTTTTCTACGAGGGCAACACCTTCAAAACAAAAGTTGAAAAATCGAGAGACGATCGCCAAGACTTTCGGGTAATCGTGCGCAATGCAACGCAGGGGTTGACTGGATCTCGTGAGGCGGCTCGCGTGGCGGCCAACCGCTATTGCATCGAGAACTACGGCTCAACCGACATAGCTTATGCCGGGCAAAGCCCAGACAGCGAGAATGATGCGCTGACGCTAACGGATGGCCAGCTTGTGTTTGTTGGGCGGTGCGCAGGGTGGTAAAGGTGCAAACATATCAACCTGCCATCGGGCAAAAAACTGCGCAAACCAGTGGTTTAGCTACTTGTTATTGCATATCAAAGCAGGCAACGCCCATTTCACGTTGTGAGGGAGCAGTGTGTCTGCGCCCCTGCAATCGCGTGAGAGGAGACAATCCATGCATTTGAAGACTAGTGTTTTTACAGGCGTTTTCGCCGGAGCCGTTTTGGCCACTGTGATGACAGTTTCAGCCGCCGCTGCGAAGCCCGCGCTCAAAGATGTCAAAGAGATTGACGACAAGATGCTGCAAGTCGGGTTGGCTTTGGAGATATCCGAGCAGTGCAGCCAAATATCAGCCCGCAAAGTGAAAGGCATTTCTTTCCTGTGGTCGGTTAAGAGCCGCGCCAACACTTTGGGCTATTCTGACGACGAAATAAACGCGTACCGCAAAAGCAAGGCCAACAAGGCCCGCATTCGCGCCCGCGCAGTGACCTACGTGAAATCAAAAGGGCTCGATCCGAAGAGCGCTGCCGATTTATGCACCCTTGGCAAAGCCGAGATTGCAAATGGCAGCGTGATCGGGAGCCTGCTGAGAGCAAAGTGAGACGACATGAGTGATTTACGCAAGATCATCATTGATGACAAAGAAGTAGAAGCCGATGGCGCTATGACGCTGATCCAGGCCTGTGAACAGGCCGGTGTCGAGGTTCCGCGTTTTTGCTATCACGAGCGGCTGTCTATCGCGGGCAACTGCCGGATGTGTCTTGTTGAAGTTGTCGGGGGGCCGCCTAAACCAGCGGCCTCCTGCGCCATGCAGGTGCGCGACTTGCGCCCCGGGCCAGAGGGCCAGCCGCCTGTTGTGAAGACAAACTCGCCGATGGTGAAGAAGGCGCGTGAAGGGGTGATGGAGTTTTTGCTGATCAACCATCCGCTTGATTGCCCGATCTGCGACCAAGGCGGCGAATGTGACTTGCAAGACCAAGCCATGGCCTATGGCGTTGATTTCTCACGCTTCCGCGAGCCAAAGCGCGCCACCGAAGACCTCAACCTTGGCCCGCTTGTCGAAACACACATGACGCGCTGCATTTCCTGCACCCGCTGCGTGCGCTTCACGTCTGAAGTTGCCGGCATCACCACGATGGGCCAGACAGGTCGCGGCGAAGACAGCGAGATCACCGCGTATTTGGGCGAAACCCTCGACACCAACCTGCAGGGTAACATCATTGATCTCTGCCCGGTTGGCGCTTTGGTGAGCAAGCCATATGCGTTTACTGCGCGCCCGTGGGAGCTGACCAAGACGGAAACCATTGATGTGATGGACGCCCTTGGCTCTAACATCCGCGTGGACACCAAAGGCCGTGAAGTGATGCGGATTGTGCCGCGCAACCATGACGGCGTGAACGAAGAGTGGATTTCTGACAAGACGCGCTTTGTTTGGGACGGTCTGCGCCGCCAACGTTTGGATACGCCGTATATTCGCGAAAACGGCAAGCTGCGTAAGGCTGGATGGGACGAAGCGCTAACGCTTGCGGCCAGCAAGATCAAAGGCGCGAGCAAGCTGGCGGGTTTGGTCGGCGACTTGGTTTCGGTTGAAGCTGCGTTTGCGCTGAAGCAACTGGTTGAGGGGCAGGGCGGCAACGTTGAGTGCCGCACCGATGGCGCGAAGCTGCCAGCGGGCAACCGCTCGGGTTATGTTGGCACCGCGACAATCGAAGACATCGACAGCGCCCAGATGATCCAGCTCATCGGCACCAACCCACGCGACGAAGCGCCTGTTCTGAACGCGCGCATTCGCCAAGCATGGATACGCGGCGCAAATGTCGGGCTCATTGGGCAACCTGTTGATCTAACTTATGAATACTTCCCTATGGGCGACGACCGTGCTGCCTTGGACGAGGCTTTGGGCCGTAAGTTCAAAGAGGTACTTGAAGTGCCTAGTGTTGTGATCGTCGGCCAAGGCGCGATCCGCGAAGCCGACGGCGCGGCTGTTCTGGCTGCTGCGATGCAACTTTCTGAAGCGACAGGCTCAAAGCTGATGGTTCTGCACACCGCGGCCAGCCGCGTTGGCGCGATGGACATTGGCGCTGTCACCGAAGGCGGCCTTAAAGCGGCCACCGAAGGCGCTGACGTTGTCTACAACCTTGGCGCTGATGAAGTTGACATCAACGACGGCGCCTTTGTGATCTACCAAGGCAGCCACGGCGACCGTGGCGCACACCGCGCAGACGTGATCTTGCCGGGCGCGGCCTATACCGAAGAGCAGGGGCTGTTTGTAAACACTGAAGGGCGCCCACAACTGGCGCTTCGGGCGGGTTTTGCCCCCGGCGAAGCCAAGGAAAACTGGGCTATCTTGCGGGCGCTGTCAGCGGAAACTGACGCCAAGCAGCCTTGGGACAGTCTTGCTGGCCTGCGACAAGCACTTGTCGCAGATGTGCCGCACCTTGCGCAGATTGACACTGTGCCGGAAAACGAATGGAAAGCCGAGAAGCCTAAGAAACTGGGCAAGGCGAGCTTTGTGAACGCGGTAAGCGACTTCTACCTCACCAACCCGATCGCACGCGCTTCGGCCTTGATGGGCGAGCTCAGCGGCAACGCCAAAGCGCGCGGCCAGAAAGTGGCAGCCGAGTGAAGCACGCCGCTCTCATAACCCTCAGCGCCTTGGCGCTTGCGGCTTGTGCGCCCAACGGCGAAGTGAGTCGCGCAGCCCCTGTGGTTGATGAGAACCGCGTGCTGAATTATGCGGGCATAGAGACACGGCTTCTCGACGGTGATCTGGTGCAGTTTGTCGTCACAATGACGGGCGAACCTGTGTCAACAGACGTGAGTTACTATGCAGAATGCGCTGCGGCGCAGTATTCGCTCATCCGCGGATACGGATTTGCGCGCCATGTGCGCACAAATGTGGAATATAAGGGTGGTCAGTGGCTCGGAGATGCGGTTTATACCATCTCAGCTGCACTGCCGCGCGGTTTGAAGACGATTGACGCTGAAGTCACCGTTCAGAACTGCTTGGAAGACAAGATACCGATGGTGTGAGGGGCTAATGGCTGAATTCTTTACGAACACGTATTTGGGGATATTCCTGCTCATTGTCGGGCAATGTCTTCTGATCATTGTGCCGCTTCTCGTAGCGCTCGCATTCCTGCTGTATTTTGACCGCAAGGTCTGGGCGGCTGTGCACATGCGCCGCGGGCCCAACGTTGTTGGTGTCTTTGGCCTGATGCAAAGCTTCGCTGATTTCATCAAATACGCGGTGAAAGAGATCGTCGTGCCTGCGGGGGCTGACAAGTTTGTCTTCTTCCTAGCGCCTTTGGTGAGTTTCGTGCTCGCCATGGTGGCTTGGGCCGTGATCCCGTTCAACGACGGCTGGGTGCTGGCCGATATTAACGTTGCCATCCTCTATATCTTCGCCTTCTCCTCGCTCGAGGTTTACGGCGTGATCATGGGCGGTTGGGCGTCAAACTCCAAATACCCTTTCCTTGGTTCGCTACGGTCTGCCGCGCAGATGATCTCTTATGAAGTCTCGCTGGGGCTGATCATCATCGGGCTCGTGATCTCGACAGGCTCGCTCAACCTCAGCGACATCGTGAACGCGCAGAAGGGCGACTACGGCATCTTCAACTGGTACTGGATCCCGCATTTCCCGATGCTGTTCTTGTTCCTGATCTCGGCCATGGCCGAGACCAACCGCCCACCGTTTGATTTGCCTGAGGCTGAGTCCGAGTTGGTTGCTGGCTATCAGGTTGAGTATTCCTCAACGCCGTTCCTGTTGTTCATGATCGGCGAGTATGTCGCGATCGTGCTGATGTGCGCGCTCACGTCGCTGTTCTTCCTCGGCGGTTGGCTCTCGCCCATTCCGGGCCTGCCAGACGGCATCATGTGGATGTGCGGCAAGATGTTCCTCATCTTCTTTATCTTCTCGATGGTGAAGGTGATCGTGCCGCGCTACCGTTATGACCAACTGATGCGGATCGGTTGGAAAGTATTCTTGCCACTTAGCCTTTTCTGGGTGGTGTTCGTGGCCTTCGCGGCGAAGTTTGACTGGTTCTGGGGCACGTTCGCCCGTTGGGCAGTAGGGGGCTGATATGGCGAATATCGACTATAAACGCGCGGCGGGTTACTTTTTCCTGTCTGACTTCTTCAAAGGCTTCGGCCTTGGCTTGAAGTATTTCTTTGGCCCCAAAGTGACGGTTAATTACCCGCACGAAAAAGGGCCTTTGAGCCCACGCTTTCGCGGTGAGCACGCTTTGCGCCGCTACCCCAATGGCGAAGAGCGCTGTATCGCCTGCAAGCTTTGCGAAGCGATCTGCCCTGCGCAAGCGATCACGATTGACGCTGAGCCTCGTGACGACGGCAGCCGCCGCACGACGCGCTATGACATCGACATGACAAAGTGCATCTACTGTGGCTTCTGCCAAGAGGCTTGCCCGGTTGATGCGATCGTTGAAGGGCCAAACTTCGAGTTCGCCACCGAAACCCGCGAAGAGCTGTTTTACGACAAAGCCAAACTGCTCGACAACGGCGACCGTTGGGAAGCCGAGATTGCCCGTAACCTAGAGCTGGATGCACCATACCGATGAGCAAAACACCCTTTGAAGCGATGATGGAACAAGCGCAGGAGATGGCGAAGAGCTTTTCTCCGGCGCTTGAGACGTTCTCAACCAAAGGGCTTGAGGCGCTCTGGCCGACCATGACCAAAGAGATGATGGAAGCCAGTTTTGGTAAGGGCATGAGCGAAAACGGCCTCGACGCCAAGGCGCGGCTTTTGCTGACATTGGCGGGGCTGACAATGCAGGGTGCGCAAGCCGAAGCACAGCTGCGCCTCACTGTGCGCCACCTCGTTGAGGTTGGCGCGACGACAGAAGAAATTGCCGAGAGCATTGCTATGATGTCGATGTTTGCGGGTATTCCGGCCATGACGCGGGCGATGGATCTCGCCAAAGATGTGATGGCGACACAAAAGGATGACGAGACATGAGCGTAGCCACATTGGCCTTCTATCTCTTTGCTGCGGGCGTTTTGACGGGTGGTTTTTTCACCGTGCTCAGCCGCAACCCGGTGCACTCGGTGCTGTTTCTGATCTTGGCGTTCTTCAGCGCTTCGGGCCTGTTCGTGTTGCTCGGTGCCGAGTTTATCGCAATGCTGTTGCTGATCGTTTACGTTGGCGCGGTCGCTGTTCTCTTCCTCTTTGTGGTGATGATGCTTGATGTGGATTTTGCCGAACTCAAAGGCAGTATGGCGCAGTTCTTGCCGATTGGCCTCGCGATTGCCGTGGTGCTTTTGATGGTGCTCGGCGTGGCTTTCGGCGACTGGCATGTCAGCGAGGGCGCAGAAGCGGCCCGCGCGGCGGCAACACCTGAAGGCGTAGAAAACACCGCCGCTCTCGGCCTGCTGCTTTATGATCAATACTTTATGATCTTCCAACTGGCAGGTCTTATCCTGCTGGTAGCGATGATCGGCGCGATTGTTCTGACATTGCGCCACCGTGACGGCATCAAACGCCAGGACGTGTTGCAGCAAATGTGGCGCGACCCGAAAGACGCGATGGAACTGAAAGACGTGAAACCGGGGCAGGGGCTTTGAAATACTTTGCTGTAATGTTCGGATTGCTAATTTCCTCACCGTCATTCGCGGATGTGAAATTTGCTTCGCCTCGTGTGGTTGGCTGGAATGACGAGTTGCAAGTGCCGATCGTGATTTGGGGTTCGTCGGCTGGGTCTCATGTCGAATTAGGTGGAATGTACACTCGTGTGACCCCTGAGAGAATGAAAAAACATGACCTTGAGGTTTATAGTTTGGGGTTGCTTGCTGGGTACTCCTCGAAGTTGCCCGAAAGCGCAAACAACTATCATGTCCGCAGAATGAAAACGAGGTGCGCTGGTTGGAAGAGTGGCGGCAGCTATCAGCCTGTCGATGTGCTCTGCAAAGATTACTGGAGAAAATGATGATCGGACTTGAACATTATCTGACGGTGGCAGCTGTGCTGTTTGTCACGGGCATTTTCGGGCTCTTCCTGAACCGAAAGAACATCATCATCTTGCTGATGTCGATTGAGCTTATCCTCTTGTCAGTGAACATTAATTTCGTCGCCTTCTCGTCGTTTCTCAACGACATGACAGGGCAGGTCTTTACGCTCTTTGTGCTGACCGTGGCGGCTGCCGAAGCTGCGATTGGTCTTGCGATCCTTGTGGTTTTCTTCCGCAACCGTGGCACGATCGACGTTGAAGACGTCAACGTGATGAAAGGCTGATCTGATGATTTACAAAACCATCCTTTTCGCACCGCTTATCGCCGCCATTGTCGCAGGCTTCGGCTGGCGCATTATCGGCGAGAAGACAGCGCAGTGGCTCACAACGGGCATCCTGTTTCTGGCTTGTGCGCTGAGCTGGACAGTCTTCCTTGGCGGCGCGACCGAGCCAGAAGCTGTGCACATTCTAGATTGGATCCAGTCAGGCTCGCTTGACGCGGCCTGGTCGATCCGGGTTGATCGGTTGACAACCATCATGCTGATCGTGGTCACTTCGGTTTCGTCACTCGTGCATCTCTACTCGATGGGTTACATGGCGCATGACGAAAACTGGGGCGAGGGCGAGGCCTACAAGGCGCGCTTCTTTGCTTACCTGTCGTTCTTTACCTTCGCGATGCTTGCGCTGGTGACAGCTGACAACCTTGTACAGATGTTCTTTGGCTGGGAAGGGGTTGGCGTGGCGTCATACCTTCTGATCGGCTTTTACTACAAGAAACCAAGCGCCAATGCGGCGGCGATCAAGGCTTTCGTCGTCAACCGCGTGGGTGACTTTGGCTTCGCGCTCGGCATCTTCGGGCTTTTCCTGCTGACCGACAGCATCAAGTTTGATGACATTTTCGCTGCGGCGCCGGCCCTTGCAGAGACGCAGTTGCACTTCCTGTGGACCGAGTGGAATGCTGCAAACTTGCTGGCCTTCCTGCTGTTCGTTGGCGCGATGGGCAAGTCAGCGCAACTCTTCCTGCACACATGGTTGCCTGACGCGATGGAAGGCCCGACACCTGTTTCGGCCCTTATCCACGCCGCGACGATGGTTACCGCCGGTGTCTTCCTCGTGTGCCGCATGTCGCCGCTGATGGAATACGCACCAGAAGCCAAAAACTTTATAGTCTTCATGGGGGCCACGACGGCCTTTATGGCTGCCACAGTTGGCCTTGTGCAGAACGACATCAAACGCGTGATCGCTTACTCGACTATGTCGCAGCTTGGCTACATGTTCGTGGCTGCAGGCGTCGGGGTTTACTCGGTCGCGATGTTCCACCTGCTGACGCATGCCTTCTTCAAGGCGATGTTGTTCCTTGGCGCGGGTTCGGTCATCCACGCGATGCACCACGAGCAAGACATGCGCAACTACGGTAACCTGCGCAAGAAGATCCCCTATACTTTCTGGGCGATGATGGTTGGCACGCTGGCGATCACAGGTGTGGGGATTCCGCTAACAACAATCGGTTTCGCGGGTTTCCTCTCTAAAGATGCGGTTATCGAAAGCGCCTTTGCGGGCACCAACGGCGGCTATGCCTTCTGGATGCTCGTTATAGCCGCGCTGTTCACCAGCTTCTACTCATGGCGCCTGATGTTCATGACGTTTTATGGCAAAGCACGCGGCGACAAGCACACACACGAACACGCGCATGAAAGCCCGGCTGTTATGCTGGTCCCGCTTGGTGTTCTGGGCCTTGGTGCGGTGTTCTCTGGTATGCTGTTTTATGGAAGCTTCTTTGGTGACCACAATCAAGTGAACAAGTTCTTCGGCATTCCGGCCCATCACGCTGCGGCTGATGCGGGTCACGGCGAAGATAGCCACGGTGACGACAGCCATGCAGCCGCGATGCCCGAGCATCACGGCGAGGCGCCAGAAGGCGCGATCTTCATGGCTGCCGACAACCATGTGATGGACGACGCGCACCATGCGCCCAAATGGGTCAAGGTTTCGCCTTTTATCGCGATGCTGATCGGCTTCTTTACGGCCTACTGGTTCTATATCATCAACCCGTCGCTGCCCAAGAAACTCGCGGAAAGCCAACGCCCGATGTATCTGTTCTTGCTGAACAAATGGTATTTCGACGAAATCTATGACGCGATCTTCATTCGCCCCGCCATGGCGATCGGCCGCTTCCTTTGGAAAAAGGGCGATGGCAACGTTATTGACGGAGCACTCAACGGTGTCGCCATGGGCATCGTTCCGTTCTTCACGCGCCTCGCAGGTCGCGCGCAGTCGGGTTACATCTTTACTTACGCATTCGCTATGGTGATCGGGATCGTTGTTCTCGTCACTTGGATGGCCTTTACCGGAGGTGCCCGCTGATGGACAATCTTCTCTCCATTGTCACCTTCATTCCTGCAATCGCGGCTCTGATCCTCGCGCTATTTTTGCGTGGTGAAGACGAGGCGGCCAAGCGTAACGCGAAGTGGGTAGCCCTTCTGGCCACGTCGATTACCTTCCTGGTTTCGCTGTTTATCCTGTCGGATTTTGACGCTTCTGATACCGGTTTTCAGATGGTTGAAGAGCGCTCATGGTTGATGGGTCTTACCTACAAGATGGGCGTGGACGGAATTAGCGTTCTCTTCGTGATGCTGACCACCTTCATGATGCCACTGACGATTGCCGCCAGTTGGAGTGTGAACACCCGTGTGAAGGAATATATGATCGCATTCCTGCTTCTCGAAACGCTGATGCTTGGTGTGTTCATGGCGCTCGATCTGGTCTTGTTCTACCTGTTCTTTGAAGCAGGCCTTATCCCGATGTTCCTGATTATCGGTATCTGGGGCGGGGCGAACCGCATTTATGCGAGCTTCAAGTTCTTTCTCTATACGTTCTTTGGCTCGGTTCTCATGCTGGTGGCCATGGTCGCAATGTTCGCGGATGCCGGAACGACAGACATTCCGACACTGATGAACCACAGCTTTGGCCACGAGAATTTTAACATCCTCGGCGTTCAAGTCGTGGGTGGCCTGCAGACGCTTCTGTTCCTAGCTTTCTTTGCCAGTTTTGCGGTGAAAATGCCAATGTGGCCAGTGCATACTTGGCTGCCAGACGCACACGTCCAAGCACCAACCGCGGGCTCCGTAGTGCTCGCAGCGATCCTGTTGAAAATGGGCGGCTATGGCTTCCTGCGCTTTAGTTTGCCAATGTTCCCGGTAGGCGCAGATGTGCTCACGCCGATGGTGCTTTGGATGTCCGCGATCGCGATCGTGTATACCTCGCTTGTGGCGATGGTTCAGGAAGACATGAAAAAACTGATTGCTTATTCCTCTGTTGCGCACATGGGCTTTGTCACCATGGGTATCTTCGCCGCCAACCAACAAGGCGTTGATGGTGCGATCTTTCAGATGATCAGCCACGGCTTCATCTCCGGTGCTCTCTTCCTCTGTGTCGGCGTTATTTACGACCGTATGCACACCCGCGAGATCGACGCTTACGGCGGCCTTGTCAACCGCATGCCAGCCTATGCGCTGATCTTCATGTTCTTCACTATGGCCAACGTCGGCCTACCCGGCACCTCGGGGTTTGTCGGCGAATTCCTCACGCTGGTCGGCATTTTCAAGGTTAATACCTGGGTCGCAGCCGTGGCCACGTCGGGCGTGATCTTGTCAGCGGCTTACGCACTGTGGCTCTATCGCCGCGTTGTGCTGGGCGACCTCATCAAAGAAAGTCTGAAAACAATCAGCGACATGACAAACCGCGAAAAGGCGATCTTTGCGCCGCTTGTGGCCATGACGTTGTTGCTTGGCGTTTATCCAAGCCTCGTGACTGATATCATCGGGCCATCGGTGAAAGCCTTTGTCTTGAATTACGAAACAGCCCTGCATGATGCAGGCCGCGCCGCCACAACCATGGCGCAATCGCACTAACGGAGAGAAAACATGCAGGCCGATCTGAATATAATCCTGCCGGAAATCCTGATTGCCGTCTATGCGATGCTGGCTTTGGTCTTCGCCGTCTATACGGGCAAAGACAAGCTTGCAGGCACGCTCACCTATGTGACTGCGGCGGTGTTCCTCGTGATAGCGGCTTTCATTGGGCTTAACGACGGTGGCGCACAAAGCGCCTTCGGTGGCATGTTCCAAGATGATGCTTTTGCGCGTTTCGCTAAAGTGACGATCTTGCTGTCGGCAGCCGTTGTGCTTGTTATGGGCATGGGGTTTCTTGAACGTCGCAATATGATGAAGTTTGAATATCCGATCCTCATCGCGCTCAGCGTTGTCGGCATGATGTTTATGGTTTCTGCGGGCGACTTGATGGCGTTATATATGGGCCTTGAGCTGCAATCGCTCGCGCTTTACGTGATCGCGGCCATGCGTCGAGACTCTGTTCGTTCAACGGAAGCAGGCCTCAAGTACTTCGTGCTTGGTGCGCTAAGTTCGGGTTTGCTGCTTTACGGCTCATCGCTGGTTTATGGCTACGCAGGGACCACACTGTTCACCGGGATCATCGCCGCTGCGGGCGAGGGGCTCGCACCCGTTGGTTTGCTCTTCGGTCTTGTCTTCGTGATAGCGGGCCTCGCCTTCAAAGTCAGCGCGGTTCCTTTTCACATGTGGACACCAGACGTTTACGAAGGCTCGCCAACTCCGGTAACTGCCTTCTTTGCCACCGCCCCAAAAGTGGCGGCGATGGCACTGTTCGCGCGTGTGTTGCACGACGCTTTTGGCGGCGTTTCAGCCGACTGGAGCCAGGTGCTTGCCGTTCTCTCCGTGTTGTCGATGTTCCTTGGCGCAATCGCTGCGATCGGACAAACTAACATCAAACGCCTGATGGCTTATTCCTCAATCGCGCATATGGGCTATGCCATGATCGGCCTCGCAGCGGGCACAGCTCTCGGTGTTGAAGCGATGCTCACCTATATGGCGATCTATGTGACGATGAACATTGGCACTTTTGCCTTCATCCTCAGCATGGAACGTGACGGCCAGCCTGTGACTGACATCAGCTCACTCAACCTCTACTCTAAGGTAGAACCAGGTAAAGCTCTGGCGCTGTTGATATTGATGTTCAGCCTAGCTGGCGTGCCTCCGATGCTTGGCTTCTTTGCTAAGCTGGGCGTTTGGCGTGCCGGTGTTGAGGCTGGCTTGTTCTGGCTTGTTGTAGCAAGCGCTGTCGCCTCGGCAATCGGCGCCTTCTACTACCTGCGCATCGTCTACTATATGTATTTCGGCGAAGAGACTGAGCAAGGCCTTGATGAGGTGCGCGCACCTGTTCTTTGGGTTCTGTTGGTTGGTTCTGCGGCAATCATGCTGGTAGGGGTTGTCAACCTCTTCGGGGTCGACAGCGCTGCGGCAACAGCGGCTTTGGCGCTGGTAAATTAAGGCTTTCGAGATGAGCCCGATTTGGCCGCACGGCTACGGCCAACGTGTTTTGCAAAGCGTTGATAGCACCAATGCTGAAGCCGCACGCGTTGCACATGAGGTGGCTGGCCCGACGTGGATATTCTCCCATGAGCAAACAGCCGCACGTGGGAGGCGAGGCCGCGCCTGGACCCAGCCCAAAGGCAACTTCGGCGCTAGCCTGATACTGCCCAACCTGAGTGATCCGGCGATAATGAGCCTGCGCTCGTTCACCGCCTCACTGGCGCTCTACGATGCGATACGCACTATCGCGGGCCCACAAGCAAGGCTGTCGCTCAAGTGGCCCAATGATGTGCTGTTGAGCGGTGGCAAGCTGGCCGGAATCTTGCTGGAGAGCGTTCCCAATGGCTTGATCATAGGTATCGGTGTGAACTTGGCGGAAGCTCCAAGCGCTGCCGACGTGGAAGAGGGCGCGGTGACGCCAGTTTCATTAAAGGCCGAAACACAAGCAGTAGTAAGCCCCTTGGAGTTTCTGGACCATCTTGCAGCGGCCTATGCTCCGTGGGAGGCACAGTTTGCTCAACACGGCTTTTTGCCCATTAAAGAAGCTTGGCTTGCGCGTGCCGCTAAGCTAGGGGAACAAATCCGCGCCCGCACCATGCGCGACGAAACTCATGGTGTGTTTGAAACGGTGGATGAGTTGGGGCATCTTGTTCTATCCACCCACAAAGGACGCGTCGCCATTCCGGCGGCGGATGTATTCTTTAACTAAGGAGTCTCGGCCATGTTGTTGGCAATCGATTGCGGAAATACCAATACTGTTTTCTCAATCTGGGATGGCACGAAGTGGCTTTGCACCTTGCGAACTTCAACGCACCACGCGCGCACAGCCGACGCCTACTTCACGTGGTATACGACGCTAATCAAGCACTACAAAATCGAGACAGACATTACCGAGGTTGTAATCAGCTCGACTGTGCCACGTGTTGTCTGGAACCTGCGCGTTTTTGCAGACCGCTTTTTTGATTGCCGCCCACTCGTCGTTGGAAAACCAGAGTGTTTGCTGCCTGTTTTGCCGCGGGTTGACCCAAGCACAGGTGTTGGCCCTGACAGGCTAGCAAATGCAGCGGGTTGCTTTGACAGGCACGGAGGAGACGCGATGGTTATCGATTTCGGGACCGCAACCAACATTGATGTTGTCGCCGAAGACGGGGCTTATGTTGGTGGTGTCATTGCTCCCGGCGTAAACCTATCCCTTGAGGCGCTACACCAAGGCGCGGCTGCTTTGCCACATGTGGACATAACTCAGCCTGAAAAAGTCATAGGTACCAACACGGTTGCCTGTATTCAGTCCGGTATTTTCTGGGGTTATGTTGGCCTCATTAAAGGGTTGATTAACCGTGTGCGCGATGAATATGGAAAACCTATGAAAGTCCTTGGAACAGGCGGGCTTGCACCCCTGTTTGCACAGGGCGAAGAACTTTTTGACACCATCGAAGATGACCTGACGATGCATGGACTGCGCGTCATCCACCAATATAACAAAGAGCAGGGCAACGCATGAGCACCCAACGGCTAGTTTACCTTCCCCTTGGCGGGGCAGGCGAGATCGGCATGAACGCTTACGTCTATGGCTATGGGCCAGAGGGCCGTGAGCGCTACATTCTGGTTGATCTTGGCGTGACATTTCCGGACATGGACACGAGCCCGGGGGTGGATTTGATCTTCCCCGATATGAGCTGGCTCATTGAGCGCAAAGACCGCCTCGATGCGATCTTTATCACCCATGCGCATGAAGATCACGTTGGCGCTGTTGGCCATTTCTTTGGAGAGCTAGGCGCGCCGGTTTATGCGCGCGCCTTCACGGCCAACATCGCACGGCGAAAGCTGTCTGAGCATGGCCATGGCGATAAGGCTGTTACGACCGTTGAGGCATACCCCGCAAAGGTTGATGCTGGGCCTTTCAAAGTCAGTTTTGTGCCTGTCTCGCATTCAATCCCTGAGAGTGCGTCGTTGCTTATCGAAACCGAAGGTGGACGCGTGTTCCATACTGGGGACTTCAAAATTGACCATGAGCCGATCGTTGGGGAACCGTTTGATGAGGCTCTCTGGGAGGAGATTGGCAAAGGTGGGATCAAGGCAATGATCTGTGATTCAACCAATGTTTTCTCCAAGAGCGCTGGCCGATCGGAAAGTGAGCTTGGCGACAACCTTGAGATGCTAGTTCGTGGGGCCGAGAGCTTGGTTGTGGCAACGACATTTGCCTCCAATGTCGCACGTGTGAAGACACTCGCGGAAGCTGGCGAACGGGCAGGGCGCTCTATTTGCCTGATGGGCCGCTCTATGCGGCGTATGGTCGAAGCTTCCATCGAGACAGGCGTGTTGAAGTCTTTTCCAACCGTTGTTTCTATTGAAGACGCGCGCAGCGTGCCGCGCGAGAACCTGATGTTGCTGGTGACAGGCAGCCAGGGCGAGCGTCGCGCTGCAAGTGCGCAGTTGGCCCGAGGGAAGTTCAACGGGATATCTCTGAAAGATGGAGACCTGTTCTTGTTCTCCTCCAAGACAATTCCCGGCAATGAGCGTGGGGTGATTTCGATCATCAACCAGCTATCGGTGAAAGGTGTCGATGTGGTTGATGACAGCGATGGGCTTTACCACGTATCGGGCCATGCCAACCGGCCAGATCTTGCCAAAGCGCAAGACCTGATTAACCCAGCCATGGTGATCCCGATGCACGGCGAACACCGACATCTACGAGAACATGCGCGCATGACGGAAGACAAAGGGCGCCAGAGTATCGTCGCCGTGAACGGCATGATGATTGATCTGTCAGGCAACGCTCCGCGTGTGGCCGAGTACGTTGAAACAGGCCGCCGCTACCTTGATGGCTCAACCCAGATTGGCGCGCTTGACGGCATTGTGCGTGACCGTATTCGCATGGCGCTCAATGGGCTTGTCGTTGTTACTGTGATTCTGGATGAAGACGGCGAGCCTTTGGGAGATCCTTGGTGCGAACTAAAGGGTATGCCTGAAACAGGCCGTAGCAAGGCCGGATTGGTAGAGGTTTTGGAGGAGGACATGTCGCAATTTCTCGGTCGCGCGAGCGAAAAGACGCTCGTTAACGATACCAAAATCGAAGAGGAACTGCGCAAGATTGTTCGTAGAACATGCCAAGACGAGATTGGTAAAAAACCGGAAGTCAGCGTGATCGTGAGCCGGCTACAATAAGCCGGCACACACTATTTCCCGTTTGAGCTAGGTGGTTTACCTACATGCGGTCTTCAAAGCTTTTGGCGATGAAGGATGGCATGTCGTCGCCTAGGGTGGCATTCTGGGGGTTGCTGCTCTTATTCTGGTCGTTTGAGCGGCTTCCCTTGTTTTGCTCACCAGAGCGGTTGCCGCGTTTTCGATTGCGAGCAGCGGGTTTGCTTTGCGTGTCTTTCGGAGAATCCGGCGCTTCCGCTGAGGCTTGTTCTTTCTGATCTGGAGCAGCCTCTTGCGGTGCTGTCGCGTCCTGTGTCACTTCGGCCTTGGGCTTTCGGGGGGCACGCGGCTTGCGCTCGGCTTTGGGCTTGTCTTCACCCGCTGGCTTTTCTGCCGCCGGAGCTGAGGTAACAGCGCCTTCCGCCCGGGGGATTTCGTGCTTAACCAAGCGCTCAATGTCAGCCATGTTGCGCTCGTCACGCTGTGAGCAAATCATGATCGTGGTGCCGAGTTTGCCCGCGCGGCCTGTGCGTCCGATACGGTGAACATAGTCTTCCGCATGGCTCGGAACATCAAAGTTGAACACATGGCTCACGTTTGGAATGTCGAGCCCGCGCGCGGCGACGTCTGACGCCACGAGAAAACGCAGGGTGCCATCGCGGAACTCGGCAAGCGTGCGCATGCGCTGTGATTGGTCGAGATCACCGTGGATAGCGGCAGCATCAAGCCCGTTTTTTTTCATCGACTTGGCGACAATATCTACGTCAGACTTGCGGTTGCAGAAGATGATCGCGTTTTTGCACTTCTCGCCTTCGCTCTCGATAAGAGACCGCAAAAGCGCGCGTTTCTCACTGGCTTCACGGTCTTTGCGAGACCCTTTGAACATAACGACAGACTGCGTAATCGTCTCCGACGTGGTCGCTTGACGTGCAACTTCAACGCGCACAGGGTTGGACAAGAAGGTGTTTGTAATCCGCTCAATCTCGGGCGCCATAGTTGCCGAGAAGAACAGGGTTTGGCGTGTGAATGGCGTGAGGCTAAAGATTCGCTCGATATCGGGGATAAAGCCCATATCAAGCATTCTATCGGCCTCATCAACAACCATAATTTGCACGCCCGTCAGCAAAAGCCCACCGCGCTCGAAATGGTCAAGCAGGCGGCCTGGTGTTGCAATGAGAACATCGGCACCCCGGTTGATCACCGCCTCTTGCTCTTTGAAGCTGACGCCACCAATTAGCAGCGCTTTTGTGAGTCTCACGTTTTTGGCGTAAGTGTCAAAGTTTTCGGCAACCTGCGCCGCCAGCTCACGTGTCGGGCAAAGCACCAGTGAGCGCGGCATCCGTGCACGTGCGCGGCCCCGGGCCAGCATCGAAATCATCGGAAGCGTGAAAGACGCGGTCTTGCCCGTGCCTGTTTGAGCGATGCCCAAAACGTCGCGGCCTTCAAGCGCCGGAGGAATCGCTCCAGCCTGAATAGGAGTGGGTGTTTCGTAGCCAGTTTCGGCCACGGCTTTGAGAACCTTAGGGCCAAGATTCAGATCTGAGAATTTTGTCATGTGTATCCGTGTTTTACGGACAGTTTATGCCCGTAGCATATGGTTTGGGTTCGGCCCGTCTGGCCCGGCTTTTGCCTGTGCAACCCATGCGCGCTGTTTACATCAAAAAATAGAGCAGGGTCAATCATCCGGCATTTCTCAAGCAGATTTGCCCCTTTACGTGGTATTCTTGCTGCGAAAACCGAAACAGTAGCGACTTTCTGCCATTATTATCCCAACTCGGGAAAATGTTTGCGGCGTTTGGTATCTAGATCAAGTTTCAAACTGTACAGTAATCCGTGGTCGTTAAGGCGAGTGCGCAGGGCTGGAGTTGCTGTGCATACTTCCGTGTAAAAAGCGCGCAGCCCATCTTCTCCGTCAGTTTGCTCAAGGTAGGTTAACAACTCATGCAAGCTCAGTCCGCCTTGCTCGCGCGGCCGGTTGGGCTTGAGCTCTGAACGGTAGGCGCCCTTTGACAGGCGAAAGCGGTAAGCCGCCATCCAAGCTTCAAAGCTATGCGCATGTAGGTGGCAAAGCTTGGTGTTCAAAAGCTCTGTTTGGCCGGGGTTTTCAATGTCGCCGACATAGAAGTTGTGGATCTTGAAGGCCGCGTCATCATGCCCGGTGCGTGCAAAAACTTTACCAGCAACATGACTTAAAAAGCCGCCATTTAGCTGCGTGCCAAAGGTAGGAAAAATGGCCTGTGTCTCAGCCAGTCGTTGCTTGCGGTCATTGGTCATCGCTTTGAAATAGGTGACATTTTCTGCGATGTCTTGCAGGTCTGGGCAAAGCGCCTCAATTGGGCGCACACGGGCAACCTGACAGCTGGCAGGCAAGGCTGAAAGCTGTTCATCAAGCGGCGTTTGGGGCCACAAGAACTCGTCCACATCAATATGCGCGAGCCAGTCAACATCGCCTGCCTTGCGCTTATAGGCATGGCGTGCGTTTGCAGATTGGCGCGCCTGGTGTTTTTCGGGCCGCTTGGCGCTGCGCCAATTCTCATCCATGGTTCGAAAAACACGAATTTTCGGGTGAGCTTTGAGGAGCTTGAAAGCTTCTTCGTTGTCGTCATCTAGATAGATGTAAAGCCGGTCTGCGCCGAGTTCGAGGTGGTGGGCGGCGAAGTTCGCGATGTCGTGCAGATCAGCCTTAACCGTGGTGACTATTCCCCACTTCATCGGGTCCTATCCTGTATTTCCAAATTGCTCATGTGCCAAGCTTGCCATGCGCCGCGCGGCTAGACCATCATTTCCTTCGTTGCCGTCAATTTAATGTCGGGATAGTCGCGTTCGACGCGGTCTATGTCCCATTGAAGGCGGGTCAAGTATACGACGTCACCATCGTTGTCATGCGCGATGTGCTGTTTGTTGCTTTCGATAAACTTATCAACATCTTGCGTATTACCGTTCACCCATCTTGCTGAGGTAAACTGCGAGTTGTCAAAGCGCACGGGCAACCCGTATTCCAGCTCGATCCGGCTGGCGAGAACTTCAAACTGGAGTGCGCCAACAACACCGACAATAAAGCCAGATCCAATGGCGGGCTTGAAGACTTTCGCAGCGCCTTCTTCGGCGAATTGCATCAGCGCTTTTTCGAGGTGCTTGGCTTTCATAGGGTCGCCTGCGCGCACGCCTTGCAGAAGCTCGGGAGCGAAGGAAGGGATGCCGGAAACGCGCAGCATTTCACCCTCGGTGAGCGTATCGCCGATGCGCAACTGGCCGTGATTAGGGATACCGATGATGTCGCCTGCCCAAGCCTCTTCGGCGAGTTCTCGGTCGGAGGCGAGAAACAGCACGGGATTGCTGATCGCCATCGGTTTTTTGGTGCGAACGTGCGTCAGTTTCATGCCACGTTTGAAGTGGCCAGAGGCCATGCGCACAAAAGCAACGCGGTCGCGGTGCTTAGGGTCCATGTTGGCTTGCACCTTGAAGACAAAGCCGGAAACCTTTGTTTCTTCAGGGGAAATCGACCTTGGAGTGGCCACCTGAATCTGCGGTTTTGGGCCATAGTCGCCGATACCGTCCATCAGCTCCTTGACGCCAAATGAGTTGATCGCAGAGCCAAACCAGATCGGTGTCATGTGGCCTTCGAGCACCGACTGCGCATCGAGTTTTGGCAGCAATTCGCGTGCCATTTCAACGTCTTCGAGGAACTTCTCAAGCAGGTGCTCAGGCACGTGTTTGGCAAGGTTCGGATCATCCAAGCCATTGATTTCAATGGTTTCTGCGACTTTGTTGCGGTCAGCGCGATCCATCAGTTCAAGCCGGTCATTGATCAGATCATAGCACCCCATGAACTCACCGCCGACGCCGATAGGCCAGCTGGCGGGCGTTACGTCTATCGCCAGCATCTCTTGAATTTCATCAATGATTTCAAAGATATCCCGGCTTTCGCGGTCCATCTTGTTACAGAAGGTCAAGATCGGCAAATCGCGCAGGCGGCAGACTTCAAACAGCTTCTGCGTCTGGCTTTCAACGCCCTTGGCCCCGTCAATAACCATCACCGCTGCGTCAACGGCAGTGAGCGTGCGATAGGTGTCTTCCGAGAAGTCCGAGTGGCCGGGTGTGTCAACAAGATTAAAGCGTAAGTTATTGTAATCAAAAGACATTGCTGAGGCCGAGACAGAGATGCCACGGTCTTTTTCCATCTGCATAAAGTCAGAGCGGGTGCGCCGAGCTTCGCCCTTGGCGCGCACTTGGCCGGCCATCTGGATAGCGCCACCATAGAGGAGGAACTTTTCTGTCAGCGTCGTCTTGCCAGCGTCGGGGTGCGAGATGATCGCAAACGTCCGGCGGCGGGCAATTTCGGGAGGCAGTTCTGGGCGGTTTGTGGCGGTATCAAGCATAAGCGCGCGTATAGGTAAGGTTTGTGGAGTTTGCAAGAAAAGCCCGTGCCTACACTATGCAGCTATATGTGCAGCTATCTATGCATACCGTGTACATACGATTTGGCCCAATGTGGCGTTAGGAAAGGCTAACACCGAGTTTCTAACCATTGGGCGTTTGATGGAGGGGGGCTGCATTTGAATGCACTTAGGCGTGGGGTGCACAATGTGGCGATTGAAGTCTGCAATGGCCTGTTGCAGACTGCCGAACAAATGTCTGAAATAGCTACTGAAATATTGACGCTAATTATTCGGATACCAACGGTATTGCGATCAGGGAGATGACATCATGGGCGGAACTCTAGGGTTTGAAGAGTTAAGGTCACTTGTTGAGGCTGAAGAGGTTGATACCGTTCTAGCTTGCCTTGTGGATATGCAGGGGCGTTTGATGGGCAAACGGTTCCATGCCAAGCACTTTATGAGCGGCGCTTGGGAAGAGACCCACTGCTGCAATTATCTGCTTGCCACCGATCTTGAGATGGCGACGCCTGATGGCTATGCCTCGACCAGCTGGGAAACCGGCTATGGCGACTATGTGATGAAGCCCGATCTGAGCACATTGCGGGCGATGCCCTGGCTTGAGGGAACTGTCATGGTGCTGTGTGATGTACTGGATCATGACACTCACAAAGAGGTTCCACATTCGCCGCGTGCGGTGCTGAAAAAACAGCTAAAGCGCCTAGAGGCGATGGGGCTGGATGCGATCATGGCAACCGAGCTGGAGTTCTTTCTGTTTGAAAAGAGTTTTGATGAGATACGCAAAGGTAAGTTCCGCGAGCTTGAGCCGATTTCCGGCTACAACGAAGACTACAACATTTTGCAGACAACTCGCGAAGAGCATGTGATGCGCCCGTTGCGCAACCACCTGTGGAATGCGGGAATTCCTGTGGAATGCACCAAAGGCGAGGCCGAGACCGGCCAGGAGGAGTTGAACATCAAGTATGATGCAGCTCTTAACACCGCTGATTTCCACACGATTGCCAAACATGCGACCAAAGAAATTGCGTGGCAGCAAGGGCATGCCGTTACATTTTTGCCGAAATGGGACCAGAACAAAGTCGGCTCTTCCAGCCATGTCCACCAATCATTGTGGCAAGACGGGAAGCCCGCGTTTTTTGACGAGAGTGATGCTTTGGGGATGTCTCGGCTGATGAAGCACTACTTGGCTGGAATGCTGAAATATGCGCCTGACTACACCTATTTTCTCGCGCCCTATATCAACAGCTACAAGCGGTTCATGAAGGGGACTTTTGCGCCGACGCGGCTTATCTGGTCGGTGGACAATCGCACCGCAGGATACCGCCTTTGTGGTGCTGGCACTCAGAGTATCAGGGTAGAGTGCCGAATTGGCGGCTCTGATCTGAACCCTTATCTGGCCTGCGCTGCGCAGTTGGCGGCTGGCATAGCCGGGATCGAAGAGAAGCTTGAGCTTCAAGCGCCGAGCGCCGGAGATGTTTACCAAGGTGATACAGGCATGATCCCGTCAAACCTACGCGATGCGCGCGAGGCTTTGCAGGGGTCTGACATGCTAAAAGCCGCTTTGGGGGAGGATGTCGTGGCTCACTATGCCCGCGCCGCCGAGTGGGAGATCGAAGAGTTCGAACGTGTGGTCACTGATTATGAAGTGGCTCGCGGATTTGAGCGTGCTTGATCTGCATGGGCCAAACTTCAAAACGCGTTTCGCGGCGAGTGGTGGTGCCTAGAAGCTATGCTCACCACACTTGCGCCAAATCTTACCATTGTGAAAAGGGGATAACCGAATGAACCTTGTTGGAAACTGGTCTTACCCGACCACTATTAAGTTCGGCGCTGGCCGGATCAAAGAACTGCCCGAAGCCTGCGCGGCGGCGGGCATCAAAAAGCCGCTCCTTGTTACGGACAAGGGGCTCGCTGATCTTCCGATCACCCGCGCGACTTTAGATATCATGGATGCCGCGGGCTTGGGGCGAGGGATGTTCAGCGATGTTGATCCTAACCCCAACGAGAAAAACCTCGAGGCCGGTATTGCCGCCTATAACGCTGGTGGCCATGACGGTGTCGTCGCCTTCGGCGGCGGCTCGGGGCTTGATCTGGGAAAGATGGTCGCATTTATGGCGGGGCAGAGCCGCCCTTTGTGGGATTTTGAGGACATTGACGATTGGTGGACCCGCGCCAACGCTGACGTCATCGCGCCGATCATTGCGGTTCCCACAACGGCCGGGACAGGCTCTGAAGTGGGGCGCGCCAGTGTCATCACCGACTCTGTCACCCATGCCAAGAAGATCATTTTTCACCCGAAAGTTCTGCCATCAGTGGTGATCTGCGACCCTGAGTTGACTGTGGGCATGCCCAAGTTCATCACAGCAGGGACGGGGCTGGACGCCTTCGCGCATTGTGTCGAAGCCTACAGCTCGCCCCATTATCATCCGATGTCGCAGGGCATCGCACTGGAAGGAATGCGCCTGGTCAAAGAGTATCTGCCACGCGCCTATGCTGACGGTACGGACATAGAAGCACGCGCTCATATGATGTCGGCGGCAATGATGGGCGCGACGGCGTTCCAAAAGGGGTTAGGCGCCATTCATGCCATGAGCCACCCGATCGGCGCCGTTTTCAACACGCACCACGGGACGACCAACGCAGTCTGCATGCCAGAGGTGCTGAAGTTCAATGCGAGCGCGATTGCGGATCGCTTTGATGAGGCGGCGGCCTATCTGGGCATCGCGGGCGGCTTTGACGGCTTTCGCGCCTATGTCGACGAGCTGAACGACAGTTTGGAAATTCCGGATAAGCTCTCAAAGCTTGGCGTCACGGAAGGCAGCATTCCCGAGCTGGTTAAGGGGGCTATCATTGATCCGAGCTGCGGGGGCAATCCGATCACTTTGAACGAGGGCAACCTGACCGCGCTGTTCAAGGCGGCATTTTAAAGCTTGGTTCTAGCCGCCTTTGCTGGCGCGTAGCAAAAGCTCGGCGGCGTCGGGGCGGCTAAGCAGGCGTTTGCCGACTTCAAATTTGCCATGCACGCGGTGTTTGTGGCCAGCAAGTGTGCCGCCCAGAGTGTCGGCGACATTGTCGGGCAGGGCAGAGCGGGTGCGCGGATCAATCAGCAGGGTTTCTGCGGCAATGCCCTCGGCAAAGACAATCTGATGCGCGTCAAACAGGATTTGGTAGTAGTCAACAAAGCCACCATCCTGAACATAGACAGTGTCGCCGTTGACCAAGTGGCGCGCTTTGAGCAGCACTTCGGCCCTTCCTGCGCCGAGTTTGTCGGAGCGCTGGTAGATAAACAGGCGATGATCAGGCGAGACCAGCAAGTCGTTTTCGTTGTGCAACGTGCCTTTGGTGATCATCACGGGGGCAAAGTCACCGATCGCGCGCACGGTGTTCTGGCCGATCCAGCGCACGGGCTGGGGGCCGTCATCACGTGTAAGGATTTTCTCGCCAATGCGCAGATCTTCAACAGCGCGCTGCTCGCCTGTGGCCATTGCCAGCTTGGTGCCGCGGGTAAACGAAACACAGGCGACCTGCGCAAACCGCAGTGGCGCATTGTCGGTGTCGATGCCAACGAGGCGGTAGTCATGTTTGGGCACGAGCGGCGCAAGCGGCATCGCATAGATGCGCGCAACGTGGCCCTCACTGTCAACCTCGACCAAGAGCAAGCATTCGATGGCCTGACTTTGGCTGTCCATGAACGTCACGCAGCTGTCGAGCACGACTGTCGCGCCCGGCGCACCCACTTCAGTGCTGTCGGCCACGCGAAAGTGCCCGTTTTCCAAGGCATGTAAGCCAAGCATGAGCGGCGCTGCTCCGGCGGCGAGCTCATAGATGTCATCAAGCATGAGATCAGCCGCAAAGCTGAGGCTGTCGCCAAAATTGGCGCCATTGCTGACCGGAAGCATCTCCGCTGGGTAAACTTGCAGGGCTTGGGCTGTTTCGCTCAAATCACTCATCACATAGGCCTTAAGTGCTAATACCTTAACTGTCTAACTTAAGAATTGGGCGAAAGCGGGGCAAGGAGGCGGAGTTGCGCTGGCTTTTGCCCGGTTTTTCGGTTTCTCTCTGGGGCAAACAGGGAGAGAGAACATGGAACTGGGAATCGCTGGAAAGAAAGCACTGGTCTGCGCGTCGTCAAAGGGGCTTGGGCGCGGCTGCGCCGAGGCGCTGGCCGAGGCGGGCGTGAACCTGGTTATGAACGCACGCGGCGCCGATGTGCTTGAGGCCGTTGCCGCTGATATTGCTGGCAAATATGGCGTTGAGGTTGTGACGGTTGCGGCGGATGTAACTTCGGAAGAAGGCCGCGCCAAGGTACTCGCGGCCGCGGGTGACGTTGACATACTGGTGACAAACGCAGGCGGGCCGCCTCCGGGCCTGTGGAGCGATTGGGAGCGCGATGACTTTATCGCCGCGCTTGATGCCAATATGCTCACGCCAATCGCGCTGATGAAAGCGCTGATGCCGCAGATGATGGAAAAAGGCTGGGGCCGTGTTGTGAACATTACCTCGCAAAGCGTGAAAGCGCCCATTCCCGTGCTTGGCCTGAGCAACTCTGCGCGCGCGGGCCTGACGGGGTATGTGGCAGGCACGGCGCGGCAAGTGGCTGGCAGCGGTGTGACGATCAACAATCTGCAACCCGGCATTCACGCAACCGACAGGGCTGTTTCGCTTGATGGCGGCGTTGCCGCGCAACAGGGCATCACACCGGAAGAGGCGAAAGTGCAGCGCGCCAAGACCATTCCGGCAGGGCGCTACGGCACGGCGGAAGAGTTCGGTGCGACCTGCGCGTTTTTGTGCAGTCAACATGCCGGCTTTATCGTCGGCCAGAACATTCTGCTCGACGGCGGTGCGGTGAACGCGACGATGTAGCGCTTTGGCTTGATCTTGAGTTTAAGCTTGGGCGTTAAGCGCGGCGGCGTTGCTCTGAAATTGGCAGCAGGCCCTTTTTGAGGATGTCGCTTAGCACCGCTTCGCCAAAGGCGGGGTTTCCGTGTTGGCCGTCTTCGTGCTTGTAGCTATCCGGGATCAGCCCTTTGTCATCGGCAAAGTGCTCGTTTGGATCATAGAGCGCGAGGCCCGCGTCTTTGACAAGCTGGCTGAGCTCGGCCTTCAAGGCGCGCTGCAGGGGCCATGTGCGAAAAACCGGCGGCACGACTATGAGCAGCGGCGCTTTGGTGGCGATAACTTTAAGGCCTTCGAGCATCTCACGGCGTTGCTCGCGCAGATACGCACGGGTGAAGCGCGATGACATCAGTCTTTCATGCTTTGCGCCGTGATCTTCTGTCAGGTAGCTGCCCAGCTTGTGCCAGCGAAAGTCTGAAACGAACTGCGGCACATCAAAGACCAGACTGGCGATCACCGGCGCGCCAGAGAACAGAGGCGCTTTGCCGCCAGCGGCGTCCTCGAAAGACTTGATGTTCATACGCGCCCGTGGGCGTGGCGATGCGAAGCTGCCAACCTTGCTAAGCTTCACAGCTCCGTCTCGCCATGCGCCTGCGGAGTTCGCGTAGGAGGCCACATCAAGGCCCAAAGCTGCGGCGCCGTTCGCAATTGCGCGGGCGTGGCTGTCGCCGATGATAAGGAGGTCTGTCATGGGCGGGCTTCCTTTTCGAGTGCGACTTCTTCGCAGGCCAGTTCGGCTTCGGCGGCGGCGGCTGTGAGGGCCGCGCGGCGCTTGGTTTCTGTATCGTCGGCTTTCAGAGCGGCTTTGCCAAAGCGCATGCCTTTAAAGAAGTGGGACATCACCAGTTTGACGCCCTGAGGCGCAACCGAGCGCATGTTGGGCTCAAAGAAAATCCCCCGCGTCGGCGGTGTTGCGATGATCTCATAGGAGGGGAAATAGTCAACGCTTGGCGAGGCTGCCGCCAAGTCGCCCGCCACGGCACGCAGTGTTGACTTTGAGTAGGTCGTCGCGAGAAGCACGTGATCGGGGCTGGCCGTGGCCGTAAGCGGCACTGGTGAAACGGTTAGCAACACTTTGATCTGTGGGTTGATCGCCTTGAGGCCCTCAAGCGCGGCTTCCATAGCGGCGCGAACCTCAGGGTAACTATAGTTGTGAAACGCATGCACTTTGGCGTCATAACTGCCCGCAAGCGTGCCGGGGCACATCGCGTAGGGCTGGCCCGTGAGGATGTTTTCAAAGCCCTCTGTCAGGCCCATTGTAAAGACAAACACCTGTGCTTGCTCGACAGAGCGCCTAAAGGCACGCGCGGTGTTGGCCAGCATGGCTGCGCATTCTTCCGCCGTATCAAAGCCCTCAGGTTCGATCGTGGGGCGAAGACTGTCGCGGAAGGTGCCAGCATTCTCCCAAAGCTCAACTTGCGCAGTATCGTCGGGGTTTTGAGCCAGCGCGACCCAGTATGCGAGCATTTTTGCGGTGTAGATATTGGCGGTGCGCGAGGAATAAACACCATAGCCAAACTCTGCAGCAAGGGCGGGCGAGGCGCGGTCAGGGCAGGGCTCGGCGTTGACCCAAGGCTTGCCATTGGCTTGCAGCGCGCGCGAAATGTGCTGCGCAAAGCACGAGCCATAGGTTGCAAACGCCGCATTGGCAGGCAGTTTCCATTTTGAGCGCCAGAGGTTTTCGTAACTCCAAACGCCCGCATCTGCGACGCCCGTGCGCCAGAACGCGTGGCGCGGCTGGTGTTTATATGGTGTTTCGCTCATTGCCCGGCCCTCACGGCTTCCTGCCGTTTTTCTTTGCGCTGATAATAAGTTGTTAATCGCAAAAAAGCTATCTCCGAACTGAGCTTTCTGAATGTTGCGCGGGGCAGGGTGAATAATATGGTTAACAGCGACAGATTGTCATTCTCTTGAATGAATATGACTGTATACAAACATGCACCAATTCAATATTGTGAATTTAATCGAGAAGGAGGAGGCTAGATTCTATGACATCCAGCACTAAAGAAACCGCAGACCTGCCGGCACAAATGCTGTCAGAGACGTCCGTGCCATCGCGCCGTGCGTTTTTGAAAGGGGCAGCCGCAGCTGTGCCCGCAGCGGCCGTTGTTGCAACCACCGCAAACGCCGCTGGTGATCCGTTGATCACAGAAGTGCAAGACTGGGCCTCAGGCCTTGGAGACGGTGTCGACGAGACACCCTATGGCTTGCCAATCAAATTTGAGGGCGACGTGGTTCGCCGCAATGTGGAGTGGCTGACAGCTGACACGATCAGCTCGATCAACTTCACGCCGATCCACGCGCTTGACGGCACGATCACCCCACAGGGCTGCGCGTTTGAACGCCACCACTCGGGTGCTATCGAGCTGACAAAAGACGACTATCGCTTGATGATCAACGGCTTGGTCGACACGCCTTTGGTGTTTTCCTACGCTGATCTTGAGCGCTTCCCGCGCGAAAACCACGTGTATTTCTGCGAATGTGCGGCGAACACGGGTATGGAGTGGGCCGGTGCCCAGCTCAACGGCGCTCAGTACACGCACGGCATGATCCACAACATGGAATACACCGGTGTGAGCCTGCGCACGCTGCTTGAAGAGGCGGGCCTTGATGCGGCTGGTGATCTTAAAGACAAGTGGGTCTATGTTGAGGGCGCTGACGCGAGCTCAAATGGCCGTTCCATCCCGATGGAAAAAGCGCTTGATGACGTGTTGGTCGCATTCAAAGCCAACGGTGAGGCGCTGCGCAAAGAGCATGGCTACCCTGTTCGTTTGGTTGTTCCCGGTTGGGAAGGCAACATGTGGATCAAGTGGCTGCGTCGTATCGAAGTGACGAACCAAGCCATTGAGAGCCGTGAAGAAACGTCAAAGTACACCGACACGCTCGAAGACGGCACATCCCGCAAGTGGACATGGGCGATGGATGCGAAATCTATCGTAACTTCCCCAAGCCCGCAGATGCCTATCAAACATGGTAAAGGCCCGCTGGTTATTTCGGGTCTTGCATGGTCGGGCAAAGGCGCGATCACGCGGGTTGACGTGTCAAAGGACGGCGGCAAAACGTGGGAAACTGCGCGTTTGGCCAAGCCGGGCGAGAAGATGGCGCTGACGCGTTTCTACCTCGACACAACATGGGACGGCGAGGAAATGTTCCTGCAAAGCCGCGCCATGGACGAAACAGGCTATGTTCAGCCAACCAAGAACGAGTTGCGCGAAGTCCGCGGCGAGAACTCGGTCTATCACAACAACGGTATTCAGACTTGGTGGCTGAAAGCAGACGGGGAGCTTGAAAATGTCGAAATTTCTTAAGGTTACGGCAGCGACTGCCCTCGCACTTAGTGTTGCAGCACCTGCTTACGCAGAAAAGCTTGGCCTTGGTCGTACGGCACTTCCAGAAGAGGTTGCTGCATGGGACAAAGACGTAAGCCCCGACGGCACAGGCCTGCCCGAAGGCTCGGGCGATGCGCTTGTTGGTGAAGACGTCTTTGCCGAGAAGTGTGGCATCTGCCACGGCGACTTCGCCGAGGGCGTTGGCAACTGGCCCAAGCTGGCCGGCGGCGCTGACTCACTGGCCGACAAAGACCCGTTGAAAACGGTTGGATCATATTGGCCTTACCTCTCAACGACTTGGGACTATGTGAACCGCTCAATGCCCTTTGGCGAAGCGCAAACACTGACCAATGATGAGGTCTACGCGATCGTCGCTTACATCCTCTATTCAAACGATCTGATCGAAGACGATTTTGTGCTTTCAAAAGAGACTTTCCTTGATGTTGAGATGCCCAATACGGGCGGCTTCATTGTCGATGATCGTCTGACTTCTGAGGCGCATTTCGTCCGCGAACCTTGCATGACAGACTGTAAGTCTGGCGAGATCGCGATCACTCGGAATGTTGTGTTCAAAGGTGATCCAAACTCACCGGATGATCCTGAGGCAGAACCAGCGGCTGAAACTGCACCAGTGGTTGAAGCGGTGCCAGTGGTTGAAGAAGAAGCCAAGGTTGAAGAGGCTCCTAAGGTTGAAGAAGCCGTCGTTGAAACTGCCGCGCTTGACCCTGAGCTTGTGAAAGCTGGCGAGAAAGTCTTCAAGAAGTGCAAGGCTTGTCACCAAGTGGGCGACGGGGCCAAAAACAAGACAGGCCCAGTGCTGAACGGTGTTGTCGGCGCGAAGTTTGGTCATGTTGAGGGTTTCAAATATTCCAAGGGCTTGCTCGGCATGGCCGAGGAAGGCGCTGTTTGGGATGAGGCAACACTTGCTGAGTTCCTCACGAAGCCAAAGGCCTTTATCAAAAAGACCAAGATGTCGTTCAACGGCTTGAAAAAAGAAAAAGATATCAAAGCTGTAACTGAATATCTGAAGTCATTCTCTGAATGAGGTTAACGCAGGGGCAGGCATTCGCTTGCCCCTGTTTGCCAGGTTGGGAGGCCTTGGCGTACACTTGAGCATAACTCTGGGAGGAGGTTCCATGCTCACTCGACGAAAATTCGCTGTGACTGTCGCGACGATGGCTGCCCTGCCATCTTTGGCGCGGGCCGCTGCTTTGGTTGGCGATGACGGCTTGCACAAGCAGCCTTGGTTTACCGATAGCTTCCTTGAGCTGGGCGATGATTTGGCCACAGCAAAGGGCAATGGCAAGCATCTGATGGTTTTGTGGGAGCAAAACGCTTGCCCCTATTGCCGCGAATTGCATGAGGTAAACTTCGAGCGTCGCGAGATTACCGACTATATCAAACAGAATTTCGATGTGATTCAGCTCAATATGTTCGGCGCACGCAAGGTGCTCGACTTTGACGGAGAAGCCCTGGAAGAGCGCGATCTGGCGAGTAAGTGGGGCGTGAACTTTACGCCCACGACAGTTCTTTTTCACAATGAAAACAACGGAGCAAAGAGCATAGCTAAAGCAGAAACCTTCCGCTTGCCGGGCTATCTCAAACCGTTCCACTACCTCAGCTCGTTGGAGTTTGTTGCTGCGGAAAAGTTCCGCGAGCAGAGTTTCCAGCGCTACCTGCAAGACAAGTTTGCGAAGTTCAAGGAGAACGGGATTGACCCTGATGTTTGGTAAGACACAAATTAGGAGCGCCCTCATGGGCGCAGCTTTGATAGCAAGTGCCGCGCATGCGGAAGACATTGGCAACGCGGAAGCGGGCGCCGAAGTGTGGGATTACTGCTCCGGATGCCACGAAGTCGGGCAGGGCGCCGAGAACGGCATTGGCCCTCACTTGAACGGCATTTTTGGCCGCCCGGCTGGGGCGATTGAGGGCTATAACTATTCCAAGGGC
Source organism: Lentibacter sp. (assembly GCA_016744435.1). GTDB lineage: Bacteria > Pseudomonadota > Alphaproteobacteria > Rhodobacterales > Rhodobacteraceae > Lentibacter. Next base: position 14,401 of record JADGEJ010000002.1, on the reverse strand, counting down.
CTGATCCGCGAGGGCAAAAACGGGCTGGTTTGGGAGCTTGATAAGCTCAACGCTTATCTGGAGAACCCGAAAGCTCTGGTCAGTGACACGCGCATGTCGTTTGACGGGCTGGAAACGCAAGAAGAGCGCGATGACGTGATGGCCTATCTGCGCCAGTTCTCGGACAATCCGCAGAACATCCCCGAAGCTGCGCCGACGGCCCGCGCGCATGAAGTGGTGTTGGCCCCAGAGATTTTGGCCATCGTTGGCGACCCTGAATATGGCGAGTATCTGGCGACAGAGTGCACCACATGCCACCAGATTGACGGTGCTTATGACGGCATCCCGTCGATCACCCATTGGCCTGAGGACGACTTTGTCGTCGCGATGCACGCCTATAAGGTGAAAGTGCGCCCGCACCCTGTTATGCAGATGATGGCGGGGCGTTTGACCGACGAAGAAATCGCGGCTCTGGCTGCGTATTTTGGCAACTTAGAATGACCTTAATATAACTGAAGCGTAAGGGAGGACACTACGCATGACACTGAACAGAAGAGCCTTTATCGGAACGGGCGCGGCCGCAGCCGCCGCCTTGAGTGCGCCGCACGTGAAGGCGGACAACCACGCAGGTAAACCAAAAGTCGTCGTTATCGGCGGCGGCGCTGGCGGGGCGACAGCCGCGCGCTACATCGCGAAAGACAGCAAAGGCGCGATTGATGTGACTTTGGTTGAGCCAAGCCGCATGTATTACACCTGCTTTTTCTCCAACCTCTACATGGGCGGTTTCCGCGAGCTGAGCTCGATTGGCCACTCTTACGGCGGCCTCGCAAAAGGCGGCGTTAACGTCGTACACGACTGGGCTGTTGGCGTTGACCGCGCCGCCAAAACAGTGACGCTCGCAGGCGGCGCTGTGCTCAACTATGACCGCCTCGTTCTGAGCCCCGGCATCGACTTTGTTGATGGCGCTGTGCCCGGTTGGGACGTGACCAGCCAGAACAAGATGCCGCACGCCTATAAGGCCGGCTCGCAGTCAGAGCTGCTCAAAGCGCAGATCGAAAGCATGCCACAGGGCGGCACTTTCGCCATGGTCGCCCCGCCAAACCCGTTCCGCTGCCCTCCTGGCCCGTATGAGCGGATCAGCATGGTTGCGCATGTTCTCAAAGAGAAGAACCCGACAGCCAAGATCATCATCGCTGACCCAAAAGCGAAGTTTAGCAAAATGGCGCTCTTCCAAGAGGGCTGGAGCAACCACTATGATGGCATGATCGACTGGATCGGTTCTGACTTTGGCGGCGGCAATGTTGAAGTGAACGCGAATGAGATGACCGTGAGCATCGACGGCGAAGTCACCAAGGTTGACGCCTGTAACGTCATTCCGGCGATGAAAGCGGGCCGCATTTGCGAGCTGGCGGGCATCACCGAAGGCAACTGGGCGCCTGTGCACGCAGCCACCATGCAAAGCCGCGTTGATGAGAACATCCACGTGCTCGGCGACGCGTCGGCACAGGGCGACATGCCAAAGTCGGGCTTCTCGGCCAACAGCCAAGCCAAGGTTTGCGCCATGGCCGTTCGCGGCGCTCTGACGGGCAGCAAAGTCTTCCCGGCGAAGTTCTCTAACACGTGCTGGAGCCTCATCGACACCGACGATGGCGTCAAAGTCGGCGCGACCTATGAGGCGACTGACGAGAAAATCGCCAAAGTGGCCGGCTTTATCAGCAAAACCGGCGAAGACGCCGCGCTGCGCAAAGCCACGTTCGACGAAAGCGTTGGCTGGTATGCTGGCATCACGTCAGACATGTTCGGCAGCTAAGCGCTTTGATATGAAAGCAAGGAGGGCGCGGCACAGGCTGCGCCCTTTTTGGTGACGGGAGTGTTTGGCCGAACCCTACGTGCAGTGGCTTGCAAATTCTTGGAGGAAGCCCGTGACTTTTGTTCTGTTCGCGGGCTCTAACATTACTGTTGAGATGTCACTAGGCGAGAGCTTCATGAGGCCAAACCTAAGAAATGTCTCATGTGAAAACCCGTCGCTGACAGTCGACAGAACAAGGCGCAGTTGAGCCAGCATGTCATCCCCCCGGTGGGACGCGTGCATGAGCGCAATTGGCTTTCCTATGATTTCGTCTCGGGAGACGAGCCAGTCGATCGCATTTTTCAAGCCGCCGGGAATTGCCCTTACATATTCAGGGCTTGATACAATTAGCCCGTCGCTTTCGTGTATCATTTGAATGAAGGCCTGCACAGCTTGTGGCAGTGGCTCTTTCTCGGCATCCGGTGAAAAAACGGGCAAGTCGGCAACGCCTGAAAAGACAGTCACTTGGTGGCTTGGTTGTGCGATCTTTGAAACGGCATGGAGCATGGCTGTATTGGTTGATGCATCGCGGCCACTGCCGGAGAGAGCGAGAATTTTCATATGCAACATCTAGGGCAAAGCGTTGTGGCGTTCAACGGGGCTAAGTCTGCTCCGCTGACAATACCAAACCAGCGCTTCATTGGCTTTGTATGAGCGCATGTTTATGTGTTCGACAGGTGCATACCCAAGGTTTGCCCCGGCGATATTCACAGTTTGTTAACCAAGTTTTTCCGCTCGTTTCCCCGAGTGCCCTTGCAGCCCCCTGAGCGCAGCACTAAGACTCCCTTAGGAATGAGACGCTATAGTCTCCTGAAATTTTGAGGCAGGACAAGATGACAGACCCTTTTGAGACTTACATGAACACGCTGGTGCCGATGGTTGTTGAACAAACCAGCCGCGGCGAACGCGCCTATGACATTTTTTCGCGCCTTCTGAAGGAGCGGATCATCTTTCTCAACGGCCCCGTGCATGACGGCATGAGCAGCCTGATTGTGGCGCAACTGTTGCACCTTGAGGCGGAAAACCCCTCAAAAGAGATCAGTATGTACATCAACTCGCCCGGCGGCGTGGTGACAAGCGGGTTGTCGATCTATGACACGATGCAATACATCAAGCCCAAGGTCAGCACGCTGGTTATCGGGCAGGCGGCGAGCATGGGCTCGCTTTTGCTGACAGCCGGCGCGCCGGGCATGCGTTTTTCACTGCCCAACTCGCGCGTTATGGTGCATCAGCCTTCCGGCGGTTACCAAGGCCAGGCCAGTGACATCATGATCCACGCGGAAGAGACGCTTAAACTTAAGCGCCGCCTCAACGAGATCTATGTGCGCCACACCGGTCAGAAGCTTGACGTGGTTGAAGCAGCCTTAGAGCGTGACAACTTTATGAGCCCCGAAGAAGCCAAAGACTGGGGCCTGATCGACGAAATCGTCGAAAACCGCGCCAAAACAGAAGACGAATAAGCTTGCGCGCGGTGTTTTGCCGCGCGTCAGATTTTGCGACAGAATTTCCGATTGTGGGCCGCCCAAGGCTGGCCTAAGCTAGTGTAAGTTTCCTGAGGGCGCGGATGTGCCCACACTGAAAAGCCAGAAAGGGCGCGCCCATGTCCAACAGTTCCAGTGGCGATAGTAAAAATACGCTCTATTGCAGCTTCTGCGGCAAGAGCCAGCACGAGGTGCGCAAGCTTATTGCGGGCCCAACTGTGTTCATCTGCGATGAGTGTGTTGAGCTGTGCATGGACATTATCCGCGAAGAAACCAAGGGCTCTTCGCTGAAATCAAGCGAAGGTGTGCCGACGCCAAAAGACATCGCCGATGTGTTGGATGACTATGTGATCGGGCAGGCCATGGCCAAGCGCGTTCTGTCTGTCGCGGTCCACAACCACTACAAGCGCCTCAACCACGCTGAAAAGGGTGGCGACATCGAGTTGGCCAAATCAAACATTCTGCTGATGGGGCCTACGGGCTGCGGCAAAACTTTGCTCGCTCAAACGCTGGCGCGCATTCTTGATGTGCCCTTCACAATGGCCGATGCCACCACGCTCACCGAAGCGGGTTATGTCGGCGAAGACGTTGAAAACATTATCCTTAAGCTGCTCCAATCGTCTGACTATAACGTCGAGCGTGCGCAGCGCGGCATCGTCTATATTGACGAAGTTGACAAGATCACCCGCAAGTCAGAAAACCCGTCAATCACCCGTGATGTGAGCGGTGAAGGCGTGCAGCAAGCGCTTCTGAAGTTGATGGAAGGTACGGTTGCCTCGGTGCCGCCTCAAGGCGGACGCAAGCATCCTCAGCAAGAGTTCCTGCAAGTCGACACAACGAATATCCTGTTCATTTGCGGCGGTGCGTTTGCTGGGCTCGACAAGATTATTGCAGCACGCGGCAAAGGCAGCGCCATGGGCTTTGGTGCGGATGTGCGCGATCAGGAAGCGCGCGGGATTGGCGAAGTTTTCAAAGATCTCGAACCAGAAGACTTGCTCAAGTTCGGCCTGATCCCCGAATTCGTTGGTCGTTTGCCCGTTTTGGCAACGCTGGAAGATCTTGATGAAGACGCGCTTGTCACCATTTTGACGCAGCCGAAAAACGCGCTGGTGAAGCAATACCAACGCCTGTTTGAACTCGAAGACGCGCAGCTGAACTTTACTGACGATGCGCTGCAAGCTATCGCGCGCCGTGCGATTGATCGCAAAACAGGCGCACGCGGTTTGCGCTCGATCCTCGAAGAGATCCTGCTTGATACGATGTTTGAGCTTCCCGGCCTTGAGAATGCCGAAGAAGTTGTGGTTAACGAAGAAGCTGTCATCTCAGACAGCGCTCCACTGATCATCTATGGTGACCCGAAAAAGAAAGAGGGCGCAGCAAGTTAAGCGCTTATTTCTAAATTATTAGGGGCTCCGAGAGGTTTACTTTCGGAGCCTTTTTTTGTGGCGGGTTGCTGTCGTATAAGTCAGACGACGCGGTAGGTTTTGCCGAGCAGTTCTTTAACATCACCTTCGTCAAAACTCTGCCAGACATCGGGTGACGGGTCGATGAAGCCGGCTAGCAGCAGGGCGTCTTGAAGCTTTTGGAAGTTGATTTCCCCAAGTGAGTGGCGCGGTTTGGTCTCGCCTTCGGGCATCCAGTTGCGGATCAGTGCGTCGATCGAGCAAGGGGTAATGCCCGCGAAGGCCTTGAGGTGGCGCTCGATATATCCGGTCGCATCAGATCTGCGGCGCACAACAATTGCGACTTGCTGTGTGCTCGGCGCCACCATGGCCAGCATGTGAAGGGCCGAGCCTTCCGCCGCGACAACTTGCTTGGCGGCCTTATAGCGCGCAATTTGTGTCGCAATATCATGTTCTTGGGGGTGAAACACTTCGTAGCCATGCGCCATGAGGTGCTCTTCAAACGCCTCTTCCCCAATCAGAGAGCCCTTTCGAAACTCGAATTTCGAACGCGAAATATAGAGCCGCTCCGGGCCTTCAGGAGCAATATCACTGCCAAAAACCTCTTCCACATAAGCGCGAAATTCGGGAGTGCCTGCGGAGATCTTTCCAAGACCAAAGCCTTGGCCCGGAACGATCAGGTTTTCAACTTGAGTGGGCCCAGTGGCAACTTTGACCGTCACCCCGGGAGCAAATTGCGCCAGAAACTTCCATTGCCAGCGTTTGATCAGGCCCTCGTTTCGCGGCCGTTTCGGTGTGAAGAGGATACCGTCTATCTTGCCCCGAAGGGGTTTAAGAGCCCAAAGCCGCGTGGTGCTTTCGACCAGAAAATGCCCGAAGTGAAGCCAAAGCGGGCCACCCCACAGCCAGGTGCCAGCCAGATTTTCAATGTCGCCCTTGGGCTTTTGTGGTTTGGTCGTGATCGCGCGACCACGCCGCCAGAGCGCAGCTTCGGCTACGTAGGTGCCATTTTCTTCAAGCACACCAGAGGCTTGCACGAGCCCCCCTTCGCTTGGAGGAACTACAATTGCGCCTTGCAAACTACGGCACTTACGTGACCAGCCAAGCTCAGGCTCGGGCGCTGTGTTGGGCACATCGGGGCCGCGCAGGCAGGTCCAAACGGTGCGCGTGCTAATCTCGTTGACCCGCGCGAAGCCGGCTTCCCGCAGGATGTTTTTGCACTCGCGCATACCCTCGGTGCCATAGGATTCGGGGTGAAACTCAAGCACAATTGCGCGCAGACCGTCGAGGTTGGCGTGGCGCAATAGCTCAAGCTCGCCGCCTTCGATATCCATCAAAAGCACCGTGGGTTTGAAAGATTTGCGAAGTGCTTCAAACTTCGCGGTTGGCACTTTGACGGCGGTTGTCTGGCGTTTGTCACTGTCTGTGAGCGATGATCCAAGAAAGCTGTTGCGCAAGAAAAACTCAACGTGTTCAGGCGGTTCCGGCTCTGATAGCAGGACTTTGTTGTTGAGCTTAATCTTACTTTTGATCCGGTTGAGCGCATAAAGCGCCTCGATATGGGGGATCATATTGGGGTTGGCCTCATAGGAAACCATGGCTGCGGGCTTCGCATTGAGTTGGGTGACGGCGCCAACAACGCCGAGGCCTGCACCAAGCTCAAGCACACGGTCTTCAGGCCCAGTCACATGGAGCGCTCCGGCGATTTCCTGACCTTCGTAGCGCGCGGCGTTGATCCGCTCGATGCGCTTTTCGTTTAGGTAGGGAGAAGGCGGGACTTTGACACCCATACATTCGGCCACATGTGTTGGTACTTTGGGAAAACTCATCTGCTCGGCTCAACTTTTTTGTTTTACAGAGTTTTAACTCATTATGTGCCAACCTACTAACGCTTTGACGCCGCGGAGGGGGAAGTTTGTGCCGATTTTAGCAATTCGGCCCTGCCAGTCTGGACCTTGCCACCGATTTGCGCCATATCAGAAGCAACGGAAGCGGAGGTTGTCATGGGCATTCTTAAATCTATTTTGCGTGTCGCCACTTGGTGGAACGGATCAACGCTCAACACGCAGCTTTGGTCGTGGCGCAAAGGTGTCAAAGTGGGTGAGGATGAAGAAGGTAATGTTTATTACCAGACCCGCGATGGCAAGCGCCGCTGGGTTATGTTCAACGGTGAGGCCGAGGCCAGCCGCGTAAACCCCAACTGGCATGGCTGGTTGCACCACACCTTCAAAGACGCGCCAACCGAGCGCCCGTTTGAGCACAAAACCTGGGAAAAGCCGCATCAGCACAACTTGACTGGCTCGCCGCAGGCCTACGCGCCAGCAGGCTCACTGCGTCGTGCTGCGCCTGTTGAGCGCAGCGATTATGAGGCTTGGGCGCCAGAGTAAAAGCCCCCAACAACTCGGAGACGCAAATGTCTGAGAATACCACAGAAGTGCTCGTTGGCGGCGCTGTTTTAGCGGCCGCTGTCGGGTTTGTGCTCTACACTGGGCAGTTGACCGGTTTTGCAGGTGCCTCGAGCGGCGACTACCCGCTGACGGCCTCGTTCCGCTCACTTGAAGGCGTGACAGTTGGCACCGACGTGCGCCTCGCGGGTGTAAAAGTTGGCACGGTGAGTGGCGTCAACCTCAACCAGAAAACCTATCGCGCTGATACGGTTTTAAGCCTGCGCAGCGGCGTTCAGATCCCTGATGACAGTGCTGTAGTTGTCAGCCAAGAAGGCTTGCTGGGAGGCAATTTCGTCGAGGTTATGCCGGGCGGTTCGCCGTTCTTTTACACCACTGGCGACGAGATTCTTGACACGCAAGGCTCGGTTTCGCTGATCTCGCTGCTGCTCAAGTTTGTTGCCGGAGACAAATCAGAATGATCCGCCTGATCGCAGCCTTGTGCCTGTTTGCCGGTGTAGCCTCTGCAGATAAAGCCAGTCTCGGAACAGGCGCTGTGCTACGTGGCCTCGACAAAGTCAGCGGAAAAATAACAGATATTGAGCTCGGCAATGGCACAACGGCAGAATATGGCCGTCTTGTGATCTCACTTGGCGAGTGCCGATACCCTGCCGGCAACCCGTCAGGCGACGCTTGGGCCTTCGTGACAATCCGCGATGCCGGCGGGACAGACAATGTGTTTTCGGGCTGGATGATTGGTTCAGCGCCTGCATTGAGCGCTCTTGATCACTCGCGCTATGACGTCTGGGTCATGCGTTGCAAAACCAAATGAGTGTCTTGCGTAAGAGGCACGTCTAGAAACCGTCTTGAAATTTTGAGTGCTTCAGCAAGCTGCCTGCGGTAAGAGGCGCGGCTTATCTCGACAGCTCCAAGGCTGGCCAGATGGGGTGTGAGAAACTGTGTGTCAAACAGAGTGAAACCGGTGCAGTTTAGGTGATCAACAAGGTGCGCGAGAGCGAGTTTTGAGCCATCTGTGCAAGCGCTGAACATGCTTTCGCCAAAGAAGGCACCGCCCAAAGCAAGGCCATAGGTGCCCCCGGCAAGCACGCCATCTTGATAGACTTCGAAGGAATGCGCAAAGCCATGGGCGTGTAACGCGGTGAAGACATCAAAGATTTCGTCGTTGATCCATGTTTCCTGACGGTCAGCGCAAGCGCGCATCACAGCGGGAAAGTCTTCATTGATAGCAGTGCGGTAGGCACCTTTCTTCATGCGCCGAGAAAGGCTGCGAGAGATATGAAAGCCGCGAAGCGGGATGACGCCGCGTTCTCGCGGATCAACCCAGAACACTTCGGGATCATGCCGCCCCTCGGACATTGGAAACACGCCAGAGGCATAGGCATGTAACACCACTTCAGGGGTTAGGCTCATGCCTCGCTTTTGGCCTCACGCATTGCTGAGGTTCTCTTCCAGCCACTTTTCAAGCCAGTGGATGTTGTATCCGCCGCTGTGAATGTCGTCTTCTTGCAGCAGAGCGTGAAACAGCGGCACGGTGGTGTCGATGCCGTCGACGATCAACTCGCCAAGCGCGCGATTAAGGCGCGCAAGTGCTTCCGGGCGGTCGCGGCCATGCACGATGAGTTTGCCGATCAGGCTGTCGTAATAGGGCGGGATCGAATAGCCGTCATAAAGCGCCGAATCCATCCGCACACCAAGCCCGCCGGGGGCATGAAACTGGGTGATCTTGCCGGGGCAGGGCGTGAAGTTTGGCAGCTTTTCTGCGTTGATGCGCACTTCGATCGCGTGGCCATTGATCACAAGATCATCTTGGCCAAATGACATCGGCAGGCCTTCGGCCACGCGAATTTGTTCGCGCACGAGGTCAACGCCAAAGATCGCCTCGGTGACAGGGTGCTCAACTTGCAGACGGGTGTTCATCTCGATGAAAAAGAACTCACCGTTCTCATAGAGAAACTCGATAGTGCCCGCGCCAATGTAGTTGATGTCGGCCACGGCGTCGGCGCAAACCTTGCCAATAGCGGCGCGTTCTTCTGGCGTGATCGAGGGGCCCGGGGCTTCCTCAAACACCTTCTGGTGGCGCCGTTGCAGAGAGCAGTCGCGCTCGCCCAAGTGCACAGCATTGCCCTTACCGTCGCCAAACACCTGAATTTCAATGTGCCGCGGCGTGGTCAGATATTTCTCGATGTAGACTTCGTCATTGCCAAAGTTTGACAGGCCTTCGGCGCGGGCCGTTTGAAAGGCACTTTCCATTTCAGCAGCAGAACTTGCCACTTTCATGCCCTTGCCGCCGCCGCCAGCCGTGGCTTTGATGATCACGGGATAGCCAAACTCTTCGCCGATGCGTTTGGCATCTTCAACAGTGTCAACGCCACCGTCCGAGCCAGGCACAACCGGAACACCCAGTTTGATCATGGTTTCCTTGGCGGTGATCTTGTCGCCCATCACGCGGATGTGCTCGGCGGTTGGGCCAATAAAGGTCAGGTCATGGTCTTCAATGATCTGCACAAAGTTGGCGTTTTCTGATAGAAAACCATAGCCTGGGTGGATCGCTTGCGCCCCTGTGATCTCGCAAGCGGCGATGATCGCTGGGATGCTCAGGTAGCTTTCGGTGCCGGCGGGCGGGCCGATGCACACGCTCTCGTCGGCCATGCGCACATGCATCGCGTCACTATCGGCAGTGGAGTGCACGGCTACCGAGCGGATGCCCATTTCGCGGCAGGCACGGATCACCCGCAGAGCGATCTCGCCTCGATTGGCTATAAGAAGTTTTTCTATCATTTTCAGAGCCTTACTCGATAATCACGAGGGGAGCGCCGAACTCGACAGCGCCGCCATCTTCGACCAGAATACGCGTCACTGTACCAGCTTTAGGAGCCGGTATGTGGTTCATGGTTTTCATGGCTTCGATGATCAGGATCGTGTCGCCTTCAGAGACTTTCGCACCGACGCTGACAAAAGCAGGCGCGGTTGGCTCGGGCTGTAGATAGACTGTCCCCACCATTGGCGAGTTAACAGCGCCCGGGTGCGATGTTGGGTCTTCCACCGCTTCGGGGGCAGCGCTTGGAGCAGCCACAGGTGCTGCCACAGGAGCCGCCACTGGGGCAGCGGCCATCGGAGCAGCTACTTGAGCGACAACTTCTTTGCGTCGGCTAACGCGTACATTCAGGCGGTCGTTGTCACCATAGTCGCGCTTGACGTTAAGCTCGGTTAAATCGTTTTCATTCAGGAGCTTGGCGAGGGCCTCAATGAAGGCCACATCGCTCTCGTGGGTACCGGCTTTTTTTGTCATTTTGTCCTCGATTGCTTGGTTCTGTCAGGGTGACGGAACGTCAGGATTTCTGGCTTTGTAGCCGAACTTTGGAAGCGTGAAAAGATGCATCTGACACAGTATAGTTGGGGTTTCTTCCTCAGATTGCGAGGGGAAAAAGCCACTCAAAGCGGCATGCCAGATAGTTTGGCAACCAGTTCTGCCAGTTTGCGGGCGCCAAATTTCTGTTGCAGTCGCGCTCGGTAGACCTCGATGGTGCGGTAAGACAGGTCAAGCTCGCGGCCGATCTCTTTGCTGGTGAGCCCGCGGCATGTGAGCATCGCAACCTCTCGTTCGCGCTGCGTAAGTGCCACGACGGGGCGCTCTTCTGACAGGTCCGCAAAGCTCCAGATGCCGCGTTGAAACGGGGCGTCGGGCGTGAGGGAGTGGCCCCGTACACGACACCAAAACAGCGTTCCGTCACGGCGGCGCATGATGCGCTCATCGGTGTAACTGCCTGTTTTGAGCATTGCAGCGAGCCCACGCGCACCGATGGTTTCATAGTCTTGCAGCGAGGCATAGAGCTCTTGCAGCGGGGAGTTCGCGTAATCAGCGGGCACGCCGCCAAAGACCTGCGCAAACTCTACGTTACAGCCCTTGATCACTCGGCTTTCCAGCACAGCAAGGCCCACGGGCGCGTGTAAGAAGCCAAGCTCTGAAAGTTCATCATCCATCATGCCATTAGGGTGGCTGGTTTTTGAGTGCCCTGCAAGGCCGCGTATTTCTACTCCATTGTACAAATCAGCGCGGCGGTGTTTTCTGATGGCAAGGGGGAGTCCTATGAACATTGCCGAATATCTGCTGCGCACAGCCCAGACGCGCGCTGAAGAGGGCGCGCTTTTTAAGGGCCGCCAGCAAGTCGCAACCTATGCCGAGTTTGCCGCGCAGGCGGGCCGTGTTGCTGCTTGGCTGCAGGCGCGAGGGGTGGCCCCGGGCACGCCTGTTGCGATCTTTATGAAGAATGTGCCTGAATACCTCGTGGTGCAATATGGTGTCTGGATGGCGGGAGCTGTGGCTGTGCCGATCAACGCCAAGCTGCATGGCCGCGAGGCTGCCTGGATTGTTGAAAACTCGGAAGCCTCTTTGGTGTTCACCTCAGATGGCCTCAGTGAAGCCCTGGCAGAAGCAGGCTGCTCTGCAGAATTGATGAATGTTGATGAGGCGGATTTTGCCCGTATCGCCGCGCTAACGGCGCTCGCAGCACCTGTCGCGCGTGGCAATGATGAGCTTGCTTGGCTGTTTTTCACCTCGGGCACAACAGGGCGGCCCAAGGGGGTTATGATCAGCCACCTTATGCTGCGCACTATGGCTCTATGTTACTTCGTGGATGCAGATCAGGTGTTTGCCCAAGACACAACGCTTTATGCCGCCCCCGCCAGCCACGGTGCGGGAATCTACAACATCATGCATGTCATGGTTGGCGCGAAGCATGTTTTTCCGCTGTCCGGCGGTTTTGATGAGGCCGAGATATTTGAGCTGGCGAAGCACTATAAGCTTGTGCACATGTTTGCCGCGCCAACCATGGTCAAGCGGATGACACTCGTGGCCAAAGAGCTGGGCGAGACAGGCGAGGGGCTTCGCAGCATCGTCTATGCAGGCGGGCCGATGTATAACGCTGACATCATCGAGGCGGTCGAGCACTTTGGGCCGATCTTTGTGCAGATCTACGGGCAAGGCGAGTGCCCGATGGGGATTTCGGCGCTGTCTCGCCACGATGTGACAGACCGTACCCACCCGCGATGGCGCGAGAGGCTTGGCTCTGTGGGGCGCGCGCAATCCGCCGTTGAAGTAAGGGTCGGTGACAGCGAAGGCGCGCCACTGCCAGTTGGCGAAGTTGGCGAGATCATGGTGCGCGGGGACACCGTGATGCCCGGCTATTGGAAGAACCCGGAAGCAACCGCCAAAACGCTGATCAACGGCTGGCTGATGACGGGTGACATGGGCGCGCTCGACAGTGACGGCTACATTACAATGCACGATCGCTCTAAAGATATGATCATCACCGGCGGATCAAATGTCTACCCACGCGAGGTGGAGGAAGTATTGCTTGAGCTGCCAGAAGTCGCTGAAGTCAGCGTTGTGGGGCGTGTGCACCCCGAGTGGGGCGAAGACGTGATCGCCTTTGTCGTGATGGCTGAGAACTGCACCCTTGAGAAGGCCAAGCTTGACGCGCACTGCCTTGCCAACATAGCCCGTTTCAAGCGGCCCAAGGAATACTTCGCGCTGCATGATTTGCCCAAAAACAACTACGGCAAAGTGCTTAAGACAGAGTTACGCGCGATTTTGGCGGAACGTACATGACTGATTTAACTGGTAAAACCGTTTTGTAACAGGCTCGGTGCAGGGCGTTGGGCTTGCTGTTGCTAAAGCTTTAGGAGCGGCTGGTGCACGTGTTGCATTGCATGGGTTGGCCCTCCAGAAGAGGCAAGCGATGCCTGTGCCGCCGATGCCTGTGCCGCCGTGCCTGTGCCGCCGTGCCTGTGCCGCCGTGCTTGAGGCCGGTGCACCGGAGGCAAAGTTTTTCGGCGGGGATATGCGCGACGCCGATGCAATTGCTGCTATGATGCAAGCGGTTATGGCTTGGGTGGGAGCCTCTCGACATTCTCGTTAACAACGCAGGGTCCAGCACACGGCCTCGCTTGCTGAGATGCCTGCCACGAAATGGGAGGCTATTTTGAGCGTCAATCTTTCGGTGGCATTTTACACAATGCAAACCTGTCGCAAACCCGCTGCACCCTACTGTGAGCCAATTGGTGGCTCACAGTTAGTACGCGGAAAACGCAACTGGGCTTTACTCGGAGAGCCGCTCTTGCAGATCAGACAGTTCTTGCTGAAGGCGCATTTCTGTCAAATAGGCTGCCGCCATAGAGCCTGAACCAAGTGTCGTGCGCCCGGTGATCGGCACATGTCCGTGCATTGCATCGCGGCTTTCCATCATCAGGCGGGCAGATTCCATCGGAGCAGCCTGACGCACGGCTTTTACCGTCTCAGGCTTGGCCGCCTGCGGCGCGGCCTCCATGGATGCTGCTTTTAGGTTCTGCGAGGCTTGGCCATGCGATGTTTGAGAGCGTGGCTGTAGTGTCGTTGTGATTGCTTCAAAAAATGTCATTAGTGGCTCCGCTGTTGGAGCCCCCACCATCTACAAACTTGGGCATCAAACATTACCATGGTGTTAAGGAACGGGGTTTGACGCAAACTCTAACGATTTTCGCAACAAGCGTCGGAGCTACCCTGCAGCCGCCGGGCGCATGTCCGAGGTTTTGGCCTCGTCGTAAACATGTGCAACCTCAGCCACCAGATCATGGCTGCCTTTCTTGGCTTTGCTTTTACGGTACAAACGCAAGATGATCGCGGTGATCGAAATAACAACCCAAAAGGCTTGGATCATTGCGGAGGCAAGGTTGAAGCTGGTCGTTAAACTGGCAAGAACCAGAGTCGCGGCAACCAGATTGATGCCAAAATAGAGCGCATCATGGCTGTGCAGGCGGTGAAACGTGAGCAGAGTGTAGTTGGTGACGTAAAGGCCGAACCCAACTACACCTGCCACTTCAAAAGTGTTGGGATCAATGTTTTGGATGAAGTCAAACATGCGGATTTCTCTCAAATAATCTAGGTCGAAACCAAAACCACTCGGAAACAGGTCGTCAACAGGGCCAAGAAAATGGCGGCAAAAGTTGGTGTCTTCAATTGGGTTTTGGTTTGAACGGGGCCGATAAAAAGGGTCGTGTGTAATATGATCCGACATTAGGCCTTCAGTTGAGTGCTGTCAGGTAAGGCATTCCTGACCTTGAGGATAAACGTTTGTTTTAAAACGAAAAAGAGCACCCGAAGGCGCTCTTTGTATGTGCTTATTCATGTTGTACGCGAATCGAGACGCAGTCCATCACGCCTTATTCGCTCTATTCTCGATCAGCTCGGCGACGACTTGTGGTTCTGCGAGGGTTGAGATGTCGCCGAGGGCGTCGTAGTCGTTTTCG